>CAWCJR010000005.1:0-246639 GCA_963796015.1 uncultured Acidobacteriaceae bacterium | reverse complement strand
GGCAGAATCGGCAAGAAGTTGGGATCGCGCTTCGGCAGGGTTGGAGACGCTGGATTGGTATGAACAAGACCAAGCGGTTTGTTTCTGGCTCGGGGTGCCTGGTTTCAGTGTTGGGGCCGCTGTTGGCGATTCTGCTGTACCCGAGAGCAAAGTGGCTATTTGCGTTTGTTCTGATTGGGGTCGCATTTCTCATTTTGGATGCGTTATTAGGGAAGGATCCAACACCACGGGCCTTAGCCGATTGGATCGAGGGACTACTAGCCGGAAATTTCAAGGCGTGGGATGTTGATGATTACGAAAACCTCGGCCTTAGAGACCCGCAGCTTAAAGAGTTCTGGCACAAAAGTATGAGCATCGGCGGTCTTCCTGAAGAATGGGTACGATTGGGCGAGCAACAGAAGCATCAGATGCTAGAGATTATTCAAGACGTGAGAAGATTGGGAGAGGCTAAGGAAGCCGCAGCGCGACACCGGACGCTTGATCCTAAGCAATGAATTGTGGATGACAAATACATTTCTTGCGATCGTGAATCCCGCAGCCGGCGGCGGACGCTGCCGGAAACTCGTCGTCCCGGCACTTAACCGGCTGCGATCCGGCGGAATTATGATTGACGTGGTCGAAACTACCGCTCGCGGCCATGCCACCGAAATCGCGAGAGAAGCATATCGGAATGGACGTTCGAAATTTATTTCCGTCGGAGGCGACGGAACCTCGTTCGAAATAATAAACGGCCTCTTCCCGGAAGCCCAGAATGGGGATCGTCCCACGCTGGCCTTCCTACCCCTCGGAACCGGAAATTCTTTTCTTCGCGATTTCAGCGATCGCGGCGCGGACTACTCAATTGAGGCGTTATTAGCCGGGCGATCGCGTCCGTGTGACGTATTGAGACTCACTCATTCCGATGGGGTGCTCTACTACACCAATCTCTTGAGCATGGGTTTTTCCGCGGACGTTGCCACCATGCGCGCCCGTTATTTCGGCGGGTGGGGTGAGGCGGGGTATCAGTCGTCTATTTTTATTTGCCTGGCTCGATTCCGGCGGCGCGCGTTTCCGTTGAAGGTGGATGGCGAAGATCATCTCGACCGGCGTCCATGTTTGTTCCTTACTTTCAGCAACAGCAAATTTACCGGCGGGACGATGATGATTGCTCCCAAAGCCGAAATTGACGATGGACTGATCGAATTCGTGCGATGGGGACCAATCGGCCGGATTGGTCTGTTGCGGAATTTACCGACACTTTACGATGGTACGCACATAAACCATCCGTTGGCGGAGAGACGTGCGGCGAAGCGTATTGATTTCTTTTTAGACGCTCCCGTGGACGTGATGATTGACGGCGAGGTTCTTACGTTGCGCTGCAATACGCTGGACGTGTTGCCCGGGGCGCTCAACGTCGTAGTGTAAGTGATATTTATAGGGCGGATGAAAATCCGGAGTTTCTTGCCGATGGGCCGGAGCTCCCTGAATTCGAAATTAAGTGAAAGTTTACGTTTGAAGCTCAATCTCAAAAGAGTGTTCGAGTTGCTGCTCGGCCAGCTTGCGCAGCAGGAATTGAAGCATTTGGCGGTCGCCTTTGCGGATCTTGTGGAATTGAATTCCGGCGCCCCGGTCCTTGGCAACGCTCCGCACCTGACCGGTGAGGCTGAACTCATAGTTGTCAATCTTTAAAACCAGGTTGATGTCCGTTCCGAGCGGCGGAGCATTTTCGATGCTGATGAGACAACCAACCTCCGACAAGTTTTGCAACATTCCTTTCAGTTGATCGTTTTTTGAGCCCTGCGTGCTCATCTCAGCATGGCCTGAAACCTTAAACCGCGAATGGCTCCTTCGGTTCTCATCGCGAAAACGCGGCCCGGAAGTCTTCGCTTTTGATTTCTTTTCGGTCGAAATGAGATCGAAAGCAGAATTCATCTCGCGCAGTTCGCTCTCCCACATGGGCCGGTCGGTCTCGACATTCTGAACGCCAACCTGCCCGCGCTGTTCTGTGTCGGGATCTCCGACCCATACTACGCGGCAGAAGGTCTTATTGCGTCCGCGCTCGATCGCGACGATTTCCCCTGCTTCCACAACGGCGCGCATTCCGCTGATGCGTGCGCCCCGTTCGGAAATGTCGTAAGTACATGCCATGTCCAGCAAGGGTTTATTTTCGCTGTCCCAAAAAGTCACACGAAGTGGCATCGCCACCCTCACGCGGCTGGCAGCGCGTTCTGGCTCGGTGGAAAGCAGCGTCATTTCAGTCATTTCACTTTGGGCGGACAAAAAGGCTTCCTCGGAACCGAAAATAACAGTCCAACAAAACGCGGTCAATTTACCGGGGTAACGGCTTAAGGTTACCCGGGATGATGCCCAAGAAACGGCATCTAGCGTCCCGATACGGCTCTCGCACCCCGATTGGATTTGCAGATTGAGTACCCCGAGTTTTCCAGCTTGCTCCACAGGGTGCGTGTCAGAGAAGATAGATTTACTCCATCTCCATTGGCATGCGAAGCAGCGCAAAATCCGCCCGGCAAACCGTTTGCGGCAACGTACGTGAAAAGGGCATTTCCCCTTCGGCTACAAAACTTCGCCTGCTCAAGCGCCTGCACTGCACTCTGAGGTACGAAAAGATCGCATGGGCAGACGGGGCGGTTTTAGTTGCAGGCGTTGACGAAGTGGGACGAGGTTCCCTTTTTGGGCCTGTTGTGGCGGCAGCCGTCATTCTTGATCCCAAGTACCGGGTGCGGGGATTGCGCGATTCGAAGCTGTTGTTGCCCGAACGGCGCGAGATTTTGGCGGAGAGAATCCGCGAGCATGCGATTGCGTGGTCCATTGCCGCGGTAGATGCGGCCCGGATTGATCAAATCAATATTTATCAGGCGTCTCGCGTAGCCATGAAACTCGCTGTTGCACAGTTGCAGCCGACAGCCGACTATTTGCTGGTGGATGCGCTTCGGCTGGATTGCTCTTTGCCGCAGCGCGCAATCATCCACGGGGACGCCCTATCGGCTTCCATCGCTGCGGCATCCATCATTGCGAAGGTTGAACGTGATCGCATGGTGCGCGAATGGGACCCAGTTTTTCCTCTGTATGGCCTGGCTTCCAACAAAGGTTACAGCACACCGCGTCACATTTCGGCTCTGCGGGAGCATGGCCCATGTCCGCTTCACCGGCAGTCTTTTGCTCCCGTGTGGAACAATCCCGTTCCGCAAGAAGTGCTGGAATTTATGCTGGAAGAAGAGCCCGTTGATAAAACGGATTACCTTATTGAGGAAACGGTTTAGTTAGAAGCGGCGAGACCCACGGCATCCTTACTTAAGATCAACCTGACTTAAGATCAGCTTTACTTAAGATCAGCCTTGCAGCCCGATTTTTTCCCGCACAGCCCTAGCGAGAGTATCCACCGCGCGCAGTTTTACCTCGGCGGCGGCCGGCAGAGTCGGAACTTGAAGAGCGATTTCGCAGGAAAGGAGCAGGGCCGTTACTGTATCTTTTAGCTCGTTGCGCAACTTTTGTTCGGCGCCCTGGCGGGCAATGAGTATCTCTTTTTTCCGGCGGTGCAGGGCGGTGCGCAATTCACGAATGACGCGCTCGATTCCGCTGATTGCGAAACTAATGTAAAGCGGGGTCGCCATTCCCATGTGAAGTAAAACCCGATCGGCTTCATCGGGGTCAGCTTCTTGAAATTGCTGGTCAATAACCAGTGCAGCGAACTCATTCGCCTTAAGCAGAGCGGCCGCTTGACCGAGAGTTGCGGCTATTTTCACTGGTTCAGAAGTAGCCTGAGTGATGGCGGTGGCGCAATCCTCAGCTCTCGCGGAAGTTGTCATCAATAGAATCATGATTGGTGCAATTGCACGTGACGGGCCAGATCCAGGGCAATGAAAATGCGAATACTTATCTGCGTTTGCGTCCGAAAACCAATTCCAAAATAGGAACTGCTGTCTGTTTTCTAGCTATCCTGGGAAGCGTACTCTTTCAGCTTGCGATAGAGAGTTGTCTTGCCGATTCCCAGCAGTCGCGCCGCCATGAGCTTATCGCCATTGAGTTGCGTGATAGTGCTGAGAATTGTCTGGCGCTCCAATTCGGTCATCGGAATAATTTTGGTGGAACTCTCGCCTGAGGGAAATGCAACCCCGCTACTGTTAACGTTTGGGGGTAGATCGCAAAGGTGAATGACAGGGCCGCTGGTTAGCGCACACGCACGCTCCAGGCAGTTCTCCAGTTCCCGCACATTCCCCGGCCAATCGTATGCCAACATCGATTTCAGTGCATCATCGCTCAGGGTCCGTTCATGACCACCGCTGCGAGAAATTCGTTCCAGGAAGTGCGCAACCAGAAGCGGGATATCCTGGCGGCGCTCTCGCAGGGGTGGTATCCGGAGGCTCAACACATTGAGGCGAAAATATAGATCGCGGCGAAATGTTCCCTGCGCCACCGCTTGTTCCAGATCGCGGTTTGTGGCCGCGAAAATTCGCACATTAATGTTCGTGCGCTTTGTGCTGCCGACCTGGCGAATCTCTTTTTCCTGAATTGCCCGCAACAGTTTCGCCTGAAGATCCACTGGCATTTCACCGACTTCATCCAGAAAAACAGTTCCTCCTTCAGCGATCGCAAGCAAACCTTCTTTGGTTTGGGTCGCCCCGGTAAATGCCCCTTTCACGTAGCCAAACAGCTCACTTTCGATGAGAGTAGGAACCAGGGATCCGCAATCCACGGGAATAAAGGGCTTGTCACGAAAAGGTCCGGAAAAATGGATGGAACGCGCAACGATCTCCTTGCCGGTTCCGCTTTCTCCAAGAATAAGTACGGGATGATTGCTATATGCCGCTTTGGCAATGATTCGATAAAGCTTTTCCATTTCGGGAGCGCGCCCGATCATGTTGCCAAAGCCGTGCTTGGATTTGATTTTTTCCCTCAAAACGCGATTCTCGGTTTTTAGCTTTAAATGCGCGGCCACCCGCTGCAAAAGCATTTTCAGCTCTTCCATGCTGAACGGTTTGGTCACATAGTCATAGGCTCCGTTTTTCATGGCGTGCACTGCCGACTGTACGGTGCCGTAGCCGGTAACCACAACAATGGCGGCGTCAGGCCGGCGTTGTTTTATCTGATGAAGCGCCTCAAGCCCATTCGCGCCGGGCAGCTTCAAATCAAGCAGCAGAACGTCAATGTTCTGAGAATCGAGCAACCGATAGCGTGTTCCGCGGAATCCGCGACCGAGGTATTGAAACCCAGGGATTGCGCGACTTCGCGGCACACCTCGCGGATGGCCCGCTCATCGTCCACGACCAGTAGATTTAGGAAATTTGCTCCCTCGATCTGCGAATTCTGAGTGGAGGGAGCTAATGCGACGGCGCTACTCATGGCGACTCACTTTCCTGGCTCCATCGAAAGAGCCGCTAATTTCACAATTTATCTTCCCATCTTCGACAAATCCGTATCGGGACTTGACCCTTAATTGCTCTGAATGGCGATCATTGGCATACGAATAGTTACCTGCGTGCCTTTTTCCATTTCACTTTCAATCTCGACCGTCCCACCTGCACGCTTTACGATGTCTTGAACTGTGGTTAATCCGAGGCCAGTTCCAAGACTTCGGGGTTTAGTGGTAAAGAATGGTTGAAAAGCCTTTGCCCGCGTCATCTTGTCCATTCCAATACCGGTATCTGTCACCGAAAATTCCACGCAGGGGATTGGCTTCGTATAGGCATTCTCACCCTGCCCAGTGACGTTCCGCGTGGACAAAATAATTTTTCCAATCCCTGGTATGGCATGGCGCGCATTCGTCACCAGGTTGACGATAATTCGTTCTGCCTGTCCGGCATCCAGGTCAATCAGTCCTAGAGACTTTTTCAGTTTCGTTTCAATTTCGACGCTGTCTCCGGCGAGCCTCGACAATAAGCTCCCCATTTCCGCAATAACCCTATTCCACGAGAGCGGTTTGATTTCTGGCGTCCGTTCGTGAGGTGGGGACATAAGTTGTTGAACCAGAGCCATCCCGTCTTTACCGGCTTTGTGGATTGCATCGGCGTGGCGGCGTACCTGTCCCCCTGGCTCGACCTCGGCCACGAGCAGGTCGCTGTAAAGCATGATGCCGGTCAGCAAATTGTTAAAGTCGTGGGCAATTCCAGCCGTTAGCCGGCCAATCATCTCCATCTTCCTGGACTCTCTTCGTGGAGTATCACTGGCGGTCTTCAGTGGGACAGAACGGATCCGGACAACCTGGAAAGCCCGGCGGTTTTTCCTGAATGTGGACGATAATGCCTCGATTTGCATTGTGGTGCCAGGGCTAAATGGCGGCTCCCAGGAATCGAGGTAGCGTGTGTTTTGCGGGAGCATATCGGTGAGCAACCGGCCACGTATTTCCGAATTGTGGGGCAGATCAAGAGTGGCTGCAAATGCGCTGTCCGCGAATAGGATTCGTCCATTCTCGGCCACTGCCAGACTCGCTGGAGAAGCATCGAGCGCCGCAATGAGAAGGGCGGGATCGAAAGAGTATTCTGGCTCTTGTAGCTGCGCGTTGGCACTCATCTCTTCCAACCCTTCTGGCAGCCGAAACGATTTGATGGCGAGCGGCCAGTCGAGAGCCAGTGGAGGACGGACCAAGTATCCTCAAGAATCACCCAGTGCGAATCTTTACTGAGAAATTCCCAATGTGAAACTCTCCGCATTTGGGAAGTCTAGGCGCGGAATATCGTGCTGTTAAGTACATCCATCACAGAATCTATGTGATGAATGAACGTGGTTATGTTCCTTTTCGGTTGAAATTTCTCGCAGAACGTCGAGAACAGAAGCTAGAAGGCAAACGTCATTTGCAGATCAATACGACGAATGGCATTTCCCGAGGCGAATGGCCCGGTTGCGAGCGTGTTGGACTGGCCAAATAGAGGGGAATTGAGGCTGCCCACCTGCGGCCCGTAATTCACATGATTAAAGATATTCCGCGCCGAGGCGCTGAACGTCAAACTGTACCGGCGGTTTACCGCAGTCCGTGAGCCGAATGGATTTCCGCCGCCACCACTAAGCCCGCGTCCGCCGAGACCACCGCCAGGGGGGCCACCGCGCCGCCCGCCGCCGTCCCAGCCACCTCCGCCGCCAGAGCCTTGCCCTTGAACCTCGGGGCCAAATGCAAACGTCCTGCTCACTCGCAGATTCAGCGCGAATGACGCCGGGCCGTCGCCGTAATTGACCGGAATGACACTTCCAGAACCGGGCGCGAGATTGAAGTCTCCCAGAGAAGTGTCTCTCACGTCGTTCCCTGGCGTTGAGCTGTTGGCAAAGCCTGGGCGATCGTTAAATATGGAGTCGCCGTTAAGATCCTGCCCTACCGTGATGTCAAAAGGCCTGCCGGAATTGACGATCAGAAATGGACTCAGCCGCAATGCGTATGGCAGAGATATATTTCCTCCCAGAAAAAGCCGATGCCGGACGTCGAATGACGCCCTGCCGTAGTCCTGCATGATGTCGTACTGATTGGAAGGAAAACTCGAAGGCCCTGACGTATCGCTATTAGCGTAGCTCAAGGTGTAGAAACCAAAAAGCGAAAGCTTGGTACCGAGGCTCACACGCGCGTTGGCTATAAGCTGGTTTTGCCGGAAGATACCTTCCGAATCATATTGATAAATATTTGTGGTGCCTCCCAATGGCCGGATACCGCTGCCGGGAACGGATGGATCGAAGGTCCCCGGCTCGGGAGCATTAATATTCCTGGTCAGGAATTGATTGTTTCCCCGTGAATTCAAATACGTAATCGCCACCGTCGCCGAGTTGGTAACCTGGCGCTCAATGCTCGCTGCGGTTTGCATAATGCGCGGCGAGCGCAGATTTGGATTTATCTGGTAAATCGTGGGCGATTGACTTCCCGGAATTGTTCCGGGGGTAGGAATAGCCGGATAGAAATCTGGGGATTGAACGATGGTCGTCTGCTCAGTAATGCCATTGAGCCGGTCTTGCTGCAACACCAAATCGGAAGTAAAGCGATCGTAAAAGATTCCAAATCCACCGCGCAAAACTGTCTTGGGCGGTTTCTTCCCTCCACCAATGCCCCAGGCAATTCCCAAGCGGGGAGCGAAGTCGGCGTGATCGTGAATATCGTTTTGACTTTCAAAACGTAGGCCGTAGCTGAGAGTGAGGTTAGGACGAATTCGCCAGTCGTCCTCAACATAAGGACCGACATCAATCATCGAGACGCTGGTTTGCGGCTGACCCGTCGTGATCGAGAACTGGCTGGGCCCACATTGCGCTGTCTGCGGATTCGGGGCGGCAGCCAGGCAAGCCGGGGTTTGCCCCAACTGCGTAATTCGATATGCCTCAATCGATGGGAAAGTGAAGCTGCCGTTAAAGTTCCCCGTGGAGTCATTCGTATCCATAACCGCACGCAATCGCGCACCGAATTTTATAAAGTGTTTGCCGTGGACGATCGAAGTGTAGTTCTGAAACTCGTAGCGGTTTTGGGTATCTTTAACCGTTCCTTGAGAGCTCCCGCCTCCGCTGAATGCTCCCAGAACTGTTGTCGTGAGTGCAGTGCTTTGCGGGTTTTGATTGTCAGTTGCGCGGATGAACTGGAACCGGGTTTCGTTCACTACATTGGTGCTAATCACCTGGGTATCGCTTAGCTGGAGTTCGTGTTCGGTTGAATTCTCGTTGTATGCCTGAGACGCAAGCGAGAACTGCCCCAAACCTTGATTATCCTCATTATCCTGCTCAAACTCGTAGCGGGCTGTCAGCGTGTTGTTTTGCCCAAGTTGAACGTCAACCCTGGGAGAGATAGTAGTGCGGGTCCGTGGGGTCGGTACGGCTTCGCTGAAAGGCACCGGGTTGAAATTGGAATCGAGCACGGTGGCGTCAATCAAGGAATTCTGATTTATGTTTCTGCGTTGCGCGTCAAAGAAAAATGACGCTTTCTTCCCCAGTGGTCCGCCTATGTTGCCGTTGAAAAGCACGCTGTGGTAACTGGGTTGATCGGTGTGAAATGGGTTCCACTGCGAGTTGAAGGCTGAACTGTTGCCGTCCACGAATACCTGACCGTGATAATGGTCGCTCCCGGGCTTGGTTAAAATCTCGATCCTGCCGTAGCCCACCTTGTCGTATTCCGCCGAAAAGGGATTCTGATTAATTCGAATCTCACGAATCGCCGACTTGGGAGGGATCTGTCCTCCGCTGAATCCGTCAATGTAAATCTCGCCGCCGTTGGGACCCGCCGATGGTCCCGCCAGGGCTTGCAATTCTTGCTGTAACTCATCGGGATCGTCGGAAAGCGCCTCTAAATCTTTCCCCTTGATAACGATCGCGCTGGCATTGTTCTCCGGGTTCACATCAACGGTCGTGCCCTGCGCCTGCACATCAACCTTTTCCTGCTCGACCTGAATCGCGAGCGGGATGTCCAATTTCAGCGCCCGTCCCGCAGCCAGGGTGGCAATCTGCGGCGCGGAGGGGGCGAAGCCTGGGGCATTTGCGCTCACCGTGTACTGACCGGGAGCCAATCCTTGAATTTGATAATTGCCGACGTTGTCTGTGGTCGCGGAAGTCTTCTGGCCGCTACTGGAAGTTGCTGTAACAACGGCTTGCGGGATCACGGCACCGCTGGGGTCGGCAACCGTCCCATGCAGGCTGCCCGGCGTGGTTTGCGCCATCAGTGCAGCGGTCGAAGTTAAGATCAAGAGCAAAATGATTCTCACGTAATGAGAACCTACTCGCGACATATCTTGCCAAACCCTCACTCGTTCTCTCCTAAATAAACGATCCGGACTGAACCACTACTGTGAGGCGGCATCCCCACCCTCTGGGGACGCGCCCAGGTTCCACGGCGACAAAAGCGTCGAGGCACGATTCTTGTCCGGAGATGCCGTCAGGAGCGGCTCAACTCCACTCAGCATAGTGATTGCGGTTGGAGCCGAACTCGCGGAACCTTCGGTGGCTACAATCATGACCGCATCGCCTTTATGCAGATCGGCAAGAGTCGCTGCGGGAAGCCGGCTCAACATCTGCTGAAAATCTGGTGAACCACCCCGGTTCGTTCCGGAGGGGCCGCCGCCATTTCTCCAGGCACCGCCTTGGGGCTGGCCGCTGCCTGGGGGGCCTCCATTTGGGGCACCGCCAGCCGCGCCACTTCCGGCTCCATCCTGTCCTGTGCCACCTTTAAGTCTCATGGCAATTCTCTGGGCCATCATCGCCGGAAGCTGCCGCACTTGGGAATCCGCGGTGATCTTCACCGTCACCGGAGTCTTAGTAATTAAATCCATGACGCTGAGAGTATTCTGCCCGGCGTCAATGGATGACACAATCCCGGCAATATTGCGGAATGAACCGGAGACGATTTCGTCCGCATCGAATTGCGTCCCGTCTTCGCTGCGTGTACCCCGCGCCCGAAGCTGGTCGCCGGGCTTAATCTGATCCAGCGTGCCGGGTTTTGCGTCGTCGAATTTCACTGAATCTGGCGCGTAACGGCGAACAACAGTGGACTTCGATGTGTGTATGGCCTGATCTTTTGTCCCGGCAAAACTGGTTATGGAGATTTGAATTGTGCCATCGTCCGGATTGGCCGATTTCACGAGCCCGCCTATGCCATGTTTTTGCCAGGCTTCTTTTTGCTGCTCATGAGTTGCGGCTACATCAGATTGTTTCATCACCACCGCTATGGAGGCGACAATTGACTTCGCATCACTGGAAGGAGTTCCGCGGACAAGCAAGCGATCTCCCACTTGCAATTCCTGCAAAGGAATTGCTGTGGCGCCCTTCAGGCTGTTTTGTCCGGGTTCAGTGCGGAGAATGCGAGTTGAATCCTGAAAGAAGATGCTGACCTCGGGCCCTGTATCCGTGGTGAGGGTAACTTGATTGCCGTTGATTGATTTGACCGCTCCTACTGCCCGTGACACCGACACCGACTCATTGGTTTGGGTCTGGCCGTAGACGGCTCCGCTAATCGCAATCAACGCGAGGAGGGTGAGCGGAATCTTTAGCAGCGACGATAACTTATGTGAATCGAACATCTATCTTCCTCTAGCTTCCCCTTGCCCATCTAAACACCACGACTGGCCTCGATGCATCGAAAAGATTTTTCTATATAGATTCAATCATGGCGGCTGAGATGCATGGGTAAAGAATCGTGGCGTGACTGTAAAGTTTTGTGAAACAACTTTTTGCACCACTGACGCTGCAAGTTAACGAATAAGATTCCCCTTTTTTGACACTTTCCCCTTGCGAACGGGACGCATCCTTCCAGATAATAACGTCAGTAAGTTCCCATAAAAAAGTGTACCGGTATAGTCGGGCAGACCTGCTTCGAATTCTTCGGCTAACGGCACGCCAGTTGGCAGCTTGGGAAAAAGCTAACCTGGTGGCCGTTGGGGAAAACTATTCCTTTTCTGACCTCGTACAAATTAAGAAGATTCGGGATCTGTGTGCGTATAAGGTCCGTCCCGCGATCATCCGCCAATCTCTGGCAGCCATGCAAAAACAGGTTTCCGGTATGAAAAACCCGCTGCTTGAGGCTGGCGCATTTACCGCCGGACATCGAATTGCATTTCGCCATCAGGGAAGACTCGTGGAACCAATCGCTGGGCAGTTCATGTTCGATTTTACTCCAGCGAACCGCCTGATCAGCAGCACTGCCATTCCGAAAACTGAACAGAAAAGCGCTCAGGAAAATCATCCCGATGTAACTCGCGATAACGACGCTTCTGAACTATTCGCTCGCGCAATCGCTCTGGAGGACGATCCGAATCATCAAGCCCACGCCATTGCTCTGTACGAGCGAGTGGTGGACCTCGATTCCGATCACGCCGCCGCGCACATTAATTTAGGAACTCTGCATTACAACCGCCAGAACTACACTGCGGCGGAAGAGCATTACCGCGCTGCGATCAAGATTGATCCGCGCTACGCGCTCGCCTATTTTGATTTAGGCAACGTGCTCGATGAGACTGGACGAGTCACCGAGGCGGTTAAGACCTACACGGCCGCGCTGCAACTCGCCCCCACATACGCCGATGCGCATTACAACCTGGCGCTGGCTTATGAGAAACTGAAACAGCCGCGCAGCGCTCTGCGGCATTGGCGCGCTTACGTGAAGCTGGACACCGCCGGTCCGTGGGCAATGCATGCGCGAAACCAAATTCAGCGCATTCTGCAAGCCGACGGCCTGCGGCTGATGCAAGGCGGCAAACGCAACTGATTAGGTGTGGAGCGACGGGCGTCCTCGCCCGTCAGGCTGGCGAGCCCTGGATTACTTAAGGACATGGCAATCCAGAAAAAAGTCCCCTTCACCCCTGAGATTTTGTCTCGTACCCCTGTAACTTGGCGTGTGCTTTTATCCTAAATTAGGATCGCTTGACTGAATCATTCAGTCCAGTAGGTGCGCAATGCCCTCCTCCGAAAATAATCGCCGATGGGAACGTTTTCCAGTTGACCTGCCAGTCGGAATCACCGTTTGCAATGGAACTTCGGAAATGGTCATTCCTGGCCTTGGACTCGAAATGAGCAAAGGCGGGATGTCGCTCTGCGCGGGCGCCCATCTCAATCCCGGAGACCTCACCGAAATCGAATTCATGACCCTCGGCAAAACCCGCGTTACCGCCGTCGTGCGAAACCGCGTCGGATACTGCTTCGGCTTGGAATTCCTAACCGAACTGCCCAACTAGCTGCTCTTGCGGTTAAAATCTCCTCAAGTTCATAACCACGCATCCCAGTTGCCATATCGGGCGACTCCGATAATTTTCAGTACGACACAACCACTGGACGAATGACGAAATACACCTACACCGTCGGCGGAAGGTCTGAAGTTGGAGCCCTCGGCTGGAATGCCAACAGCACTCTTAAAACGCTCGGCATCACCGATCCGTTCAATGCGGGGAACGCGCAAAACTGCACCTACATTCACGACGACTTGACACGGCTGCAAAACGTTGCATGCGGATCGGTTTGGGCACAGAGTTTTAATTACGACGCGTTTGGCAATACAACGAAATCCGGCAGCAGCTCGTGGATGCCGCTTTACAATTCCAAGAATCAGTATTCGTCCATTCCGGGATTTTCGAATCCCGGGCCGACTTATGATGCCAATGGCGACCTGCTTACCGACAGCTTCCACACCTACACGTGGGACGCGGACGGCCACGTTACAGCAATTGACTCCATTGGTTTGACCTATGACGCGCTGGGGCGGCAGGTCGAGCAGAACCAGTCGGGGACTTATTTTCAGATCGTGTACTCGCCGATGGGGACTAAGCTGGCGGTGATGAAGGGACAGACCATCCAGCAGGCGTTCGTTCCACTTGCCCGGCGGAACGACGGCGGAGTATTTGTCCTGGGGATTGAGCCACTACCGTCATCCGGATTGGCTCGGCAGCGAACGTCTGGAATCCAGCTACAACACCACAACTCATCAGATTCTCCAAGATACCGCGTACGCGCCATTTGGAGAGCCCTACGCAGAACTGAGCGGCGGCAACGGAGAAATATCCTTCACCGGCCAGAATAAAGACACTGACTGGCTGAACTATGATTTCATGTATCGCGAATACGATCCGAGACAAAGCCGCTGGCTTTCACCCGACCCGGCAGGAGCAGATGCCACCGACCCCAGCGACCCGCAGAGCTGGAATCGGTATGCGTACGTCGAAAATAATCCTTTGAGCCTCGTGGACCCGCTCGGGCTTGATCACTCCTATTTACCCCGTCCCGGACGATCCGCCAGCAGAATATACCCCCGACAGCTTGGCCTACTTTTTTGGGGATACACAGTCCTTTCTTGAGCCGTTCAAGCGAAAGAAGGGCCCCGCAAACAGCTGCGCAGTTCCGAATCCACCGATACCCTGCGCCAATGCATGCCCGCCCGTGCCACCACATCCCGGCTATGCCAGCGTCAACGCCAATATGAACGCAGCGGCGGCGGCTCCGTTTGCTCTCTATTCGTTTTATAACTTGGTGCGGAATCACGGACCGTGGGACTACAAGCAGGCCAAAAATCTGAATGATTTCGGAGGCATTGTCGCACAGTCTCCATTTGAAGACTTCGGAAACTTCAACTACGGTGCGGCGGCTGCCTCGCTCGGTGTGCCATTGAGTGTGGCCCTCAGAATGGCCGGATATGCAGGAGTGAAGTCGGCGACCGGTTCAACCTGGGATGCAACCAAAGCATCGCTAGGCCCGCCTCCATATGGAGATGACCCTCCAGACCAAGTGATGATCAACCAGGGATACGCTTTCTCCCAACAGGGGTGCCACGAGTGAGACGATCACCAGCTCTAGCAACATCTACCGTGCTCCTGATTTTGATTGCATGCTGTGGATGTAACCTTTGCAAGGACGAGATCGTGGAACAGAACATTTCGGCCCGAGGGAAGCGTACGTGCGGTAGTCCGCACGCGAGATTGCGGTGCAACGACGTCTGAAACGATGTGGGTAAGCCTCCAGGACCGTTCCAATCAGAAACATGATGAGTCGAAGGAGCACGTTTTTGTTCTAAAGCACATTCATCGTCTGCATCTATCTTGGCGAGATAGGAACACGCTGTTCATTGATTGTCGCGACTGTTCGTCAGATGATATTCGACTGCAAGTGGCCAAGTTTGGCCCCACGCGGATCGAATATCAGTGACGACCATTTTGACGAGCAATATTCAAGGTGGCTGGCCCAACCTTTACGCCTTTTGTAAAGGTGGGAACGACGAGCTCGGGGTCACGGTTTTTCTTTCACATCTGAGAGCAAGCTGGCACCATCCAAGATGCCTTGGCGGCGTGCGAATCAATCCATGAGGCAAAGATCAAAAATGCCGATCCGCGCTGCATGAGTGCCCACCTTTACAAAGGGCGTAAAGGTGGGCCAGCCACCGGAGACGACAATGCGTTCCATTTCCGAACCTCTGTCTGGGAACGTATAAATAGGACGCTTCCACACGGGCCACTCGAAATCGCTGGGGGAGGTGGTAATTCCTGCCCGGCACAGCCGCTTCCCGGCAACCCGCCCATCACTACACAATTTGGGGCTGTCGACGCGAGTCATCCGCAGCCTCACACTGGGAGAGACTACGGCGTGCCGGTAGGCACTCCCGTTTACTCGCCTTATCCCGGCAGGGCCGGGTTCGCGGCGAACGCTGGTACGTTCGGCAATTTAGTTGTTATCACTAACCCATCATGGAACATATATCTCGGTCATCTTTCCAGCATTTCGGTTGCGACCGGAAACCAAGTTAATGCGGGAGACCAAGTGGGACTCTCTGGCAGTACAGGACACTCAACCGGCCCTCATCTCCACTTCGAACAACACACCCCAGAGCCAATTTGGCAGAATGGCCAGCCGCCACGTGCCACTGACGTCGATCCATATAACTAGGAGATAGTATGCGCGTATTACGAATGTTGCTTCTCTATTCATGTCGTTTCGACAATCGCCCTCGGACAAGGTCGTTCGTTCCTTACCGGACAAACGAAAGACTGCTTCGCTGGCAAGCTCATTCATCCAGGACACAGTGGAGCATTTATCTCCTTGATCCCCTCGAATCGCGCGGTAAGCGCGGCTCTTAGGGAGCGCCTTGGAAAAGACAAGCGTGTCCATGTTCTGCTTGCCAGCTTCGTATCGTGGAAGGGCGACGACCTGCTGCTTGCCGTGGGTGGCGCGACCTATGCCGCCAACGTCGGTCCTCTAGCCCCATACTTCGACGGCGTGAGGATCAACAGCTCAACGGCGCGCGTGGATGAGTGCCCACCTTTACGAAAGGCGTAAAGGTGGGCCAGCCACCTGGCGATCAGGCACAAATAAAGGCAGGTATCGCAGCTTTTAAAGCGGGGTGCCACTACTGATGAAGAAGATATTCTTAATGGTGCAAGCTATGGCGCTTTGTATAGGTACCTCTGGATGCCTGCCATCATCTAGCAATGTAGTTTCGGCTCGTGTCGTGGGTTCGGAGTACACCGCCACGTTGTCCAAGAGAAACGGTGGCGCAATGGGTAAGGGATCGACTCTTGTAAGCGTAAGGGCAAATGGTGTTTCGGACGATGCCACACACGGGCTGATCGTGCTCGGAATTAATGGGGATCAATTAATTGAGGTGAGATGGGACGGCCCGCATAGTCTTTCTTTGAGTTGCCAGTCTTGTGCACCGCAGAGACGTCAATTCGAAGTCGTAAAGTCTGGGGCCATTACGATAAGCTACGATAAGGGCTTAAATGTCCGATGATGACTCGGCAGGCTGGGGGCTGGCCACCTTTGCGGTTTTGGTTTTGGCAAAGGTGGGTAACTCATGCGGCTTGCACCGACGTTTTTGATCTTTGCCTCCATTGATTGAATTCGCACGGCCTTCGGGATGTTGGCATACGATGCCAACTGACTCGCAGATGTGAAAGAAAGCAGTGACCGCTGACCTCGTCGTTCCCACCTTTACAAAAACGAGGTTGTTACGAAACTGCTAGCGGGGATCGCGAGTTGATGGCAAGATGCGGCAGTGGGTGCGAGGTAAGCATGGGATTCATAGAACGAGATGCGCGGACGCAGGGGGCGTTGTTCCCAGCGACCCTGGAGGATTTAATTCCCGAAGATCATTTCTGCCGGGTCATTCCCCTCAACGTATGGCATGAGCAACGGAAACTTCACGTTCACCACTCACATTGACTCGGCATACGCAACTCCTTTTACGCCGCTGGGTGCCCTGATCCACCTTTTCGTGGAGGTAAGAGACAAAGGTGCCCGCCGGAAACCGTGCTTGGCAGAGTCGAAGGATGGAGGGGAGCCAATGGTGAATCGGTACGCGGGAGGATGTTTTTTGGTTGGAGTGTTCCTATCTGGAGGCGCTGCGATGTCAGAGAATCCAGGTACGCCGAAGACGTGAACATCATGGTGCAGGTTCTTGATGGCCGCAACGGGAGGCCGCTGGCGGATCAGCATGTCCTGGTATTCACCGGGCCATCGAGCGAGCGGTCAAGACTCACGCGCAGCACACGGGCGTGACGACCGATAAGGATGGGAATGGGTACGCTAACGATCTATCCGGCAGAAACGCAATGGCTCCAGGTGTTCGCGGACGGTCGTATCCCTTGCTTCCCAAATCCCAACCAAGCCAGCTTCAGCGTCAGCGACATCATGTCGAAGGGACTGGTTACGTCGAACAACTGTGGTGCTCAGGCCCACGAGTCTAGCCCCGGTCACTTTGTCATCTTCGCCCGCCCAGCTCACTTCATGGAGAAGATGAAGCGGTAGCCGAGTGGGAAAAAACTCGGGGGAAAAAGTCCCCGCATTTCACATCTGGAATCAATCAATGTTGTGCAGCTTATGGACTGCTTCTAAGCTGATTGTATGCGAATACGAATACGTTTCTTCCGTTGCTCACTCGTGAAACTCGCGGTCTTGGCGACCATTTTTATGCCTTCGGCTAATGCCCGCCTGGGCCTAATATCTCATAGAGACCAAGTCAGCACGAGTGTCTGAGAAGCTTTCCCCGACATTACTTGAAGACGCCGGATCTGAAGATGATAAGACTACCCGATATTCTTCCGCGTTCGTGAACCTGGACGACGCTTGACGACTGGAAGCGGTCGTCTACGTTACAGGTAAGACCTGGTGCGGCAGCCGGGGCTGCAAAACACTTATATTAGTTCCTAAGGCCGACTCCTTCGCTATTGTTACTGACATGACAATTACGCGGCCTCCAATTCGTGTCCTTAATTCCAAATCGAATGGCTGGCATGACCTTTCGGCTTGGGTCGGCGGAGGCGGCATCACACATCCCTACGAGGCCAAACTTCCGTTTAACGGCGAGTCTTACCCGAGCAATCCGTCAGTGCCGCCGGCTGCCAAGATCGGGGCAAAAGTTGCGGGACAGGTTGTAATACCCGCGAACGCCAAGGGAAAGCCTTTGTATCCCTAAACAGCGGGAACTCCGCATCCTTGCCGTCTGCGACCGCGTCTCCTCGCCTGCCCTTCCTACTGTTGACCTCACTTTCCAGATGCGGCATAACTAGTAAAGAACATCCAGAAGAAGGTCAGAAAATGCCCCTGACTTGTCCAGATTTATCCAATCCGCCAGTAACTCCTTTACCGAACGGATTTTACCCGCAACCCACTCATTCCAAAAGACCAGAATTTTCGGGCACCCCTAAATCTGTGATTCCAATATACCGACAACAGGGGTAGGGGAGGGGAGGGAAAGAAGGGCGTGCATTTTCTAGATTATTTCATCCGGGAGCCGACAGCACCGCCTACTTCGGCTGCAATGCCATCAGGGTTTCCAGTAAGTAGTATTGGCCGTAAATCAGCATTCCATCCTGTGGCCTGATTCCGCTGCCATGGCGTAGGACTCCCGGAGGGGAGTCATCACCCGGATAACTCGGGCTGAGGTAACGGTCAATCAGCGATTGGGTGATTCGTTCTGCCTGCTCCCTGTAGGCTTGCGCCTTCTGCCGATCTTGCGTCACAGCGGAGAGTTGCAGCAATCCGTCCGCGATGATCGCTGCCGCAGATGTATCGCGGTTCCGGTACATCACCCCCTCATCCGCGAAGTCATACCAGGGAACGCCGTCGTCCGGCAGTTCGCGAATCACGAAGTCAGCAATCTGCTGCGACGTTTGCAGGAATCGCGGATCATGAGTTTCGCGGAATGCGATGGTAAATCCGTAAAGTGCCCAGGCCGTGCCACGCGACCAGCTCGTCTCCCACGAATAACCCTGATGCGTGTGGTAGAACACACGCTCGCCCGGCTTGGCATTGTTCGGGAAATGAAATGGATCATTGTTCGGGCTGCCACCATGCAGGTCGAATACCTGTCGGTTGTCGCCTGGATTGTAATGAACCGATTGGATGATCGAACCATCCGGACGCACCAGCCATTCCGCGGCGCGCAAGGCGTGTTTCACGGCAATGTCGCGATATTTGGCATCACCAGTTTCGCGACTCGCCCACCACAGGATCTGGAGGTTCATCATTGTGTCAATGATGGTGTCGTCGCCACCCCGGCCCCATGCCGGTATCAATTCTGTGACCGGATTGAACATGCTGACCAGCCTATCCGAGGCACGCAGTCCGCTGGCGCGAAGAGCAGGATCGTGCGTTTGCTCGAATCCGGCAACCGAGGAGTAGAAATAGAGGAAGCCCGCGTCATGGTTCTGCACTGACTCCGCTCCCAACATTCGCGAAGTCCATAACTCCGCCCAGCGGCGATATTTTTCGTCGTGAGTGCGGGTGTACATCTTCCACAATTCGCCAGTCCAGAAGCCGCCCGTCCAGAAAAATCCTTTTTGCGGCTGCCATTCTCCGGTCTGGTTGTTGCCGTCGGTAAAAAAACCGGAACCACTTTGTCCGGTTACGCTTCCAGCCGGGTTGGCGGAAATAATTGGTTCCCATTTGGTTGCTGTACGGTCAATTTCGCTTTGCAGTAAATCGAGGGCCTGCGCGTAGGTGCGCGAATTGCCGGCATTCTGCGCATCTGGAGGAGGCGCCTGTATCTCCGGCGCGGTCGAGAGAATTTTTACACTTGCAGGAGACTTCATCCGCGCGCCCACTTGTTTCACGAGATTGATTAATTCATCCTGGGTCGTAATGGCATCAGCGCCGGCTACACGCGCAACGTAATCACGCATCTGAGGAGCGGCGCCAACTGGAACGGGGTCGTTGGAGCCTTCCTTGTCCCAGGCCGCCAGGGCGTACCAACTCGCCGAACCGCTCTTGAGTGGGAAAGTGACGAGGTAATCTTTTGCGTCTTCATTCGCGGCGGCTTCCGTTCCCGGCGTCATGATGACCGCAAGCCCGAGGTTCGTCCCTTTCATGATGGGGGATGTCGCTTTGTCATCGCCCTCAACCACCTGCTCTCCCCACATGGCGAGCCATTGAGGATCTTCAGCAGAACTTGAGCGGAGGACTGGAATGTTCTGTTGCCGGGTCAATCCCGTGGCAAACACAACGCCAGCGTCGTCGGACGAGATCGTCTGCACGAATCCCCGTTCGCCCGCCCACTGCGTGATACGGCACTTCAGGTTTATGCTTTTGCCGTCCACTTTCCAGCCTTTGTAGGTTAACTCTACGATCGCCCGCACAGGTCCCGTCGAGATGATGCGCCAATCGCGGCTATCCACATTTGAGACGTGGACTGCGGCTCCGTTTGCCCAACCAGCAACGGCTCCGATTCCGAGAGCATCCGCCACCAGGTAAATGTCTCGCCCATCAGGCGAAATGTTGTGGTAGACGTATCCGGGCGTCGCGTATCTCTTGAGCTGAAGGCTGGGCCGGGTCTTTCCGTACAGGTCTATGGCGTTCCGCTTATCGAAATAGAGACGAAAAGCATTTCGCTCCGACTCCCAACCTATGCCGTCAATTTTTTTCGTGAACAGCGCATCGGTTCGAGAAGGATAATCCCCGCGCAAGCGAAAAATGCGGTCCGGTGGTCCCCATGTAATGGTCACAATTCGTGTCTGATGCGGCTGGAGATCAATTTGGAATGCCAGCTCATCGGGATTGAAGTCTCCGTCTAAATCATCAATTTGCGACGGAAGTTCTGTTGCCTTCAGGGCAGCAGCATCCTCTTCTCGTGTACTCGCGTCACTGGTGGTGACGATTTGCGACCCCGCGTAAAAGTTTGGGGCAATCTTCTTGAGCTCGGAAATCGAGAGAACAATATCTTCGGCTGGGCGGTTCTGGTCTGTCGGATTCGTGATCGCGAGCTTGATGCACTGGAGATGCGGCTCCGCAAGCGCCGGAGTTGGTGAAAAACAACACAATACGGCGGCAAACCAGACCAGTTTTTGAAATTTGTTCATCACGATTTGAGCCTACGGTGAAGCGTGAAAAAATCCTGCACTATTTCCGGCTCGCTTCGAGCCCCGAACCGGATTGGGAGAATTCGGGCTGCACGTTCACGACGCCAAACTGGCGGTCTTGTTTTTCGCGGTGCGCGGCCATGGCCCACAGAAAGCCGATCCGATGCCCCGGCGCCGCCACGTTGGGATGAAATCCGCGGGGCATCAGCACCGCATCGCCATCGCGAACGATTGTGGCCAGTTCCGGCTCGTTTGTGTTCGTGTATACGAACTGAACGCCAAACGCCGGTGCTGGCATATAGATATAGACATACATCTCTTCAAGCATGGCGGCGTGCTCATGAGGAGGCCAACTAGTCCAATTTCCGGGATCGGAGATGGTCAGGCCGGCCACCAGCCTGCCGGCTTGCACATTTTTCCCGAGCAGGATGTTCAAATCGCGGGTGGTCGCTGGGCCTCCGGCAACGAAATGCAGAGAATTGTCATTTTTGATATCCGCATAGCGCACAACTTGCAGCGGATACTCTCCTTCCACTTCCGCCGAGAATTCAGCGACATCAGCGGAGGACTGGGTTTCCATACGGATGTTGGACCCGCGAGGAATGTACATAGAATCACGCTCAGACAGCGCGAAGCTCTGGTTCCCAACTTTCACGGCTACGTCGCCGGAAAGACAGATGAGCGCAGTTTCGTGATCTCCATTGTCGAATTCCACCGCCGATGTGGACTTATCTTTATCTAGATCTAGCAAAGTATCTGGCGAAGCATCTAGCAAAGTCCGCGCATAGCAGAGGTGTTTCATCGTGCTGTTCTGCGGAGTGATGAACACTTTTCTACCCTTGTGTGTGTTGGTCCGCCGGAAGATGTTACCCTCCCGCGAGACCGGATCGTTAAAAGCAACGCTCATCCTCTGCTCCATTTTGCGATTTATTGCTCCGCTTTTTTGACCTTCACAACAAAATAAAGCATAGGAGCTTTTACGTCTTTCATCCAGTGAGGCACACCGGCCGGGATTACCATGACGTCTCCCGCCCCGACTTCATGGGGATCGCCGCCTTCTACGGAGGTTCCCCGGGGCTCATCGGAATTTGTCATAGTCTGACCGACAACTTTGCCGCCCGTTATGATCGTCGCGCCACCTTCGACGATGTAAAAAACGTCGGCGTACTTTGTATGCACCTCGACGGATCCCTCTTCGGTTCTTTGGGCAGTCATTACCTTGTAGTTGCTGGAGTTGACGAGGGTTCCTCCCTTGGCAAAGGAGGCCATCACTGCGTCCTTCGAAAATACTCTTACTTGGAATTCTCAGACGATGGGGTGCTCGATCTAGCGTTCTGCATCTGGCACTCTCCGGATGCTGCAAATATAGCCACACTTAGAATAACGACGATTGTTCCTGATTTCATTTTGCTGCCTTCTCTCTTGGATTGAGCTGTTGCTGCGCGCGGCACGGGCCAATTTCGTCTGCGCACTCCAGTGTACGGAAGCGAAGAGCAAAAATCCGGATCGTGATGGAAGTCCGTTTGAAAAGCAAGGCGAAAAATGGTGGGCAGTGCAGGACTCGAACCTGCGACCTCCTGCTTGTAAGGCAGGCGCTCTAACCAACTGAGCTAACCGCCCTCGCGGATGAAACTGTGGGTGAAATTCGCAGGGATCCCTTAACGTCATTTTAATTCGACCTCGTAAGTATACGTGACCGGAAACAGCCCAGCGGATCGACCCCACACACGAGATCCCATTCGACTCGATTCGGCACAATTGCTGCTGGACGTGAGGGATCTTCGGGATGACGTCAAACAGTCATATAGGCGTGGATGTGGCAGCGCGATGCCTTCCACCGTTGCCTGCTAGACTGGCGCCTTGAAACGTCTGATTATCAATGCCGACGATTTTGGGCTCACCCGCGGGGTAAACCGCGCCATTTTAGAGGGGCATGAACGCGGAGTTATAAGTTCAGCCACCCTCATGGCAAATGGACAAGCGTTCGATGACGCGGTCAAGCTTGCCCGATCAGTCCCAACACTCAGCGTCGGTTGCCACATCGTGCTGACTGACGGCTTGCCTGTTCTTGGCGCGTCGCAAATTCCTACATTGGTAGAAGGCCAGCCACGACCTCACTTCCGCGAATCTTTTCGGAAATTCGCCGCTGCGGCGATTACCGGGCGGCTCGACTCTGATCAGATCGAGGCCGAGGCCACAGCTCAGATTTCCAAAATGCAAGCTGCGGGAATCGCGGTTTCACATTTTGATAGCCACAAACATACTCATCTTTTTCCTCAGGTTCTCAGGCCACTTCTGCGGGCGGCACAGGCCTGCGGCGTGCGAGCGGTGCGGAATCTTTTCGGTCCAGTTCGTTTTGCTACAGTTGCCAATCGGCCAAAGCTTTGGAAGCGGTATGGCCAAATGAAGCTTCTGTGCGGCCTGGGCGGAAGATTCCGAGGCGTGATCGAAAAGGCTGGACTAAAGACCCCGGACGGAACTTTGGGGATCGTGGGTACGGGGACGCTCGACATTCATCTTTTCCAATCAATCCTGCAAGATCTTCCTCATGGCACGTGGGAATTCGTCTGCCATCCCGGTTATAACGACGCTGACCTGCAACTCGTTAACACGCGGTTGCGGGAATCGAGAGCTGAGGAACTGCGCACCGTGACGTCCCCTGCCGCGCGCGAATTGCTGGCCGCGAACGGCATCGAACTGATCTCTTACCACGATTTCGCGAGTTCGTGAGGGTTAGCCGGAATCCTAAGGTGCACGTCCTTTTGGTAACCACCGAAAGAATATTGACAATTGCAGGAACGATACGCGGGGGTATGATTATTGCAGAAGCATGGACCAACAGCGTCGCTTCGTATCGCCCAAATCTGGTGTCGTTGGAACCTATGGAAAACAGGCCTGAATCTCGTTTAGAAGCCGATATACCCGTTCGAGTCTGGGGAATGGACGCGGAGGCGCGACCCTTCTTCCAGAACGCCAGCGCGGGAAACATCAGCAGCGATGGCGCTTTACTTTCGGGAATTAACCATTCACTCAAGACTGGGGAAGTAATCGGAATTCAATACGGTGAGCGCAAGGCCCGTTTCCGCGTGGTATGGGTAATTGATGCCGGCCCAGTGCGCAAGATTGAGGCCGGAGTGCAGCTGCTCCCGCAACAGCAGCTTCCTTGGAACGAGTTGACGCCGGAACCGAAGGGCAAGCGCGCGCCGCTGAACGGACCAAACAAGAGGCGTTACGTTCGCCACAAAGTGCTTTTTCCCATTGAAATCGGCTTCCCTGACGCGAGGCGGGCTCACATGCAGACGAATGCCACCGACATCGGCGGGCGTGGATGCTACGTGGAGACGTTGCTGCCATTACAGATGGGAACGGAAGTGATCATCATCTTCTGGATGGATTCGGAAAAGATCAAAACCCCAGGTATCGTCCGCGCCAGTGATCCTGGAGTAGGCATGGGAATCGAATTCACCGACCTGGAAAACCAGGTTCAGGAACGGCTCCAGAGCTTGCTTGAGAAAATGGACACATCATTTGCCGCTGCGGCCGGGACGAGCCAGGAATCCATTTCGATCCCTTCAAGTTTCAAACAATCCAGCAAAAACTGAGTCCGAGCCTTGAGCAAACCATCCAATGGATGGCATGCGAAAGGCTGATGCATGAAAATCGGGATTACCTGCTACCCAACCTACGGCGGCAGTGGAGTCGTTGCCACCGAATTGGGACTGGAACTGGCGCAACTGGGCCATGAAATACATTTCATCTCCTACGCGCAGCCGATTCGCCTGACCGGCCCGCATCCTAATATTCACTATCACGAAGTCGAAGTCTCCAGCTATCCGCTGTTCGACTATCCGCCGTATGACTTGGCATTGGCGACTCGAATGGCTGAGGTTGCCGATTTTTATGAACTTGACTTGCTTCACGTGCACTATGCGATTCCGCATTCGGTGAGTGCGCTGCTGGCAAGGCAGATGCTGGCTGCTGGAGATAAGCATCGAAAGCTCCCATTCGTCACAACGCTGCATGGAACCGACATCACGCTGGTCGGCCTGGATCCGTCTTATCTGCCTATCACCCGCTATTCAATCGAGGAGAGCGACGGCGTCACGGCCATTTCGGAATATCTGCGCGAACGCACTTTGCGCGAATTCCAGATCAAGAATGAGATCAAAGTGGTTTATAACTTCGTGAATTGCGACTTGTATGTGCGCAAACCGGAGGCGGCGCAGCAACGCCTGCAATATGCTCCGAACGGCGAGCGCATTTTCGTGCATCTTTCGAATTTTCGTCCCGTAAAACGAGTAACGGACACTATCGAAATTCTTGACCGCGTGCGGAAGAAAATCCCGTCCAAACTGTTGTTGATCGGAGACGGGCCGGATCGCTCGCGCGCGGAATGGCTGGCGGCGCAAAAAGGAATTCAGCACGATGTAATTTTTCTCGGAAAGCAGGATCAGGTTTACGAAACGCTGCCGCTGGCCGACATCATGCTGCTACCCAGCCAGTTGGAATCGTTTGGGCTGGCTGCGCTTGAAGCCATGGCTTGCCACGTGGTTCCCATCGCCACGCGTGTCGGCGGCGTTCCCGAAGTAATCGAACACGGCAAGAGCGGATTCCTGGCAAACGTGGGTGATGTGGACGCCATGGCGGATTATGCCATTGGCTTGTTAAGCGATGAGAGCGCGCTGCAAGAAATGGCGAACGCTTGCCGGGCAGTGGCTCAATCCAGATTTTGCACCACGAAAATCATTCCGCAGTATGTGGATTTTTACCGGCGCGTGCTCGAACGATCGGCATAAAGCGCTCCCACATTGGCATCTTCAGTGGGGAGCACGGGCAGGCGCAGGCGGACGAGAGTTCCGTTACCCTCTGGACTGTCAATCGTCATCTTGGCGGCGTCGCCATAAAGAACTTTCAGGCGTTCGGCTACGTTTGCCATGCCGATTCCGGTCCCTCCCAGCCCCGTAGGCTTTTCCAGCAGGACGGCTGAACCCATGCCTACGCCGTCGTCTTCTACCTCGATGATCAAGTGATCA
The DNA here is from genome assembly GCA_963796015.1 of uncultured Acidobacteriaceae bacterium. Classification (GTDB taxonomy): domain Bacteria; phylum Acidobacteriota; class Terriglobia; order Terriglobales; family Acidobacteriaceae; genus PALSA-188. Next base: position 220,892 of record CAWCJR010000005.1, on the reverse strand, counting down.
TCGGCAATCCGGCTGCGAAGGTAAATGCGGCCTCCTCCAATTTTCGACGAAAGGCCATGTTTGATGGAATTCTCCACCAGCGGTTGCAACAGCATGCTGGGAATCATGACTTCCAGAGAAGCCGGATCGAGTTCCTTCAGCACCTGCAATTTGTTCCGGCCAAAGCGAACGACTTCGATATCCAGATAGTTATCAATAAATTCCAGTTCCTCACTCAGGGGAACAAAAGCATCGCTGCTCTTCAGCAGCCGCCGCAGAATGTTCGCGAGTTTAATAATCATTTCGCGCGCCGTATCGGGATCGAAGCGAACCAGCGATGAAACCGAATTTAAGGTATTGAATAAAAAGTGCGGATTAATCTGATTTTGCAGCGCAACCATTCGAGCTTGCAGCAGCAGACGTTCCTGCTCTTCAAGTTTTATCTGAATGCGAACGCTGTTCCAGATCTTGAGTTCAGTGCCAATCACCATGATAGAGGTCGCATAGATCGCGGCTTCCACCCACCAGTTCGGGCTCTCCAGACTGAACGTAGCGTGAGGCAGAAAACGCGAAAGCTGAGACTGCACAAAGCGAAGCGCGACGATCATGCCGAAAAACATCACCTGCCAATCGAACAGCTTCGGCGTTGGCAGATTTCGTCGGATCATGCGGTAGACGCTGAGATCAATAAATGGCGAGAATGACCATATGTCCTCACGGTCGGGAGCGATCCGGCGCAACTGGCCGGCCAATGCACCACAAAGAAGATTGAAAGGCAGTGTCGCCCACTCGCCGTGTAATACAGCCGGGAGTGCGAGGAGTGCCCCGCCAACCATCCCGTTGAACCTTCCCGCGACCACTCCCAATAGAATCGTCGTCTCGAAAGAGAGATCGCCAGCCAGAAAACTTTTTTGGATGAACCGAATCCAGACACCTAACGCAAGCGGGCCCGCAATCCACACAATCAAGTAGACTCTCTGCTTTAACGAGCGTTTTTCGCGAAACAGCAGCGACTTGAATTCCACCGAACGCACGAGAATGCTGGCGGCCGCGGCGGCGACGCCGAGCTTGATCAAGAGATTTACAAGGATAAGACGCGAGTCCATGATCGGGCCGGATACCGATAATGCTGAGCAGAATGTAGCACGAAAGACCTCTGCGGCGAGGTGGCAGGCGGCGATTACTCAGCGGACCCGATACACGGGTGGGCTCGCGAGTCCCGTCCCATCTGGATCAGAGATTTCCATCGTGCCGGCAGTCACCGGAGGTGATGCGAAGGGATAGTCGGTTTGATCTATCAATAGGGACCGATAACTCCGCCAATTTGCCGCGAAGCTGGCTTTGTTGCTGCTTTCCCTTCAGAGACATCCACCGTATGCCTTGATCCAGATTCGGCGTTGATTAGAACGACCCTCGTATGAGCCGGGCTGTAATGAACAACCAATACGCCTTCTTCCTCGATACACTTTGCGGAAGGATCATCAACTGAGATCTGGCCGCCGCACTTGCTGCACGTAAGAGAAGCATTTTCGTCCATACCGAAGTTATCCTCTTGGAACTCGCCGTCAGCACTCAGAGGCGCTCACATTTCGCTTCCGAGGTCGTCCGCGCCACACTTTGATCAGAAAATTCTCATCGCAAGCGCATTAAAAGTACATTGGCTTTACGAAACCATGGGCGCTCGCGGCGGCGCAGGTATCCAGGCATGTTAACTTTCTTCGCGAGAAGTTTCCTGGCCCACTGGCGGGCCTCTTCATTGCGCTGTTGCGAAGCCAGAAACAACGCATAGTTGTAATAGGTCTCGGACGCAGTCGAAATCTTGGTTGCCTCTTGGAACAAAGCGTCGGATTTCTCGGGCTGCCCGGTGTTGGCGTATGCGTGCGCTAACAGACCCATTGCGCCGTGAAAGTCATACTGGCGATCTTCCGAGATCACGCGCTCGAGGTCGGGAATGGCGGCGGCGAAGTCGCCTAACCGGACCTCCGCAATCCCGCGGCGATAGAACGGGTCAACCGAATCTGACCGGGATGAGATTGCTTTGTCGTATGCCTGCCGGGCGCGTTCGAACTTTCCTTCACTTAAGATAGAGTTCGCCGAGCTCTTCATAATTTCCGGCGGAAGGATTATCGACGATCGCCGATTCCAGCTCGCGAATTCGCCTTCGCCGTGGAAATACCTTGAACGACTGCCGCAGTAAATCAGTGTCAGGAATGACCTCAACCACGATGTAAACGAGTGCCCCGAGCCAGCCGCCGATCAGGATTATGAACAGCCAGAATGTGTCGGGACGGCGGCGAATGAAATGGACGATTGCCACTCCCTGAAAAATGATTCCCCACCATGAAAAAGCAAAAAGCAGCAAAGATACCATGCGTAGATGCGCACTATAACATGCGCTGTTGCTCGCCTGCTTAACGGCGTAGAACCCGCTCTTTGACGGTTAAAAAAGAAAGCTGTCATCCCGAGCGCAGTCGAGAGACCTGCTGTTGTAAGGGGGCAAAAACAGGTCCCTCCACGCGACAGTTAACTTGCTTCGCAAGTTAACTGCCTTAGTCGGGATGACAGAAAGTCAGGCATTCCTAATGCTAAAATTGTTGCAGTGAATTCTCCCATCCGCCTGCTGGCCGCCGATATTGACGGCACCCTGCTTAATCCTGAATTTCGAATCTCTGACGCTGATTTGGCTGCTATTCGCCGTGCGCATCGCGAGGGAACCGAAATTGTCCTGGTAACCGGGCGGCGGCATGCTTTCGCCCGGCCGATCGCTGAACTGCTGGGTTTTGATCTTTGGATCATCAGTTCGAACGGTGCCGTGACGCGATCCTTGCAAGGCGAAAACTTTCCATCGCGATATGCTTCCGGCGGAGGCGTGCCGCGAACTTTGCATGCGCATGCGCGAGTTTCGCGGCAATTTGGTCATTACGTTTGATACGGAAAGTAAAGGCGCGATCGTGCTCGAGCACATGCGCGAATTGAACGTGAGCATCCAGCGCTGGCTGGAGAAAAACATTCAGTTCATTGATTTCGTTATCCCGTTGGAAGATTCGATCACCAGTGATCCCGTTCAAGCTATGTTCTGCGGAACGATAGACCGCATGCATAGAGCGCTGGAAATTTTGGAGTCGTGCGGCCTTCAGAATTCAATCAACGTGTCGCGCACTGAATATCAACTGCGCGATCTCTCGATCGTGGATATTTTGAATCACGGTTGTTCGAAGGGCAGTGCGCTCGAACGCTGGGCACGTTACCGCGGTATAGCCCCTGCCGAGGTCATGGCCATTGGAGACAACTATAATGATGTGGAAATGCTTGCCTTTGCCGGACGCGCGTTTATCATGGGGAATGCGTGTGAAGACCTGCGCAAAAGGGGCTGGGAAGTAACCCTCCCCAACGACCAGAATGGAGTCGCGGCGGCCATCGAACAGGTGCTCGGGGCCAAAGTCGAAGTTTAACAATGCCGCCGGGCGTGCAAAAACAAGTGCTCATGAAGAAGTTCTGGATCAAATTCGCCGCGCTAATCGGCACGCTACTGATTTGCGCCTTGGGTTTTGGAGTTGATCTCGCGATTCTCCAGAACGGATTCTCGATCCGGCATGACCACCGAGAGGTAATTGGCGCGATTACGCGGCTTTATACCGGGACCGACAACACTAACTACGTGGACGTGCAGACCAATCAGATCGTGCAGTTCGAACACGATCTCACCCCGGCAATTCCTCCGGGACCCGAGGTAAGGCCTTCCGTCGCTGCCACGATAATGCCGGCTGTTCCCGCGATTTCCCCCGCCAAGAAACCCGATCTCGACGCCGTAATCAATGGAGCGAGTGATCGCACTCAGATTGATCCAGATTTAATTAGCAGTGTGATTCATGCCGAAAGTGGATTCAATCCGCATGCGCTTTCTCCCAAGGGAGCGCAAGGTCTCATGCAACTGATGCCGGGGACCGCAGCGAATCTGGGAGTCGGAAACGCGTTTGATCCGGGGGCCAATGTAGATGGTGGAACGCGCTATCTTCGGCAGCTTCTGGAACTGTATAACTTTGATTTAGTTAAGGCGCTGGCCGCGTATAACGCAGGCCCATTGCGTGTGAAGCAGTACCATGGCGTCCCTCCTTACAATGAAACTCGCGCCTACATAGCGCGCATTATTCGAGATTTCAATCGCAAGAAGCTGGCGGAACAGAAAGCTGCTGCATTGGCGGCGAAGAACAAGAAGCTAGTTCCGCTGAAAAAGCCGGGGCTTGCTCAGGCTCACGTGACCCAGTCCCCGAGGGCCCAATCTCCGGTAACCCAGATTATTGTTCAGCATCCTCATGCAGACGTCTCGCAATGAGCCCGACTACAGAGTGCTTTGTCGGGGCTTCCTATCGTTCCAATTTTTTCTCAAATGAAAAATAAGCGAATTCTTATTTATGCCGTAGTGCTGGTGGTCTTGCTGGGGCTGATTTACCTGCAATTTCGGACGTGGCGGAACTTCGATTGGGGAGCTTTCTTGGAGCAAACAGGCGACGTTAATAAATTAGATATTCTCGTCGGAATCGCCTTGATTTATTTGGCTTATGGGCTCAGAGCCCTGCGCTGGGAAATTTTTCTGCGGCCTGTCCGGCAATACTACAACTGTGGAGCTGATCAATCCAACCGATCATTGGATTTACCGGACTGGCGCTGCTGGGGCGTGCGCGGAACCCGTCAGGCCGTATTTTATCGGACGAAAAGTTGGCCTGCCGTTCTCCTCCCAACTCGCGGTTTGGGCTGTCGAAAGAATTTTTGATATTGGAGGGTTTGCGATTCTGCTGATTTCCGCTATTTTCCTGGCTGAAGCACCGCGAAAACTTGCCTTATTATGGCCGTTTTCGCGAAGGTGGAATTTTTATCCTGATCCTTGTGGCGGGCCTGACCTGCGGGCGCGCTGCTCGTGGCTGGAAGGGGGATGCGCTTGCACTTTGGTTGTTCTGGCCACTTTCTCAAGTTCGGAGCTCATCGTCGCGCTTCGCATTCAGCGAATTTCGCAGCGGACTGAATACGATTCACAGCTTCAGTGCTTTCCTTCAACTCATTGCTGTGTCGTTGGCGATGTGGAGCGTGATCGCTCTTGCGTATTGGGAGAGTCATGCGCTCCTATGGCCCGGTACTCGAGATACCGCTGTCAGTGGTTCCACTGCTATGGTGTCCAGTATGGTGGGATCGTTGATTCAATTGCCCGGCGTAGGAGGAGGCGCCCAGTTGACGTTGATCGGCACGCTGCAATATGTATTTCTCTGGCCGGCCATGAACTTGCCGCAAGTTGCGGCTTGCTCATTTGGCTGATCACAATGGTTTCTGTTGCGCCGCTAGGTTTAGTTCTTGCCCATCGGGACCGGCTCTCACTGCGGCGCTTTCAGACGAAAGCCAAAAAAGATGGAGAGTGAATACGCAGCGTGGCCTTTAGCCACACCATCCACCGAGCGTGATCTATGCTGCGCGTCTGGTCTGAGGAAGGCTTAGACTATTTATTTCGGCCTGATACAATCAATCGAAATCCCTTATCAAGCAGATGAAATGCCCTTTTTGCGGTTTCGCAAACGATAAAGTCGTGGATTCGCGCGAGAGTAAAGAAGCGGATTCCATTCGCCGTCGCCGCGAGTGTCTCAAGTGCGAAAAGCGCTTTACGACTTATGAACGCATTGACGAAATCCCATACATGGTTGTCAAGAAAGATGGACGCCGGGAGAAATTTGATCGCCAGAAAGTTTTGAATGGACTGCTGCGAGCCTGTGAAAAACGGCCGGTTCCGATTGGAAAACTGGAGCAGATCGTCAACGAAGCGGAAGGATTCGTGATTGATTCGGCGGAACGTGAGCGCAAAACCAGCGAAGTGGGCGAACTGATCATGAACCGCCTGCGCCGCTATGACAAAGTGGCGTATGTGCGATTTGCATCGGTTTATTTGGATTTCAAAGACGTGCAGGAATTCATGACGGAGCTGAAAGACTTGCTGAAGACGAAAGAAGCCTCGGAGATTCGCGGCAAAGTGGAAGCCAAGACGCAGTAGGACGTTCCGGCTCTTCGTGATTTGTTAGCGATAGTTTATGCTACCGCCCTTCGCAAAGTGCGCGAAGAGGGCACCTCATTGGATAATGTCAGCGAAGTCAAAACCATATGGCCTACAAGATCACCCTCATTCCCGGCGATGGCATTGGTCCTGAGGTCACACAGGCGGCCGTGCGCATTCTCGAAGCTACTGGCCTGAAGTTTGAATGGGAGAGCTTCCAGGCGGGTGCGGAAGCGTTTGAAAAATATCACGAGTACATTCCCAAAGAGCTGACTGAATCCATCGAGCGCACCCGCGTCGCGTTGAAAGGGCCGGTTACTACGCCGGTAGGCGGCGGATTCGCCAGCATCAATGTCCAACTGCGAAAACAGTTTGAGCTTTACGCTAATTTTCGGCCGATACAGAATCTGCCTCATGTTCCTACTCGCTATCCAGATGTGGACCTGATTATCGTCCGGGAAAATACGGAGAGCCTTTACTCCGGGCTTGAGCATGAAGTTGTGCCGGGAGTGGTTGAAAGCCTGAAGATCATTACCGAAAAGGCTTCTACGCGCATCGCGCAATTTGCATTCGAGTATGCCCGAAAAAATAAGCGCAAGAAGATTCACGCCATTCATAAAGCGAACATCATGAAACTTTCGGACGGCTTGTTCTTGCGCTGCTCGCGAAACGTCGCGAAGGAATATCCCGAAATCACATACGGCGAGCACATTGTGGACAACACCTGCATGCAACTGGTGATGAATCCGTACCAATACGACATGCTGGTCATGGAGAATCTCTATGGAGATATTATTTCCGACTTGTGCGCCGCATTTGTCGGCGGCTTGGGATTCGTTCCGGGGGCAAATTTAGGGGATCACTGTGCGATTTTCGAAGCAGTACACGGCTCGGCTCCAGATATAGCGGGAAAAGACCTGGCGAATCCGACGGCAGTAATCCGATCGGCGTTGCTGATGCTGCAACATTTGGGAGAAAACGAAGTTGCCGCCAAGGTGCAACATGGACTAAATGAGGTTTATCGCACCAAAGAAAAATGCACTCGCGAAATCGGCGGGAAGTCCGGAACGACGGCTTTCGCTGACTCCGTGATTGAAGCCATGCAATCGGCACATAGCCCGGGCGGCCGCGGCATCGCAATAAAAAGCATTCGCACAGAGGACGGCTAATGATCAACGGCGTTCACATAATCATTTACAGCAAAGATCCTAAGGCGGATCGCGCGTTCTTTAGCGACATCCTTAAATTCCGTGCCGTAGACGCGGGACATGGATGGTTAATCTTCGCGTTACCTCCGGCTGAAGCGGCCTTCCATCCCGCGGATGCGAATAATGAACACCAGCTTTTCTTCATGTGCGACGATATTCGTGCTGAGATTAAATCGCTCAGTTCCGACAAGATCAAATGCTCTGCAATAGTTGAGGAACGCTGGGGAAGCCTAACTAGAATTACTTTGCCCGGCGGCGGTGAAGTCGGCCTCTATCAGCCAAAACATCCGACTGCAATTGAATCTTGATCCCTGCCGTTTGGTAAAATAACTGGTTCTGCGAAGCCCGATACACACAATGAAAGAATACCCCCAGACGACGTACAATTCTGCGCATCATTGGTTTGCGATGTTCGTCGCCTGCGCGACGTTCATACTGCTTATCGCTGGAGCACTGGTGACCAGCAATGACGCAGGGCTTTCCATCCCCGATTGGCCGACCTCTTTCGGATCGTTTAGCGTCCCACATTTGCATGGCGGGGTTCAATACGAGTGGAGCCATCGCGCGATTGCTTTCACGACGGGACTGATAACCATCGGAATCGCAGTGTGGACATGGATTTCCGACCGCCGCCTCTGGATGAAGGGACTGGCGATTGGTGCGCTTGCGACCATTATTGCCCAGGGAATCCTTGGGGGATTGACGGTGCTTTATTTTCAGCCGCCGATGGTTTCGTCGGCTCATGCGGCCGTGGCACAGACTTTTTTTTGTATCGCGTGCGCGATCGCGCTTTTTACCAGCAGGTCATGGGTGCAAAATGCGCCGGTTCAGCATCCTTATGAGCTGGGTAGCGATAACGGTCATCCGAGCCTCCTGACGCTTTCGTTTCTTTCCATCTTCATTTTGTACGCTCAATTGATTCTCGGGGCGATGTTTCGCCACCACGGCATGAGTTGGTTGCCGCATGTTCTGAATGCGCCAGTTGTGGCCGTAGTCATAACATGGACGGCCGTTCGTGCTTTGTCCCGCTACTCAAAGGATGACGCCATCCGCCGTTCCGCGATTGTGATGCTTTCCTTATTAATCGCGCAATTGTTTTTAGGATTCCTGGCGTTCATGACGCGGGTCGAATGGGGAAGAGATGCGGGTCAACCTGAGTTTCCCATGGTGATCTCAACCGTCGCGCACGTTGTGGCCGGAGCGTTGCTGCTTGCTTCGACGGTTATTTTAACGATCCAAGTTTGGCGGAATGTTCCAGTTGCTGGTAACGCGAGAGCCAAGAGCGAAAATCGAAAGCCCGTCGCGGCGTGAACAGCCAATCCTTTGATTGCTTCAGATTCGTCGTAGAATAGCCTGTGGCCTCCAAACTGCCTTTAGCTGTGCTTGATTCCGTCGAGTCTGACACGAATCCCTCCGCCGTTATTTCCGTTCAGAACCTCGTGCACCGTTATGGAGATAACACTGCTCTGGACGGCGTTTCGTTTGACGTTCGCCATGCCGAGTTGTTTGGACTGCTCGGCCCGAACGGCAGCGGCAAGACCACGATGTTTCGTATCCTCTCGACGTTGATGGTTCCGGTGGGCGGACGTGCTGTAATTCTCGAATACGACGCGGCAAAAGAGCCCAACGAATTACGGCGTCATATCGGTGTCGTGTTCCAGTCGCAAAGTATAGATGTGAAGCTGACGGCGACGGAGAATTTGCGGCATCAAGGGCATCTTTACGGCTTGCATGGACGCACGCTGACTTCTCGCATCACAGAAATGTTGCAACGTGTCGGACTCGCAGATCGCGCCAATGAGAAAGCCGAGACTTTCTCCGGCGGAATGCAGCGTCGTTTAGAACTGGCAAAGGGACTGCTGCATCATCCTTCAGTTCTTCTATTAGACGAACCCACAACCGGCCTTGATCCTGGGGCCCGAATTGATCTGTGGCAATACCTGCGAATCCTGCGCGATGAAGAGAGAGTCACCGTTATCGTCACGACTCACCTCATGGAAGAAGCGGAACGTTGCGACCGTCTCGCATTTTTGAATCAGGGCAAACTGGTGGCGCTCGGAACTCCGCTGGAATTGAAGCAGGAGATCGGTGGAGACGTGGTCGTTTTCGAGGCGAAAAATGCTGAGTCGCTGGCCGATCATATCCGGATACGTTTTAATAGCGAGGCGCAGGTGGTGCAGAACCAGGTCAGGCTCGAAAAGCAAAATGGACACCGGTTTATCACCGATGTTGTGGAAGCTTTTCCAGGCGAAGTTGAGGCGGTTTCAGTAAGCAAACCAAGCCTGGAAGATGTGTTCATCCGGCGGACAGGACATCGGTTCTGGACGGATCGGGGCGCGGAAGGGCAAATCGGGACCTAAAAAATTTATCATTCCGAAGAGATTCATCCCTGAAATCTGCTGTTGATTTTAACCCAACGAAATTTATGGCTACTCAAACTGCAACTCTCCCCGCGCAAATCGCGCCATCTGCAAATGAATTGCTTCTGCCGGCCTTCACGCTTTGGCAGCGCGAAGTGGTCCGCTTTTATCGACAGCGCACCCGCGTAGTGGGTGTTATCGCCTCCCCGATAGTGTTCTGGCTGGTCATTGGCTCGGGATTCGGCACATCGTTTCGATCAGGCGGAGCAAACAGCCAGCATTATCTTGATTATTTCTATCCCGGCGCGCTGATCATGATCGTGCTCTTCACTTCGATCTTCACCATGATGTCGGTGATCGAAGACCGCAAGGAGGGATTTCTGCTATCCGTGCTGGTAGCGCCGGTTTCGCGTTCCGCCATCGTGCTGGGCAAAGTTCTTGGAGGAACGACTCTGGCGACGATTCAAGGATTGATTTTCCTGGCATTCGCGCCGCTGGTTGACGTTCATCTGACGCTTGGCATGTCTCTGATGGCGACGCTAACCGTCTTTCTGATTTCTTTTGCCCTGACGGCTCTCGGATTTGTAATTGCGTGGCCAATGGATTCCACACAGGCCTTCCACGCCATTATTAATTTATTTCTGATTCCCCTGTGGCTGCTTTCCGGAGCCATGTTTCCATTGTCAGGAGCTTCGGAGTGGTTGCGGGTGCTGATGCGAATTAATCCGCTTACTTACGGAGTTGAAGCACTTCGCACTTTACTTTATCCGTCGAATAGGCCTGAGTTTTCTCTTCTTTCGTCTCTGGCAACGCTCGCACTTTTTTCTCTGTTCATGTTCGGGCTTGCATTCGTCATGGTGAACCGGCGCACCACGAAGCCCGCGGCATGACAGGGGTCCCGCCGCAATACGCAATCTTCCCTGTAATTGATGCGACGATGAATGGGGTGAGCACTGTATTGCTGGTGGTCGGACATAGCTTCATTAAACGGGGATGCCTCGCAGCGCACCGCGCCTTCATGATCGCCGCGGTGATTTCATCCTCTATTTTCCTTTGCTCGTATCTTTATTTTCATTATCACGTTGGCTCGGTGCATTTTCAGGGGCACGGATGGTCCCGCCCGATTTACTTCACGATTCTGATTTCGCACGTGATTTTGGCGGCGGCGATCGCTCCTCTCGTCATCATCACGCTGATTCGGGCCCTTAGAGAGCGATTCGATAAGCACCGTGCAATTGCACGGTGGACGTATCCGCTGTGGCTCTATGTCTCCATCACCGGCGTGATTGTTTACGTCATGCTTTATCACCTTTTTGCGGCGTAAAACCTGCACGTCTCATAGCCCCAAGTCTGTGTTTTTGCAAGGGAAATGCCGCTTGACACAGTTTGAATCGCAGGCGTAGAGTTCGCGCCAGACGAGCATTCTTTTGATTTGGAGGTCCCCATGTCCACTGCCGCAGCCCAACCGGTTGATCAAACAAAACTTCACGATTTCGTCATGAAAGCCGTCGGCGAGATGGGAGCTGCAATGAACGCGGCACTCATTCTGGTGGGAGACAAGTTGGGCCTGTATAAGGCCATGGCGGGCAGAGGGCCCTTGACGTCGTCCGAGATTGCGGCCAAGACCAGTACGCATGAACGTTACGTGCGCGAATGGCTGGCTGCTCAGGCTGCCGGAGGATTTGTCACCTACGACGCTGCTACCACGCGATACAGCCTGCCCGCAGAGCAGGCAATGGCATTGGCTGACGAAAGCAGTCCGGTCTTTCTGCCTGGGTTTTTCGAAATCGTTGAAGCCTGCGTTAAAGACGTTCCCAAGATTACAGACGCCTTCAAGTCTGGAAAGGGCGTCGGTTGGCACGAGCACGATGGATGCTTATTCGCTGGCACCGAACGATTCTTCCGTCCTAATTATCGCGCGCATCTGATCGGTGAATGGATTCCCGCGCTCGGCGGCGTGGAGGCAAAATTAAAATCCGGCGCGAGCGTCGCTGACGTTGGATGCGGCCTGGGAACTTCGACCATTTTGATGGCGCAGGCGTATCCGAAGTCCAAGTTTGTGGGATTCGACTATCATGCGCGGTCCATCGAACTGGCGAGGGAAGCCGCTTTAAAGGCCGGAGTGTCGGACCGGGTTAAATTCGATGTCGCCAAAGCCAAAGACTTCCCCGGGAATGGCTATCAGCTGGTTGCATTTTTCGATTGCCTGCATGATATGGGCGATCCCGAAGGTGCGGCGCGGCATGTGCTGCAATCGCTCGATGCCGACGGCACGTGGATGATCGTAGAGCCGTTCGCCAATGACAAGCTCGAAGATAATCTGAACCCGATTGGCAGAGTTTTTTATGGCGCGTCAACCATGCTTTGTACGCCGGCTTCTATATCTCAGGAAGTTGGGCTGGCTCTCGGAGCGCAGGCGGGCGAAGGCCGCCTCGCGAAAGTCATCAAATCCGCCGGATTTAAGCACGTGCGTCGAGCGGCAGAAACGCCGTTCAACATCGTGCTGGAAGCAAAGCCTTAGCTCTCTTCCACAGACGGGCTCTGACGCGATTCTGATATATTTGGCACCCAGCCCCGCATTAGGAAATTAAATCCCATTTTAAGATTTCGCGAAGGGGCGGAAGGAGCAGCACTCATGGCAGGAAAAAGCGTCAATAAAGTCATTCTTATCGGAAATCTTGGCAAGGACCCCGAGGTGAAGTACACGCAAGGTGGCATGCCGGTCGCCAAGTTCTCGCTGGCGACCAATGAACGATTTAAGGATAAAGAAGGCCAGTGGCAGGACCGGACCGAGTGGCACAACATCGTCGCCTTTCAACGCCTCGCGGAAATTGTGGGCGAGTATCTGAAAAAGGGCGGCAAATGCTTCGTAGAAGGCAGTCTGCGCACCAGTTCGTGGGATGACAAAGAAACCGGCCAGAAGAAGTACAAAACCGAAATCATTGCCAATGATCTGGTGCTCCTGAGCGGGCGCGGCGAAGGTGCCGATTCCGGAGGACAGGCGCGCGGAGCCGCTGCTGGAGGAAACAACTTCGATCAACGGGGTCCAGAATCAGAACCGGCTCCGTCATCGCCGATCAGCGACGAGGATATTCCATTTTAGTTGCGAGCTTGCCAGACAAAAGTGCACGTCACTCGGCGCCGCCAGCCGCTGCAGATGCTTCCCTCGCGCTTAAATTACAAAACTGGCCGTGATAACTCGGACGCCTTATAGCGTTGGTTCTATAGGGCTGCCCGTGAGTCCAGGCGGAACTATCCTCACCATTTTTCGTATCAATTTCTGCCGGGGAATCCCTGAAAGGGCGAAAATGACTTTGCGACTGCGCTTGAGTTGTGGCTTTATTGTTCTGCTTTCCTGTTTCATTCCGTACGCTTCTCTTGCACAGCAAGCACCCTTGTCATTGCAGGTTTCCGCGCCGATCTATGTTCCCGGTGAAGCGGAACCCTCGTCTCATTTCAGCCCAGAGAGGGCAACCGAGGCCTACCTTGCGGAAATACCGGGCGATGCAAAGGCACGATCGGACGCCTACTTTGAAGGCGGATACTGGATGATTCTTTGGGATTTTCTCTATGGCGTGATTATTGCCCTGGTATTGCTTAACCTGCGGTGGTCGGCGGGGATGCGCACTCTGAGCGAGCGCATGACCCGTTTCAAGCCACTGCAGACGATGATTTATTGGACGGAGTATCTCGTAATTACGACGATTCTGGCTTTCCCTCTGACGGTTTATGAGGATTATTTTCGCGAGCACAAGTACGGACTTGCCAACCAAACGTTCGGCCCTTGGATGGTGGATCAGCTGAAAAATCTTGGGGTGAACCTGGTGTTGGGAGCAATTCTGACCGTACTTCTGTTCGGCGTAGTACGGCGTCTGAGGCAGACATGGTGGATATGGGGATCGGTGGTCACGGTATTGTTCCTCATTTTTGCCAGCCTCATCACCCCGGTTTATCTGATACCCATCTTCAACAAAGTTACGCCCTTGGACGATCCGAAGGTCACGCAACCCATTCTGGCGATGGCCCGGGCGAATGGGATTCCTGTGCATGATGTTTATGAGATTGACGCATCGAAACAAACCACCCGCATGAGTGGGAACGTGAGCGGATTCGGCCATACCATGCGGATTACTCTCAATGACAACCTGCTGAGGCGTGGATCCTCCGAAGAAATCCAATTTGTCATGGGACACGAGATGGGACACTACGTATTGGGCCACATCTATGTCGGTATGCTTTTCTTTTTTGTCCTCATAGTAAGTGGGTTCGCCTTTCTACGTTGGTCGCTGAACTGGTCTCTGGCGCGGTGGGGCGACTGGTGGCAGATTCGTGACATCGGCGACACTGCCGTCCTTCCTTTGGTGGTGTTACTGGCTTCCATTTTCTTTTTCGTTCTAACTCCCGTGCAGAATACCTTTATCCGAACGCAGGAACATGAAGCGGATATGTACGGCCTGAACGCCAGCCGTCAGCCAGACGGGTTCGCGCAGGCCGCAATCCATTTGGGGGAATATCGGAAGATGAGCCCTGGGAGATTGGAGGAGTGGATATTCTTTGACCATCCCAGCGGGCGCAATCGCATCTATGACGCCATGCGCTGGAAGGCGGAAAATTTGAAGTTAATGAGCGGGGAGCAGCGAGATTATTAGCAGAGCGTGGTCGATTGGAATTACGTAAGGGAAGTTATAGGTCATCCGCAAGACTAGGTCTCTTCGGGCCTTGCAGCCTGACTCATGGCGAGTGGAACTTCGAGATGGACAAGGGGAATCCTGGCGGACTTATTTCCTGCGTGCAAACCGCATTCCGTCTTCTGAAAACCCGCCCAACGACCAGCCCTGGAATCCTCGCCCGGTTTTATGGCTCGCGTGCAATGGGTACAGCCAATGCTTGGGTAGTCGCGGTCATGCAGCGGATTGTAAGGAACGTCGTGCTTGTGAATGTAGCTCCAAACCATCGGGGCAGACCAATCGGCCAAAGGATTGATTTTTACCAATTGAAACTTGATATCCCACTCGATCTTTCTGGCGTTAGCGCGAGCCGAGGTCTGGTCACGCCGAATCGCCGTGATCCATGCCCGCAACTCGGCTAATTTGTTCTTTAGTGGCTCGACTTTACGAATGCTGCAGCAGCGGTCAGGATTCTTTTTCCACAGCTGTGGACCGTGTTCCATCTCTTGTTCTTCGGGAGTGACCGCCGAGTAGAGCCGCTCTATTTTAATTCCGTAGTGCTTCTCCACCCGGTCAATCAGGTCGTAAGTTTCGGGGAACAGGAATTCGGTATCTCCAGTAAATACCTTGACATTTGGATTGATGCGGGAAGCAATATCAATGAGCGCCATTCCTTCGACGCCGAAGCCTGTAGCCATTGCAACGTCGTCGCCAAATGTGGCGAAAGCCCAGCGCAGCACTTCCTCCGGCTTCCAGGATTCTGAGCGGTGCTGGATATCTTCCAAATGCTCTCTCACTCTGATCTCTCCGGTTCCTGAGCCTGCTCCTGGAATCGAATGATCGGCTCAAGTGGGATATTCGCTGGAAATTCAAATGATGCGATCTCACGAATGGGGGAGGGCTGTCGTGCGAATCGCACCACTTCGCCCACCACCAAGAGTGTGGGAGAGGGCAATCTTGGAGCAGAGTGCAAATTCTGCAATGTAGTTTGCTGTACTTGCTGATCGGGCAGAGTCGCCTTCGAAATAACAGCACACGGAGTGGATCGGCTTAACCCCGCCGCAACGAGATGTCGGGAGGTAGCAGAATAGTCGTACCCTGGCATATAAAGCACAACGGTAGATCCGGGAGAAATCTGTCTGGGCCAGTCGTTATTGAACAAATCTGAGGAATCGTCTGCCGGTGAACTGTGCCCGGTCAGCACAACCAGAGAAGATGAGAAAGCGCGATGGGTGAGCGGAATCTGTACAGCCGCAGCGGCGCCAAGCATCGAGGAGATACCAGGAACAATCTCGAATTCGATGTTGGCCCGCCGCAGCGCCTCAACTTCCTCACCAGCGCGCCCGAATATCAGGGGATCTCCGCCCTTCAATCGAACGACCTGCAAATCCAGCAAAGCATACTGCACCAGCAGCACATCAATTTCCTGCTGGCGAATGTTCTTGCGTCCACCGCGCTTGCCCACGTTGCGCACCAAGGTGGAGGCCGGAATCATTTTCAAGATCTCTAACCCGATAAGCTCGTCGTGAAGCACGACGTCGGCTGACTTCAGCACGCGCACAGCTTTCAGAGTGAGAAGTTCCGGATCGCCCGGTCCTGCGCCTACGAGATAGACTTTTCCGCTCATGCCTCAGTTCTCTCGTAAATTCTCTCCGACAGTTGAGCGGCTTGAAACGCTTCCCGGCTGGCAAGCTCGTGCAATTTCTGGCGGCGTTCTTCCGGATTTATGTCCGACGCGAAAAGTTGCTCTCGAACGCGACCCAACTGGCTCACCCACTCGGCATACTCGGGACCGAATTGTTTTTCGAGTTCTGTTCTAAGACGTTGCGCCAATGCCGGACTGTTACCGGCGGTTGAGATCGCAACCTGAAAATCGCCACGCCGTACCACGGCTGGATAGAAGAAATCGCAATGTTCTGGATCATCCACGGAGTTGCAAAGAATGCCGCGCCTCTGCGCCTCGACGAATACACTCTCGTTCACCGCTTTCGAGGAAGTCGCTGCGATTACTAGAACCGCACCGTCCAAGTCGCTGTCAGCGAAAGCTCGGCGATGCCATGTAACGACGCCCGCGGCAGCCCATGCCTCTACGGTAGCTGTAGCCTCCGGCGCGACAATGATTACCTGCGCATGAGCCGCCAGAAGGCTTTCGATCTTTGGCTCGCCGACCTTGCCAGCGCCTATGACGAGGCAGCGGCGGCTGTCGAGCTTCAGGAATATGGGAAACAAGCTCATGCGGTTAACCTTCAACTCCCTGCGGCAGGCGTCCCAACGGTAAATCGCGCAAAACCACCGGCACCAGCTCGCCAGCCAGAATCTCCCGCAACTGTTCGTCGCTGTGCCGCGAGAAGTAGCCGCGCAAATTTTCTCCCGCCAAGCCTTCGTCGAGGTAATTGCGCAATAACCTTTCAATTGCGTCAGGCACATCGCTAGCCAGGCACCGATAGCCAATGGGGCGGGCGATGGATTGATGCAGTCCAACTGCGCCGCCGACGCAGAAGTAATAAGCGTCTTGCATCTTGCCATCTACTTTGATCTTTTTGCCTTCGAGGCCAATGTCCGCGATCCAGTGTTGCCCGCAACTGTTGGGGCATCCAGTGACGTGAAGTTTCAAGTGCTGCTCGAAGCCGGGCAGCCGTTCTTCTAATTCTTCAACCAGCCATCGCGAAAAACCCTTGGTTTCAGTGATTGCCAGCTTGCAGAACTCGGTCCCGCTGCATGCGATCGCGCCACGCCAGAATATTGACGCGGCGACCGGGAATCCGATTGCGTTCAATCCGCTTGCCAGAGCTTGCGTATTCTCATGAGGCACGTTTACGACGACCAGGTTCTGCATGTTGGTGGTCCGAAGTTGACCATCCGCGTAGCGATCCGCCAGATCGGCTGCGGTTTTCAATTGCGCGGCATTGACTCTCCCGCGAAGGACGGCAGCGCCCACGTAGCTAAACCCGGGCTGTTTCTGTTGATGAATGCCGACGTGGTCACGGTAGACGTCATCGGGCGCCGTTTTGCGGAACCGCTGGATCGAGCCGGAAGCCAATTCGTCTTTCAAGTTCATCCTGAAAACTTTGCGCAGTCCAGCCGTGCCGCAGGAATAAGTACTTCAATCGGGCTCTTTCGCGGTTCTCGCGAAGGTCGCTGCTGTCGCGGAAAATCTCCGCTATGCCTTTGAGCACAGGCATCACCTGTTCCCATCGAACAAACGCATTCAACGGGACGCCAAGATGGGGCTGAGCCGAAAGACCTCCGCCGACCCGTAATGCGAATCCATTTTCGACGGCCTCGCCAACTCCCCGGCGAACTCCTGTCAAGCCGATGTCGTTGATTTCCGGATATGCACACCAGACCGGGCAGCCGCTGATGCTGATTTTGAATTTGCGCGGCAGATTGTAGAACTCTTCGTTGCCGGCGAAGAATTTGTTGGCTTCTAGTGCGAGCGGCGACGCGTCGCAGATCTCGTGAGCATCCACTCCAGCGAGCGGGCAACCTGTGATGTTGCGGGTAACGTCTCCGCAGGCGCCGAGAGTGTTTAGCCCGCACTCCCACAACGCCTCAAGAACATCAGGCAACGATTCAATCGTCACCCAATGCAATTGAAAGTTCTGCCGGACTGTGATGTCAGCAATTCCGCGCGCATGGCGTTCGGTAACGTTCGCAATAGTTCGAAGCTGATGCGAGGTAAGTAGCCCGTTCGGAATCCGAATGCGGACCATGAAATATGGCAGCGCGTTTCCTGTGCCGCCTTTTCCACCCAGCACTCCCGCGCCATCGCCCTGGGTGTAAACGCCCCACCAGCGAAAATAGGTTCCGATCCATTCCGGTGTGATTGAGCCAAAACCTTCGCGAGCGAAACGGCGGATTTCATCGAGTCCGGTCCACGGATTCATCTCCCGCTTGAGCCGTTCCGCCTTCTGCGCCTTCGTTTCTGTGACTGTAGCTTGCCATAAAAAGTAAAAACCCACCGCCAGTGATCGAACTGGCCGTGGGTTTCGATTTTGCCGATACTAGAAAATTCTTAGGTCAGCAGCCTCCCCGCGCCAGTGGACGCACACATACAACAACAGCAACAACACTGGCAGCAGGTATGGAGAGCCGACATCATCATTCGATAGTAGAGAGGCCTGTATGGCATGTCAATGGTACTCTCGGGTAGTAGCTATTCAAAGTTTAGATGCTGGTCATTACAAAATCGAACCAATCAGGGCGTTTGAGAGTCCAAAGCCAGATTCAATTCAAGCACGTTGATGCGTGGTTCGCCCATAAAGCCCAGCTGCCTTCCGGACGTATGTTGTTGAATCAACTGCCTTACTCGAGCCTGCGAGAGGTGACGTACCAGGGCGATGCGCGGCACTTGGAAGTCCGCTGCGGCGGGAGAAATGTCAGGATCCAGACCTGATGCCGAAGTCGTTACCAGATCGGCCGGGATGGGCGTTCCCGGATTTTCTTTTTGGAGGTCTGCGACGCTAGCTGTTACCCGGTCGATTAATTTCTGGTTGGTAGGTCCATAATTTGAGCCGCCGGAGTTCGTGGCGTCGTACCCGTTACCGGCTGCTGAAGGGCGGGAATGGAAATAGCTGGGCCCGACAAACGCTTGACCTATGATCCGTGACCCGACGATATCGCCGTTCTTCGTAATCAGTTGACCATCAGCTTTGTCTTTAAAAAGCACCTGGGCCAACGCGGTCACGACCAGCGGATAAATTAATCCCAGCAACACTGTGGTGACCACCGTCATTAAGATCGAAATTGTGAAATTCTTCTTCATGATTAGTCCTACGCCATTCCCACCCGAGTGATAACCATGTCTATGAGCTTGATTCCGGCGAAGGGAATTATGATTCCGCCGATACCATATATCCAGAGATTCCGACGCAACAGAGCCGCGGCTCCCATCGGGCGATACTTCACCCCTCGCAGCGCCAATGGAATCAGGGCAACAATGATAAGTGCATTAAAAATAACGGCAGACAGAATGGCCGATTGGGGCGTCTGCAAGTGCATGATGTTCAGTGCATTCAGCACGGGGAACGTTCCCGCGAACATCGCAGGAATAATCGCGAAGTATTTAGCGACATCATTCGAAATCGAAAAAGTAGTGAGAGCGCCGCGCGTCATCAATAATTGCTTTCCAATTTCCACGATCTCGATGAGCTTCGTCGGATTGGAATCGAGATCCACCATGTTGCCGGCTTCTTTCGCGGCCTGAGTTCCTGTATTCATCGCGACTCCCACGTCGGCTTGTGCCAGCGCGGGCGCATCGTTGGTACCATCGCCGGTCATCGCGACAAGTTTGCCTTCGGATTGCTCGCGGCGAATTAAATCCATCTTTTCTTTGGGAGTCGCTTCGGCGAGAAAGTCATCCACGCCCGCTTCGCGCGCAATCGCCGCCGCCGTAAGCGGGTTGTCACCAGTAATCATGACCGTCTTGATGCCCATGGCGCGAAGCTGGTCGAAGCGATCTTTCATGCCACCTTTGACAATATCTTTAAGATGAATCACTCCAAGAGCCCGCCGATTTTCGGCCACCACTAAAGGCGTGCCGCCGGAGCGGGCGATCGTCTCGACGCTTGCCTGAACCTCTTTTGGCAGGACCGTTCCAAACCCCTGTAAATACTTAGTAATGGCATCCACTGCCCCTTTTCGAATCTCGCGGCCATCAAAATTCACTCCCGACATTCTGGTCTGCGCCGTGAAAGGGACGAATACCGCTTCGAGCACCCCCAGTTCCCTGCCTCGCAGCGAGTAACGTTCTTTGGCCAATACAACAATCGAACGTCCTTCGGGAGTTTCGTCCGCCAACGAAGAAAGCTGCGCAGCGTCGGCCATCTGCGCTTCCGTGATTCCCGGAGCCGCGATAAACTCCGAGGCTTGGCGGTTGCCCAGGGTGATCGTGCCTGTCTTGTCGAGAAGAAGCGTGTTTACGTCGCCCGCAGCTTCGACGGCGCGCCCAGACATGGCGAGCACATTATGCTGCACCAGGCGATCCATGCCTGCAATTCCTATTGCCGAAAGCAGGCCGCCGATGGTCGTCGGAATCAGGCAGACTAGCAATGACACCAAAACGAATACGGTTTGCGGCGAGCCGGAATAGATTGCAAACGGCTGTAACGTGACCACGGCAAGTAGGAAAATTATCGTCAGGCCCGCAAGTAAAATATTGAGTGCGATTTCGTTGGGAGTCTTCTGGCGCTCAGCTCCTTCCACCAGGGCGATCATGCGATCGAGGAAGGTCTCGCCCGGATTGGACGTGATTTTGATTTTTAACCAATCGGAAAGAACTCGGGTGCCGCCGGTCACCGCCGAACGGTCTCCTCCGGCCTCGCGAATTACAGGGGCTGATTCCCCCGTGATCGCGGACTCATCTACCGACGCGACACCCTCTACGATCTCTCCGTCTCCTGGAATAAACTCGGTCGCCGCCACCATCACTACATCTCCAGAGCGCAGTTTGGCGCTGGCGACTTGTTCGATCTTTCCGCCCGGCAGCACGCGATTGGCGATGGTTTCGGCACGTGCTTTGCGCAAGGCATCCGCCTGAGCTTTTCCACGGCCTTCCGCCATGGCTTCCGCAAAGTTTGCGAACAGTACGGTGAACCACAGCCACAAAGTGATTTGGAGATTGAATCCGAATGCGGTGCTGGAACGGAACAGAAGGATCGTAGTCACGACGCTTCCGACTTCCACCACAAACATGACGGGATTGCCCATCATGTTACGGGGTTCAAGCTTCAGGAAAGAATCGAGGATCGCCCGCCGCACGATCTTCATGTCCCATATCGCTTTACTTTTCTTTTCTGCCATTCGGTCCTCAGAAAGTCTTTCCAGCCGACATCAGAAGATGTTCGAGTATTGGCCCCAGGCTTAAGACCGGGAAAAACGTCAATGCTCCGACGATGAGAATTACCCCAACCAGCAATCCGCTGAACAATGGAGTGGTTACAGGAAAGGTACCGAGCGACGGAGGCACGAACTTCTTTTTCGCGAGATTTCCCGCAATAGCGAGCATGGGGATGATCATGAAAAAACGCCCGACTAACATCGTCGCGGCGCCTGCAAGGTTGTACCAGGGAGTGTTTCCGTTCAGGCCGCCGAATGCCGAACCGTTATTGCCCGCCATGGAAGTGAACGCGTATAGCATTTGGGTGAGGCCGTGAGGACCCGCGTTGCTGATGCTGGAGGTACCAAAACCTTCTACCGACGAAATGCCGGTGAGCACCAGAATGATCAGAGGAAAGACCAGCGTGACCAGCATCGCCATCTTCACGTCATAAGCTTCGATTTTCTTTCCCAAGTATTCCGGCGTGCGCCCCACCATGAGTCCGGCGATAAAGACCGACAACACGACATAAATCAGAATTCCGTAGAGTCCGGCACCTACGCCTCCAAATACCGTTTCGCTGAGCATGATGTTAGCCAGTGGAACCATTCCGCCGAGTGGAGTAAACGAATCGTGCCAACTATTGATCGCCCCGCAACTCGCATCGGTCGTGATCGTCGCGAAGAGCGCGGAGTCGGCGATGCCGAAGCGGACTTCCTTGCCCTCCATGTTTCCGCCGGGTTGCGTCAGGCTGGCCCTCTGGTCCACTCCCTTCAGCAATGGGTTTCCATGGGACTCCGCCCAGTAAGCGGTCGTAACCCCTGCGAGAAACAGAACCGCCATGGCGCTCCAAACCGCCCAGCCATGGCGGGGAGAACCCGTCATCCGGCCCAGCGTGTATGTCAGTCCGGCGGGGATGATGAAAATGGAAAGCATCTGCAAGTAATTGCTGAAAGGAGTCGGATTCTCGAAAGGATGAGAGCTGTTCGCATTGAAAAAACCACCGCCGTTCGTTCCCAACATCTTGATCGCTTCCTGCGAAGCAACCGGTCCTTGCGCAATGGTCTGCGTGCTGACCGTATCCATGACGGGTTTGCCGGCTTGATCCACCACCGGCTTTCCGTCCGTTCCAACCCGCTGCACTTGCTGGGATTCGACCAGTTTCACGGTATCGTACGGTTTCAGGTTCTGCACGACTCCCTGAGAGACCAGAATTAAGGCATAGAGAGTGCACATCGGCACCAGGACCCATAAGACTAGTTCGGGTCATGTCCACCCAGAAGTTGCCTATGGTTTCTTTTTCACGCCTTGATATGCCTCGAATGAAAGCAATCGCCAGCGCGATGCCAATCGCCGCAGATCCAAAATTGTGATAAGCCAAACCCGCCATCTGGGTGAGATAACTCATGGTCGTCTCACCTGAATAGTTCTGCCAGTTCGTATTGGTCAGAAAGGACGCGGCCGTGTTAAACGCAAGAGTCGCCTCTACTGCGGGGAATTTCTGCGGGTTCCAGGGCATCCATTGTTGCAGGCGCTCGATTCCATACAAAACCACCATGGAAAAACCGCTGTAGAGGAGCATGGCGCAGCAATATTCCGTCCAGGGCATTTCATGGTTTTCGTCTACGCCGGTAAGGCGATACAACAGGCGCTCCAATGGACGCAGAACTGGATCAAGGAACGTGCGCTCACGATTGAAGACCCGGGCTAGGAATACTCCCATCGGTTTCGTAACCGCGAATATCAGCGCAAGAAAAAGAAGAATCTGAAACCAGCCGTTCACCGTCATGTCAGAATTTCTCCGGCTTCAACAGTGCGTACATGAGATACACCATCATCAAGACGCAAACGACGAGCATGATGAGCGATTCAATGTTCATGGAAACCTCACCGCAATCGCTCGCAAGCGTACGTGTACGCAAGCGAGAGTGCGAAAAATAAAATGGTCAAAAGAATAAAAATCAAATCTTTCATGATGAACCTTTCAAACGTCAAATAGCCGAACCAGCCCGCTATGACGTGAGAATCCGCCTGATTTCATTCGCTTCCACGACCTTAAATCGTGACAATTTCCTCACCTGAATGCTTGAACTCGTCTGCGAGACGATCGCTGGCTCTCTTGCACTCTTTCGGCGATTAGCCAATGCTGATTCCTTCAGCAGCGCAACCAAAAATCGAGTGAGGAATGACACTGCAAAAAACGCTATAGCCTCGAATATGATTTTGATTACCACGTCCGCTCGAACCTCACTCTTCGATTGAACATGGTCAGCCGTAAGATTCGGCTAAGTTGTTCATAAAGAATTTGTAAGGACCCTAGTGGGAACTGGGTAGGATGGAATGGTGTAGGCTAAGCCCTGATGCGTTCCTGTCTATATCTTTTGGGTATAACCGTTCTCTCGGTGACCTTGGCTTTTGCCCAGGATGCTCGACCCTCGCACGGAATGCGAAAGCAGGGGCCCGATGATCACGACCACGACCTAGTCTTAACGCTCAGTCAGGATCAATCAGAACCAGCAAATTCGACCGCCCTGAAGGATTGTTTAGTAAGTCATCCCTCTGCTGCATGCGCCTTGCTGACTCTGACACTCAAGAATGAGGGAAAAGAGACTCTCTTGAGCTGGTTTAGCACATGCAACGATGTCAGTATTCGTTTCGATTTGCTGGAACAGGATAACAAATGGAAACCGCTGCCGACCGATGTGTGGGGAGTGTGCGTTAGCGATATGCTTGGCGAGCATAATCTTCCGCCAGGAAAAGACGCCGTCGTCCATCTAAGGCTCTCAGAGCGCTCGCTTCAAATTAGTAGCGACGGTTACGCACTACTCGCCAGCCCACTTCCGCTGACAATCCGTGCTAGTTGGACCATTTGGGGCTGCGCGGCGCGTAGCGAAATAACGGCCGATGCTACTTCCGATCCAGTAGCAGCGAGACGGCTATGCGCCCCAGGCACAGTTCCGAAGCAGGCTTTCGCCGTCGCACTCTCCAATATTTTGACAATAAAGCAACTGCGCTCGTACCTTGACTGGCAAACCAAGGAGTCGCAGTTTCTTATTCGGGAAAAGCCAGACGCAGCAAGCTGCGTCTCTACGATTGGTTCTGATTGCTCAGGGGTTGCTCTCCGGGATCGAAGCGGTAACCCACCCATGGCTCCGTGAGGATGTATCGTGGCGATGCGCTTTCTGGTTCCAGCTTCTTGCGCAACTGACCCACAAACACGCGCAAATATTCAACTTGTTCTGTGCTGTTGCCTCCCCAGACGGCGCTGAGCAGTGCGCGATGGGTAATTACTTTGCCGGCGTGTTGCGCAAGATATATGAGCAGGTCAAATTCCTTGGGAGTGAGATGAACCTCCTTGTGATTCACCAAAACTTTCCTCGCTCCGATATCAATGTGGAATTCACCCACGTCAATAATCGGCTGAGTACTGTCGGTTTCAGGAATTCGCCGCAGATTCGCGCGCACCCGCGCTAAAAGCTCCTCGATGCCGAAGGGCTTCGTGACATAGTCGTCGGCGCCGGCATCAAGGGCTTTCACTTTCGTTCGCTCCTCGCCGCGCACTGATAACACGATGATCGGAATCTGACTTGTGGAACGCAGGTGGCGGCAGAGTTCAAGGCCATCCATGTTTGGCATGGATAGATCTGTAATCACCAAATCGGGCACCCAATCTTTCATGATTTCGAGCGCGGTTTCTCCATCGTTGGCAACCCGCAAATCGTAGCCCTGACTGGAAAGGCTGGTACGCAGCACGCGTGTGATTTGCGGCTCGTCGTCCACTACAAGGATGCGACGTCGTTCACTCACTGACGAGGTTCCTGAGTCACGATGTGAACATCTACCGGAGGCGCATCGCGGAGGAATTTGTGAATGGCGGAAAAGTACAAGTATCGTTTCAGCCCGCTGGTAGCGGAGCGACCGAAAACCACCTGAGTGATATGTTTCTTGCGCACAAACTCGGCAACGACTTCCGCCACCGTCTTTCCTTGAAGCTTGACAATTTGCGCGCCCACATTTTCTGAAAACTGAATATTCGCTGCCAGCGATTTCTGATTCCTCTCGCTCGCATCCTGACCCATGTCCACGTAAACGATATACAGCTCCCCATCCATCGCTTGCGCCATGCGTGCGCCCCGAGCTATCAAGTATTGGGCTGAAGGGTTCGAGCTGATGCAAACCGCAATTCGTTCTCTTACCGCGACTCCGGCTTTTTCGTCTTGTTTTGCGCGATAAGATTCGAGACTTCGATCCACTGCGTGCGCCACCTGACGCAGAGCCAGTTCCCGCAGGGCAATTAAGTTTCCTTCGCGAAAAAAGTTTCCCAGCGCGCGTTCGACCCTTTCGAGCGGATAAATATCTCCGCGCCGCATGCGATTTTGCAGGGCCTCTGGAGTGAGGTCCGACATCACAACTTCGTCAACGCGTTTCAGAACCCAGTCTGGAATGGTCTCGCGAACCTGAATGCCTGTAATTCCCTGCACCGTGGGCGTCACGCTCTCCAGGTGCTGAATATTCATCGTCGAGAGCACATCAATACCGGCGTCGAGAAGTTCATACACGTCTTCGTAACGCTTGCGATGCTTGCTGCCCTCGACATTGGTATGCGCGAGTTCGTCAACCAGAACAACTTTCGGCTTGCGCGCAAGGATTGCATCTACATCCATTTCCTCGAACAGCGCGCCCTTATATTCCAATTTTTTTCGCGGAACGATCTCGATCTGGGCGGCAAGTTCGGCCGTCGCTTTCCGTCCGTGCGTTTCCACGACGCCGATTACCAGATCTTCTCCACGGCTGTGGCGGCGAACTCCCTCGCTTAGCATGCTGAAGGTCTTGCCAACTCCCGGCGCGTAGCCAAGAAAGAGTTTGAACTTACCCGCCGGCCGGGTTGGCGAGGTTTGCTCCAGCCATTGTTCGGGAGTCTTGGACATTCGCGGATATTGTCGTTTAGAAAACTGCAATTGTCGAATGTCAGATACAATCTCCGCGTGAAACCGGAGACTATTCGCTTGATCGTGCGTTATGCTGCCGCTGCGGTAGCCGTTGCATTGATCACTTTAACGTACGGAAGAATCCTCCATGTCAATCCCACAACGGTGGCGTTGACTTTCTTGCTGGCTGTGCTGGTGATATCTGCGAATTGGGGATTACGCTGCGCGGTATTCACTTCGTTCATCGCTTCGTTGGCGTTTAATTATTACTTTCTGCCTCCGATTGGGACATTCACCATACAAGATCCGCAAAATTGGGTGGCTTTGTTCGCATTTCTTGCGACGGCGGTCATCGCCAGTGAATTGTCGGAGCGAGCCCGAAGAGAAACGGCCAACGCCAATGACCGCAGGCGCGAAGTGGAAAAGCTTTACAGTTTCAGCCAACAGTTACTTTCCACCGACAATATGGCGGAACTGCTCAACGCCATACCCCGCTACATAGTGGAGTCCTTCGCGGTAAGATCGGCGGCTATCTGGCTTCCCAACCGAACCGACGTTTACCGCTCGGGGTCCACCGTTGACGGCCTTGAGCTGTATGACCTTCAACTTGTCAGCACGCGAGGAGAAGCAAGAATAGAACCTCAAAAACAGATATCTTTCGTGCCTCTGCGAATGGGGGTGCGAGTCGTCGGCAGCCTCGGTGTTTCCGGCGCCACGCTTTCCCGCGAGACATCGGACGCGATGGGAAGCCTGATCGCGATTTCGATCGAGCGCGCCGCGGCAATGGAGAGGCTGAGCCGCTCGGAAGCGGCCCGGGCAAGCGAGCAATTACGCTCCGTGCTGCTCGATTCGGTCACCCATGCGTTTCGCACGCCGCTGACCTCGATCAAGGCTTCCGTGACCTCCATGCTTTCCAATTCGGCGCTAAATGACTCACAACGCATTGAGCTTCTCACAATCATCAATGAAGAAAGCGATCGCCTGAATCGGTTGGTAGGCGAGGCGTCCGAAATGGCGCAACTGGAGGCCCACAAGGTTGAACTGGAAATCGGCAGGCATGAAATACAGGAAGTGGTGGATAACGCGCTAGAAAAATCCAAAGCGGCGTTAGCACAGCATCCCGTCGAAGTTCGTCTTGATAAGTTGCCGGCAACTCGGATGGATGCCGCTCGCATCGCCGAAGTTCTGACGCAACTCCTGGAGAATGCAGCCAAATATTCTCCCGCGCAGAGTCCAATTCACATTACCGGGGAAGTTCAGAATGGAATGCTAATGATTAGCGTCGCCGACCGGGGTCCCGGAATCGAAGACATGGAGCAGTCGCTTATCTTCGAAAAATTCTATCGCGGACGCAATCAGCGTTTGCAAGTGCAGGGAACCGGGATGGGCCTCGCCATAGCCAAAGCGATTATTGAGGCGCATCACGGCCAAATTGGAGTGACGAGCCAGCCCGGACACGGCTCAGTTTTTTACTTCACTTTGCCAGTCGCTTAGGATCAATTGCGACGAAAAGACCCCGGCTGCGTGCCAGCACCGCTCCATCTTCATTCAGTATTTCCGCCATGTTGTAATGCCGGCGACCTCGGACTCGAAGCTCTCGCGAATCCACTCGTAAAGGCTTGTTCAGGGGAACCGGCCGCAAATAATCAATTTTCATTTGCGCGGTCACAGCAGTCACCTGTCTCAACTTGTTTAGCTTCCCCATCGCATCGTCCAGGATTGTCGCAATGATTCCGCCATGGCAATGTCCGGGAGGTCCTGTGTAGCGTTTGTTGAGACGAAAACGACAGGTGAATCCCCGGCGCTCCTCGTCGTAGATAAACTTCAGGTGCATTCCGTGGAGATTATCTTTTCCGCACACGAAACAATAATTTCTAGAGGGTTTAAAGAGTTTGTTTTGGAGGGTTCCTGTTGGCGCTTTATTTCGCATGCACTGATATTATTTCACCATTAGCAAAACTGTCATCAAGCGCGTTGTTGAAGGCGAACGAGCCGTGAGCAGTTCAACGTGAAAGATCAGAGGTTTGACTCCGGCGCCGAGACAGGAAAGCAGGTCCCTTCACTTCGCTTCGCTCCGATCGGGATGACACTTTTTATTTTGTTATCTCTTGAACGCTTGAACATCCGGCAACGGTTCCAAGCCGCGTCCCGAGAATACCTGCTCGAATTCTCTGAGCAGTGCTTCATGAACAAGATTATTCGACGCTACCGTTTCACGGCTGTTCAGTTGAAAAGGCTTTCCCTTAAAATCCGTCACTTTCCCTCCAGCTTCTTCCACGATGAGAACTCCCGCTGCCGTATCCCATGCATTCAAATTAAATTCCCAGAATCCCTCAAAGCGTCCTGCCGCCACCGAACAGAGATCCAACGCCGCAGAACCGGCGCGGCGCACCCCATGAGTCCGCAAAGTGATCTGGTGATAAAAGAAGATGTTTGGATTCTTATGGCGTTTATGGCTGGGAAAGCCGGTCGCGACAAGGCTTTCGTTTAAGTTCGCAATTTTGGAAACGTACATTCTTTCATCGTTCAGGAATGCCCCGCCGCCCAGTTCAGCCGCAAACATTTCATCGCGCGTCGGATCGTAAACTATCCCGGCGATGAGTTTATTTTTATATTCCAATCCCATTGAAACGCAGAACACGGGAAATCCGTGCGCGAAGTTCGTAGTTCCATCCAGCGGATCAACGTACCAGCGATAATCGCTGCCCGTATCCAGCAGTCCACCTTCTTCTCCCAGAATGTCATGCGACGGCCATTCGCTTCTGATCCGGTCGCGAATCAACGTCTCGGACGCCCGGTCTGCAATGGTGACAAGGTCGGCTTCGCCCTTATATTCCACAGCAACGCGCTGGCGGAAGTAGTCCGTCAGTAGCGCACCCGCTTCCCGGGCAATGTCTCCCGCCTTCAAAGGAAAATTATTATTGTTTGGATTATTCGACAAGATCTGTTCGAGCAGCCTTTCGAGGAGCTGGAGACATCAGGAATTACCGCGCTTACCGTTGTCTTCCACGATGTACATGATTTCGTGCTTGAAGATGAAGAGATTGGGCTGAGTCTCGCGGGTCAGCCGGATCATGTTGCGGTCGTAATATTCAATCCAGCCGCGAACCATTTCGCCATCCGCCAGCTTAATGCACACCGGCTTCTGCTTTTCGCCCAGCCATTTCAGATAGGCGGCTTCTTCCGACGTTTCGTCTGGAGGCGGTGTCTTACCTTTTCGCGAAGGGCCTTGTGCACCCTGCAACGGCATACTCGCATTTTACACGCTGACGCAGAAAAGCTCTGTTCTTTATCATGCCACCGCGCGAACTTTTGACACAGTTGCGCGATGCCAGGTTTTCAAAATGTGAGCCGAACTCCGAACTCGAGTTGCCTGGCAGAGCCGAGCGAGAAAACCCCGGAGCCAGGACCGATCCTATTCGCCGATTGACAGGAAGAAGCCGTTCCGCATCCCAAACCCAAACTTCCGTTCGTCGGGAACGTCGTCGCAGGTTGCAGAATGCCCGCCGAGGGATTCATCAAGCTATCAAAATTTGCAGAATTGAATATATTGAAGGCGGAGACGCTGGGCTCAATGGTAAAGCGCTCTTTAAACACATACGGCCAGGACAGTCTTACGTCCACAGTCTTCAGCCATGCTGGCTCTGAATTTGCTGGGACGTTCGCAAGTGCAGGAGTCACTGCGCCCAGCAGCAATAGTTGGGACTGAGTGAAGAGGCCGTTCGTAATCAGTGCGCTTCCAGCAGGAGTAGGATGTCCCGCAACGTTCGTGTTGTAACTGCTGATGAACGCATCGAGATTGGTTACGGATGTCCCACTTCTAAATTCGCCGATACTTGATCCCGGGACAACGTCTCCCGGCGCACCATCTCCAGTCACGTCACTGCGGAAAATTTCACCGGGTACGCCTCCACCGTTCAGTTGCGGAAGGAAAACAGTGAGCGGAAGCGGGGAGTCAATATGGCCCAGAATGCTCAGCAGGAATCCGCGCCGCAATCCCAGAACAGGGCCAAACGTGAACTGGTGCGTGCGATCTAATCCTGATGTCCCGAAGAATCCGTTTGGACTATTCCAATCCAGCGCGTTCGGCAAAACGTTTGGATTGTTAGAGGGCCCACCCCCTTCCGCCAGATTGCTCTGGAACTTTGACCATGAATATGAGGCTTGGAGATTCATGCTCCGAATGCCACGCACATGATGAGAGATAACCGAATGGAGTG
The DNA here is from genome assembly GCA_963796015.1 of uncultured Acidobacteriaceae bacterium. Taxonomy (GTDB): domain Bacteria; phylum Acidobacteriota; class Terriglobia; order Terriglobales; family Acidobacteriaceae; genus PALSA-188. The sequence continues at coordinate 190,682 of CAWCJR010000005.1, read as the reverse complement.
AAATGTCAACGGCTCGATAGCGGGAGTTTCCGATTGGCTCGAAGAATATTCCTTGGCCAAGATTTGGATTGTCTCCGGGGAAAGCCGCAGTGGGGTTGGCAAATGTACCAGAGCTGTCGAGTCCATTGACCGCAAAATCCGAAATGCTGGCGCCACGAACATGTCCCAGATAACAGTTGGCGCCCGCAATGGAAGTCGAAGCGTTCACCGGACCGCACGATGGAGCGTTCGCCGCCAGAGTGCGATTGACAGCGGCCAGTGCATTGTCCAAATTGAAATTCGTCGGGTCCCCAACATGGTTTCTATCCACTCCCAATAGAAAGTGCGTTCCAGAATTTCGAACATAATCAATAGATAACACGGTGCCGCGTCCAAATTCATGCTGCAATCCAAAATTCATCTCCAGCGATCTAGGACTCACATAGTTCGGGGAAAGCATTGACCCGAGTGTGCTGCCGGTCGTGCCTGCATAAAATCCGTTCGGGCCGCCAACTGCGCTCGTCGCGTCAACAGTACTCTGCAAGTCGGCTATGGCTGTCGCGACCGAGACTCCATTCACAACGCTACTCAATGGGTGCCCGCAGATTTGTGACGCTATATTTAAGCCGTCAGAACTCGTAAGGGAAGCGCCATTTGGAGCCGCGACAGAGTATTCCCCTGGCCCGCAAAGCGGCTGTTGTGCATAGAATTGGCCTTGCTGCAAGCGCAAAGCGCGGTCCGCCAAAATATTCGCGGTCAGATTGCTGTCGTAGTAGAGGCCTATACCTGCGCGCAATACCGTCCGGTCACCGCGGAAGGGCGCCCACGCGATTCCCAGCTCTGGAGAAAAATTGAGGTTTGGCTGATGGACCGCATTGCCCAATGTAGGCCCGAACCCATTCAATGAGGAAATTCCTGGCAGATCAGAATTCGTGAGTCCGCCGTCGCGCAAGTAGTGCACACCATAATTCACGGTGAGGTTTGGCCTAACCTTCCAGGCATCACCCGCATAAAGCTCAAGACGATTATCAGTCAGTCCTCCATGCGGATAGCCGAATGCGGAACCCTCGGTGAAGAATCTTTGTCCATTGCTAATTGTGATGGAAGCGACGGGATAGTTCAGAGGATTATCCAAGGCACCAGTTGGGTCGCCTGCGACTAACGCCGGAGCGTAAGCATTGGGATTTCCAAGTATCGCTTGTTCATTCGCAAACGTAGGAGTACCGGTCACTGTGGGCCCAAGGCTCCCCAATGCCTCATACCCTCCCGTATCAATTCGGTTGAATGACGCGCCAAAGCGAAATATATGATTATTTCTAAGCTTGGACCCGTCGTACCGGAATTGCTTGCTGCTTTGAATGGTTGACTGGGGCGTCAACGGATTTGGCCCGACGTCAATGCTCGCATTCTGAATACTGATAGAGGGAGAAGGATTAAACAATCCCGCCTCGTTAGTCGATCCCAAATGATTTGAGTATCGCGTGTAGCCGATACGAATGCTGTGTGTCAAACTTCCCTGAAAGAAATCCACTCCGAAGGCCTGTACTGGCGTGTTGTCGTGGGCAAGAAAAGGGGAGTAATTGTTTCCCGGCCCAACGGCGCTGTCTTCGTCGTATGTAGCCCAGTAGAAAGCGCGCATGTTGTTGCCGATCCAATCAAGGCGTCCAAGCAAGGTATTATCGCGAAATGGCGTGCTATAGCTCGCAGCCAGGCCATTGAAGGGATAATCGAGCGCGGGAACATTTCTCGAGTCCTGTTTGGTGCGTTCCGTGTCCACGAAAAAGAACAGCTTGTCTTGAATCAGTGCCCCCCCGAAGTTTCCCCCGAATTGGTTGCGCTGGAAATAAGAGTCCTGGCCGCCGGGAAACGCTGCGAAACCGATGTCGTTGTCACGGAAATTATAAAAACCGCCACCGTGGTAGCTATTGGTTCCAGTTCGCGTGATTGCATTGACCGTCCCCGAGGACGTCATGGGAGCTGAAAGATCAAGAGAAGACTGAGAGACTTGAAACTCCTGAATCGAACTCAACGAAATATTCTGAGTGGTGCTTCCTTCACGCGCGTCGGTAACATCAATTCCATCAAATAGAGTGCGAGTCGTTCGTGGAGACCGATCTTCGATTGAGACGCCAAAGAAGCCGCTTTTAGTTGGGTCAAGCCTGGCAGCGTCGAATATCTGAACTCCGGGTTCCAGCTGAGTCAGGTCTAGAAAGTTACGTCCGTTGACCGGAAGATACTCCCAGTCCCGGGATGTAATTACGCCTTGAACGCTCGCTTCCGCGAGATCAATTGGCGAGGCTTCATTGGTTTTCTTATCGCCACCGGGATGCAGTCGAATGTTGCCCGAAGTAGTCTCACCTACGTTAATAGTCACTGGAAACTGAACACTGGCGAATCCCTTCACGTCGAGCGTTACCGTATAGTTGCCGGGGGCAAGTGGGCCCGAAGAGTAGAGTCCGGAGGCCGTTGTCATAAAGCTGTAGCTCTGGCTACTGTTCGCGCTTTTGAGGATAACTTCCACGCCGCCTGCCGCTCCTCCCGCAGGGTCCAACACAACGCCCGTAATAGAGCCCGTCGCGACGGTGGATTGAGCAAACATTGCCGACACGGATGCGGCCAGCATGGCTACTGTCATGATCGCCATTTGCAATCGACGACCCGACATACAGTTCAACCTCATCGTTTAGGACCTTCCTTTCAAAATAGGCACGTGACGCTTTAGTTTGTGAGGAATCGCCGGCAGCCACCGAAAGTCCGCCGCAGGAAATGGGACATCTTTCGACATTGCTCAGAATCGCGTCTGCCCCCTGCGCGTGCGCCGTTACTTTTTTCTTTGAGTGAGTTTACAGTACTCAACCGATCCCGTGTTGATGGAAAGCATTGTTCATGGAAAGTTGTTCGATGTTATTAATGCGACTTTGAGGTGTAGTAACCGCTGCGATGGCGTACCTTGTATTCCAGCCCCGAGGGTACTCCATTGACCGAGACCTGGATTCTCCGGAATTCCGAATCTGAAATCTGTTGCGACGGATAATAAGCGAGCAAGTATTGTGTACGGAGTTCGTCGCTAATCTTCTGGAACGCCTCGTCTAGTTGTGAGGTTGACATCGCATAGAAATATTTACCGCCGGTATCTTCCGAAAGCTGAATCAGCGCATGTTCTCCACCGGTATCCCTCCCCGCGCTGGATTCGATGGGCACGACAATGATGCTATAAACAATCGCCTCCGCCTGCTGCGCTTCCCGCACCGCATCTTTATAAGTGACCTTGCTCGTCGTATCGCCGCCGTCGGTAATCACAACCATGACTTTTCTCCCCTGCCTCGGCTCAAGCGCTTCTGCGCCGAGGTAAAGCGCGTCGTAGAGGGCGGTTGCTGCTCCAAGCTGAAGGCGATCAATACCGCGATCAATGCTTCTGAGATCAGGGGTGAAGGGAACGACTTCGGTGACGATCTCGTTGAACCCGTACAAGGACAAGGCATCCACCGGACGCAGAATCGCATGCGCGAATCGCCGCGCCGACGCCAATTCAAAGGGTAGATCCTTGCGTGTGCTCAAACTGGTATCAATGTCCAAAACAATAGATAGAGGCAACCCAGATTCTTTCGAGAATACTGCTATCTTTTGCTTTTCTCCGTCCTCCTGCAAGTCGAAGTTGTCTTTTGTAAGGCTTGCAATCGGCGCACCCTGCGGATCTGTCACCGTCACGAATACGTTCACCAGTTTGACGTTAACTTTGAAGGTACTATCGGCCTGGTCCCTGGTTGGAGTTGAGTTTGAGGTAGTCCCTGCGGCATCCGTATCTGAACCACTGTTCGAAGTGTGCGGCGTGGGTTTTGGCGTGCCGTTCGGACTCGATGCCCAAGGTGGCTTTGGCACTTGGGCATGGCACAGAGCCGCTGCCAAAACAGAGAAAGCAATCAGGCGTTGCATCAATATTGGGGTTCGTTTCGGCGTTGTATTTGAAATACTTGCCTAAATACGCTCTGCCGTTAGATGCAAGCGTTTTTCAATGGGTGCCTTCCCCTCCGGAAATTTCGATGGGGAACGGTTCACCATCTGCCCATACCGCGCCATCTTCAAAGTATTCTTTCTTCCAGATTGGCACTGTTCTTTTGAGTGTGTCTATCAACCACCGGCAGGCGTCAAATGCGGCGGCTCGATGCTCGGAAGCAACCACAATCAGTACGCTGGTTTCGCCAATTAGAAGCCGTCCAAGACGGTGGACTATTCTAACGTCCCGAACTTTGAACTCAGCAAGAGCCTTCTCAGCCAACAATTCCATTTGCTTAAGCGCCATTTCTTCGTAGGATTCATAGTCCAGATAAAGAGTTCGCCGGCCGCGAGTATTGTTCCGCACAATCCCCTCGAAGACAACGACCGCACCGTGGGAAGGTTGCTTTATGTTGTCGAGAAATTGACCAGTGTCAATCTTTTGTTTGACGATCATTTGTTTGACGATCATTGCGCGAGGATTCGTCGCAAGTTGTGTAGGCTCTTCGGGGAAATGGTCTGATGATCCGCCGCTTACCGGTGGCAACAATGCGACTTCGTCTCCCTGCTTTAACTCTGTTGCCGGAGTGGCATACTCCTGATTCACAGAGAACGCAATGGAAGGCAGAAACTGTTTGAACTGGAGACTCAGCTCGCTAAAGTGCCGAAGCAAGTCCTCTAATGTTGCATTCGCGGGAAGAACGAGAATGTCAGATTCTCGTTGAACAACATCTTTCAATATTCCGAAAAATAGGACTTTCACTTCCATCCTAAAGACCACACCTTGCGAAGCTCCACGCTTATTCGAGCGTGACTTAAATTGCATTTGCGAGCTGGGTAAGCTCAAATCTCGATCATCACAATGCCATTTTCAATTTTCACCGGATAGACGGCAAGCTTCGCGTTTGGGTTATGCGAGGCCTCTCCTGTCTTTGGATCCCATTGCCATCCATGCCAGGGGCACACAATCTTGCTTCCTTCGACCACTCCTTGTCCAAGTGGCCCTCCCTGATGCAAACAGATATTGTCCATCGCGCTGATCACTCCGTTCACGTTGGCAACACAAATTGATTGGTCTCCGCAAGAAAATTCCCTCTCTTCGCCTTCCGGCGGCAGTTCAGACTCGGAAGCAAGCCTCACATAATCCGGCATAAGTTTGGATTCGCACTCAACTGATTATTGCTCAAATTGCCATTCGTCAGCTACAAATGAACATTCTGAGCATCGAAGGATTACGCCTGATGTTCATTTTACTCACCCGCTGACTCACTATTGTGATGCCCTCTCCGAATTCAGGCCTGACGGCTGCATGGCAGAAAATCCGCGACTCTCTTTTCTGGATGGTGGCAATCGCAATCATTTTGCGCCTTGCGTACATCCTCGTGGCCCAGACGTACAGATTCAAAACCGCTGATGATAATTTCAGTTTTGGATTTGAAATGGGCCGGATTGGCCGTGCTTTGGCCGAAGGCCAAGGATTCAGCAATCCATTTCATGGAGTGACTGGTCCAACTGCCTGGGAGCCGCCTCTTTATCCTTTTCTGATCGCTGGAATTTTTCGATTATTCGGCGTCTATAGCAGAACCTCAGCCATTGTTCTCCTCACTATCAACAGCATCTTTTCAGCGCTGACTTGTATCCCGATTTTCTTCATTGCACGGAGATGCTTCGACGAAAGGATTGCACGATGGACGTCGTGGCTGTGGGTACTGCTTCCAACGGTGATGTTCTGGTCCACGCGCTGGATTTGGGAGACCAGCCTGGCCACGCTGCTGCTAGCGATTATTTTTTGGTTGACTCTCGTGGCCGAAGTGGAAGATGGCATTCTGCCATGGCTCAAGTTCGGATTCCTCTGGGGTATGGCCGCGCTCATCAACACTTCGCTGTTAGCTTTCCTGCCCGCGTCCGGCCTGTGGATTTGCTATCAGAGGCTGCGCCGAAAAAAGAATTTTCTCAGGGGCGCGGTCGTCTCGGCCCTGGTGTTCGCCGCTTGCATCGCGCCATGGAGTGTCCGCAATTATCGAACTTTCGGAGAAGTTATTTTTATTCGTTCAAATTTCGGCGCCGAATTACGCCTTGGCAACGGGCCGGGGGCCGATGGCACATGGATGGCGTATCTGCATCCAACGAAAAACGCCCATCAGCTGCGCCTCTACCGAGAAATGGGGGAAATGGCGTACGTTGCCGAGCGCAAACGCCAGGCGGTGGCTTTCATCCGCGAGAGTTGTAGCCGCTTCGCGATGTTATCGGTTAAACGCTTCATATATTACTGGGGCGGACTTCCAAAACCGGCGGAGAATCCCGCACTGGCTTCGCTCCAGAACTCAATTTTTCTCGCTTCATCGGTACTCGCATTCTGGGGATTGGGACGGGCCCTGCGAAAGCGACGACCAGGGGCATGGTTGTTCTTCTGGCTGATACTCTGTTATCCGCTGGTGTATTACTTTGTGTTTCCGCACCCTCGTTATCGTCATCCCATTGAGCCTGAGTTGGGAATCCTAATCTTGTACGTGATATCCGAAGCTGAGAAGAAACATAAGCAGCCGAAGGCACCCACACTCGCGTAGCCCGGGCTATGCCTACCTAGCTTCCGATGCTTATTTCATCCAGCCCTACTCACCAATTCCCGGCTGCCCCGTCTAAGTCGGAAAAGGGAGAAGCCATGAAACGTCATATTGCTGTCTGGTTGGGTGCCGGTCTCGGGATGGGTTTCGCTTTATTGGTTAATGCGCACGGGCAAACCGAGGACAAGGTGGGTCAAGTCACCGAGGAATTCCATCATTCCTATCCCTTGTCCTCCAGCGGCAGGATTGCATTGGAGAATATCAATGGCCCGGTCCATATTACGGCCTGGGATCGTAACGAGGTGAAGGTAGACGCGGTTAAATATGCCAAGACTAAAGACCGTTTGGATGAAGCAAAGATTGTGGTTGATGCCCAGGCCTACTCCATTTCTATTCGCACCGAATACCCGGAGGATGGCCGCCATAATAGTAACGGCTGGGACAACCCGGCAAGCGTGGAATACACGCTCATGGTGCCTCGAGGTGCTCGTCTTGATGAGGTCAAGCTCATCAATGGGTCTCTAGACATTCAGGGGGTTACCGGCGGAGTGCACGCCTCATGCATTAACGGACGCCTTTCCGCCCATGGCCTGGCGGGACAAGTCAAACTCTCGACGATAAACGGCAAGATGGACGCGGAGTTTGACCACTTGCAGGACTCTCCCATCGAATTATCGTCCGTGAATGGGAGCGTGGATCTTATGATACCGTCCGATTCCAAAGCTGATCTCGAGGCCTCCACTATGCAAGGATCTATCGGCGACGATTTCGGGCTTCGTGAACATCACCACTTCGTCGGTCATAACCTGCATGGCGAATTGGGCGGAGGAGGCACCAGCATTAAACTGAACAACGTAAATGGAAGAATTGAGGTGCATCACAATGGTGACGGGCGAGCCCTCAGCCCTGCGAAGGACTCCGATGGCGATCATGACGCCGATAATATTTAGAAAGTTCGCCGGGTTTGGCCAGGGATTGGGCGCTCGACTGGCATTCGTTCATCCTGTGTTGTGTAGGCCCGCTGCAATGCCGTTGATGGTTGCGGCCAGAGCGTAATTCAATTCGTCTGAGTTTGCGCCTGCACGCTTTCTTCTGAGCAGATCAACTTGAATTAGGCTGATCGGATCCACGTAGGGATTGCGCAGGCGGATGGATCGAGATAACACGGCATTATTCTCCAGAATCTGCTGTTCGCCCGTGATGGACAGAATGACTCGCTGTGTGCGCTCAAACTCCTCCGTCAGCATCTGCCAAACCCTTCCTCTGACGCCCTCATCCTCCACAAGGTCTGCATACATCTTTGCAATCGTGAGGTCCGCTTTCGCCATAGCTAGCTCGACGTTCCGGATCAAGTCTGAGAAAAGCGGAAAATCTTTCATCATGTCCCGCAGTAGCTGCTGCTGTTGCGAACCCCTCGCTGCGAAGCGCTCGAGTGCATAACCGACTCCGAACCACGCGGGAACGGCGTGACGGCTTTGCATCCAGCCAAATACCCATGGAATGGCACGCAAATCTTCGAGCCGCCGGTTTTGCGAACGTCGTGATGGTCGCGAGCCGATTCGAGCATGTTCGAGTTCATTTACTGGGGTGGCCTGCTCGAAATACACGAGGATATCGGGATTCTCGGCGATGCCCTCACGGTAGAAACCGTACGCATCCGCGGACATCTCGTCCATCGCCTGGTTAAATTTGTCGTCGCTCCCAGCTTTCGGTCCTTTTGGGCGCGTCAGAGCCTCGAGACAAGCTGCAATCATGATCTCGAGATTCCATTCCGCAAGCACAGGGTCCGCATACTTCCAGTTGAGCACTTCGCCCTGCTCCGTGACTCGAATTTCGCCGGAGAAGTCCCCCGGAGGCTGGGCCACAATCGCGGCATGGGTAGGTCCTCCTCCGCGCCCCACCGTGCCACCGCGGCCATGGAAGAGCCGCAGCTTGACTCCGCGTTCTCGCGCTACTCGGTGAAGTGAGCGATGTGCTTTGTAGAGTTCCCAGAGACTGGTCAACATACCACCGTCTTTGTTGGAATCGGAGTAGCCCAGCATGACTTCCTGCCAATGTCCCCATGAATTAAGCAGGGTTTTGTATTCCGGCCTGTCCCATACCTTGGACATGATCTCAGGAGAAGCGCGAAGGGACTCGATGGATTCGAACAAGGGAACTGGCATCAGACCTGGGTCATCGCCGCTTGCCGCGAGTCCGACCCCGCCTTCATCGGCGAGCCGTAGCACGGCGAGAATATCTTCCGCCGACTCGACTCCACTAATTACGTAGTTACGAATTGCGCCCGGTGGATACGCTTTTTTCATCTCCGAAATATCCTTGAAAGTGGCTATGACTTCAGATCCTTCGGAAGGATCTCTGTCAGACGAAAGGGAAGTCAAGGCTTGCAAGTGCTGCCGGGCATGTTGCCGAATGTCGAGAGTGGAGAGATGAAAACCGAACGTGCGAATCTTCCGAAGCAGCGGATCGAAAATTAATTCGGCGAGCCTGCCGCCGGAGTTCGAGCGCAAGCTGTTTCGCAGAAGAACAATATCCTGCTCGAACTCTTCGACGCCGGAATACGCGTGAGCCGCGCCCTCGCCGCGGGTATCGGTCAATCGAATGATGACGAAATTCATGAAGCGACGGTAGAGCTCGGTCTCTGAAATGCGCGCGAGGCGCGAATGCTCATCGCCGAGCTGCGCGCTGTAATCGGAGAGCCGGGAGCGGAATTCGCTGGAGACTGGGACCTGGCGCGATGAAGAACTAGTGCGATCAATTCCGCGTTGGACTTCGGAAATGTAATGGGTGAGGATCGCGTTCCGCGCCCGTTGCAGAGCTTCGCGTGTGGAGGCAGCCGTCACAAAGGGATTGCCATCGCGGTCGCCGCCTATCCATGAGCCGAAGGAAAGGACGCGGGGAATATCTTCCTCGTTAAATTCCACTCCGTAAATCTCACGGAAAGACTCGACAATTTCCGAATAAACGCGTGGCAGGGCGTCGAAAATAGACATCGGATAGTAGTCGAGGCCCATGCGAATTTCGTCGGACACGAGCGGCTTTTCGACACGGACTTCATCGGTTTGCCACAGGCTCGTAATTTCCGAAAGAACCAGATTCTCGCTGGACTTTGCCTCGGCTTGCGAAAGCGGCAAATGATCCAGAGTTTCAAGGTATTGTGAGATCCTGCGGCGCTTGAATAAAACAGTACGGCGCGCGACTTCGGTGGGATGAGCCGTAAAAACCGGAACCACGCTGATTTCTTTTAATGAAGCCATCGCTTCATCCGCTGTCAGGCCAGACTCTCGCATGCGCAGCAATGTTCCACGGAAGGAACCCGGGAGGGGAGGCTGATCCCGATGCAACTTGGCAGCCCGGCGCCGCCTTTTGCGGTGGTTTGTCTCGGCGAGATTGGTCAACTCAAAGTAAATCGCAAATGCCTTGGTTACGAGATAAGCTTCGCCGATTGCTAACCGCCTTACCTGGTTTCTGGCTTCCGCCATCTGGGGGTTATCAAACTTCGAGCCGGTCTGTTGCACCAACTGTTCGCGGTACGAAATGAGAAGACGCCGCAACTGTTCCACCACTTCGAAAAGTTGCCGCCCCGCCTGTTCCACAATGACCTTGCCAAGCAATATGCCAAGCGAACGAACGTCCCGGCGTAAAGGCGACTCCTTGGAGGAGTCGTTCGTTGCTGCTGTCAGTTCAGCTAAGCGGCCAAACAAATCTTCCGCGCTCCAAAGGGATCCCTCTGTCATAGGTAAATTAATAGTAATTCATTGCTGTGGCTGCTTGGTGAACGGCTATCAACTCAGTCGCAATGAAGCGGAAGACAATTGACCGGGGAACACTGGTGGGACTACGATTGCCACATGTTACGCAGCATAATTTTCGGGATGTTGATTTTGATCACGCCAGCGTTGGTGTTTGCAGCGGACCCGGGTGCGATGTTTTATGGCAGCGGCGGGGTGCTGCGCAATGGCACGGAGATAGCCAATGCTTCTGCGATATTTTCGGGCGACCTGCTGGAAACTCGGGCTGATTCGGTGGCGAATCTAAACGCATTGGGAACCAGTGTGATCATTCTGCCGACGTCACTGGTGGAATTTCAAGGGCAAACCCTGTCTGTGGAACACGGCAGTGTCAGGGTGGCGACGTCACACGGGATCAGTGTCCGCGCGGGCTGCATGCTGGTCGTGCCGGCGTCGAGCGCATGGACACAATTTGAAGTGACCGACGTAAATGGAACGGTGGAAGTGGCGGCGAAGAAAAACAATGTGCGGCTGGAGACGGTGGCCGACGCTGGATCTGCAAAAGAAATGTCGGTTTCACTGGCCAGCAGCGACCTGCGGGAGGGAGAACAAACTTCGCGGGACGAATCCGCGGGTTGCAAGAGCGACAAACACAACAGAAGAGATGCGGGAGCGACACCGGCCGGAACCGGAGGCATCTTCGCCTCGGATCGCACCCGGTACAGCGCTCTGGCTGTGATCGGAGGAGTTGGTGTCTGGCTCGCCCTCGACAACGACGATCCCCCCAGCCCCTATAAACCGTAAGAAGGGCTTAACCTTTTTGCCGCCGCGACGCAACGCAAGCCTGAGACCTTTTCGAAGATATCTATGCACTTTGGTTTTCCATCTCGTCCCGCCTGGTGGCATACAATAATTAGATATTTAAAGAGTCGTCGAAAGACGCATCTAACTACTAGAGTTCCACTTTCCGAGGTGTTATGAATTCTGTAAAACTCTGTATCGCGGTTTTACTGCTGAGTGCGATCGCCTGGTCCGCACCGCTGGGAAGTTCGACCCGGGCGCGTTATTCCTTCTGAACTGCAACAGCTTATCTCCGTGGATTATCGCGCATTGCGAAATTCCGACACCGCCATGGCGTTGCAACAGCAGGTTCTGCCAGAAAGCCTCAAACAGTTCGAAGTGGCGCTTAAGAGCGTTGGAATTGATCCCGACAAGGATGTTGACCAGCTTACATTTGTCTCCTATCGGACGGGGAAGCAGGATCTGAAAGTAGTGGGCGTGGCGGAAGGCTCCTTTTCAGAGAAAGTAGTGCTCAAGAAAATTCGCCTCCATAAGATCAAACCGGTGAAATACCGCGACTCCGATATTTACAATATGTCCGGCGGAATGCAGATGATGTTCCTCGACGACAATACTCTGTTATTTGGAGACAGCGGCGCGATCCGTGGAGCATTGGACGCACGCGATGGTTATGCCCAAACGCTGGATTCGAATCCGCAGATGGCCGACATGATCGCCTCCGTGGATTCCGGTGCAGTGTGGAGCATCCTTGATCAGAAGGGCACACAGAATATGTTGCTGTCTGCCTTGGGAGACGCTGGCAAACTCGCTGACTTTGACACTATCAAGAAACGAGTCCTCGGATCGCGCTACAGCATGAATTTCAGCGATGGCGTTAATTTCGATCTCGATGTCGTTACATCTGATTCCACAACCGCGATGACGCTTTCTTCACTTGTAAAGGCGGGTGTTCTCTATCGCCGGATGACGGCGACTCCTATTGAGAAGGCTGCATTAGAGGACGTAAACGTGGATTCGGACAGCTCAAATCTTCAGATGCACTTCAAGGCTGACGACAAGCAGTTTCAGTCATTGATTCATTCGCAGTTGTTCGCAGCAGTGTCGAAGTAGCTGTGCTGGATCGCCGGTCAGCTCAACCGATCCTCATCATTTTTGTTTCGCGAGCGTAGTTTCGGTTCTCTTTTTCCGCTTCTGCTCTACCCAGCCTTCTTTCACGATCTGGCGTGCGCGGCCTATCGCAAGGGAATCGGCCGGTACGTCGTCCGTCACGCACGATCCCGCCGCAATGTATGCATTTTTCCCCACAGTAATTGGGGCCACCAGCGTCGAATCGCTGCCGACAAAAACACCGTCTTCGATGATCGTCTTGTGTTTCCTCTCGCCATCGTAATTGCACGTAATGGTTCCTGCGCCCACGTTTACCCCTTCCCCGATTTCGGCGTCCCCAAGATACGTAAGGTGATTGGCTTTAGAATTCTTGCCGAGCCGAATCTTTTTGGTTTCTACAAAGTTACCGACATGTGCGCCCTCGCCAATTTCGCTTCCTGGACGCAAATGAGAGTATGGCCCGACCATACCGCTCTGCCTGACCTTGGCATCGTGCAAAATGCAGCCCTGCCGGATCAGAACGTCATCTCCGATTTCGGAATTCTCGATGACGGAATACGACCGTATGTGGCAATTGCTGCCGATCCGCGTCCTGCCCAATAGTTGTACAAAAGGCTCGAGAGTAGTGTCGGCGCCGATCTCCACGTCGCCGTCAATTACGCACGTGTCTGGATAGAAAATCGTTACGCCTTGCACCATCAGTTCTCGTGCCTTAGCTCTGCGCATTCGCAAATCAATATCCGCGAGTTCGGCCCGGGTATTGCCGCCCAATATCTCCGATGAATCATGTGCATCAACTGCCACGACGCGATGCTTGGCCTTAACCAGAACCGAAGCCATATCCGTCAGGTAGTACTCGCCGTGAGGATTGTCGGTCTTGAGCTGATTAATATGTGCGAAGAGTGATTTCGCGTCAAACGCATAAAAGCCGGAATTGATTTCGCGGATTTTACGCTGTGCCGGCGTCGCGGATTTCTCTTCTACAATCCCCTTTACATCGGGGCTGTTCTTCCCCCTTCGGATCACTCTCCCGTAGCCAGTGGGATTCTCCAAACGCGCGGACAAAATGGTCAACGCCGCCTTGTTCGCGGTATGGAATTGGCGCAGTCTTTCAATCGTACGGGCCGTGATAAGAGGGGCGTCGCCAGACAGCACAATGATGCTGTCATAATCCGCCAATGCTTCCTGCGCAACTATCAACGCATGCCCGGTTCCGCGTTGCTCCTCCTGCAAAACAAATCTGATCCCGGTAGATTCCACTGCCTCGCGAACGCGCGCAGATTCATGCCCAATGATCGCGTAAACGTGGCTCGGGGGAACTACCTTGTTGCCGCGGCAATCACATGAGCCAGCAACGGTTTGCCTCCGACTTCATGCAGTACTTTGGGAAGCTTGGATTGAAGTCGAGTGCCTTTTCCGGCTGCCATGATTGCAATCGCAACACGCGGACCGGATGTGGACGTGAATTTGCTGGATTTTAGCATTCGAGACAATATACCGCGAGACGGCCTTAAACATTAGAGGCGAGGATGCAAAGTCCCAAGGATGTACATCGTTAGGTAGTGTCTCAGTTTCATGGAAATAACCGATTCCATAAAGATTTGATCCCACGCCAGAGCCAATAGATCGCCTGCGTAATGAGGTAGGCCGATCCTTCCGCATCATCGGGGTCTGTGGGATGCCAGTCCATTATCTGTTGCCAACTGAGACACTACCCATCGTTGAGAGCAGCCTTGGTGAACCTTCGTGTCCTTTGTGGCTCGCGATTTCCTTGCCCTCTGAACTAAACACTTCGAGCAGCTGCCGACTCAGTTTTCTCCCGAAGGGTCCGGAGATGGAGTTCCAATAGGTCGTGTGCGACTCGGTCACTTGCGTGACGGGCAACCCCCCCTTCCTCCAAATAGTCGCCGAGAACAGGGGTTACACCCAATTTCTCGATTTCGTCCAAATCAACGACTATTTGCGATGCTCCTTCGAGAGCGTACTTGGCCTGCAAATCGGCGGAAACGGGGGTGCGATTGATCAATGCGTAGTCGAAGATATTGGTCTGGGCATGATCATTCAAGGCGCGGATATGGTCAGCGGCAGTCCGACCCAAGCTTTCGTTCGCTTGGGTCATTAAATTACAAATGTACAGTTTCACAGCACTGGAGCTGGCGATGGCGGAAGCAATTCCACGCACCAGCAAATTGGGAATGAGACTGGTGAATAAAGATCCGGGACCGACTGTAATGATATCTGCCCTTCGGATTGCATCAAGTGTCTGAGGCAGCGGTTCAGGATCGGATGGAATCAAAAACAATTCTCTGATTCTGCCTTTGCTCGCGGTTATTTTTGTTTCTCCGAGTACGCGAACCCCATCCTCCATGACTGCTTCGAGTTCGACATTGCGGGTTGTAGCGGGGAAAATGCGCCCGCGGGTCACCAGAATCTCGGATGACAGTCGCACCGCTTCGGCGAAGTCCCCGGTTATGGACGTCAGAGCCGCCAGAAAGAGATTTCCAAAGCTATGGCCCTCGAGCCCAGGCCCCTTTTTGAAGCGATGCTGAAATAGTCGGGAGAGAAGAGTCTCGTCCTGCGATAACGCGACAATGCAATTTCTTATGTCGCCCGGCGGAAGCATATTAAGCTCTTTGCGCAACCTGCCGCTGGATCCGCCATCGTCGCTTACAGTAACAACAGCTGATAGTTCAGCAATCTGAAATTTTTCCACTGCGGTGCTGCTGGGCGAGATGACATAACGTTTTAATCCTCGCAGCAGCGCCGAAAGGCCCGTCCCACCACCGATGGCCACGACTTTCAAGCCCGACCTGGCCCGGAGACTGTCGGCAGTTACGGTTGTCGCGTCCTGCTCGAGGTAACTCATGAGCCGGAGTTAGATGATCCTATCGGGCACGCCGGCAGGGAACTCTTCGCCCGGATCGGGATAAAGCAACTCGGTAAAGCGCGGATCTTCAACCAAGTTCTGAAAGTCTGAGTCGTTTCGCGCTTGAAACCTGAGAGCGGGATTCTGTTTTATGGCCTGATCCAGATTCTTCAGCGCTTCTTCCACGTGGCCGGTTAAACAATTCAATGCCGCCAGACCGTACGCCACGTAGTCCGCCTTCGGAACCTGTTTTGCCAGATTCTCAAGGTGCTCGCGCGCACTCACATAATCGCCAAGGTTAAGCAAAGAAATGGCGTAGTCGTAGTGCTCTTCCGGGGACTTATACTGATTCGTCGTTCGCTCGAGCTGTTGATTGCAAGCGCTTAGGTGGACCGACGCCCGGTCGGCCAAGTCTTTGGCCGCGCCCGAGATGACCTTTTGGAGGTGGCCTTTCGCCTTGTCAAACTTATGCTCCTGCATAGCGCGCAAACCTGCTTCATAGTTTTGCACAGCCTGTGCAAAAGCCGGATCTTCCGTACGCGATTGTTTGGATGTGGTCTTCTTAGCCATTTGTAAGATTTTCCCTGTCCTTGGCGTAAGTATGCCTCTCTTCTTTGGTTTGGGCGATGATGACATAGACTTTGCTAGAGGTATTTCTCCGACCGTCTGAACTCCATTCTGCATGAGGTCACAGTATCTCCAAAGCCGGGCTGTGGATAAGTGTAATCATTCTATTTGGCACTCCCGCATTTGACTGCTTTATGCGATGTATATAGTCCGGGTTAATTAATTGACGCCGCCGTAGCCAAGCTTACATCCTTCCAATCTCCGCTAATGATTCCCTGGCGGATTTGGCTCGCGGTCTTGCCCTTTTGATGCATCAAATAGGAGTAATAGACTTCCTTAAGACAGATCGAACATTTCGCTCCGTGTGTGGTCTCAAAACAGCTATGCAGGCTCTTGTGGCCTATCTGGTCGCAATAACAGTAACAAGGCTGCTGATGCAGAACCGCGGGGATTTTGGCAGCCAACTCGTAGGCATGCGTCTGGTAAGGATATTGCGCATCCTCACCCCAGAGCTGATCAGCCGACAGGATTGCCGGTAATTTCGCACTCTTTCCCGGCGGTGCGGCGTTATAAGCAGGCACCTTTTCCCCGGTCTCTTCTTGAGTCGCAGCCCAGGGAGCCGACGCTGTCATCGTAATCAAAAAAAGAAGCGCCATACTCAAACCGCGTTTTCGCATAAAAAGCCTCAACCGCTGTCTATTGTAACCTGAATTCCGCGCTAGCAGGAAGGCCGAGAGGTCCGACAAATGCGACCTTGGTGTGACCAATCTCTCGCTGCGTCAGTATAGAATTGAGTAAATGTCAGAGCAGGGAAATCCTCCCGAAGCGTCGTCAATAGTGGTTGCGAAAGGCCCCGCTCGACCGATCATAGCTGCCTGGCTGCGAGACCTCATCGTGTCTCTGGCCATTTCGGCTTTTATCATCATCTTCTTGTACCAGCCGGTGAAAGTTGAGGGCACGAGCATGATGCCCTCACTCGACGATCAGGAGCGTATCTTAATCAATAAGTTTGTCTATCATTTGGAATCCATCCAACGCGGAGACATTGTTGTCTTCCGTTATCCGCGTGATCCCTCTGAAAGTTTCATTAAGCGCGTAATCGGATTATCCGGAGATCGCATCCGCATTGATGCGGGGAGGGTCTTCGTGAATGGTACAGCGATTGACGAAGATTACGTTCCACCCGCCTACATTGACGAGCGGTCTTTCAAGACGATAGTTGTGCCGCCCGGATGCTATTTCGTATTGGGAGACCACCGAAGCTTATCGAAGGACAGCCGGGAGTTCGGCCCGGTGAAGGCGAGTCTTGTTTACGGCAAAGCCGTCTTCGGATACTGGCCGATGGATAAGTTAGGACGGTTACGGTAAGCCGACGCGAACCATTCCGCGAGCGCGTGAGAAATCGTCAGATTTATTTTCGAACTCTACGATAAAAATTCCAGCAAAGCGAAAATATAAATCCACAAGAAAAGCATGAAGTGCCAATACCAAGCCGTGACGTCCACAACGATATGTCTGGATTCCACTGGACGATGAAAGAAGTAAATCACCAGGGCATAGAGCAGAACCAGAATTCCTCCCGTGAGATGAACCGCGTGCGCCGCGGTGAGCAGATAAACAAACGAACTGCTCGTCCCGGAAGACAAGTAAAACCCTCTGATAAGTAGTTCCCGCCAGGCCAACCCCTGTCCAACTAAAAATGCGATTCCCAGGGCAGCAGTGGCCGCCAGCCAGGGGAATCCTCTTTCTCGACCGATCGAAACACCTGGTATGGATCTCACAGGCGCCAACGCGACGTCGCGCGCAAACTGCCGTCGCGCCATTTCAATTGTCAGGCTGCTGGCAAAAAGAATGAGAGTGTTGATGACGAGCAGACCGGTCGGTAAAGATACCTTGATCCAGTCTCTGACATAGGAATTGCTGCGCTCGTCGAATGTCGCGGACGCATGTCTGATCAGAAATACAACAGAGATGATCGTGAACACCATCAGGATCGAGATGGTCGCGCAGAGCACACCCAATCGAGCGCGGTGCAATCGCCGGTTGTAATCAGAGGAATCGCCGTCCCGGTGGCCATCGCTGCCTTCGTCATAATTTGGAGGGGGCGGAAATCCTCCACCGCTGTCACCGATCACCGGTGACTCGTGAATCGTGAATGAAGGGGAAGCCATCAAGTGCATTGTATTAAAGTAGAAGCTGGACGCGACGGCCATTTAGTCGCTTGAGCCAAAGATTCTCAATAGCTTCGGTCCTGATTCGCGAAATCTGCGAATTCAAAGTGCTGGATTTCATTTATCTTAATGACCGTGCTTCAGACAACGCCAACAGGAGCCAGCAATTCATGACGGATCTTGGATTTGTTTACAAAGCAGCTTCACGTGGTCTCCTCGCGGTGTATCTTCTAACCACTTTGTCTTTTGCGGTAAGTGATCCGAAAGTTGACGCCGGGGAGAACGTGTTCAAGTCTCACTGCATTTGGTGTCATGGGACCGACGCGACCGGGAACACGGCACTTGGCAAACAATTAAAGGCCCGCAACCTCCGTTCCGCAATAGTGCAGAAAAAGACCAATGCCGAGTTGAAGCATATTATTACCGCGGGCGAAGGGAACATGCCGGCGTTTTCGGCGCAATTATCGAGCGCACAGATAGATGAAGTGCTAGCTTATGTGCGGCAATTGGGTAAATCGAGAAAATAACTCCCGTTGGAACTTGCGAAGAGCTTTGGCGAATAGGGGGCTCAATATGACATTCGTTCGACGAGCGATGACCGCGTCCTTGGTGTCCCTTGTGCTGCTAACTTCCTTCTGCACAGCGGCGGATGCGGGCTCGTCTGCTACGCCAGACGCGGCATACCGCGACTCCTTCGAAAAGTGGAAGGCCGAACTCGTCGAGGACTTGAAACAAAACTGGCTCTCTCTAGCTGGATTGTTTTGGCTCAAGCCCGGCAGTAACACTTTTGGCAGTGATCCGGGAAATCAAATTGTTCTTGCGGGCCTGCCCGCTCACGCCGGTTCATTTGAATTCAATGGCCAGGTTGTGAAGGTGAAAGTTTCCCCTGAAGTTGACGCGACAATCGCAGGAAAAGCTGCGACCAGCGCGGAATTGCAATCAGACGCCTCCGAACACCCCACCGTGCTTGAAATTGGCAGCCTTCGCATGCACGTAATCAAGCGTGGCGAGCGCATCGGCATTCGCGTGAAAGATACTAAGAGTCCCGCTGTTGAGAAGTTTCATGGGTTGGTTTTCTTTCCGCTTGGTCTCAATTACCGCGTCACCGCAACCTGGGTGCCTCTCACCGGAAAGAAAACAGTGGATGTGCCGAATGTCCTGGGAGACATAACCCCCACGCCGGTGACCGGCGAAGTGCACTTCAAGATCAACGGCCATGACCTCAGCTTGACTGATTTGGGTGGTGACCCTTCCAAAGGTCTTTTTTTCGTGTTTAACGACCTGACGACCAAGACCGATACATATCCCGGTGGACGTTTTCTCGACACTGACCCAGTCGCGAACGGCACCGTCGTGCTTGATTTCAACCGCGCGCACAGTCCGCCCTGCGCCGTCACGCCTTACGCGACGTGCCCCCTTGCGCCCAAAGAAAATCGTTTAACCGTCGCGATTCCAGCGGGCGAAAAGTATGACCACAAGAACATGCATCATTAAGGCGGCGCTTCAAAATTATTTACAAATTGTCGTTCCGAACGGGCATAGCCCGGAGGAATCTTCTGTTCCCTAATTTCGAATCCTGATAACACTAAAGCGCTAGAATAGGACTTAGAGCGCTAGTAGCCGTTGGACTGGATTATTTCTTAGACCGCGATCTCTGATCGGCGCAAGTGTTCCCATGACCACCCCATTGCTCGAGCGCAAAATCGAAAAGCGTCCCTCCGAAGTTCTCCTCCAGGGAAGAGTTCTTTTTCTCACCGAGGACCCTGCACTGATCAAACGGCAACTCGCGGGCGAAGATTTGCCGTGGGACAATGCCAATCCAGCAAACAATCCGAAACTTCGCGACGACATTTCTACCGACGAGATTACTCCGGCCCATATTTGTTTTTTCTTCGATGAAACGCTTGGCGAATTTCCTTACACCGGCTTGAAATGCGGGAACGAGACCCCAATCGGAAGAGGCGACGTAAAGCGCGGAAACTTCGTAGCGGCGGTCAGCGGGAAGCGCCGTGGCAAAGGCTCGAGCCGGGAACAGTCTCCGTACGCTGAACTATCGGCCGGAATTCAAATCGTCATCGCCGAAAATATCGAGCGCATCTATAAGCAAAATTGCCAGAACCTGGGGATTCTCACTTCCACAAATTTTTCTTTGATTGAAAAAATTCGCGAGGGAGAAGAAATACCCCTTTCGGAATTCACGCAAGGCGAAGATGAAATTACGCGCCAAATCATTGAACACGGCGGCCTGTTCAACTTTAACGTGGCGCGCCTTCAGGGCAAAGTGTTTCTGCCGCCCATCGAAACGAAGCCTCGCCCGATGACCATTGCAGAAAAAATCTTTGCCCGCCATATGATTCGCCCTAACGTGGGGGCGGAGGTTCCTGTCCGCCCGGCGGAGCAAAGCTCGGCCGCGGGCGTCCCAGCCGTAAAACCTGGAGACTCCGGTTTCGCCCGCACCGATTTACGTTTCAGTCACGAATACGTGACGCCCATGGCGGCAATCTTCTTCAATCAATTGGTTGGACGGGACGCCCCCGTCAACGATGCTTCCACCGTTCTTTTTTTTCGCGACCACCTTACTTTTCTAGACGAGGTGCTCTCCGAGCAGAAACGAAAAATGGGATTGCTCGATCTCGCAATGCAACTCAAGCTGAAGCAGGAAGAGTTCGCCAAACAGCGGGGAATCCGGCTACACGGCGAATTGAAGGACCGCAAAGGATCAGAAGGCATCTGCCATTCCGTTGTGCTCGAAAGTTATGCTCTGCCGGGGCAGTTGATTGTTGGTTCGGATTCGCATACTCCACACTCTGGCGCCATCGGCTGCGTTGCATTTGGAATTGGTACTACCGACGTTTTCAATTCGTGGATCACGAAAGATGTGCGAGTGAGGGTGCCTGAATCCGTCAGCGTCATAATTCGTGGACGCAAACATCCGAACGTTACAGCGAAAGACTTCATTCTGGCGCTGTTGCGCATGGACTACATCAAGAGCGGTAAGGCTCTCGCTAAAGTGATCGAATACTCCGGCGAGGCAATTGAACAACTCAGTGTGGACGAGCGCGCCACCATGACTAATATGGCGGCGGAAATCGGCGGCTTCACCGGAATTGTCGCTTCGGACGCCAAAGCGGTGGAGTTTTTAATGGAACGCCGCGGCATGGCTCGCCAGCAGGCAGAATCCATGATCCGGGGCCTGCAAAGCGATCCCGATGCACAATACGCGCACACAATTGAAATTGACGCGGCAAGTATTACTCCAATGATTGCGACGCCGGGAGATCCCGGAAACGGGAAATTTATCCGCGAGTTGAATACGCCGGTTCCCATTGAACTTGCCTACGGTGGCACCTGCACCGCGGGAAAAAATGAAGATATGGATATGTACGCAAAGGTCCTTTCCGATGCGCTGAAAAATGGCAAACGCGTTGCCGATTCAGTGCAGTTCTACATCCAGTTCGGATCGCAAGAAACAAGAGACTATTGCCTGCGCCAAGGCTATCTTGAAATTTTCAACAATGCCGGAGCACACGTGATTGAGCCAAGCTGTGGCGCCTGCATCAATGCCGGCCCTGGAGTTACCACGCGTCCGGATCAAGTTGTAATCAGCGCGCAAAATCGCAATTTCCCCGGCCGCAGCGGTCCCGGTCAAATGTACCTCGCCAGCCCGCTCACAGTAGCTGCCAGCGCTGTTGCCGGATACATCGTGGAATACGAACCGAGCGAAGATCGGGAACTATTGGGCATTGCTGGTTGAGAAGAAACCGGTCGCGAGAGATTCTAGCCCCCTGACTTTAATATAGTGAACTTCCCAGCAATCACTAACTGAAGGAGAGGAAACTATGAGACGGTCAGGAGAGAAACCAGACTCTCATAAGAACCAGCCGCGGTGTGAATGCGAGTGCGCCAACTGCGATATCGGAGCCCATGAGCGCTGCAGTTCTCCTAGTTGCCACATGCCAAAGTGGAAGGACGTCAAACAGACACCACCCACCCGGGATCGCTAGTGCAAATGTTTCTGAGCAAATTGCCGAAATTGGAATTCGAATTCTTCCGGCGAGTAGATACCTTTTTGCACCAGCAAAGTATTCATAGCATAAACGGTCGCGCGAAAACGTTCCTCGCGCGACAGTCTTTCCATCGCCTCGTCAAAACTGATAACTTCCATACTTTGCGATACCCGATGTTCGGACTGTTTAACCGGCGTTGTGGCCATGAGATCCCCCAATGTGGAGTATTCTACGCCATCACACTTGGCTTACCCAGAATCGTGGACCTCGCGCCGCCAGCGCTTTAGATGCTAGTGCGGCTTCTCGGTTCCACTTGCAAATCTTGCCAATCAAAGAGGCGTGGCACAGTTCCCTGCGTTCTCCTGTACCGTCACTATCATTCTTGCTAGAATATTTAGTTCCGGTTACTTCCGCGCCCGTTGGAGATCTGAAATCTTATGACTTACGTGATTGCTGAACCTTGCATTGGAACTAAAGACGCCGCTTGCGTAGACGCTTGCCCTGTGGATTGCATTCATCCCAAAAAAGACGAGCCGGCATTCCCGACCGAAGACATGCTCTACATTGATCCTGTCGAGTGCATTGATTGTGGGGCCTGCGTACCGGTGTGTCCGGTCTCGGCAATTTTCGCCGAAGATGATCTACCCGAAAAGTGGAAGAGCTACACCGAGCGCAACGCCAAGCATTTTGGACGGTAGAAAGAAGCTGGTAGCTGTCAGCTCTCAGCTTTCTGCTAACCCGCGAATAGCCTGATTTTGCCGGATCCGCGAAGCTTCCTGGACAATTTGATTTAAGCTGGCGGCTGGGAGCTTCAGTCCATGGCCCTAAAGGAATCGGAAGCAATCGTGCTTCGCTCGTATCCGTTGCGCGAAGCAGACCTGCTTGTAACGTTCTTGACCCGTCTCGAAGGCAAAGTGCATGGCGTTGCTCGGTCGGCGAAGAAATCAAAGCGCCGCTTTGGGGGCGCGCTCGAGCCACTTACTTACGTTAAGGCCTACTACGAAGATCGGGAGCGGCAAGAATTGGCCCGGCTGGATTCGTGCGAAGTTCTTGAGTCGCCACTGGCGTTCGAGGTTGGTTATCCGCGCGCGGTTGCGTTGGCACATGTTGCGGAATTATTAGACGAGTTGTTGCCCGACCGCGAGGCGAATGACGGGGTTTTTCGTTTAGCTTTATCGGTGATTGCGGGGTTGCGCAGAGCCGATGTTTGGATGCCCATCACGTATTTCGAGCTGTGGATGACGCGTCTGATGGGTTATCTGCCGGAATTATCGGAATGCATCGTGTGCGGGCGCTCGCTAAATGGAACGCGGGCATATTTCCATGTATTAGTAGACGGCTTGATGTGTCCCGATGATAAGCGTTTGGCATCGTCAGAAATTTCAGCGGACTCCCGTAAACTGACGGCAATGATGTTTCGCGCTCCGATTGAAGGATTCGCAGGAATGCCCTGGCCTAAGGCTCAGGGAGCGGATTTGAGGAAATTCTTAATTCAGATTTTGCAGAGACATATCGAGAAGAAACTGATCACGGCTGGAATGCTGGAGAAAATCAGCGCGTAGCCAAGCTCTCGAGCAATTTGCCATGAGCAGCAAAACGACGATTCTGTGGGACTTATTTTTGTTGTGTGTGTATGCTGCAATATCTGTTTTGATTGCAGTTAAATATTTGGAGGGTTCAATTAGAGCACCATGGGCTGTTGTAGGGGGCATCGTTTTTGGTTTCGGAGCCTTTCGGCAGTTGATGTTCGTCAAACACCCGGACGCCCCGGATGATACCGAAGACTACTAATTGGGATTCTTTCTAGAGTCTATTTAATCTTGAACTCTGCGCAATCCAAATCGCTGACTTTTCAGGAACTCATCCTCCGCCTGCAAGCTTTCTGGGCCGAGCGCGGATGCGTCCTCCAGCAGCCATACGACGTTGAAGTCGGCGCGGGCACGATGGCTCCCGAAACATTTCTGTGCGTGCTTGGACCCAATCCATACAAGGTCGCTTACGTGCAGCCTTCGCGGCGGCCTGCGGACGGGCGCTACGGGGAGAATCCCAATCGCCTTTATAAGCACACTCAACTTCAAGTCATTTTGAAGCCTCCTCCGGAAAATGTGCAGGAGCTGTATCTCGAATCACTTACTGCAATAGGCATTGATCTTCGTCAGCATGATCTCAAGTTTGAGGAAGACAATTGGGAATCGCCGACTCTCGGTGCATGGGGCATTGGCTGGCAGGTGATGCTCGACGGACTCGAAATCACGCAGTTCACCTACTTCCAGCAATGTGGCGGGATTGACCTCGATCCAATTTCAGCAGAGTTGACGTATGGATTGGAGCGCATCGCGGCGTTTTTGCAAGACGTAGATAGCATCTACGAAATTCTATGGGCGCGTGATCCGCAATCCGGCCGCGCTACAACCTACGCCGATGTGAGACTTGCCGACGAGCGACAATTCTCGGTTTACAATTTTGAAGCGGCAGACGTTGCGAAAGCGTGGAAGCACTTTGAACTTTACGAAGCAGAGTGCAGCGCTATCCTGGAACGGCATTCAGAGCTGAACCAAGAAATCTCGGCGGATAATTCAGAGGCAAAAAGAACCCGTTTTCCGTTGCTGGCGGCATACGATCTCTGCCTAAAATGCTCGCATCTCTTCAATATTCTTGATGCTCGCGGTGCAATTTCCGTGACCGAGCGCGTCGGAGTGATTGCAAGGGTAAGGGCGTTGGCGGTGGGAATCGCGAAGGCATGGGTGAATCAAAAAAACAAATCGTCGGGCACACCAAGTGAGAAAAGGCAGTCCGTGGACAAGAGTCACAAATTGAAGAGGGAAGAAATTTCGGCTATACCAATATGATGAGCGCGAGCGCATGAAATCATCTATAGAATTGTCATCCTGAGCGAGTAAGCTTCTTCGCTTGCGAAGAAGCGGCGAGTCGAAGGACCCCTACCTGGAAAGAACATCGGTTATTTCATTGCGCTCGCGTAGGTAGTCGTCGTCAGCTTCGACGTTGAATACAACATGCCAGATTTTCTTTTAGAAATCGGATGCGAAGAGATTCCCGCCAGGATGATCGAGGCGGCGTCCGTTGACCTTCGCGATCGCATCGGCAAGCTGCTGGAGCGGGAGCGCCTCTCATTGCAAAATCTCATTTCATCTTTTGACACTCCCCGCCGCCTCGGCGTTCTTGCGGCTCAGATTTCGTCTTCGCAGCCCGACGTTACCGAACAACTCATGGGTCCATCGGTGAAGGTAGCTTTCAAAGATGGACAACCTACTCCCGCCGCTCACGCTTTCGCGAAAAAATCCGGTGTCGAAGTTTCTGAGCTCGCCAAGGTCACGACTCCCAAGGGTGAATATCTGGCGGCGACAGTAACAAATAAAGGGAGAAGCGCGCAGGAGGTTTTGCTCGAACTCCTTCCAAAAGAAATCGCCTCGATTTACTGGCCCAAAAATATGTACTGGCGCAAGCCCAATGAGCGCTTTGTGCGTCCAGTCCGATGGCTGGTTGCGATGCTCGATGGCGAGGTAATACCGCTTGAATTCTTCGGCTTGATTGGCGGAAACGAAACTCGCGGTCACCGCATTCTCGCCGATCATGCGGTTAAGATTCCGGGGGCAGGGGATGCATATGTTAAAGCCCTCCACGAGGCGAAGGTCTTAAACCGCTCCGAGCGCGAGTACCAAATTCGTAAAGGATTGGATGTGGCCACTCGTACAATTCCCCGCGCACGTTGGCGCGAAGACAAAAATCTTTTGGATGCCGTCGTCAATCTGACAGAATTTCCATCTGCGATTCTCGGCAACTTTGACAAATCATATCTGGAACTTCCCGGGGAAGTTCTGGTCACGGTGATGCGCGATCATCAAAAATATTTCGCCGTCGAAGATGCGAACGGCAAACTGCTGCCGCATTTCCTGGCTGTGCTGAATACCGATGGTGACCCGCAAGGAATCATTCGCCATGGGCACGAACGCGTGCTGCGGGCGCGATTCAACGATGCGCGCTTTTTCTGGCAGACCGATCAGAGGCATCCCTTGCGCGACCGCGCGCAGTCGCTCAAGAAAGTAATCTTCCAAAAAGATCTTGGCAGCTATTACGACAAAACTCGACGCGTACAGCGCTTGTGCAGTTGGCTCTGCGAAATCATTCGCCGGAACGGCATGGCCGTGCGTCCCGGAGTGGTGCACAAAGCAGCTATGCTGGCAAAGACTGACCTCACAACCGAATTGGTTAAAGAATTCACCGAACTCCAGGGAATTGTCGGCGGCCTCTACGCATGCGCGCAGGACCTCGATCACGGGATGCCAGAGGCCACTCGCCAGGCCATCGCCGATGCTATCTACGATCAGTACAAGCCAGCGTCTATGGAGGACGCGGTCCCGCGAACAATCGAGGGATCAGTCTTAGCGATCGGCGATAAAGCCGACACGATTGTTGGGATGTTTGCTCTCGGATTGCAGCCAACTGGCTCGAAAGATCCGTTCGCCCTCCGCCGCCAGGCAAATGGAATCGTGAGGATTGTTGCCGAGCAGAAGCTGCCCATTGGCCTGAATCAGCTTTCGAGCGATTCATACGAAACTTATCGCGGGTCAGCGGCGGAGCAGAGATTTCCAAAGCAAAATGATTATGCCGACGCGGTTCGCGGTTTTTTCCGCGAGCGCGTAGAGTTCTACCTGCGCGATGTACTCGGTTTCAAATATGATGTAGTGAATGCCGTGCTGGTCGCGGGATACGACGCGGGATGCGACAATGTCGTAGATCTAGTTGCTCGCGCTTCGGCCGTGACTGACGTGCGAGATTTGCCCGACTTTCAGTCAATCGCCGCAGCCTCGAAGCGCATCCGCAATATTCTGAGACAGGCGAGTGAAAAAGGTTTCCGCCCAGCTTTAACATTCGCCGCCGCTTCCGAAAACGTTGAGGAAGCCAGACTGTTGCATCAGAAACTTCAGGAGATTACGCCTGGTGTCGAAGAGGGTATTGCAAAAAGAGAATATGTGGACACGCTTCGCCGGCTCGCGATCCTGAGGGAACCGACGGATAAGTTTTTCGATAAAGTAATGGTCATGGTTGACGATGAGGCAATTCGCGCGAATCGTTTGGCGCTTCTGCGATCCCTGTTGAATAATTTTTCCACGATTGCCGATTTTTCAGAAATTGTGACCGAAGGCAAAGAATCCGCCAAAGACTTAAAATAAGAATCTCAAGAAAAGGACCCATCATGGCCGCCAGCACTCTCCCCGAACCCGCAGTTGCACGTACCGAAACAAAGCCCGCCATCAAATACATTTATTCCTTTGGCGGAGGCAAAGCCGACGGCAACGGAAAGATGAAGGACGACCTCGGCGGCAAAGGCGCTGGCCTCGCCGAAATGACCAACGCTGGATTGCCCGTGCCGCCCGGCTTCACCATCCAGACCGAAGCTTGCCGCGAATACATGCGTCACAACGGCGTTTCTCAGGAAGTGGATCGCCAAATGGAAGCCGCACTCGCAAAGCTGGAATCATTGCAGGGCCAGCAGCTCGGCAAAGGCGACAATCCGCTCTTGGTCAGCGTTCGCTCGGGCGCGAAGTTCTCCATGCCCGGTATGATGGATACCATCCTCAATCTCGGTCTCAATGATCAGAGCGTCGAAGCTCTCGCCAAACGCGGCAATAACGCCCGCTTCGCTTACGATTCTTACCGCCGCCTCATCCAAATGTTCGGCGCCGTGGTTCTTGAAATCCCCAAGCCGGCTTTCGACGAAGTCTTCGACGCGAAAAAGAAGCAGAAGAAGGCAAAGCTCGACACCGATCTCGACGCCAAGGCGCTGAAAGAAGTGATTGAGGAATACAAGAAAGTCGTGAAGAAGCACACCAAGCGTGACTTCCCGCAAGATGCGAACGAGCAGCTAACCATGGCTCGCGATGCAGTTTTCCGTTCCTGGCAAAACGATCGCGCCAGGCACTATCGCCGCATGAACAATATTCCCGATGAACTCGGCACCGCGGTTAACGTCCAGGCAATGGTATTTGGGAATCTTGGTGACACCAGCGGCACTGGCGTCGGATTCACGCGCAATCCGGCCACCGGGGTCAAAGAATTTTACGGCGAGTTTCTGATGAACGCTCAGGGCGAAGATGTCGTGGCCGGAATCCGCACTCCCGTGCCGATTCTCGAACTGCAAAAAATTATGCCCAAGGTTTACGACCAGCTTCGCGACATCACCACGCGGCTTGAAAAGCATTATCGCGATATGCAGGATTTCGAGTTCACCATTCAAGAAGGCCGCCTGTACATGTTGCAGACGCGCAACGGAAAGCGCACGGGCCGCGCTGCCGTTCGTGTCGCGATTCAGATGGTGGAAGAGAATCTCATCAGCAAGGAAGAAGCAATCTTCCGTGTGGAACCAAATCAGCTTTATGATTTCCTGGTTCCGGGCCTGGACGAAAAGGGAGAGGTTGAAGTTCTCGCCACCGGCCTGCCTGCATCTCCGGGTGCGGCTGTTGGACAAATCGTATTCACCGCCGATGAGGCCGTCGAGAAAGCTGGGCATAGCAACAAGCGAGTCCCGGTCATTCTGGTTCGCGCCGAAACTACTCCCGAAGATATTCATGGCATGGAAGTCGCCGCCGGCATTCTCACTTCGCGCGGCGGTATGACCAGCCACGCCGCAGTCGTTACGCGAGGCATGGGAAAATGCTGCGTCGCCGGCGCGGGCGATATTCACGTGGACGAAAAAGCCCGTGAAATGCGCGTAAAGGGCCAAGTCTTCAAAGGCGGCGATTGGATTTCGCTCGATGGCACTACGGGCCGTGTGATTAAAGGAAAACTAAACACTGTCGCGGCCAAACCCGATGACCCCGAGTTGATCAAGTTCATGAGCTGGTCAGAACCGTTCCGGACCATGGGAGTTCGCGCCAACGCCGACATTCCACGCGACGCCATTCACGCTCGTGCATTCGGAGCCGAAGGCATCGGCCTCTGCCGCACCGAGCACATGTTCTTCGCCGAGGACCGCCTTCCACACATGCGGGCCATGATTCTCGCCAACAACGAAAAAGACCGCCGCACGGCGCTGAAGAAACTGCTTCCCATGCAGCGCGCCGATTTTATCGGCGTATTCCGCGCTATGGACGGCTTCCCGGTCACCATCCGCACCCTCGATCCGCCATTGCACGAGTTCCTGCCGCGACGTGAAGACCTGATGGTCGAGATCGCCATACTCGAAGCCACGAAGCCTCGTTCGCCAAAGTTAAAAGGACTGAAGTCCTTGTTACGGCGCGTCGAAGATTTGCACGAAGTGAACCCGATGCTCGGCCATCGCGGTTGCCGCCTCGGAATCACCTATCCCGAAATCACCGAGATGCAGGCACGCGCGATTTTCGAAGCCGCAGTCGCCGTCGCGAAAGATGGCGTGAAAGTGAAGCCCGAAGTAATGATCCCATTGACCGCAACATTGAAGGAAATGGCGAATCAAGCGGCAATCGTGCGCCGCGTTGCCGACGAGGTTTTCTTAGAGAAAGAACGAACGGTCGAATATCTCGTAGGTACGATGATCGAGTTGCCTCGCGCGGCCCTGGTTGCGGACGAAATCGCAAAAGAGGCCGAGTTCTTCTCCTTCGGTACCAACGACCTTACCCAAACCACTTTCGGATTCTCCCGCGACGACATCAACAAAGTGCTTCCAACGTATCTAGAAGAGGGAATCCTTAAGCAGGATCCATTCGCAGTCCTCGATCGCGAAGGGGTCGGCCAACTGGTAAAGATGGCGACGGAGCGCGGCCGCAAAACGCGCCCCACGTTGAAAGTTGGAATCTGCGGCGAGCACGGCGGTGAGCCATCGTCGGTAGAATTCTGCCATCAGGTTGGACTGAATTATGTATCCTGCTCGCCTTTCCGCGTGCTAACGGCGAGGCTGGCGGCAGCACAGGCAGCGGCCACAGATAAATTGAAAGTAGAGGGTGGACGGACCAAGTAACCAGATCTGGCCTTACAGGTGCGAAACGATCAGCAAGCTTCCGCCGATTGCAATCAGGTCTTCGACTAAAGCCAGGCCAAAGTCTGGGAGATGCCCCTGCACTACTAAAGCCCGGCGAATATTGTAGCCCGCAAATGTCCCTACCAGGGCGCCGATGACGCCGATGATTGCAGCAACCAGCAGATTTCCGCTAACGCTTGTTGCAAGGGCAACGCCGCATAGTCCACCAAAGACAATTCGCGTTATCAGCCCGGGAAGATCGGTACGGGCCGGAGCGTTTGGTAGCTTATCCGCTGTCAGTTCAGCGAGAGCCAGCAGCGTAAAGATAATAAGTGTGGTGGGACGGTCTATAAATGCGAGCTTGGTTCCTGCAAAATGCAACCAACCAAGTCGCGCGGCCCAACAGACAACTGCTGGCGCAGTCAGCGAGCGAAGCCCAGTTACGAATCCGAGAAGAAAGCAAAGGAAGAGCAACCAAGCAATCAACGTTTTCCTCCGTGAACCTTCCGTGATGTCTGTGGTTGACGCTCTTGCCGTTACTGCACCTTCTGCAACCTAGAAATCAACTTTTGAGCGAAGTTTTCTTCCGACTCTGACCACAGCAACCGGGCGCTCGTCCCTGAGGCCTTCTCAACCTTGTTCGTAAACTCAACCAGCTTCTGCACGTTTGCTCTGACTGACGTCTCAGCTTTTGCGGTGAGCTCAACCTGTTCCTGCAAGAAAGGAGAATCCATTCCAAAGTCAATTTGGATTTGTCCCTCCTGCTGGAAGGCCTGTTCATCAAACTCCGCTCCGCGCACAATCAATCTCACCAGAGATGGTTTTGGAATCCATTGCGCGCCGTTATCCGAGTGCAACCAAAGATCCCAATAAGCCTCGAACTCGTACGCATAATCTTCATGCAGCAAGTCCGAAGCAATTAGCACAGCCTCTTCCGGCGCCACGCCGGGATAAAACCGGCGCTCGAGAATCGTAGGTTCGTTCCACGACACCGGATGGACCGCGAGATAACCAACACCCGGGCGCTCCGCCGAAAAAGGAAATTGCCGCAACACCGACAATGCTTGCGGCAGCATTTCATCGGCATCGGAATTCGGAAACCACAAGCTCAGATAAAGAGAATCAGGCATAAGAATTTCGCACACACATATAAACACCAATTAGATGCGATCAGATCCGATCGGTCGCAGCGTGTGATGCGCCTATGGCGGCTTGTTTCATTTGCTGCGCATGCCTTCCCCTGTTAGTATTTTTGTTCTCACAAAATAGATAATTTTCTTAGCATTATGATCTCTTTTCTGGAGGCGACATGGCGGTGAAAGTCGGTATCAATGGGTTCGGACGCATTGGGCGCAACGTATTACGTGCATCCCTGAACGATCCGAATCTCGAATTTGTGGCAGTCAACGATCTCACGGACCCCAAGACCCTGGCGCATTTGCTGAAATATGATTCGATTCTCGGAAATCTCAAGCAAAACATTTCCGCCGGTGCCGACAGCATCAGCATTGATGGCACGCACCATCAAAGTATTCGCCGAGAAAGATCCCGCAAAATTGCCGTGGGAATCAGTTGGCGCTCAAGTCGTCATCGAATCCACGGGACGATTCACCGACGCGGCCGACGCCAAGAAACACATGCGCGGGCCGGTGAAGAAGGTCATCATTTCCGCTCCCGCCAAGAACGAAGATTTCACCGTCGTGCTCGGAGTCAATCATCAGGCGTATGATTCCGCCAAGCACCACATTATCTCGAACGCGTCCTGCACCACAAATTGCCTCGCTCCAATTGCGAAGGTAGTAAACGACGAATTCAAAATTGTCTGCGGCACCATGACCACCATTCACTCCTACACTAACGATCAAGTGATTTTGGATTTTCCGCACAAGGATCTAAGACGCGCACGCGCCGCGGCCATCTCCATGATTCCTACCTCGACGGGCGCGGCGAAAGCTTTGCGCCTCGTGATTCCTGAACTCGATGGTAAGCTGGATGGATTTTCTATGCGTGTGCCTACGCCAAATGTTTCTGTCGTAGATTTGGTTGCATTCGTCGAGAAGAAAACAACTGCCGAACAAGTAAACGCGGCTCTGAAGAAAGCTTCTGAAAGCGGTCCGTTGAAGGGATATCTCGGCTACGAGGAAAATGAACTGGTTTCCGCCGACTTCAAAGGGGATGGCCGTTCTTCCATCGTTGACGCGCCGATGACGCGGGTTGTCGCCGGAAGTTGCGTGAAAGTAATCTCCTGGTACGACAATGAATGGGGCTATTCCAGCCGCGTTCGAGATCTGATCAACTACATGGCAAGCAAAGGCCTTTAGTGTCAGATGCATCTCCAGTTTGCTTTCGAAATAAGAGTCTGATGAGCTTGCAACCGGGAAGCGCCCGACTTTAAGTCGGGCCGATTACGGATTTTGACGTATTTGCGCACGATTGGAAGTCGTGCTCTTCCCGTCTCACGATACAGAAAGTTTTCGAGGCCAGGTTCTATTGCGCTCTCTATAAGGTGAAACTTCATGGCAAAGCTTTCCATCCGCGATCTCGAACTCACCGATCATCGTGTTTTCCTGCGCGTTGATTTCAACGTCCCGCTCGAAGATGGCCGGGTTATGGACGACACTCGCATTCGCGAAACTTTACCCACTATCGAATACGCATTGCGTCGCGGGGCGCGGCTTATCCTGGCGTCACACCTCGGACGGCCCAAAGGCAACCCCAATCCAAAGATGAGCCTCAAGCCAGTCGCCGAACGTCTGCGCATGCTCCTCGATAAAGAACTTGCGCGAGGAGAAAACGTTGGATTCTGTCCCGAATGCGTCGGCATTGAAGCGGAAGAAATGGCTGGCAAGCTTGAAAAAGGACAAAGCCTGCTGCTGGAGAATCTTCGATTCCATCCAGAAGAAGAAGCCAACGACGAAAAATTTTCCAAACAGCTTGCCAATCTCGCCGATTGGTACGTAAACGACGCTTTTGGCGCGGCTCATCGCGCGCATGCCTCCACCGTGGGAATCACAAAGTTTATTCAGAAGTCCGCCGCCGGGCTGCTGATGCAGAAAGAACTCGATTATCTAGGCAAAGCGCTTCAGGATCCCGAGAAGCCTTTCATCGCAATCCTCGGCGGCGCCAAAGTCAGCGACAAAATTGCCGTAATCGAAAACCTGCTCACCAAAGTTGACGTGCTCATCATCGGCGGAGCCATGGCGTATACGTTTCTCAAGGCACAGGGGAAGCAAGTCGGCAAATCGCGCGTGGAAGAGGACAAGCTCGACTTGGCTCGCCAAATTCTAAAAGATGCCGAGGCGCGCAAAGTGAAACTCTTATTGCCTACCGATCATCTTGCTGCCGACAGAATTGAAGTCAACGCCCTCGTAAGAACAATTAATCCTGGCGAACCCATTCCCGAGAATCTCATGGGACTCGACATCGGCCCCAAGACCATTGAGGCGTACTGCGAAGAAATTTCAGACGCTCGGACGATTATTTGGAACGGTCCCATGGGCGTCTTCGAAGTGTCGCCGTTTTCGCGTGGAACGTTCAAAGTTGCTCGTGCCATTGCTGACAATGGCGCCGCCCTCTCAATCGTCGGCGGAGGAGATTCCGTTGCCGCAGTTCATTCCGCTGGAGTCGCCGACAAAATCACGCACATTTCAACCGGCGGCGGAGCGTCGCTCGAATTTCTGGAAGGCAAGAAGTTGCCCGGAGTTGAGGCGCTCACCAATAAGAAATAGTTCTCGATTCAGGCGCCTGTTCAACCCGGACCGGATCATTTCTCCTCATAGACTCACACGAACTAGACCGATTTCATCTTATAAGTTCGAAAAGGACTTCATGGCTCGCAAAAAAGTAATAGCTGCAAACTGGAAAATGTATAAGACCCCAGAGCAAGCCCGCGCATTTTTCGACAAGTTTCTGCCGCTTGTAACCGGTCATCATCGCGACGAGATTGTCGTTTGCCCGTCATTTGTCTGCCTGAATGCGGCCGTCGAAGTGTCAAAGAATTCGAACGTCCAAATCGGCGGCCAAAATCTTTATTGGCAAAAAGAAGGCGCATTCACCGGAGAAATTTCAGCCGACATGCTGCTAGCTGCTGGTTGCACGCATGTGATTATCGGACACTCTGAGCGCAGGCAATATTTCGGCGAAACCGACGACACCGTGAATTTAAAGCTCAAGACTGCCCTTGAAGCCGGGCTCGTTCCCATCGTCTGTGTCGGAGAAGTCCTTGAAGAAAGAGAGTCCGGCCTGACTGAAGACGTCTTGCGCCGCCAATGTCTCCGGGCGTTCCATGCCGTCTCCGCGAAGAAAGCAAACCCACTGGTGATCGCGTATGAACCGGTGTGGGCGATCGGAACCGGCAAGACCGCTACGCCCCAACTCGCTGCGGAAGCGCATCTCTTGATTCGTGGAGAAGCCGCAAAGACTTTCGGCCAGGAATTCTCGGATCAACTTCGCATTTTGTATGGAGGCTCGGTGAAGCCGGAAAACGCGAAAGCCTTGATGGCCGAGTCCGAAATTGACGGCGCGTTGGTCGGCGGCGCGAGCTTGGATCCCGTCTCATTCGCCGCCATCGTCAAGTATTGACGATCCAAAACGAACTAAGATTATGTTCACTCCCCGTCCCATCGGATATGTAAAAGGTCCTTATAAGGACACTCACGACGTCCCAAGAGGTTTGGGCGCGCAACACTTCGCCGAAGGTGTTCTCGAAATACTCCCGGAATTCGAGATCGGACTCGCCGACATCGAGGGCTTCTCTCATCTCTTTGTCATCTGGATATTTGATCGCTCCGGGAAGTCTACGTTGGTGAGTACACCGCCCAGCGATAGTCAATCGCATGGTGTGTTCGCCACGCGGTCCCCGAGGCGCCCCAACCCGATTGGCCTCACCGTAGTCGAACTTTTACGGCGGGACGGTACGCTGCTGCACGTCCGCGGCATTGATATGCTCGACGGAACGCCTATTCTCGATATCAAGCCCTACCTCTCAGGCGTTCCTTCGGACGCGCTCCGGCGTGGCTGGCTCGCGGAAGCGGAAGCCCGCAGCGGCAAATGATTGCGTCTTCTCCGGGCACTCGCAGGGGCGCCGCATAAGCTAAACTTCTCTTGCAGAAAAATGACTGCCGCACTTCCAACCTGGCTTACTAACCTTAACCGCGAAGTGGTATCGTGCACCCGCTGTCCGCGGCTCGTCGTTTACCGCGAACAAATTGCTCGCGAGAAGCGCCGCGCCTATCGCGACTGCGAATATTGGGGAAAGCCCGTGCCCGGATTCGGTGATCCCAATGCGCGAGTTCTTGTGCTGGGACTAGCGCCGGGAGCTCACGGTTCGAATCGCACCGGCCGGCCGTTCACCGGCGATGCATCCGGCAAATTCATGTACCCGGTGCTTCACGAGACGGGCTTCGCGAATCAATCAGAAGCGACATGCGTTGGCGACGGACTGGAATTGAAAGACATGTATATCACTGCTGCCGCTCGCTGCGCTCCTCCCGACAACAAGCCTTTACCACAGGAACTGGCGAACTGTTCCGAATATCTTGACCGTGAAATGGATGGTTTAAAAAATCTGAAGGTTGTGGTCGTGCTGGGTAAGATTGCTTTCGATGCTTATTTGAATTACCTGAAACGGCGCGGACAGCTTCCCAGCAGAAAGCCTTATCTTTTCCAGCACGCCGCGAAATACGAAATGCCAGACGGCAAGATTCTGCTCGCGTCCTACCACCCCTCGAACCAAAACACCCAGACTGGAAAGCTGACGCGAGAAATGTTTGTGAAGATATTCATCGAAGCTGCGCGCCTGGCAAAAACAATCCGGAAGTGAAGTAAATCGCACCGCAGCTAGATCAATTTCTTTCTCAGCATATCCAGCGCCTGTTGTGACGCGAACTGGCGAACTCGTTTGCGGTCTCCGGTGAAATTGCGTTCCACGACTTCCGTTCCGCCAGTGCCCGCTAGCGCGTGAAAGACAAGCCCCACTGGCTTCTGCGCGGTACGGCCGTTGGGCCCAGCCACGCCGGTGATCCCAATTCCAAAACTCGATCCACATCGTTTCCTGATTCCCTCAGCCAGAGAGGCGGCAACTTCGCGGCTCACGGCGCCGTAATCAGCAATTAACTTTTCTGGCACATCCGCAAAGGCCGTTTTCAACGCATTGGAATAGACAACCGCGCCTCCAACAAAATACCTCGAGCTGCCGCTTATCGAAGTAATTCGCTCCGCCAGCAACCCGCCCGTGCAAGATTCCGCTACTGCCACCGTTGCGCCGCGCATTTGCAGGTAGTTGCCCACCATCTGTTCGAGCGAATCTCCGTTGTCGGAAAAAACCAGATCTCCAAGCTCTGCTTCGATTTCCTCCACCAGTTCATCAACTTTTTGCTGGCCGGCTCCCAGCGTCGCAGCGCCCGTTTTCAAATGTAATTGAATTTCACCCGGACCCGCGAGAATTGTTGTTTGAATGTCCGTATGCCTCCCATAGATCGGCGCAACCCTGGCATCGCAGTGCGACTCGCCGATTCCCGTGATTTTTATAACCCGAGTTGCAATGAACCGTTGGGGCAGCTTGGCCCGCAGCCGCTCGATGCAACCCTCAAAAACGGCGGTCATTTCATGGGGAGGCCCGGGAAGTAGAAGAATGATTTTCTTGCGGCCATCGTACTTTCCGGCGATCCACTGCCCCGGCGCAGTGCCGTTCGGGTTGGGCACGATAATAGCCCCGGAAATTACATCCGCTTGCTTCGTATTGTTAGCTGACATTTTCCAGCCACGTGCCGCAAAGCGCTGTTCAAGAGCGGTAACCTTTTCAGGATCTCTGTGGAGTTGCAGCCCTAACGCCTTCGCCACGCACTCGCGTGTGAGGTCGTCTTCTGTAGGACCCAGACCCCCAGTAAAGATGATGACTTCAGCCCGCGAAACCGCGAGAGTCGCTGCCGCAACCAGATGGTCGGCATTGTCGCCAACAATGGTCTTAAAGATTACCTCGACCCCCAACTGGTTAAGCTTTTCGGTAAGGTAAAGGGAGTTTGTATCGCGGCGGAACGGCGTCAAAAGCTCCGAGCCAATGGCAATAATTTCCGCATTGTTGGACTCCGGATTCACGGTTAGAAGTCTAAACGATATCGCCGGTGCCCGAAGGATTTGCGGGCTTACGTGGTTGCTGATCAAGGCGTCAAAGAACGTCTCTCGCGGCGGCGAGGAAGGTTAGAAGCCGGAATCAGCAGGGCTTTTTAAGAAAGTTCTCACGCTCCGTCTCGAAGGCTTCCACTTCCGCTCCAGCTTGCTGAGTGCTCCATCCCATAACCGGCTTGAGCACCGCTGCGGCCTCCCGTGTGCATTCCGGTGACCAGCATGCGCCTAACGCCACGGGAACCCGCCGCAAGAGAACATCCCCCAAAGTTAGTGCACACTCATTGGCAAAAGCGTCCACCGCCTCGGCGACGATATGTTCGGTATGCGGACACAACGGAGCCCGCAAATCCGCGCTGCTCAATGCCATTCGGGCAATCGTTCCAGATCGCCTTCCGTGCCACTCTACAATTCCCGATGCAGAACTTTCGCTGATGCCACCCGCGTTAGCAATGTCAGTAACAAACGCATCGAGAACCGGATCTACATCGGATCCAATTATTTCTAGTGGGGTAAGATTGGAAAGCGGTGAGAATCCGTCGGCACGATTAGCGTTTGTTCGCGAACTTTTCCGCACAGGAATCCCGATCTTCGCTGCGCATTCGCGGGCCAGTTGAGCGGCGATTGTTAATTTGCCACCAATCACGGAAATCATTCCTGCCGCCCCGTCCGCTTTATGGTCGTGCAAATAATGTCTTCGAGTTACCGCGGATATTTTCGAATTCGGAGAGTAAGGTAGCGGACGAACGCCGGCAAATGCATATCGAATATCTGCCGTTGAGAAGTTCGCCTGCGGAAACAACGCCGCAAACGAGTACAACAAATAATCAATTTCCTCCAGCGATGGTTGCACCTTCCCCGGATCTCCGCGATCTTCTGCCTCCGTAGTGCCAACAAGAATCTGCTGGTTCCACGGAATCACGAAAATCGGGCGTCCATCTTTAGCTTCCGAATACACTGCGGAATCCGGCACTCCCGCAAATCGAGGCAGTACTATATGCGAGCCGCGAACTCCACCCAACATCGCGCCCTGAGTTCTGATGCGCGACCGCTGGCAGATGCGATCCGCCCACGGTCCTGTAGCATTGATGATCCACGATCCTTCGACTCGCTCTTCTTTTCCGCTCAGAAGATCCCGTATAAATATGCCCTTGACCCGTCCCTGCCTCACATCAATGGCAAGTACCTGAGTGTGATTTCGCGCGATCGCTCCTGCCTCAACCGCCTCCACGAGCCATTCTGCAACGAGACGTTCAGGGAATTCACATTGCGCGTCCTGATAGTTGAAGATTGACCATTGCCGGCCCTTCTCCAGAGATCGTTCGAGCTTTTCCTCATCCCCCTTGGCAGCGCTGGCTCCGCGCCTTCCTCCTGCCAACGTTCGATAAAGCCATAGTCCGGTTCGTATTTTGAGCGCACTTCGACGGCTGTTTTCATTCATCGCCAGCAAAAATCGCAGCGGATGGACCAAGTGGGGATAATGCCGTAACAGTCTCTGTCTCTCTCGCAATGATTCTGTGACGAGCCCGAGTTCGCCATGCTCGAGATA
The DNA here is from genome assembly GCA_963796015.1 of uncultured Acidobacteriaceae bacterium. Taxonomy (GTDB): domain Bacteria; phylum Acidobacteriota; class Terriglobia; order Terriglobales; family Acidobacteriaceae; genus PALSA-188. The sequence continues at coordinate 152,271 of CAWCJR010000005.1, read as the reverse complement.
GCGCAGCCCTCCATGTATGATTCGCGTCGAGCGGCTGGTCGTGCCCGATCCAAAATCAGACTGCTCTACCAGAAGAGTCTGGCGACCCCTCCTGGCACATTCTCGTGCAACGGCGACTCCATTGATTCCCCCGCCAATCACAATCACTTGAAAGGCTTGGCTTTCCAAAGATGGCCGAGGCGAGTTAGTAGTGAGATTCACCAGTGATAGTGTAGGGACAGGCGCTCGCCCTCGTCTATGGAGGGCGACGACGAAGCTTTAGAATCGGCTATGAATCTTTCTGACGCAGGGAATTAGAGCGATATTTAAGCGGCGAAGGAAAACGAAACTTTGGAGCCGACCACTACCGCATGAAGACTATTTTTGACACTACTAATAGCCACTGCTACGATCAACTAGCGAAAACGCATTTCTTTTCACGCATCCGTCCCCGTCGTCTAGCCTGGCCTAGGACATCGCCCTTTCACGGCGGTAACACGGGTTCAAATCCCGTCGGGGACGCCAAATCAATTCAGTAACTCAGCGACGGCTTGCGTGGCATCGCAAATTGCGGGGACTTTACGGGGACTAACGCCGAGGTACCCAACTGACTTTCCGGCATTACTCCACTGAATACCGCGTCCAGTTTACCCACCGATCCGGCCACATAAGATGGGGACAGATGAGCGTACCGCTGCGTCATGCGCGGGGTGCCTCATTCTGGCCTGTATTCAGTGATACAACTCCGCGGATGCCAAGCCGGCAAAAATACCGCCGCCCGCAACCAATACGCTCCCATTCGGGAGCAGCGTTGCGGTGTGTCCCGAGCGCCCGATCTCCATCCCACCGGTAATGCTGAAAGAGCCAGTCGCCGGATCGTAGACCTCCGCGGTGGAATTTTCGTCGCCGCCGCCTGCTACCAGCACCTTCCCGCTCGGTAACAGCGTCGCTGTATGGTAAGTTCGGGCTTCGGCCATTGATCCGGTAACCGAAAACGATCCAGTAGATGGGTCGTAAACTTCCGCAGTTGCGGTCGGGTTCAAATCACCTGTGCCCGCAGAGGTTGCGCCGCCGACGATCAGCACCCTACCGTCGGCGAGAAGCGTTGCCGTATGTTGTTCGCGGGCCGTCGCCATTGCGCCGGTCATAGTGAAGATGCCAGTGGCCGGGTCGTAGACTTCGGCCGTGGCAACCGGGTGCTGATGCAGATGTTAGGACACCACCCACAATGAGTACCTTCCCGCTTTGCAGCAGCGTAGCGGTGTGCAGGAAGCGCCCCACGGCCATGCTTCCCGTTTGTGTGAAAGTGCCTGTGCTTGGATCATAGAGTTCGGCGCTGGCCAAGCCCGTTCCAGTTGGATCTTGATCGGCCCCTCCTGCAATCAGGACTTTGCCGTTTGCCAGCAAAGTCGCTGTATGGCCCCCGCGGTTGGCCGTCATGTTGCCCGTCACGCTGAATACACCAGTAGCCGAGTCGTAGAGATTTGCCCCGTTGTATGAGGTACTACCTCCGTAGTCCCAAACAGAGTTTACAAAGCCCCCGGCTAACAAAACCTTTCCGTTTGGCAATAGTGTCGCGGTGTGACCAAATATCCCTACGCCATCTTCTCCAACGATCTCAGTAAACGTGCCCGTGCCAGGGTCGTACACTTCTATCGAGGTGAGGCCCACGTAGCCGGTTGCAGTCGGTGTATGAGCTACTGTTTGAGCCATACGCCACGAGCACCTTGTTATTCGGTAGCAAGGTGGCAGTGTGCAGGCCCCGCGCCTCGTTGAGACTCCCGGTAGGCGTAAATCCACTGGAAGAGGTCGTCACGCGTAACGGTTGCACTCGCGGTGATCGTCGTTTCCTCGATACTGGTGGCGACGACGTGATAGAAACCGGCGGCAGTCGGCGCGGTATAGAGTCCGGCGCTGTTTATCAGCCCCCCAGCGCTCTCCTGAATTGTCGAAATTTACAGCCGTATTGGTTAGTCCTGAGACAGTTGCCGCGAACGTCTGCGTCCCATCAGGACGCAGTGTAACCGCCGCAGGATCAATCGTTACTTGGGGCATCGGAACAGTCACTGCGGCTGTGACAGGAGGCAGCCGAATTGGCCTGGCTCGTCGCTACGACATGAAAGGTGCCAGCCCCATTTTGTGGAGGCGTGTAGAGGCCCGCACTGTCGATCGTACCGCCAGAGCTTTCTTCCACGCTCCAAGTGACCGCAGTGTTGCGTCGTTCCGGTGACCTTGGCCGTAAAGGCTTGTGTCGCATCCCGTAACACCGTGACGGAGCTGGGCGTGACCGTCACGCTTATGAGTGAGAGCAGGAGAGGCGGAGTAGGCGAAGAGGTTGAACCTCCGCCGCATCCCCAAAGTCCGAATGCCGCGGCTACAGCCAGTGCAACGGCCATCCGATGAAATCCCGAGTTCATGAATGAATTAGATCGCCCAAGGGTCCGCGAATTTTGCATGTTACCTCCGTCATGCTCAGTCGTTGTACAAAATTGCTGGCCTGGGTCCCGCGATATTGGCGCGAAGTCGCGTTAGGCACAATAGTCGGCGTATGGTTTGTGGGTGTTTTTCTTCTGATCGTGCAGCTCTCTGAATACAGGCGGAGTTGCAGGGAATCCCGAACGACGTTTCTGAGTGATAAGTAGTCTAGTGCTAAACTACCGCCAATCTGGGAAGCCCGCGATGGAAGCCACCGACCGCAACGGCGCGACGCGCTTCGGCGCATTCGAAGTGGACTTGCGCTCGGGCGAGGTATACAAGCACGGCATCCGTCTGAAGCTTCAGGACCAACCCTTCCAGGTGCTGGCTGTTTTACTGGAGCATCCGGGCGACGTCGTTACGCGCGAAGAACTCCGTCAGAAACTCTGGCCTTCGGATGCACTTTTGTTGACTTCGATACCGGTCTGAACAGCGCCATCAAGAAGCTGCGCGATGCGCTGAGCGATTCAGCCGAGGAACCCCGCTACATCGAGACTCTGCCACGCCGCGGCTACCGTTTCATCGCTCCAGGTCGAAAATGGCCACCTGCCATTGACCGCCGTCGAAAAGCCTCTCGCGCCAGTTCTCCCCATGGGACCGACGCCTAAAGCTGGAAACAATCGCCGATTTATGTTTTTCGGCTGGCGCCGCAGCCATCATCATTGTTGCCGCCCTTGTCACGTGGCGGGTCTTTTTCGCCCGGCCTGCGCTGACCAAGACCGACGTCATCCTCCTGGCAAGTTTCGTCAACAAGACAGGTGATCCCATCTTCGACAATTCCCTGGACAAAGCCCTCGAAGTCAAACTTACCGAATCCCCCTTTTTGAGCCTTCTTGCCGGAAGCAGACGTCCGCGCGACGATGGCGTATGATGCGCCATGATCCAAACGAGCGAGTGACACAGGAACTGGGTATCGAAATCTGCAAACGACTCGGGCTCCAAGCCGTGGTGGTGCCGGAGATTGATGCTGTCGGGAGCAAATACATCATTACCCTGGAGGCCATCGACGCGCGGAACCAAAAGTCCATCGCGCGGCGGCAAGAGGAAGCGCAGACCAAGGATCAAGGTCATCGCTGCGCTGGGCAAAGCAGGCTTCTGCAGTTGCGAAGCGAATTGGGCGAAAGTCTGAGCTCTCTCGAGAAGTACGATGCTCCCCTTGATCTTGCCACGACAAGCTCGCTCGAGGCGTTGCAAGCCTACAGCACAGGGCACACGCTGTATCGTTCCGGAAAGCGCCGTGAGGCCATCCCTTTTTTGAAAGAGCCGTCGAATTGGACCCGCAGTTCTGTTCCGCTTACAGCATGCTCGGCAGTGCCTATCACAGCATTGGTGACGATCAAGCTTCCAGGAAGAATTTTGCCAGGGCCTTCGAGCTCAAAGACCGCCGTCTCACGCAAGAAGAGAATTTTCAGACTACCGCCTTTTATCATTCGGCTATAACTGGCAACCTGGAAAAGGAAACTGCTGTACTGGTTTTGTATAAGCAGACATATCCCCGCAGTGCGACTTGCGCACAACCTCTTGGGAAGAGATTACGCGATGCAGGGGAGAATCGAAGAAGCTCTGCAAGAGTTCTATTGGGCGATGGACGATTCGCCCGTACCCTCTGCCTCCCTCTACGGCAACGCAAGCCAGGCGCTCATGATCCTGGGCCGTTTCGACGAGGCCAAGAAATTATTCGAGCAATGGCGCCAGAAAGGATCCCCGACCTCACTACAAATGCGGGTACGCTACCGGATCGCCTTTATCGAAAACGATGCTGCCACCATGGAACGGCTCGCCCGCGAAACCCCAGCGAACGATGCGATGTGGCTTGAGTCACAGAAGCAGTTCGCATTCTATCGGGGAGATTTCGGCAAACTCCGTTCGCTCAGCGAAACCTTGGTGAAACAACAGAGCGAGGCGAAACGGATGGACAACGTCGCCTCTGAGCTTGCCTGGCATGCCTGGGTTGAGTCCTATGCAGGAAACAGTGCCCTGGTCGGCAAGCTCTGTCGCCAGGCCGCGGAGGCGAGTCAAGACAGTGATTGGCTCGCCCCTTGTGCCCTGGCACTAGCGCATGCAGGCGACGTGACACAGGCTGAAGCGCTGGCAGAGAGAAATGAGCGGCTGCGGCCTGAGGACACATTGAATCAGAAAGTGAATTTGCCGCTCCTACGTTCCATCATCGAACGCAAGCGAGGCGATGTCGCCAAAGCGGTGGAGTTGCTCGCGCCTCTCTCCCAATACGAAGAAAACTGTTGGCAGATACCATATCATCGCGCGAAAGCCTACTTGGCCGCGGGAGAAAACGATAAGGCTGCCGCCGAGCTTGAGAAACTGCTGGATCATCGCGGATGGCTAAACCGGGAAATGTTTGCTCCACTGGCGGAACTCGATCTTGCGCGTGCCTATGCCGCGCGAAGGGGACCGCGAGGAAAGCCGCAAAGCCTACGACGATTTCTTCACTACTTGGAAAAACGCGGACCCGGATATCCCGATACTCCGTCAAGCCAAAGCCGAATACAAAAAACTCACCGGAACCATATCTGCTGGAGCTTCAACGTCAAGGACAAAGCATTAGCCCCATTTCTCTGCGATCCTCGCGCCTCATGGAATCGCCGCAAGTCCGTGACGAACAAGCCCTGTGGAACGAATTGCTCAAAGCTACTACCGTCATCGGCACCATGCTTATACACATCTTTGCGAAGCGGTGCGAACAATGCAAAATGAACCGAAACCCACTTTCATGGGGGTAACACGGGTTCAAATCCCGTCGGAACGCCAATCAGTTACTTTCAACGGCTAAGCTTGACACGTCGCGACCACAAAACGAGAGGTCGCTAGCGCATCCCATCGAGCACCGCGCTACGCAGCGGCGCAGGTGCGAGGGTGACGATTAGTATCAGCAGTCCCAGCAGCGCAACGCTCCAACGCACTCCGCGAAGCTCCGGATAATCAGGAGCCTGCCTTTGTCGCCATGAAACAATATTCATAATCGTGATCAAAGCTGCCCACACCAGCCATCCTGCATACCATTTCCCGAGGTAAACCAAAGCGATGACGGTGATCCACGAAATGTAGCGGTGCGCTCTTGGCCACAATGCATAGACGATATGTCCGCCGTCGAGTTGTCCAGTAGGTAGCAAATTTAGCGCGGTGGCGAACATGCCGACCCATGCGGCTATCGCGATGGGATGCATATAAATCCCGCTGAGCGGAAGTCCGGCAAATTGATAGCCCGGCAAGGCTGCGGTAAGGCCGCGATGAACAATTTCGAAAATCAAGGGATATCCGAACTGCAAGGCGGACGGCCCCATTCCCGCAGGCATCGGTTTCGACATCACGAGCGCAATCGGGAGCGTAATCACGCTCACTACGAAACCGGCGATTGGTCCCGCAATCCCGATATCGAATAGAGCAGCGCGGGTCCGAATCGGTGACCGGATCCGAATCACCGCGCCGAGCGTACCAATTAAAGTCGGTGCCGGAATAAAAAACGGCAGCGTGGCATAGACCCGGTAATGACGGCAATAGAGATAATGCCCCATTTCGTGCGCCATCAGAATTAGCAGCAGTGTTCCAGAGAAGGGAATCCCCAGCAACAATCGCGAAGGATGCGCCAGCGCCCATTCGATAGGGAAGAAGGGCACAAATTCATTTCCCACCGCGAAAGCGGCCTGATTATGCAGGAAGTTAAATTCCATGCGCGCCCCCACAACCAGCGTGGTGAAAATCGTGGCAATGAATAAGAGAATATGCAGCCAATAACGCTGCGGCCTCCGCTCGACCACATACACCGGCATGGGACGGTAAAAATCGGTGGTAGAGGAAACTGCGGAAATGGAATCAGACATCGAGAATCCGGTCGGAAAATTCTATCGGCGGTTGAAAAAAATCGGCGACGAGGGAAGTTGACGCTTAATCAATGGACTGCAACTCCTTGCCCGGCTTAAAGCGCACGGCCTTGCCAGGAGGGATCGAAACCTCAGCGCCTGTCCGAGGATTACGTCCAATGCCAGTTTTCCTCGGCCGCACATTAAACACTCCGAATCCACGCAGCTCGATGCGGTCGCCTTTTGTCAGCGATCGTTTCATGCTTTCAAAGACAGTTTCGACCGCCAATTCGGCTTTGGTTTTGGTGATTCCAGTCTTGTTTACCACTTCATTGATGATGTCGAGCTTTATCACAAGCGGCTCCCAGCGGCGCGATAGGGTACCAAGTCATTGATGCTAAGGGAGATATGATGGAATGTCAACGTTACGAACAGAGGAAAGTAAAGGGCGTCCTCGTCCGTCCGATCAAAGAAGCTTCGACGCATCCACCGAAGCACAGCCAAAATTCTCAATCACGCCCTAAGTCAACTCGTTCGTGTAGCATAGATGCTTCGCAGCCATCAAAAAAAGACCAAAGGAAATTCATTCATGCGCGAGAAAGTTTCAATCGTAGGTTCTGGGAACGTTGGAGCCACCGCCGCTCACTGGATCGCCTCAAAAGAACTCGCAGACGTAGTTTTGATTGACATTATCGAAGGTGTCCCTCAGGGCAAGGGCCTGGATCTGCTCGAAGCCATGCCGATTGAAAAGCGCGATTCGCACATCATCGGCACGCAGGATTACGCCGACACCGCGAACTCCGACATAGTAGTCATCACCGCTGGCATTCCGCGGAAACCTGGCATGAGCCGCGATGATCTCCTGAACACGAATCACAAAATCATGAAGGATGTTGTCAGCAAAGCGGTGCAACATTCTCCGAATTGCATTTTGATTGTTGTGTCGAATCCGCTCGATGCCATGGCTCAGGCCGCGTACAAGATGAGCGGCTTTCCTCGCGAGCGCGTGATCGGAATGGCTGGTGTTCTGGATTCCGCCCGCTTCCGCACCTTTATCGCCGACGAATTAAAAGTCAGCGTCGAAAACGTTACCGCATTTGTCCTCGGCGGCCACGGAGACACAATGGTCCCGCTGCCCCGCTATTCGACAGTCGCCGGAATTCCGATCACTGAATTGATGGACGCCGCCACCATCGAACGTCTTGTCCAGCGCACCCGCGACGGCGGCGCGGAAATCGTGAAGTATCTGAAAACTGGAAGCGCCTATTACGCGCCGTCCGCCGCCGTGACCGAAATGGCTGAGGCGATATTGAAAGACAAAAAGAAAATTATGCCCTGCGCTGCTTATCTCGAGGGCGAATACGGAATCAAAGGCCTGTTTGTCGGCGTGCCCGTGAAACTAGGATCGAAAGGGATCGAGCAAATCATCGAGATCAAACTGACTGCCGAAGAAAAAGCTGGACTCGATAAGAGCGCTGCCTCGGTGAAAGAATTGGTAGGAGTGATTGGAGTATAGATTCTTGATCGCAGCCCTCGCCGAACAGTATGAAACGTTCTGGGAGACGCATCAAGCTGCGCCTCTACCTGAGAGTTTATTGATTAGAACAAGCCGTATAACAAGAATTCGCGGTTGCCCTCTGCTCCGAGAATTGGTGACTCGATGACATCGGTGCTTTTGCATTGCAGACTAACGAGTGATCTGCGAACCTTCTCGACCGCGGCGTTCTGAGCCTCGATATTGCGGACAATGCCACCCTTTTCCACGTATTCACGGCCTACTTCGAATTGAGGCTTTACCAGGATCACGATTTGCCGCCCCGGTTTCGACTCCGGGAAAGCAGCTTTAATCACGGCAGGCAGTAGCATGGTTGCCGAGATGAAAGATACGTCTATCGCAATTAAGTCCGCGGTTTCACCGAGTTCTTCACGGGTGAGATAACGCGCGTTGGTTTTTTCTAGTAAATGAACGCGAGGATCATTGCGGAGACGGAAATCTATTTGGCCATATCCAGTATCAACCGCGAAGACCTGAGCCGCGCCGTGCTGTAGCAGACAATCAGTAAAACCGCCGGTGGAAGTGCCGATGTCGAGGCATAACTTTTCACGAACATCAATTTTCCAATGGGTCAGGGCTTTCTCAAGTTTCAAACCACCCCGGCTTACGTACTTTTTCTCTACTCCAAGCAGGCGAACGGTCACGTCTTTCCCGGTCGGCGCGCCCACTGCAATAACTTTCTGTTCGTCTACCAGGACTCTTCCGGCCAGAATGAGCGCCTGAGCTCGTTCGGGCGAAGGGGCGAGTCCGCGTTCGACGAGCAATTTGTCGAGCCGAATTTTCAAACGCGAGAACTCCAGCAGTAGGTCGAAAAGAGAATGGACGGTGCCGCACTTAACTCAGTGCAAGATGTAGAAACAATTCTCTTCTAACTACTTGCGCCGATGAAAGCCAGCTTTTCCATAGAATTATGCACCGCCATGTTGGAAACTGAATGTAATGAGGCCTTGACAAATGAAAAAAGCCGCCAAACAGGCGGCTCAATTTCTTACTCCAAGATATTCATCCCGCAACTTCTTCAAGCAGCTTCTGATCAATGTCGAAATTGGAATGTACATTCTGCACATCGTCGTGCTCTTCCAGTGCTTCCATCAAACGAATCATAGTGGCCGCATGCGCGCCTTCGAGCTTGATGTAATTCTGCGGAATCATGGTCACACTCGAAGATGTGACCTCGAAGCCAGCTTTCTTAATGGCCTCCAGCACGGCCTCATACGCGGACGGAGCGGTAAGAACTTCCCAATTTTCGCCGTCATCGTGAAGATCGTCCGCTCCAGCATCTAGCGCAACCGCCATCAGGTCGTCCTCCTTGGCGGAAGATTTTGGAATTACTATGTCACCCTTTTTGTGGAACATGTACGAGACTGCGCCAGCGTCGGCCATGTTGCCGCCGTTCTTGCCAAACGCATGGCGAATTTCGCTGACGGTGCGGTTGCGATTGTCGGTGTTAATGTCCAGCAGAACGGCGACGCCTCCCGGACCGTAGCCTTCGAGCGAAAATTCCTCATAAGTCGCGCCCGGCAATTCACCGGTTCCGCGCTGGATGGCCCGCTTGATGTTGTCGGCGGGCATATTTTCAGACTTCGCGGCAAGAATGGCCCCACGCAAGCGAGGATTGGTATCCGGGTCGGCCCCATTCTTTGCTGCAATACTAATTTCCTTGATCAGGCGAGTGAATATTTTGCCGCGCTTGGCGTCGAGCGCGCCTTTTTTGTGTTTGATTGTCGCCCATTTTGAGTGACCAGACATGGATATACCTCGCCTTCAATAAACTGGAATTGCACAGGATTCGCCGCAGGAAAGTTCAACTGATCACCTCAAAACCAACGCAGGCGAAAAGAAATTATAGCACGGTAAAAGGCGCATGCCGCGTGATGCCTATCATCCAAGGGAATACTCATTCGGGCCTGGAAGGTTGTGAATGACCGGCTTCCCTTCAAACCCTTTCCATCAACATTGCCATGCCTTGGCCTACGCCGACGCACATTGAGGCCAAGGCATAACGTCCGTTAGTTCGCTGCAACTGGCGGGACGCAGTCAGTACTAATCGTGCGCCGCTCATCCCTAGCGGGTGGCCGAGTGCGATGGCCCCGCCATTGGGATTTACCTTCTCGCTGCTATCCGGCAACTCGAACGCGCGAGTCACCGCTAACGCTTGCGCGGCGAACGCTTCATTTAATTCCAGGAGATCAATAGTACTGATTGATACCTTTACCCTTTCCAGCAGTTTTTTTATCGCTGGAATGGGACCGATTCCCATAAGCCTAGGTTCTACCCCGGCCGAGGCTGAAGCCACTATCCTCGCGAGGGGAGTCAGTCCAAATTGAGAGGCGGCTTTCTCTGATGCAACGAACATTGCACATGCCCCGTCGTTGATGCCCGAGGAATTGCCCGCAGTGACGGTGCCATTTTCCCGGAATGGGGTCGGGAGTTTCGAAAGTGCTGCGAGTGAAGTATCCGGGCGTGGATGCTCGTCTTCGGTGACGATTTTGTTTTCGCCTTTGCGTCCGGGAACTTCGACTGGCACGATTTCCTGAGCAAAGAATCCCGCTTTCTTCGCTGCTGCCGTTCGTTGCTGAGATTGCAGCGCGAACTGATCTTGCGAAGCCCGGTCAATATTGTAAGCTTCGGCCACGTTTTCGGCGGTTTCGGGCATTGAGTCCGTTCCATACTTTTTTTGCATGATCGGATTAATGAATCTCCATCCGATGGTAGTGTCGTAGATTTCCGCGTTTCGCGAAAAGGCGGAAGCGGCTTTTGGCAGCACCAGTGGAGACCTGCTCATGCTTTCAACGCCGCCTGCAATTGCGAGGGACATCTCATCGGCGACGATCGCTCGGGCTGCTGCCGCGACTGCCTCCATTCCCGAAGCGCACAGCCGATTCACCGTCACGGCAGGGACGGTGTGTGGAACGCCTGCGATCAAAGCAGCCATGCGGGCCACGTTGCGATTGTCTTCTCCGGCCTGATTGACGCATCCGAGAATTACTTCGTCCATGGCTTGCCAATCGCTGTCAGGAAATCGTTGTCGCAGAGCAGTCAATGGAACTGCGGCAAGATCATCAGTGCGAACCTGGGCTAGCGCACCGCCATAGCGACCGATTGGAGTACGCACTCCTTCGCAAATAAAAGCAACGGCCATATCGAGGTCTTTGTTAACTCTACGGTTTCGTGATGGCGCTGTCACCTCGAAGGGAATAGCCGATGGAAACGAGCGCCTAAAAGATGCAATAATCATTATCCATCAACCTGTCGAGAGGCTCTCAACATCATGGAAGAGCGTGAATTTTTCGATGAACGTACGGAAAAGAAGCCAGCTAACTTGAATTGTCCCAGTTGCCATCAGTCGGATACTTACGAAGTGACCTGGGTCGTCCGCACGAAGAAGCGGCAACTGGCGGGTCGCGCCGACGAACGGGATCGCGCCCGCTTTGCCAAGGCAAAGTCCTACATGCTGCGCAAAGATGACATGATGGCATGCAAGAACGTGCGCTGCCGCAAGCGGTTCGAAATATCGGGATTGCAGTCGGTCGTATTCACTGAATAAATGGTAGGAGATGTGGTTATATTGTGGCGGCGGTAAATCTTGGGAGCATCCATTGAAGATTCTGGTTTGCATAAAGCAAGTTCCCCAAAAGGACGCTCCGCTCAAACTGAATGAATCTAGTACATGGATTCGCGAAGACGTTTCTTATGAAGTGAACGAGCCAGACGCATTCGCGCTGGAAGAGGCGCTGAGACAGAAGGAAAAGCATGGCGGGGAAGTTGTAGCGATCACCGCCGGTCCGGCACGTTCGCAGCAGGTCTTACGGGAAGCTCTGGCAAAGGGCGCGGATCGTGCCATTCATTTGGAAGATAATGCGTTCGTCGGCTTGGATGCCTTTAACACGGCCCGGGCGTTCGCCGCAGCGATCAAGGATGAACAATTTGATCTGATTTTTACCGGACTGCAATCGGACGATTATGGATACGCGCAAACCGGAGTCATCCTCGCAGAGTTGCTCGGCTGGCCGCACGCTACGATCATTATGCAGATCGAGAAGACCGAGGCTGGCGTCCGCGTAAAACGGGAACTCGAAGCTGGATATTTTCAGTTCGTGGATATCCCGCTGCCGGCGGTGCTCACGATTCAATCGGGCATCAACAAGCTTCGCTACGCCACTCTAATTGGCATCAAGCAGGCGAAGAATAAGCCGATGCAGAAAGTTTCGATTTGAAAATGTGAAGTCCGTTGTGACTGGCAATTTGCAGAAAATTGAACGGCTTTATATTCCAGAGAAAACAAAAAATACTGAATACATGGAGGGGACGCCTTCCGAAATCGCCAAGAAACTGGTGGACAAACTGCGAAACGAAGTTCACGTTTTGTAGTCGTTTCCAGGCGCTTCGGAGAGCATCTAATTGACATGGCTGGAAAAGACCTAATGCGGATGGAAGAAGCAGCGATGGCCGGCGAGGAGCGCGTCGGATCGGTGCTGATGACGGCTGGCAAAGTTCTACTTTGGTTCGCTTTCATCTTGTGCTCATTTGTGTATGTCGGCTTGCGAAGCGGTTCGCACATGTGGATGTGGTGGGTGCTGGGAGAGGGATCCTGGGCTTGACGCTGCTGGCAATCGGCGCGCATAAGCGCGGCAGCATAACGGAGTAGTGCGGCACTGGCGTCGACGAAAGCTCAATGCCTGAGACTATTCTTGTTGTCCTCGAACAACGTCGAAGGAAAGCTCAGCCGCGTCTCATGGGAAACGCTTGCGGCGGGGCAAGCCTTATCCGCCGAAACTGGATGGACGCTAGAGGCCGCTGTTGTGGGAAGCGGCATCGCGAATCTTGCCGCTGAAGTTGCAGGCAAAAAAGTTTCAAAAGTATATGCCGTAGAATCGCCGAAACTCGAGCCCTATACTCCCGATGCATTCGTCGCCGCGCTGAAGCAAGTGATTCAGTCCAAGCAGCCGAAGCTGGTTTTACTTCCTCACACTTATCAAGTCCGCGACTTCATTCCTAAGCTCGCCACGGCGATGGAGCGCACCGTCATCAGCGATTGCGTTGGATATAAGAAAGACGGCGGACAAGTTGGTATTCACGCGGCAAATGTTTCAGGGAAAGTTTACCGCGGACGTGAGCTTCACTTGCGAAGCGCCCTGGTTTGTAACTTTTCAAAATGGGGCATTTCGAGGGGACAAAGTCGAGGCCGGAAGCACAACCGCCGCCTGTTGAAACGATGAATGTCGAAATCGCGGACAGCGCTGTGCGTACCAAGCCGCAAGAAATTTTCAAAGAAGCAAAGCAAGCCATTGACTTAACTCAGGCCGAAATCATCGTTTCCGTGGGCCGTGGCATTAAGGAACAAAAGAATATTGAGATTGCGAAACAGCTTGCCGAGGCTCTTGGGCGGCGAATTTGCGGCATCGCGTCCGATATGCGATTCGGGATGGCTTCCGATGGATCGCCAGGTCGGTTCTTCGGGACAGACAGTCGCGCCCAAACTTTATCTGGCTTTAGGGATCAGCGGAGCGATTCAGCATGTTGTGGGAATGAAAGGCGCGCGAACGATCATTGCAATTAACAAAGATTCCGAAGCGCCGATTTTCGAGATCGCAGATTATGCGGTGGTGGGAAATTTGTTTGATGTGGTGCCTGCGCTGATTGAGGAAATCAAGAAGGCGAAAGGCGGGGGATAGTATTCATCGTTTCCTGCGTGTGTTAGCCGGGCTGTAAATGCCGAATTGACTAGTTAATTGACCATAGATATAATAGTGGTCATGAATGATGTTTCGATCTCCGAATTCAAGGCCAAGTGTCTTGGCCTCATTGAGCAAGTGCATAAAACGCGTCAACCTCTGCGGATTACGCGTCATGGCCGCCCAGTGGCGGAAGTCATTCCGGCTGGACCGGACCGCAGGCGAAAGTTTCTGGGGGACATGGTAGGGACCGGCGAAATTCTGGGCGATATTGTTTCTCCTGTCATTGATCTGGAGGACATCGAGGCCTACCGCAATTGAATCTTCTGCTCGACACCCATATCTGGATCTGGAGCAAATTGGATCCGAAGCGGATAGGAAAGAGTGCAGCGCAAGAGTTGTCGAATAACGACAACGATCTGTGGCTGTCTCCGGTCAGTGTTTGGGAAGCTCTTGCGCTGATGCAAAAGGGCCGCATCCGAGTGGGCGATCCGCTGGCTTGGGTCGAGCGCGCTGCCGATCAACTACGAGAAGCGCCGCTGACTCAGGAAATTGTTCGCACTGGCTTCGCGCTGACTCTGCCTCATGCTGATCCGGCGGACCGATTCCTGGCGGCTACCGCCAAGGTTCTGAAGTTAACTTTGGTGACGGCGGACCAGAGGTTGCTCGGCCTTGGAGAGATAGCCAGTCTGGCGAACCGTTAGGCATTCCATGACTGCTGCATGCTGATTTTCCGAAAGCCCCTCGAAAACATTGAACGTCCGCAGATGCCCGCCGATGTTGTCATTGTCGGTGGAGGGCCTCGGCGGATGGCTTGCGCTCTCCGGCTTTCTCAACTTATTGACCAGCACAATTCTGAGAATCCCAACTCACACATTCAGCAAAGAAAATATTTACGTTCTCGAGAAAGCTCGTGAAATTGGACAGCATTGTTTGTCAGGGGCGCTGCTCGATCCGCGGTCCATGCGCGAACTGCTTCCGGGATTCGAAAAGGAAGCTCCACTCGATGCGCGAAGTCACAAAGGAATCGGTTTACTTTCTGACTGAAAAGGGTAAATTCAAATTCCCCATTACGCCGCCGCCACTTCGTGATCACGGAAATTACGTCATCTCTCTGAACCGGTTTGTGAAATGGTTGGGAAGCAAAGTTGAGTCGGCTGGCATCACCGTATTTACTGGTTTTGCGGGATCTGAATTGCTATTCGACGGCGATCGCGTAACCGGAGTCCGCACGGACGACAAAGGGGTGGATAAACAGAATCAGCCCAAATCTAATTTCGAGCCAGGATACGACCTTACCGCAAAAATCGTCATTCTCGCCGAAGGGCCGCGCGGTTCTTTAACCAAACAACTCATCAATAAATTTGATCTCGCGAAAGACCGAAATCCCCAAACCTACGGTCAGGGAATCAAAGAGCTGTGGGAAGTTCCGTCCGGAAGAATTGCGCCTGGCGAAGTTATCTACACGATGGGATGGCCGCTCACGTCCAAAGAATACGGCGGCGCGTGGATTTATGGGGGCAAAGATAATGTTGTTTCGCTCGGATTCGTTACCGGCCTCGATTATCCTGACCCGCGCCTCGATCCGCAGCATGTGCTCCAGGATTTCAAGCAGCATCCATTTGTAGCGAAACTGCTCGAAGGCGGAAAGATGATTCGCTACGGCGCCAAGTCGCTGCCCTATGGTGGTTGGTGGGCGCTTCCGCCGCTAGCGGGCGATGGCTGGATGATCATCGGCGACTCGGCAGGGTTTCTAAATTCACAACGCCTCAAGGGAATTCATCTTGCCATTAAGAGCGGCATGCTCGCCGCTGAAACGGCTTTCGAAGCAATGAAATCGTCGGACTTCTCCGCGAGCAAGCTTGGTGAGTTTCAACGGCGCGTGGAAAAGAGCTGGATTAAAGAGGAACTTTGGAAAGTCCGCAACTTCCATCAGGGATTCGAACATGGCTTCTGGCGTGGCATGTTTCACGCGGGGTTGCAGCAGTTCACCGGGGGGCGCGGGTTACACGATCATTATCCTGCTACGCCAGGATACTCGCGAATGAAGAAGCTCGCGGATCTCCCGCCCGATGGTGGCAACGAAGCTCATCTGCTGGGCTCCGCAAAGGGCGACGGCAAGCTCACTTTCAATAAACTGACTGATCTGTATCATTCCGGCACCAAGCATGAAGAAGACCAGCCATCCCATCTGATCATTCAAAACACAGACATTTGCAATAACCGATGTATTAAAGAATTCGGCAGCCCGTGTCAGAATTTCTGTCCAGCGAATGTCTACGAAATGGTGGATGATGCCGAACAGCCGAATGGAAAGCGCATCAGCCTTAACCCGTCAAATTGCGTGCATTGCAAGACCTGCGACATTCAGGATCCGTATCAGATCATCACCTGGGTTCCGCCCGAGGGTGGCGGCGGGCCGAATTATGATGGCATGTGAGTAGTGTGGCGCGGGCGCCCTCGCCCGGCGCCACCGGAAAGCATCAGCTCCTTCCGTCCGGCTCCGTGTTAGGATTTGCGCCATGCGATGTCGCGCCCTGACTTGCGCCGTTCTTCTCCTGTGCGGTCCGGTATTCCCTCGGGATCGTAAAGCCGACACGCAACTGCCAACTCAATTCGAAATCGGACGGCAAACATTCTTCGACTTCGGGCCGCCCTTTAACTATTACGAGCTGCTCTTGGTCCGCCCTGCCGTTGGCGGGAGTTCAATTGACAGAACCATACTTACTCCAGCCGCTGACGTGTGCACTCAGCCGGCACAAATCGAGACCAAATCGGTGTTGACCAATAAATCTATTGCGACCCTGTTAGGGACGACTAATCCCTGCGCAATCTCCGAAAAGGAGTTACGCCGCGAATTGAAGCGTTGCAAGAAATGCTTAGTGTTCAGCGGCGTCATCGTTAGGATGCGAGTTCAGTGCGGAACTCAAGCCCGAATCATTCGTTCGGACATTCTCGACAAAGATATGTTCGACCCAGCTCCGAACACCCCAATCCACACTTCTTGGACGATACAACTGCTCACCCGGATCGATGACGCTGTTGGACCCGGCGTGATGGAGAAGCCAGTATTCTCGATTCCTGACCAACGTCGGCCTCCTCAGAAAGGCCAAAATTCAGCGGTCTTAGACGAAGTTCGCGCCGGCAAGTATGATGAACTGTTCGCGGGAGCTTCGGACAAACCCTCTGATTTGTATGTTGCGGCCCAGAGTCGGCCGCCCGCGCCTACAGTGCGGTTGTTAAGCAGTTCGCCGCTTCAGCCGGAGGTTTTCGTCCAGCCTTCATATCCGCCGATTGCGAGAACCGCAAAAATTAAGGGATTAGTGACCTTTATGATCACAATCGATCAGGACGGTAATGCAACCAACTTCGCTTTAGAGAATGGCCACCCCATGTTTCGGGGAGCAGTAGAGAAGGCCGTGAGCGAATGGAAGTTTTCGAAAGAGGCTGCCAATCAGAAGATCAGGGCGTCGATAGAGTTCGCATTGAATTGCCCTGCTAAGCAGCCGTAGCATGCGAGGCCAACCGCAGATTCCTCGCTCGTCCTCGCCTTCGGCTGCGGACAGCTCGGAATGACAAGTAGCCGATGAATGGCATTTTGGTGGCCCATCGCTCAGCGATTTTGTTTTTCCGGAGGAGCCGATGCAACTTAAACTGTATCGCCGTATGGCACAGTTATCGCTCGTCTTTTTTCTAACTGTCCTTGCCTTTGCCCAGCAACCCACAATTCCCTCCACTGGCTTCCCCGGCTTGGACCAATATCGGGCCTCCCGTATCGCCATATTCACCGACGACTTCGGTCAGTTGTCGCGCTACCGTGATGCGAATGCTAGCCTACCCGCCTCCGCCCCGGGCGAATCACGGGTGGTGTTTTTTGGAGACTCAATTACCGATATCTGGAAGCTGACCGACTATTTCCCGGGAAAACCCTACATTAATCGCGGAATCGGCGGCCAGACCACGCCGCAGATGCTGGTACGCTTCCGCGAGGATGTAATTGACCTGCGTCCGAAGACCGTAGTCATTCTGGCAGGGACCAATGATATCGCCGGAAACACCGGCCCGATGTCGTTGCCGGAGATTGAGGCGAATTATAGTTCACTGGCAGAACTGGCCCGTCTCCACGAGATTCACGTGGTGTTCGCGTCGCTGCTGCCCGTCAATAACTACACACCTCGCGCTCAGGACTTTTTTGCGCAAAGATCTCCGGAGAAGATTCTTGAGTTGAATCGCTGGCTGAAGGCTTATTGCGCTGCAAATGGATATTTGTATCTTAATTACTTCAGCGCGATGGTGGACGACAGGGGAATGTTAAAGAAAGATCTGAGTGACGATGGCCTGCATCCGAACGCGGCAGGCTTCAAGGTCATGGCGCCCCTGGCTGAGGCGGCGATAGAGAAGAGCCTTGCAATCGTGCACGCCCTTATAACAGGATAAAGGTAAACAAGTTTGAGAGTCATTCGTAGAATCGGCCTGCTTCGCTTACGAGTCGTCGTGCTCGGTGCCTTGCTCATACACATGGGGGCGATCTCTGAGACACAGAAGGCCGCGCAAAATATTTCCGCAGTTTATGCCGCAGGCAAGGTCAGTGGGAACCGCTACGAAAATGAGTACTTCGGACTCACCCTCACTCCTGCCCATGCCCGGTTCACTAAAGGAGGTTTTGTAAGTTCGCAGGGAGCGAGGGCGCGCCTCATTGATGCAGAAGCAAACGCAGACAAGTGGGAAGATAAATATTCAATTGCGGTACTCGCAGATACGCTTTCGGACAGTCCTCTAATCCGTTCCCCTGACGATTATGTTCGTTATGTTCGACGTCAGTTTGAAAAAGAAGGTATGACTACCGTACAAGAGGAGTCCCCGGTTGAGATATCGGGTTTGCGATTTGTGCAGGCAATCATGAAAGTCAAGGAACAAGGGCGTACTCATTATCAGGGCATCTATTCCACGTTCTTAAAAGGTTACATGATTTCGCTACAGGTCGAGGCTACGTCGCCGGAACGGCTCCAACAGGTAATTCTGAGCGTGGTGGATTTCAAGAGGTCTAAAAAATGACAGGAACCTCCGCTCGATAGATTTGTCGCCTTTCGACGTTCCTGCTGCATCTATAATCATATCGAGTTTCCGACCGCTTCGGCCTTCGGGCATACCCTGGCTTGCGCGGCGGTGGAGATGGTACACGGGCGAGGGTGCCCGCACCACACGATCTCCCAAGGGTGTGGGTAGAAATGCCTCCGCCTCCCGGCTTCGTAAGAAGCCATTGGAAAGGAAATGCTCGCGAGCGCGTGCACGCCTGTGTGTCCCTTTCCGCGTCAGCTGATACAAGAAGCAGATTCCTCGCTCGTCCTCGCCTTCGGCTGCGGACGGCTCGGAATGACAAAGTTGTGAAGTTGACTAACGACTGACGACCGACGACTCGACCGACGACTTGGCACTAACCGACAAATTCGGACGCGCCATTACCGATCTCCGGATTTCAATCACGGATCGCTGCAACTATAAGTGCGTCTACTGCCGTACAGGAAACGAAGGCGCGCTCTACGGCGACCTGCCCTTTGCGGAATACTTGCGGATGGCTCGGGTGCTTGCAGGGATGGGAATTAACAAAATTCGCATCACTGGGGGCGAGCCACTGCTGCGCAAAGGAGTGGTGGATTTCGTGCGAGAGCTGGCCAAGTTGCGGAGCTGTGACGGCCACCCGCTTGACCTGGCAATGACCACTAACGGTCACCTTTTGGCGGACATGGCGAAGCCGCTTAAGGATGCTGGTCTGAGCCGCGTCACTGTGAGTATGGACGCCGTTGATCCTGATCGTTTCGCTCGTATCACGCGCGTGGCTAATGGATACGAGCGCGTTCTGGCGGGAATTCGGGCCGCGCGGGACGCTGAGTTGTGGCCGGTCAAAGTCAACTGCGTCTTGATGCGTGGCTTCAATGAAGATCAGATTATCCCCTTTGGGATGTTTGCTCGCGACGAAGGCGTTACCGTTCGCTTCATCGAGTTCATGCCGCTTGAAGAAGAGCGTGTGTGGGCGCCGGATACGGTCGTCCCGCTGGACGAAATCTTGCGCCGTATGGGTGAGTATCGTCCGCTTGTCGAAATTCCCCATCAGCGTAGCGAGACAGCACGGCGTTACCGTTTCAATGATGGAATCGGCGAAATTGGAATTATTGCGCCGGTTTCGCATCCATTTTGCGGACATTGCAGCCGCATTCGCATCACCTCCGATGGCAAGATTCGCACCTGCCTGTTTTCCATATGGGATCACGATTTGCACGGGCTCATCAGTCGTGGCGGCTCGGACGAAGAGATAATGGCGTTCATTGAAAACGTAGTTGAGAAAAAAGAAGAACGTCACCACATCGGCGAACCCGATTTCGTGCCGGCATCGAGAACCATGGTGCATATCGGCGGTTAGGTGACGGACGAGTGCCGCGGAGTTTCATTTTCATGCGAGTCGTTGAGCCGCGGATGGCACGGTTAGTTTGCAAATCCTCTCACGATACGAGAACATATCCGTTTGCTTATATCTCCCCGCCCTCATCTTAGAGAGAGCACATAAGGAAGCAACTAAAAATGCCGACGCGGCACAGCGCTGAAACGAAGACAACGACAAAGACAAAATCCTCCCAACAAACCAGCACCGAAATTCAACCGGCCAAAGGCAAGCTGGGAATTATGATTCCCGGCATGGGAGCCGTGGCCACGACGTTCGTGGCTGGAGTTGAAGCAGTACGCAAAGGCTTCGCCAAGCCCATTGGGTCCCTCACTCAAATGGGGACCATCCGGCTGGGCAAACGCACCGACGCCAGATCTCCAAAAATTAACGAATTCCTGCCGCTCGCCGGACTGAAAGATCTCGTCTTTACAGGGTGGGACATCTTCGAAGATGACATGTACACGGCGGCCACCACGGCTGGCGTGTTGGACAGGGAATTATTGAAGAAGGTGAAGCCCTTCTTGAGTTCGATCAAACCTCGCAAGGCGGTGTTTGACCATAGTTATGTGAAGAAGCTGGATGGAACGAATGTAAAAAAAGGCAAGAACAAGATGGATCTTGCCGAGCAGGTTCGCGCCGACATTCGCGACTTCAAAAAGACTTCGGGAGCAGCGCGGCTGGCGATGATTTGGTGCGGCTCGACGGAAATTTTTCTGACTCAGACCGAAGCGCATCAATCGGTAAAGGCCTTTGAGAAAGCTCTTACCCGAAGCGACGAAAATATCGCTCCATCCATGATCTATGCCTACGCGGCCTTGATGGAGGGCGTGCCGTTCGCCAATGGTGCGCCCAACCTTACCGTCGATTTTCCCGCCATGCATGAGTTATCGCGGCGAAATAATGCTCCGATTTGCGGTAAGGATTTCAAGACCGGACAGACGCTGATCAAAACGATCCTGGCTCCCGGTTTTAAAGCTCGTATGTTGGGTCTCAACGGATGGTTCTCAACTAACATTTTGGGGAACCGCGACGGCGAAGTATTGGAAGATCCGGGTTCTTTTAAAACCAAAGAGGAATCGAAGCTTTCCGTGTTGGAGCACATTCTCCAGCCAGAGCTTTATCCCGAGCTGTATGGGCACTTCACACATAAAGTCCGCATTAACTATTACCCGCCACGCGGTGATAACAAAGAAGGTTGGGACAATATTGATATCTTCGGCTGGCTGGGATATCCGATGCAGATCAAAGTGGATTTTCTCTGCCGCGATTCGATTCTGGCGGCTCCTATTGTTCTCGATCTCCTGCTATTCATGGACCTCGCGAAGCGCAGTTCGGAACTACAGGGTCTGGGAATACAGGAGTGGCTTAGCTTCTACTTCAAATCTCCAATGACCGCACCCGGTCTATATCCGGAACACGATTTGTTTATCCAATCCATGAAGCTGAAGAACACACTGCGCCATCTAAAAGGGGAAGACTTAATCACCCATTTGGGCCTCGAATATTACGATTGAGGCGCAGGGCAACTCGCAGTTTTTGGACTTCGTCAAAAGTTCGCTATTTTCCTTGCGAGGATAACCTTCCTGTGTGGTCCTGCGTCCAACTAGTAAGGATTCAATCCAGGGGCTCCCACTTCGTCAGCGGGCGTATAATCTAGTCAGAAAGCCGTGTTTCAGAACGAAACGGAGTAGTCATGGTTAAGATAAATTTCACAGTTCTAGCGACGGCGATATTGGCGGTTGGTCTGAGTGTGCCGACGGTTTCGGCGCAAACTCAGGGCACCCAAACTCCTCCTGCAGCGACTGCCAGCGCGCCAGTACCAACCGCCGCGCCTCCGAGCACGCCGGAGCCCGCCGATACGGCTTCAGAACCTTCCAAGAAATCGGAGCATGAGGGCGGCATAAATGATTTGGACGCGATTGGGAATCGCAAAATAGGATGCGATAAGGGCTTGGGCAATTGGTACAGCCTGGAAAAGCAGATTGCCATGGGAAAGGCCTTTTCCCAACAGGTGGAGTCGCAATCCAAGTTGATCAATGACCCGATGATCACGGAGTATGTGAACCGGCTGGGACAGAATCTGGTGCGGAATTCTGACTCGCAGGTACCGTTCACCATTAAGGTCATTGATTCAGATGAGATCAACGCGTTTGCACTTCCCGGCGGATTCTTCTATGTCAACTCAGGGTTGATTCTGGCGGCGGACGAGGAGGCTGAGTTGGCTGGAGTTATGGCACACGAGATTGCGCACGTTGCGGCGTGCCACGCGGCCCGGGAAAATACCCGTGGAAACCTCATGAATATCGCCTCCATCCCTCTGATTTTTATCGGTGGGCCAATTGGCTATGCTGGTTATGAGGCTGCCGGCTTGGCTGTGCCGCTGACGTTTATGAAGTTTTCACGCGGATTTGAAGCCGAGGCCGATTATCTTGGCCTCGAGTACATGTACAAGGCTGGATACGATCCCCAGGCTTTTATAAGTTTCTTTGAGAAAGTGCAGGCGGAGGAGAAGAAGAAACCGGGGACGCTGTCCAAGGCTTTCGCGACACATCCGCAGACGCCCGATCGCATTGAGAAATCGCAGGAAGAAATCGCCAAGATTTTGCCGCCGCGGGCTGAGTACAAAGTTACGACTTCGGAGTTCGACGACGTAAAGGCGCGGCTAGCCGCCATTGAAAACCGCCACAAGGTTACCGATCAGAAAGATGGCAAAAAGCCCAGTCTGAGGCGGGCTTCAACCACCGATAAGAACGGAACCGACGACAAGACTGGCGATGACGGACGTCCAACGCTGAAGCGTCGGGATGATACGAATTAACGACACGAAATTAGGGCAATGATTTAGGAAGACGGGCGTAAGACGCCCGTCGCTCCATCGAATCAGAGGTTTATTTACGACGCCTCTTTGGCGGCGAGGGCATGCAAATACTTGCGGCTCTCGGAAGGCGAACCGACCACTTTCATGGCCTCCCAATCGTACGGCAGTTCTTTACCGCAATCCAAACAGGCAACATAAGTTCCGGTCAATGAGGTGGCACCGGTGCGCCGCATGCCTCCGCGGCGACTCGCACTGCGAGGGAAACTGTAATGGCTATGAGAGCAACCGAATAAGGCGTCGAATAATTTTGCGATCATTTCTGCTACCTCCCCAGACAGCAGTCGATGATTCTTGATCCCCGAAACCCGGGAGAATCGGGGTCCAAAACTCAGGTCATTAACTTAGATTCAGATTCTGAGAAAAAGGTTCTGATCAGAGAGGGCGCTCGCTCAAATTTCTAAGCCAAGTTGGAATACAAATGGGAAACAGGTGGGCAACCGTTCAGGCGTTTTCAGAATCGGTTTTTTTGCGGGCCTGACATTTGGTCACGATTGCGGACCGAAGGCGGTTCCTAAGGTCATCCGGAAGCTCGTAGAGTTGAGAATCCCGGTAGATTTCGATGGTCTTCTTTGTGGTATCGCAGACGACGTAACAGTTGTGGCACCACGAAAGATGATCTTCAAGTTCGGACTTGGTGCGGTCATCAATGACGCCGTCGAGATAATTCGTTAGCTCCTGCAAAAATTCAGAGCATTTCACTGGTTGCCATCTCCGCTCTCACTTGTAGGTATGCCGTCGCCATCATCAATCTCCAATTTTGCCCCAGGTTCCCGGCGTTGAAAGAATCTGCTCAACCGCTCTCGAAGCTGCAATCGCGCCCGCAATAACCGCGACTTCACAGCGGGAATACTGAGGTCTAATGCTTCCGCTGTCTCTTCCGTTGAAAGACCCTCAACATCCCGCAGTACAAACACGGTTCTAAAAGTTGCGGGCAAACCTTGTATGGTCTTCGTCAAGATCTCACGCAATTCAGCCTGGTTGTACTGTTGCTCGGGATTCGGGCTCCAATCTGCAACTTCACGGGGAACCGAATCTTCTTCAGTTTTAACTTCTTCGTCCAACGAAACCGTTCGTTCCGGACGGCGCCGCCTCAACTTCATCAGCGCTTCGTTTACCGCAATGCGAACCAGCCAGGTGTAAAACTTCGACTGTCCCTGGAACTGCTTCAGGTTGCTATACGCTTTAAGGAATGCATCCTGCACCACATCTTCCGCGTCCTCGCGGTTTTGCGTAATGTGTTGCGCAATCCTGAAAACGTTCCGGTCATACCGTCTGACTAACTCTTCAAACGCCGAGACGTCGCCACTCTTGGCTGCCTGGACAAGTGTGAGCTCATCACTGACCGGTTCGACTACCTTTGGTTGGATGGTATTCATCATTCGTCCGATGCAACAATTTTACGGCTTTCGGCTGTGCCGAACAGAAGGCCTATTTTACTCGGTACTTTAGTGTTGCGCGAACTGTTTTGACGTATCCAACCGCATAAGATTTACGCTAGATTGCAATCAGGCCTCTGATAACCCGGTAGATCACGTCCTAACGTGACTTCCGGAGAAGAGAGTAAGTGGCCATAATCAGTCTTTGAAGTCTTTTGAAGGTTTTTTGAGAACTACAACGGGAGTTTTTAGTACCCGGTAAGGCGACAATGGCAGAAATATCCTTAATTGAGCGAATTGTGGACGCAGCAGTCTCTCGAATTCTCGAAAGCCATATTCCATCCTTGCGCGAGGAAATGGTACGCAGTGTGGTGGCGGATCTGTTGCCGGAGTTCGCAAAGTCTCATGGCGAAGTTGCAGGAGCAGGGGGACAGTCTGAGGGGGGAACGCCAGCCGATTTACTTGCTGCGATTTCGGCGATTCACACCGGAACAACCCAGAAGGAGATTCTGCGAGCGCTGCTAAAAAATACGGCTCATTACAGTGGCCGTGCCGCCCTCTTCGTCATCAAGTCAGGACTGGCTACCGGCTGGCAGGGACGTGGCTTCGACAATAGCGATGCCATCAAAGATTTTTCCCTTGATTTGAGGAGCGGAATTGCGGCGCAAGCCATGCAAACACGGAGTGTTTGCGCGGGATCCGCGACCGACGTGGATGCGCGATTCATGACTCACTTTCGTGCCCCGGCCGATGGCGGCGTCCTGTTCCTGCCGCTGTTGTTAAAAGACAAGATTGCCGCATTGGTCTATGCGGATGCTGGTGCCAAGCCGGGCGGAAAAATAGATTCGGCGGCCTTGGAATTGGTAGTTGCCACGACCAGCGCGTGGTTGGAAGTGATCTCATTACGCAAGCAAGCGCACAAAGAAGGTGCAGTCGAACTTACGGAGCGGCCCGATGCCGGATTGCCACCGAATGGTGCGGATTCGACAATGGCCGATCCGTTTGCCGCTCATGCTCCGACCCATAGAGCCTCAGCGGCGCCCCAGCAATCAGTGGCTGTAGCGGAAGCTGAAGCGGCAATCGAGGAACACGTTCCGATGGCAATGGCTGCGTCAGCGACGCAGTCCTCGACTAGCGTAGCGTCCACCAAAATCGAACCGGAAATATCGGTCGCTGACCAGGACACACATCGCAAGGCGCAACGTTTTGCGCGGCTCCTGATTGACGAAATCAAGCTTTACAACAAAGACACCGTTGTCGAAGGCCGGAAGAATCAGGATTTATACGATCGCTTGAAGGAAGACATTGAAAAGAGCCGTATAACCTACCAAAAAAGATATGGCAGTACCTGTGCTGCCGATAGCGATTATTTCAATCAAGAACTGGTTCGGAGTCTGGCCGAGGATAACGTTGCGCTCCTGGGTGTAAACTATCCCCACTGAATAAGAAAGTAAGTGGCGCGCCAGCTGTGTATTCTCTGCGATTTATTTTCATTTTTATCCTGCTCCGTATTGCATCGTTCGGCTATTTTGCCGCCGGAGCCCCATCCTCTTTCGGGCAAGCCTCGTCTACACAAGCATCTTCGTCACCGTCAGCACAATCGCGCGGCAAGAAAATTCCATCTTCCAAAAAGAAGACTCTGGCTCATGGCCGGAAATCGCGGAACTCGCCCCGATTGCGCCGGATGCGGCTTGCGTTCGTAGCCTCCAGCAGTCTGAAGCCAATGGCGCGGCAATTGCTTCAGGATCGCACCCCGGCCGCATATGCGGGGGTGGAAGGCTTTGCGCGACGACACAGCAGCGAAGATGCCGGAGCCTTGGCATGGTTGGTTGTCGGATACGCGCACGTACTCGATCACGACTATGCCCAAGCCATCCCGGCTTTAAGCCGTGCCCATCCTCATGCCGGGGACATCGGCGATTATGTGGATTATTATCGCGGCCAATCCTACCTTCAAACCGGGCGCATTCCCGAAGCTATGGCCGCGTTGAGCGGCTTTGAGAAAAAATATCCGGAATCATTGCTGAGTACAGACACGCATCTGCTCTACGCGAACCTTCTGGTGACCGAGAGTCAAGCCCAGGCTGCCGCGGCATTGTTGGAAGAAAATCGCAAACCGGTTCGCGCTGATATCGAACTGGCCCTCGGCCGTGCCTACGCCGCCGCGGGAGACAACACGAAAGCGGCGACGATTTTCAGCAACCTGTATTTCACCATGCCGCTCAGTTTCGAAGCGACTCAAGCCGGGGAGGAACTAAAAAAGATATCGCCTTCAATGCTTTCTTCCGCGCCGTTGCTTGAGCGAAAAACGCGTGCTGATTTATTGGAAAAAGGAAAACGATATGGCGACGCTGCCGACGAATATGGCGCGTTGCTCAATGACGTTTCTCCGACAGAACGTGCCGCGCTGCAATTGTCCCTGGTGGAGGCATTGCGCCGCGCCGGCCGAATTAAGGAAGCCAAACAAGCCCTTGAATCCGTCCCCAATGCGCCGCCTGAAATTAACGCGGGACGGCTTTTCAATCTCGGTGAAGTTGCCTGGGCTGAGAATGACAATGATACGTTCCTGAAGATTCTTGATCAATTACGCCAGGCCGATCCGACGAGTCCTTACCTGGAACAGGCGTTGCTGGAGGCGGGCAATATCTATCTGCTTAGGCCCGACTACGACCATGCGATTGACTGCTACCGCGAGTTGCAGTCGCGGTTCCCGAATGCTGCGAGAGCCTCATACGCGCACTGGAAAGTGGCTTGGTTGAGTCTGCGGCAAGGTCGAACCGTCGAAGCGAAGACAGAATTCGAAAACCAGATAGGGCTATATCCCGATTCAGCGGAAATTCCTGCGGCTCTGTATTGGAGGGCGCGGCTGGCGCAGGAAGATGGCGATCAGGGTATGGCGGCGGCGTATTACCAGAAGCTGTCGCTGCGATTCCGCAATTTTTATTATGGCGAACTGGCTCGCGAGCAATTGCAGAAGATGAAAGTGAATGGCCCTCCGCAGCACTATGCTTTGTTGGATCGCGTGCCGCCGATGAATTCCGATCCCGCGCTCACGAACGATACCGTGCCAACCGATGACCTTCGAGTGCAGAAAGCGCACTTGCTAGAGAATGGAGCGCTGCTGGATTTTGCGGTGCGCGAATTGAAAGCCGCTGCCGAGGATAAAGATGAAGAAGACAAAGGTGACTGGCTTCCCGCCGAGACCGCGCGTATGTACGAGGACGCTGGACGTTACGATATCGCGATCGAAGTCCTGAAACGCGCCGTCCCAAATTATTTTGCAGTGGATTTAGACAGCCTGCCACGCTCATATTGGGAGGCGCTTTTCCCCAAACCTTATTGGCTCGATTTGAAAAGATTTTCGTCCACGAACGCGCTCGATCCCTACCTCGTGGCTTCTCTGATTCGGCAGGAGTCGGAATTCAATCCCAATGCGGTGTCGCGAAAAGACGCCGTGGGATTGATGCAATTACTCCCCAAAGTTGGGAAGACTTTGGCGAAGCAGGAAAAGATAAAACATTACAAGGCTACTCAACTCTTCGCCCCCGGAATGAATCTGCAACTCGGCACCCGCTATTTTCGAGAGATGGTGGATAAATTTGGTGCGTTCGAATATGCGCTCGCCGCATATAACGCGGGCACCGACAGAGTGCAAAGTTGGCTGGGAGGCGGGAAATATCGCGATCCCCAGGAGTTCGTAGAGTCCATCCCATTCACCGAGACTCGCGAGTATGTCCAAGCGATCCTGCGGAACGCGAACATGTACCGCCAGCTGTATGGGACGCCGTAGAATAAACCCATAAAGAAAAATTGAATGCTCACGGCGCTTGCTATCTCCAACTACCGGTCGCTGAGAAAGTTAGTTATACCGCTGAAGCGACTCAATGTAGTAACGGGCGCAAACGGAAGCGGAAAGTCCAGTCTTTACCGGGCTCTCCGGCTTCTTGCCGACACCGCGCAGGGGCGCGTTGTCACTTCCCTGGCGCGGGAAGGCGGGCTGCAGTCCACTCTTTGGGCTGGCCCGGAATCCATTTCGCGTTCGGTACAGCGCGGCGATTATCCTGTTCAGGGCACGAGGCGAGAACACCCAGTGAACCTTCGACTCGGGTTTGGAAGCGACGAATTCGGTTATTTAATCGACTTGGGTTTGCCGATCCCAGGCGGCTCCGCGTTCCCGCTCGACCCTCAGATTAAGCGAGAGAGCATCTGGCATGGACCCGTGCTTCGTCCCTCGACAATACTCGTGGACCGGAACGGCCCTCTGGTTCGATTTCTTGGAAACAATGACACCTGGATCGTGGTGACGGATCATCTTTCCGCCTTTGACAGCATGATGCTCGTGGGTGATCCGCGAAATGCACCGGAAATGCTAATGTTGCGGGAATCCATTCGCGCCTGGCGCTTCTATGACCATTTCAGAACGGATGCGGAGGCTCCCGCGCGACTTCCGCACGGTTGGCACTTATACGCCCATTCTCGGAAACGATGGCTCCGATCTCGCATCTGCCGTTCAGACTATCCTTCAGATTGGGGATGCCGGAGGACTTGCAGAAGCGGTCGAAGATGCTTTTCCAGGCAGCCATCTGTCAGTAGGCAATAATATGGGGCGATTCGCGCTCTCAATGCACCAGCATGGCTTGCTCAGACCGCTAGACGCGTCGGAACTTTCTGATGGCACGCTGCGATATCTTCTTTGGATCGCCGCACTCTTAACTCCGCGACCCCCTGCATTAGTGGTGTTAAATGAGCCCGAGACGAGCTTACATCCGAATCTATTACCGGCCCTCGCGCGCCTGGTTGCACGAGTATCTCAGCATTCACAAGTGATTGTCGTGACTCATGCCTCTCCGTTAATCGCGGCCCTTGGGCAAGCGGACGGCTGCAATTCCATCATGCTCGAAAAAGCATTCGGCGAAACCATCGTTGTTGGGACGAAGGAACTCAGTCTTCCAGCATGGCATTGGCCGTCCCGTTAGATGGCGTAGCGTAACAACCATTACGTGCACTCACGCCTTTCGCGATTTGAAAGACCTGCTCGCGAAGGCGACTCCCTTGCGCTCAGGAATTAGCCGGGATCGCGGGTGAGCGCGGTCGAGAGGGTCGCGGCGCAGATGGCGCTTGCCGATCTGCCGCTGAATACTTTCTTCACGAAAGTGTCATTCCCTACGAAACCGACGAGGTGACGCGGCTAATTTTCGATTCCCACAGTAAGGAAGCGTTCGCAAAGATTGCCAGCCTCACGGTGGGCGGTTTCCGCGACTGGCTTCTTTCCGACGATGCAAGCGTGCCATGAAGATCATGCTCATTCAAGACCTGATTACGAGTGGCGGCCGCAAGACCGTACATACAGGCGTGATAACACGTTTCCGGACCACTGTCGGCCTCCCCGGACGCCTTTCGACCCGCCTTCAACCCAATCATCCGACTGACGACCCAGCGGGAATTGCCGCGGCGATCATTGATGGACTGCTGCTTGGATCTGGAGATGCGGTCATCGGCATCAATCCAGCATCCGACAATGTCGCAACCGTAACGACTTTACTTCGCTTGATAGACTACGCCCGCGAACGCTATTCAATTCCCACGCAGAGTTGTGTTCTCGCGCACATCACCACGCAAATGGAGGCGTTGCGTCAAGGAGCGCCCATTGACCTCATGTTCCAGTCGGTCGCGGGAACTGAACTGGCGAACAAATCGTTTGGCGTCAACCTGGATATGGTGGGTGAAGCGCATCAGGCAGCACGCGAGCTCAACCGTGGAACCGTTGGCGATAACGTGATGTACTTCGAAACCGGCCAGGGCAGCGCGCTTTCGGCGAACGCGCACCATGGCGTGGACCAACAGACCTGCGAGGCACGGGCCTATGCGGTCGCCCGTCATTATTCGCCGATGCTCGTAAATACCGTCGTGGGCTTCATCGGTCCGGAATATCTTTACGATGGCAAGCAGATTATTAGGGCCGGGCTGGAAGATCACTTCTGCGGCAAGCTACTCGGGCTTCCCATGGGCTGCGACATCTGTTACACGAATCATGCCGAAGCCGATCAGGACGATATGGACTCACTGCTCACCATGCTTGGAGTCGCGGGCGTGAACTACATCATGGGCGTTCCGGGGGGGGACGACGTGATGCTGCAATATCAGAGCACTTCTTTTCACGACGCTCTTTACCTGCGATCGGTATTGGGATTGCGCCCTGCGCCAGAGTTTGAATCGTGGTTGGAAAGTGGCGCGCCGCACCAGTTGGCTGTGCCGGCAATGCTTCCCGCATGAAGGAACCGAACCAGCCCGAATCTGAGAAGATGAATGACGGCTCGTCGCGAGCGCTGATTCATGCCCCGAACGAGGCACTCAGAAGCTTGCGGAACTACACCTCCGCCCGCGTCGCCCTGGGTCGTAGCGGCTCCAGTATCGTGACGGCAGATATTTTGGACTTTCAACTGGCGCACGCTCAAGCACGGGATGCGGTAAAGGCAGAGTTCGACGTTGAGCACTTCGCGCAGCGGATACGCCGGGAAATACCGGCGCTCGAGGAATTCAGCATCCCTGTTCTCACTTTGAATAGCGCGGCCCCGGATCGCGAGAACTATATTCGTCGTCCCGATCTCGGACGTGTGCTCGCTGAAGAGTCGGCAGATTTTTTGAAACCGGCGCCGTGCGATGTCGCTCTTCATCATTGCCGACGGTCTTTCGGCGGTCGCACCCGAGCGCAACGCGATTCCATTGCTGAGTGCGATCTTCCCTATGCTTTTTCAATCCGGATGGACCTCCGGCCCAGTATGCGTGGTGAAGAACGCCAGAGTAGCGATCGGCGATCAGATTGGTTCGTTGCTGGGAGCTTCATCTGTCCGTCGTGTTGATCGGGGAGAGGCCCGGCCTCTCTTCGCACGACAGCCTGGGGGCCTACATCACATGGCAACCGCGACCAGGACGCACCGACGCGGAACGGAACTGCATTTCGAACATCCGGAGCGGCGGCTTGAATCCTACATCTGCGGCACGGCGCTTGTTCTGGTATCTGAATGAGGCGCGTTTCAGAAAACTGAGCGGAACGGCACTTAAAGAGCAAGCAACCTACCTTGCCACCTAAACTTTGGCGCCGGATTC
The DNA here is from genome assembly GCA_963796015.1 of uncultured Acidobacteriaceae bacterium. Taxonomy (GTDB): domain Bacteria; phylum Acidobacteriota; class Terriglobia; order Terriglobales; family Acidobacteriaceae; genus PALSA-188. The sequence goes on along the minus strand of CAWCJR010000005.1, from coordinate 120,972 downwards.
CGGCCGTCGTACCAGATATAACGAGACCCGCCAAACCTGAAATTTCCACAGCCCTGTATCACTCTTCCGAAACATAAGGCGTAAAATTAAGAGGCCGCTTTTTCTTCAATATTCATTCTGACCCAAATCAGATGCAAAGGAGACAATCAGATGGCACCTTCCAAAACACCAATCCCGAAGGGATTCCACACCGCTACTCCTACACTCACTGTCCGCAACGCAGCCGAGGCCATCGAGTTTTACAAGAAGGCATTTGGCGCTGAGGAGAGAAGCCGACATCCGAGTCCGGATGGCAAAATTTCTCATGCCGAGTTGAAAATCGGTGATTCGATAATCTTTATTGCCGACGAGTCACCAGCCATGGGCAACAAATCCCCGCAAACGCTCGGCGGTACCAGCGGAAGTATTTATCTCTACGTCGAAGATGTAGATAAGGCCTTTCAGCGAGCCGTTAACGCGGGCGGTAAAGCAACGATGCCGGTTTCCGATATGTTCTGGGGAGATCGCTTTGGCCACGTTGTGGACCCCTACGGCCAGGAATGGGGCATTGCGACGCACAAAGAAGACGTGAGCGAGCAGGAAATGTCAGTACGGGCCAAAGACTTCTACGCCCAGATGGCGCAGGCGAGCCGGAAGTCGGCCTAGCTAAAAAGAAATAGTCTCAACCAATGGCGCGGAGAGCGTGTGGATGATTCGGCAAATTACGCCGACGGTTTGCATTTGCTCCGCGCTTTTTATCGGCGGTGAAAAACTGGTCAGGCAGATTTTTCCTGGGCCGGCGACTTGTCAAACAATATTTCGTATACTAACAATCCCGCGCCGATCACGATGGCGCTGTCCGCGACGTTGAACGCAGGCCATTGATACGACCCGATATAGACCAGCAGAAAATCCACGACGCGACCGTTCAACACGCGATCCCACAGATTGCCTATAGCGCCTCCAAGAATCAGAGATAGGCCGACGCCGGTCGTGGTCATAGTGATAGCGTGACCACTTCGCCAGAGTAGGGACGAAACAACGATCAGCGCCACAATAGAGAACAGGATTAGCATCCCAATCTTCCACTGCGAAGGCGATTCTGCGAATAGTCCGAAGGCCGCGCCCCGGTTCTCCACATGGGTGAGATAAAACACATGAGGAATGAGTTGAATGCTGTCGTGCAGAGAAATATCTTTGGCGACGATCCACTTAGAAGCGCGGTCGAGAAGAACGATAAAAAGTGCGATCAGAAAATGAAATTTACGCATCTTTAAAGACACTCGAACAAGAAAGCACGCTCGGCTTCAGCTTTGAAATTGTGCGGCTTCAGCCGCGCCGATACGGATTCATGTAGGACAACGGCGGGGCTGAACCCCCGCCCCTTTCAAAGCTTGTCACGAATTCGCAGCACGCGCAGCTTCGATTTCTTTCAACCTCGCGCTGCACCGTTCGCAGACTGTCGGGTATATCGGATCCTCTCCGACATGAACCGAATAGTTCCAGCAGCGTTCGCACTTCTGGCCCTCAGCTTTACTGACTTTTACTGTTAGTCCCGTATTGCCGTTGCCTGAAGTGCCGGCCTCAAGTCTGACAGCCGAAACAATAAACAAGTATCGAAGCTGCTCTTTGTACCGGACAAGTACTGAAAAGACGGGTTCTGGAGCTGTGATCGCCACTTGTGCTCCAAGATTTACGCCAATCATTTTTTCATTTCGCGCTTCTTCAAGAGATTTAAGGACCTGCTCACGAACTGCAAGCAAAGTGACCCAATCCTCGAGTTGCTTCGGATCATCCGAGATCGCGTCAGCAAAAATTTCCCTCGCAGCAGGGAAGCTCGACAAGTGCACACTGTCGAGACGCTCCATTGTTTTTGGCAGATAACCCCAAACCTCATCGCACGTGAAGCTCATAATCGGCGCCAACAGCCGGACCAATGCCTCGGCAATCCTAAACATTGCGGTCTGGGCGGAGCGCCGTCCCGGTGAATTTACGGTAAAGGTATAAAGACGGTCTTTGAGCACATCGAAATAAAAAGCGCTGAGATCTACCACACAAAAATGATTCACCTGGTGATAAATCTTGTGGAACGCAAATTCTTCATACCAGCGAGCCATGTCGGCAGAGAGTGCGACAGTCTGCCGGAGCATGTACTGGTCAATCGCTTCCATATTTTCAAACGCAACAGAATCGCGTTCAGGATCGAAGTCGTATAGGTTGCCAAGAACATTCTTCAGAGTGTTGCGAATCTTGCGATAGTTGTCGGCAACGCGCTGCATCAGTTGTTCGGAGCACGTTACATCTTCTCGAAAATCAACCGACGCCACCCATAAGCGGACAATCTCCGCGCCCAGGCGATTGGCGATGTCCACCGGATCAACCACATTGCCAAGCGACTTCGACATGGCGCGGCCTTGCTCATCCAGGGTCCAACCGCTGGTTGCCACCATTTTGTAGGGAGCACTTTGTTGCGTTGCGACCGCGCAAAGCAATGAAGAATGGAACCATCCGCGATGCTGGTCTCCGCCCTCGGTGTATAAATCTGCGGGCCAGGGGAGCGCGGGGTCGGCGGCGCGCACCGCAAGATAACTACATCCGGATTCGAACCACACATCGAGGATGTCGGTTTCTTTGGTGAATTTGGTGCCCGGCACATGACGGACACTTTGCGCCCTGAGCAATTTCATCGGCTCGCTCCGTGTACCAGGCATCCGCCCCTGAGCGTCGCGAACAGCTCAACTACTTTGCGATTGATCTCAGGGTTGTTCAGTGGCTTGCCACAGCCTTGCACAGGAACACCGCAATGGGAACGCCCCAAATGCGCTGCCGGGAGATGCACCAGTCCGGGCGATTGGCGATCATGTTGGAAATGCGTTCCTCGCCCCATGACGGATCCCACTTTACTTTCTTGATTTCTTCCAGCGTGCGGCTGCGCAGCGTTCCGCCTTGCATCGGCGTTTCCATGGAAATAAACCACTGCTCGGTAGCTCGAAAAATAATGGGATTATGGCAGCGCCAGCAATGAGGATAAGAGTGTTGCAAGTTCTCCGTGTGCAACAGCGCACCGCGAGTCTTCAGCAACTCGATGATCGGCGCGTTTGCCTTGAAAACCTGCAGGCCGTCGTATTCGGGCAAACCATTGCGCAATCGGCCGCCCGCGTCAACGTCGCATGTGGGATCAATCTTGTACTTCGTACCCGTGATGAAATCCTCAGCGCCGTGAGCGGGGGCCGTGTGCACCACGCCAGTTCCCGTATCCATAGTGACGTAGTCCGCGAGTACGCCCAGAATCTTTCGGCGCTCCCAGGGCAGAAACGGATGATAGAACCAGGAATGTTCCAGAACTCTTCCGGGAAAACGAGCCACAATCTTGGTGTCAGTGAAACCGCACTTCTCGGCCACTACGCCGGCCAACTTCTCGGCCACGATGTAAATCTCTTTGTCCGTCTCCAAAGCCACGTATTCTTCGGTGGGATGAAAGGCGACAGCCATGGACGCAGGAAGAGTCCACGGCGTGGTAGTCCAGATGATCGTGAAGATCGGCTTATCGCCATGAATGCGGGCGTCCGCCAGTGCGGGATCAATGGTTCGCGGATCGGACTGAAGCGGTACTTCACCCAGACCGTGGGACTGGTGTGATCCTCATATTCGACTTCCGCTTCTGCCAGCGCCGTCCGATCATGAATGCACCAGTAAACCGACCGCAGACCCTTGTAAACGAATCCCTTTTCCAAAAAGTCGTAGAGCGTGGACAAAACCACTGACTCATATTGCGGGGTCATCGTCGAATATGGATTGTCCCAGCGCCCAAATACGCCAATCCGCTTAAACTGCTCGCGCTGAAGGTCGAGATATTTTTGAGCGTACTTCCGGCATTCGAGACGAACATCGGCGGGATTCATCTGCAACTTTTTGCCACCCAGTTGCTGATCAACCTTGATCTCAATCGGAAGTCCATGGCAATCCCAGCCTGGGACGTAGGGGGCGTCCATCCCGGCCATGCTTTTCGACTTCACGATGAAGTCTTTTAAGCATTTGTTAAGGGCATGGCCAAGATGAATTGGCCCATTGGCGTAGGGAGGGCCATCGTGTAGAACATAGGTCGGTGCCCCTTTCCGGGCTTGCTGAATGCGGCCATAGATGCCCATTTGCTCCCACCGGGCCAAGGTCTTAGGCTCGTTTTGAGGCAGGTTAGCCTTCATCGGGAAGTCGGTTTTGGGCAGATTGATGGTAGATTTAAGGTCGAGCGGCACGCGCAGGCTTTCTCCCAAATAATTGATTTCTTTCATTATAGGGAGCGGGTCGGGGAACGTCCATTAGCCGCTGTGCTGGATACAGACGATCTGTTTTTATGGTTATGGTAATTTTCGATTTGAGTGTACGATTTTGATAGATGACGTTTGGCAACTTTAAGCATCTAAATTGTGAGACCAGTCGCGAATGGCAGTTGCGATGGCGGCCAACGAGCGGTACTCTTGGGCGAGCAACTCTTTCGTAAAAGCAACTTCGCCGGGACGGGGCTCATCAATTGAAGGGACGGATGCTTAAGGCTTTTACCTAATATGGCAACCTTGGATCTAGAATCGCAACCCGTCAGCGTCTCATCGGCTTCAGCTCCGGTGCCAAGTTTTCTTCTGCCTCCGAATACTGTCGAGCAGTCGCTTTTCAGGTCTCTCACTCAGAATTTGAATGACTTCTTTTTCCCGAAGAAGCAGCCGCCCCTTGTACTGACCTCGAAGCCGATTCCGGTTAAGGACATCTGGGGCTTTTATGACAACAAGAAAAATGGCGCGCTTGGTTCGACCATAACCCATATCATTCTGTTTGCACTTATAGTTGGAGCGACTCTCTGGGCGCGCAGGATAGTGAAAGGGCCCACCCAGCCATCCGTAGTGACGCAAATAATTGCTCCGGACGATATGCCCCTCCTAAAGCCCTCTAAGACTCTTGCCGGTGGCGGTGGTGGCGGAGGAGACAGGGACAAATTCCAAGCTCCAAAAGGAAAGCTCCCAAAACAATCTATGGAGCAGATTACGCCTCCGGCAGTTATCGTTCGCAACCCCAACCCAAAGCTGCCTGTGGCGCCCACTGTTGTTGTTCCTCCGCAAATCAAGTTGGCAATGAACAACCTGCCAAATCTCGGAGTTCCGATGTCTAAGCTGCCGTCGGGACCTCCTTCCAATGGAACAGGATCGGGTGGTGGTATTGGTTCGGGTTCAGGTGGCGGCGTAGGAGTGGGTGCTGGACCAGGAGTCGGAGAAGGCCATGGCGGCGGTACTGGTGGTGGTGTGTTTCACGTCGGCGGCGGAGTGAGCGCACCCAGCGTTCTTTACGATCCTTCACCTGAGTATTCCGAAGAAGCACGCAAGGCGAAGTATTCAGGAACCTCGATTGTTTCTTTGATCGTCGGTCCCGATGGGCTTCCGCGGAACATTACAGTTTCGCGCAGCGTCGGCTTGGGTCTGGATGAAAAGGCCATCGAAGCGGTGAAGCAGTGGAGATTTAAACCTGCCGTGAAGGATGGAAAACCGGTAGCAGTAGAGATCAGTGTTGAAGTCAGCTTCAATCTCTACTGATAGGCTCTGCCGCCGGATTGGGAAAACCTATTCCTTCAAATCCACGTGGTGAACGTCCTCGATTTCACGTCCCAGAAAACGCGCACCTAGAGATTCGGAATTTCTCCACTGAATCTGTAGCAAAGAACTTTAACCGCGGCAATTTGCGCCGCTCTTCTTCCGTTGCTTTTGCGAGAGGCGTGTTCCCCAACATGTCTTTCACTACTTGTGCTGTGGATTGCGCCGAGTCAACAATAGCCACGTGATCAGGTGCGACTTTGCGCAGGACGCGCCGAATTAGCGGATAGTGCGTGCATCCCAAGACCAGTGTGTCTCCGTTTTCGAATCCGTCGGCAAACGCTTCGTTGAGGTAAATACGAGCGACTTGCTCGGTCACAGCGTTGTCAATCCAACCTTCCTCAACGAGCGGGACAAGCAAAGGGCAGGCCTTCTCTTTGGATTTGATCCCGCGCTTCTCCAGCGCTTTCTGGTACGCGTGGCTGCTTACAGTGGCTTCAGTACCGATGACGACAACCTTTTGATTCTTGCTTTCTTTCGAAGCGCTCTCCGCCCCCGGTTCTATCACCCCAACCACCGGCACTCCGGACTGCGCTTCTATCTTGCCCAATGCCAGAGCTGTCGCTGTGTTGCAGGCAATGACCAATAGCTGGGCACCCTGTTGCTCAAGGTATTGCGTCGCATCCACGGCATATTTCGCAACCGTTTCGGCGGACTTGGAGCCATAGGGAAGGCGCGCGGTATCGCCGAAATAGAAGTAGTCAGAATCAGGGATAAGCTCAAGTAACGCTTTAAGGACGGTCAACCCGCCAAAACCCGAATCGAAGACGCCAATGGCAGGGCGGCGAGTGGTCATTAGCGAACGCGATCCGACTTGGTTCGGAATGATCCTGCGAGTTCTGAGCTGCTTCGATCGCTGCTTTTATCGCAACATGGACCGGGAGGAATCGGTGCTCCATGTGGGCACGTACGTGGATGCCCCAGGAATGTGCAAATCTTGTCAGTAGCTTCGGGCGAGAGAATATGCTCGAACTTGCAGGCTTGCTGTTCGATTTCAGATTCGCTGTCGAGCGCCAGACTGTCTGTGAAAAGGCGTTCGGCAAGGCGATGGCGGCGAATGACGTCGGCGGCGCGTTGTCGTCCCCGCAAGGTGAGTTCGACAATCAGGCTCCCTTCACCAGTAGAAACGCCAGTCGGCTTCAAAGCGTCATGGCACGGGTTTACGAAAGGCTTGGAAACAGGGATGGGAGCGTTGTGCGGGCTCGTCGTGACCAGCCCCAGAGCGGTCATTTTCTCGATGGCGATGCTCACCGGTAAAGCGCCATGAACTTCCATGCGGCCGGTCTCGGCTATTTGTCCGTGTTCCTCGAGCGCCCACAGTTCTTCGAGGACCTCGTCGAATTGCTCTTCGTCCGCCATGGCAAAAACTTCCTGTGCGGCGATTTTTCCGTGATGCAGTTCGATTCGGCGATCAGCCAATCGTGCCACTACCGGATCGTGAGTGACCATGACAATGGTGCGTCCGCTGCGATGCAACTCTCGCAACAGCCGAAGCACAATCTCTTCGTTGACGGCATCGAGATTGCCAGTCGGCTCGTCGGCTAAGACAATTTTCGGATCGTTGATCAGAGCGCGGGCTATACATACGCGCTGTTGTTCGCCTCCGGAGAGTTGCGAGGGCACGTGATGGGCGCGATCTTTCAATCCTACGCGTTCAAGAGCCTTGAGCGCCTCTTCTTCGTCAGTCATGCTGTGCAGGTATTGCGCCAGCATCACATTTTCGATTGCGGTGAGATAAGGAATCAGGTGGAACTGCTGAAAGATGAAGCCGATCTTTTCAGCGCGTACCCGGTTCAAATTGCCCGCGGAAATGCTGGCGACATTTTCATCGTCGAGCCAGATTTCTCCGGAAGTCGGACGATCAAGACAGCCGATCAGGTTTACCAAGGTTGATTTCCCCGATCCAGACGGGCCCATGATCGCGATCCATTCGCCCGGAGCGACGGTGAGAGAGAAGTCCTCCAATGCGCGAATCGCACCGCCAGACTCCGCCCTTGCTGGATATGACCGGCCGACATGTTTGAGCTGGATCAAGTCTTTTCCTATTATCCCGACTCTTTATCCGTGCCTATGGCTTTATTCGCCCTTTAAGATCATAGCTGGCTGCACTCGACGTAGCACAGAAATCGGTGCAATTGCGGAAGCCAGGGCTACCAGAATGCACCCGACCAAAACTATCGGCAACAACTCGAACCGTGGCATCACCGGGGCATGGAAGTTCGCCCGGCCGATCCAGGCCGCGATTGCGATTCCCAGGCCAAAGCCTACCAGCGCTCCTACCGCTCCTAGGAAGGCGGCCTCGGCCGCGAAAAATCCGCCGATAAACCCGTGCGATGCGCCCAGAGCTTTCATGATAGCGAAATCACGACGCCGGTCCAGCACCCATCCGGTAAGGGTTGCGAGAACGCACAGGGCGGCCGTCCCGATGATCAGCAGGCAGGACGCAAGAAGGATTGCCCTGGTTTTTCCGAGCACGCGAGCCTCACCTTCCATGATTTGTCGGACAGCCCGAGCGTCGGCTTCCGGCAAAACCTCGTTGAGTCTTGCGATCGTTGCGTTGACCTCAGAAGGCGGACCTGAAACCGCCAGCTCGATTGTGGATGCCTGCTCGCCAGTCCAAGCCTTGAAATCTGTCAAAGAAATGTAGATACGGCTGTCTTCGGCAGCTCCAGTGTGCAAAACGCCCACCGGAAGAAGATGGATGGTGCGGCCCTGAAAACTGAGTTCGAAAGGCTTCGCCTCCGGACTTATCGCCGATGCTGCCCGCACTCCAAGAAGTGCTTCATTCTGCGACTTTGGCCATCCCGTTACCGACCACCAATTATCCAGCTTGGGAACGGCATCAAAATCTGTGCCGGAGACAACCACGGGCTGCTCGTTTGAAGTCCGCGCGATAACGTAGCCGAACGGCACCGCTATTCCATTTCCAGCCAGAGCCCCTTCGGCTTTAGCTAGAGCGTCCGGCGGGAGTGTTTGACCCGCTTTAGCGAAGATAACGACATTCGCCCCATAATTGCGAAACTCTTTCCTCAGCTTCGACTGGACATCCACGAAAAGATTCAGCATGGCCGTGGCAACGGTCGCTGCGACGATCATGGCTAACAATGCCGCCGCAGCGCGGCCACGTCGAAGAATGGCGGCCCTGATCAACATGCGCAAAAACATTGACGTGTGATGAGCCTGCGTTCGACCACTCGTGAAAGCTTCCGTCATGCGTCACCACGCAATGCGTAGACGGGATCGAACTTCACTGCGCGAAGGATGGCAGTCGCGCTGCCCGCGAAGGTTACGATCACGGCAATAATCAGAATGAGTGGAAGCAGCACGGGTTGGACGTTAATCGGAGAATCAAATATCCAGCGTCCCGCATGATATGCCAGAACCGAGCCTCCGGCGAATCCCGCTACGCCCGCCAGCAGCGCCAGCAAAGCCGCTTCGGCGAAGAAAAAGGAAGCGACCGAGAATCCGCCAGCGCCGAGAGCTTTCATCAATCCTACTTCGTGACGCCGCTCGAAAACCGTTGTCGCCATGGCCGCCGAAACGGCAAGTGCTGAGGCAAACAGCGCGGCCAGCGTGACTAACAGCATCAGCCCTTTGATGCTCGTCAGAATCGTGCCCTCGGTCTGAGCCACTTGCCGAATCTGTTCGGCGTGAGAATGTGGAATTGCTTCCTGCAATTGAAAGGCGATGGACTGGGGGTATGGAGAACAATACCAGCGGTCGTACATATCCGGGCTTAATGTCTTCGGATCGCGCCGGGCAAATGCGTCTTCAGGCTTGGTGAGGGCGCTCACGTAAACACGGCGCACCGCGCCCGGCTTTCCAATTATCTGCTGCGCTAAGGCAAGCGGTGCGACGATCTGATTGTCTTCGGTGCCTCCGGTTGAAAGAATGCCAGCCACTTGAAGGCGTTCGGCAGCGACATTAATTTTGTCTCCAGGATTCAATCCGAGAGCCGTTGCCAGTCGTTCGCCGATCAATACATCCCGGGAATCGTCATCCGGCCATGAGCCTTGAACTTTCCATAGAGGATAAGTGGTGCGCACGCCCGTTACAAACCTATCGTTGCCAAAGCGCAAAGGCTTAGAGAAATAAGTGCCGACAAGAGTGACGTTCTTTACGGTGTCCTCTTTGATCGTAACGTTCACCGGCAGCATCGGCGCAAAGCCAACGATGTTGTTGCGCCAAAACATGCCTTTGATTTTCGGAAGATCAGCCTCGTTCAGGTAAGCGCCGTCGCTGGGCGGCTTTAGATTGACTCCGGCGATTTGAACGTCCAAAGTATCGTCCTGAGGAGTCACAACGAGATTTGCGCCGTAGCTGCGGAGTTCCCGATTGATTTTGTCGCCGACATCCGTGGCCACAGCTATCATTGCCGTGGCAACCGTCACTCCTAGAGCAATGGCGGCACCGGCGAGTAGCTTGCTTCTTTTCTGGCGGCGAAACGATTCATATACGAGGCGCGCAAACATTATTTTTGGAACATCTTGATGCCGGTCGCGATGTCCGCCTCCTTGATGATGACGGCATCGGATGTCATCTCGGCCGCGAGGGGCACGGGATTACATCCGCCTTTCGAACCGACGGATTGCGCATTAATCGGCGAAGCGCAGTTCTTGCAAACGACTCCGTTTGCGGTTTTGTAGAAGCCGACGCCACCGCATATCTGACAGGCGTCGAAAACCGTCGCGATCTTCCCATCCGGTTTTTTGTACAACCAGAAACGAATCATGGTGCCGTTTTCAAGAGCCGCAAAGCGATGGAGATCTCCGTCGGAAATCTGAGACAAGGGGATGCTCACCTGGCCGCTCACAAAATGAACTTCGGTTGCGGGAGAAAGTGCGCTGACGCTTTTCGTGTAGGCAAATTCTGCGGTGATCAGAAGGATGAAAACAAATGAACTGGCGTAAACCGACCTCATCCACCATCGCTCGCGGCGGGCGGTCCAAGAGGCTTTGCGGCGCTCCGCACCAGATGTGGGAAGGGAAGTGGGCTCCCGGCGCTTGACCTCGAACAGAACCATAAGCGCGGCCAATGCGAGGATGGTGACGGCAAAAAAGAAATCGTTGCGCACAATTGGGCCGATGAGCGCCATTTCGCGCTTGGAAGAGGGAAGCACTCCGTATTCGGATAATTCGTGAAGTCCGGAGACAAGCAATTGGGCAGCGACAAAAAACAGAATCGCGCTCGTAATCCGAAAGAATTTTTGCAGATTGATGCGGACGCTTCCCTTAACAAACATCACCCCGAACAGTACTGCGACGAAAACACCCGAAAGAGTCCCCAGAAAACTCATGAGTTCGGTAGAGTTCAATGAAACCGCCGACAGTATCAGAACCGTCTCAGCACCTTCGCGCAGCACCATTAAGAAAACGAAAAAGAAAACTCCTAATCCCGACCCTTTGCCAGCAAGTGATCCAAGTTTGCCTTCGATTTCTCCCTTGAGCTTTCGACCCGTCCTCATCATGAAAATAATCATGGTGACGACAAACACTGCCGCTGCCAGCATGACGCAGCCTTCAAAAACGTCTTCATTGAGGTGCGTTTGCGACAGGAGGACCGCAACGCCAACGCTGGCAAAGAATGCTGAAACAAGGGCCCAGTAGACATATTTGCGAAGATCAGCCCGCCCAATCTTGCTCAGATAAGCAAGGGTGATGCCGACGATCAGAGCGGCTTCTACGCCCTCGCGCAGAGTTACAATGAATGCTTGAAGCATTTAAATCAGTTCTCCACGGCCTTGACATAGCCAGCCTGTTCACGGGCGGCTGGTTCGCATATGGACCTATCTCTTCTATTTAAGAATAGTGGGTGCCCAGAGGAGCGTCAACGCAAGCGCATCGAGTGGATTACTTTGTATTGCTAAGGCGGGATTATCGCCAGCATATGGAAGTTTGGATCTAATATGTCCCGGGAACGACTTAGTTTCCGCGTCGGGAGAAAATCATGAGTTGCACTCATCTCAACACAATTCGCAAAGTAACCCCGTCAGCCCAAGGGTGCGAGGATTGCCTGAAAATCGGAGCCACATGGGTGCACCTCCGTCTTTGCCTTGAATGCGGGCACGTAGGTTGTTGCGACAGCTCTGTCCACAAGCACTCAACCAAACATTTTCATCAGACCAAGCACCCAATTATTCAATCGTTCGAACCGGGCGAGGACTGGCGATGGTGCTTTGTGGATCAGATCGAGGTATGAAAAGGCCGCTGCGCAGCGTCATTTAGTTTCGGGTCGTCTGGTTGTTGTCATGCCGAGCGATTTTAGGGATCGCTCCGTTCGCGGAAGATCCTCTTCAACGTCTTGCCTGTAACGCCAATCGGGAACTCGTCCCAACCGATAATTTCAACACGATCGAGTTGTTCTTCCTCACCAAGCATTGCATTGAGCTCGCTTCTCAACTCATCCCTGGCTACGGTGAAACCCCGTCTGAGCGCAATCGCCGTGGCTGGCCGTTGTGTGCCATCATGGTGGCGCGCGCCATACACGCACGCGTCAAACACGGCCGGATGGCGGTGAATTTTTTCTTCCATCGGAAGCGTATAAACGGGACCGCGTGCGGCGTGGATTACATCCGCCTCGCGATCGAGTTGGACGATGTGGCCGTCAGTTCCTTGGCGAACAATGTCGCCTGTAAAGAACCAGTTCTTGCGGATCACACTTTTGGTTAGAGCATCATCCTCCCAGTAACCGTCAAAGACTGTTTTCCCTTTTACTTCTAGCCGGCCCGCCTCGCCCCGGGCCACGATTTCACCAGTGTCCGTAACAACTCTCGTCTTCGGACCAAACGGCGTGGAACCGGGCCGCCCGATTCGTCGGCCGAATGTTTTGGTGAATGGCGTGATGTAGCGAAGTACAGATGGCGTACCGACCTCGCTGGAACCCTGAGCGTCCATATAAATTGATCCATCGCGTGGCCAGCCTGCTCGTCGAAATACGCCACCGAACGCAACGAATCGTCGTTGAATCACTTCATGGCTTGCATCAGCCGTACTCACCCAAAAGCGCATGCAGCTTAGGTCATAACTTTCCAATTCGACTTCCTTGAGCTGTGTAAACGTAACCGGAAATCCAAAGAAGCCCGTAAAGCGTCCATCGGCCAGTTCCTTGATAGTAGCTTCGGGTGCGAAATCGTCATGATCGTACCCGCCGGTCCAGTGGACCGTTCCGCCCAAAAGTAGAAGACTGTTGAATGTGAGGAGGACAGCCTGATGGTTATTGGGTACGGCGAGGTAGCCCTTGTCGCGATGACGCGAAACATGGACGTAACACAACCACCCGCGGACAGCATGGGACTGACGGCCGTTTTTCAGGACCACTGCTTTGGGAAATCCCGTCGTGCCGGATGAGTGAACGAGATAGATGATATCGTTTTTCGCTTTGGGGACCGCGGCACTCGCCTCGTGTACACCGGCCAGAAGCTCTTCGAGCCATCGCACGTGGACTTGCGGATTCGCGGTCTGAAGAAGGTGTTCTATACCCAGCCAATTGGGTTCAGTCTGTCTTTTCTCAGCCAGCACAATTGTCTTGATTCCACTAAGAGCTCCGCGTTCGAGCCCCACGCGTTCCATTGTCAAAGTATCTGAAATAAGTATCGTGGCGCCGATCTTTTCAAGGTACAGGCGCAGATCTGCGGTGGGGAACTTGCCATTAATCGGACAAGCGATCCCGCCAGCACGAACCACACCGGCGGCGAAGATGTGAATATCCAGGTGGTTTTGCTTTAGAATGGCGACCCGGTCGCGACTCTGCATTTCGAGGCGGTCTCGCAGCATCGTCGCTAGAATTCCGGCGGTCTGCTTGATTCGCTCAGCGCTCCACGACTTGGCATCCGGATAGCGCTCGCGGAAGATTGGAGTTTCCCATGCGCACGGCTGGTCCGAGGTAAATAATATCCGCTTGCCGTAGTAGCGCGCTGCGCGGTCTGGAATGGCCTCAATCGAGATGCCGCGGAACGCTAGCGAGAGTCGTTGGTGCAGGCCCAGCGTGACGGCGACAAACACGCCATAGCCCGCCGCCAACACCAAGACCGATACCGTTAGCCAAAGCAGGGTATGCATCGGCGTAAACTCTTACATTGCTCGTGCTGCCCCATCAAGGTATACCATTTGTGTCGGTTCAGCGAGTCGGAGCGAGGCCGTTGGAACGTGGCGGTTTCATTCGTTCGCCTGTACTAACACAACGCAAAGCTAACTTCTACCGAGCCTCAGATCGCCACTCAGAAACACCGTGCGTATAGTAGTGGCGGTGGCGGCAAAGCGCCCGCCGGGAGTATGGATTGGGGAGATAAGAAATGCCACTTACTTCGACGGATTGGGTTGTCATCGCCGGATATCTGCTGATCAATCTGCTGATAAGCATTTACTACCGGCGGCGGGCCAGTGGAAACACCGAAGAGTTCTTTATTTCCGGCCGGGATGTCTCGTGGTGGCTCGCCGGAACGTCAATGGTGGCGACGACGTTTGCTGCCGATACTCCGTTGTTAGTTTGCGGTTTGGTCGCCAAATCCGGAATCGCGGGAAACTGGATCTGGTGGGGCTTCTGCATCGGCGGAATGTTGACAGTATTTTTCTTCGCACGCTATTGGCGGCGCGCCGAAATTTTGACGGACGTGCAATTCGTTGAGATTCGCTACGGAGGCAAGCCCGCCGCGTTTCTGCGAGGCTTCAAGGCAATTTATCTTGGCCTGTTCATGAACTGTTTCATTCTGGGATGGGTTACCCAGGCGATGATTAATATCATCACCGTTTTGCTCGGTCCGGCGATTGCGGAAGGGCGAGTGGTGCAGTTTGCGTTGGCAGGTCATGCTTTTCAATACACTTTGGGCGCTCCGCACACGACATCTCTTCTTCTCTGTATTTTTGTGATCATCCCGTTTACCGGTATCTATACCTTCATCGGCGGTTTGTGGGGGGTACTGGTCACAGATCTATTTCAATTCATTCTGAAGATGGCAATGATCATCGTGCTGGCCTGGGCCGCTGTGGCAAAGATTGGCGGAATGCAAGCGCTTCAGACGCGTTTGGTGGCGATCGAAAATAATGTTCAGCAGACTGGGGTGCACACGGCGAATCCAGTTGCGTTCCTGCCAGACTTCCATCTGGGGTTGACGAGCGATGCGCTTTGGACACTCCCTCTGCTGACTTTCTTCGTATACCTGGTCATGCAGTGGTGGTTGGCCTGGTATCCCGGGAGCTGAACCGGGCGGGGGCGGATATGTGGCGCAGCGTATGTTCAGCGCCCGCGATGAAAAAAATTCTTTAGGCGCGACTCTATGGTTCAACGTCGCGCACTACGCGCTGCGTCCATGGCCGTGGATCATTACCGCGTTGGTAGCGATTGTTGTCTATTCCCCGAATGGCGGTATTCATCCTAGTGCGGCGTTCGCCGCCAATCCGGAGCAGGGATACGTAATGGTGTTGCGCGATTACCTGCCGCCAGCCTTACGAGGCCTGATGGTTGCCGCATTTCTGGCCGCTTTCATGTCCACGGTCGGTACGCAATTGAACTGGGGTTGTTCGTATCTGGTTAATGATCTCTACAAACGTTTCATGGTGCGGGACGCAACTGAGCGTCATTATGTTCTCGTCAGTAAGCTGTTCACGGTCCTGCTCGTCCTGGCGAGCGGATACACCGCGATGCAGTTAACCTCGATTAAGCAAGGCTGGGATCTAGTGTTGAATATAGGATTCGGCACAGGAGCCGTTTATATCCTTCGATGGTATTGGTGGCGAATCAACGCCTGGAGCGAGATATCGGCCATGGTTGTCGCAGCCGCAGTCACGATTTGGCTCAGTAAAGTTACGTTCAGCGGCAATAGCGCGGTTGTGTACGCGAAAAGCGCCTTAATCACCGGAGGGATCACCACGATCGCGTGGCTGATTGCGACATTCCTATCCCGTCCGGAGTCGGAGCCAACATTGATCGGATTTTATAAACGCGTACATCCGACTGTTTATGGATGGAAGAAAATCGCCAGATTAGTTCCCGAACTGCCGGAAGTTCGTGACGTGGCCGGCAATTCTTTCAATTGGCTGATGGGCGTTATTCTCGTTTATGGATGCCTGTTTGGTATCGGCAAGCTCGTCTTTCAGCAATGGATATCGGGCGGGTTACTGCTGCTGATTGCTGGGATCGCAGGTTATTTGATTTTCTGGGATTTATCGCGACGCGGTTGGACGACCCTATCGGGAACGACGATTGCCACGGAGGCCCCGCATCCGGCCGATGCGAGGTGATCCCAAACATACGTCATTGTTCGAGGGGCTACGATTTCGCAATCATCTTCGTACAAGTTTCATCTAATTAGGGTGCAAGAAAAAGTTCTACAACTCGACTCAAGGGACAACGTCCTCATCGCGCTCGTGGATTTGAAGCCGGGCGAGCAGCTGATGTCTTCAGGGAAGAGTTACGTGCTGGCTTCGAGCGTGCCCGCGAAGCATAAGTTCGCCACGGAGGATTTTCTTGTTGGCGCACCCGTGATCATGTACGGGGTAATCGTGGGAAGCGCTACGAAGCCAATTCCCCGGGGATCATTACTAACCACGAACAACGTTCATCATCAGGCAGCCGCTTTTCACGCAAAGTCTGACGACTTTCAGTGGATAGCTCCTGACGTTTCGCGCTGGAAAGACCGGACATTTCTGGGATATCCCCGCTCCGACGGGCAAGTTGGAACCCGAAACTACTGGCTAGTTGTGCCGTTGGTGTTTTGCGAAAACCGAAACATCGGCGTGTTGAAGCAAGCGTTTGAAGAAGAACTCGGTTTCGCTTCTCCGCAGATTTACCGGCGGCAAGTAGCCGAATTGGCAAAACTGTATCGCGAAGGCAAGAACGAAGGGTTGAACTTGCCCGCAACTGAGAACAGTTCAGATCGTTCGCCTCAAAGACTTTTCGAAAATATTGATGGCATCAAATTTCTCGTCCATGAAGGCGGCTGCGGAGGAACCCGCGAAGACTCGAACAATCTCTGCGGTCTGATCGCTGGATACATCAATCACCCCAATGTTGCGGGAGTCACCATCCTCAGCCTCGGCTGCCAGCATGCGCAAACTGGAATCCTTCGGCAGCAGATCAGAATGCGCAATCCGAACTTCGATAAGCCGCTCTTCATAATGGAACAGCAGCAGAGCGGCACTGAATTTGCGATGCTTTCCGATGCGATCCGCCAGACATTTTCTGGCTTAGCCGGGGCAAACAAAGCCACGCGTGTACCATCCCCTCTCTCACATCTGACCGTGGGTCTGAAGTGCGGAGGCTCGGATGGTTTTTCCGGAATTTCCGCGAACCCTGCTATCGGTCATACTTCTGACCTCATTGTGGCGCTGGGAGGAAAAACCATTCTCTCGGAGTTTCCAGAGCTCTGCGGTGTAGAGCAGCAGTTCATCAATCGCAGTACACGAAAGGAAATTTCCGGCCGGTTTATTCAATTGATGCAAAGCTACAACGCCCGAGCGCAGGCTGTAGGGTCGGGCTTCGACATGAATCCTTCACCAGGAAACATCCGCGACGGCTTAATCACGGATGCAATGAAATCCGCAGGCGCAGCGAAAAAGGGTGGCACTTCCCCAGTTGCCGCGGTGATTGATTATCCCGAATATGCCACGGAGCAGGGATTGACTTTACAGTGCACGCCGGGAAATGACGTGGAATGCGTCACGGCGCAAGTCGGAGCAGGGGCAAACATCGTCCTGTTCACGACTGGGCTGGGCACTCCGACAGGAAACCCGATTGCTCCGGTCGTAAAGCTCGCGACTAATTCGATCCTGGCGCAGCGCATGAGCGACATCATTGATATGGATACCGGAAGAATCGTTTCTGGCGAAACTACAATCGAACGAATGGGCGAGGAGATCTTGGAACTTGTGATCAAAGTCGCAAGCGGAGAAGTTCGCACGAAGGCCGAGGTAAAGGCGCAAGCCGACTTTATTCCATGGAAACGAGGCGTCTCGCTCTGAGGAGCGCGCAATAAATTAGAAAAGCGAAAGGCAGCACCATGACAGGTAAAACAATGACAGAAAAAATAATGACAGATAAGGTTGTCAAGACCGACGAGGAATGGAAGAATCAGCTCTCGCCGGAGCAATATCAAGTGGCAAGAAAAGCCGGGACCGAGCCGGCATTTACCGGAAAATATTGGAATACGAAAGACAAGGGTACTTATCAATGCGCATGTTGCGGGCAGCCGCTGTTTAGCGCCGATACGAAATTCGATTCCGGCACGGGATGGCCAAGTTTCTGGAAGCCGCTGGACCCCGCTGCTATCGAAGAAGAGAGCGATCGTAAGTTCGGGATGGTTCGGACGGAAGCTCGTTGTTCAAAGTGCGACGCGCACCTAGGACACATATTTGAAGACGGACCAGCACCGACGGGCCTCCGCTACTGCATGAACTCCGCTTCGCTGGATTTAAAAGCCGACAAGCCAAAGTAAGGTGGCCTGTTCGTATCAAAAAATGAGCCCGTCCAATATTGGGCGGGCTCTCGGTGGTCCTCAACTCGTGGGATCTTATTTGCCCGCCGCTGCGGCCAAAGGTTCGGTCGTTGAAGTCTGCAAAGTTTCGCTCGCCGCCGGTGTCGCGGTGCTCTGATGTTGTGATTTATCTTTCTTGTTTTCCGGTTTGGCTTCAGTCGTGCGAATTTGTACGCTACCCTTCAATATTGCCCCATCCTCCACGCTGATTCGTTGGGTCACAACATCTCCGGTTAAGCAGCCTTCCGCGCGAATATCCACCCGGTCGGTGCACTGAATGTTTCCTTTTACTGATCCCATGATGACCACTTCGCGAGCCGAGATATTCGCGACCACTTTACCATTGCGCCCTATGGTGACGCGGTGTTCGCCGAAGTTGATCGTACCCTCGATCTGGCCGTCGATATAGATGGATTCCTCGCCCTTGACCTCTCCCTTAATGACCAGGGATCGCCCGATCGTGGCTTGCTCGGCCGTCGTGGTAACCGTCTTTGGAGGAACGTATGTGTTTGGCGAAAATCTTTGTATGTTGTCCGAAGATTGCAGCATTCGAGTACGACCTTCCTGTTCACATTACGGCTGGATATTCATTCCGCCGTATGGCGAGGGTTCTGTGGATTGTGGCCAAGGGGCCAACCTGAATATCGCACGAGGCCTCGGGAAATGCAGCGTTACGGAAGTGCTCGGACTTGGGACCACCTATGCGTGAGGGACAGCCGCGGTTGCACGGTCGAGCATTCTTGCGGCCGCATGCCTTCAGGCTTGTAGTGTCTGGCTAAGTTCTTCCCATTCCGCGAGACAAGCCTTTAGGCGTTTCCGGCTGTCAGTCAGTTCGCGGCTTTGGCGCTCGGTTTCATTGGCGCTAACGAAAGTTTGCAGGCCAATTTCACAGGCTTCAATGGAGCTTTCCAAAAGCGATATCTCACTCTCCAATTCCCGAATCCTCTCCTCGATCTGCTTGCGCTTAATCGGATTCAGTCGTTTCTGATTGTCATTGCGCGATCCTGCGCGGTGGCTTCTTTGTCATGGCCATTTGTCGGAGGAATGAATTTGGCTGTTGTACGGCTTTGCTGATGCGGCGACGGATTGTTCCAGCGCAGCAGCCCCGCCTTGCTTTCGCCACAGGTAATCCTCGTAATTTCCGGGATACACCTCCACTCGCCCTTCGCCGACTTCAAAAATTCTGGTGGCCAGCTTGTCAATGAAATATCGATCATGGGAAACAAAAAGGACGGTGCCGGTGTACTTCGAGAGCGACTCGAGCAGGACATCTTTGGCGCGCATGTCGAGGTGATTGGTGGGCTCATCCAACAATAGAAAATTAGCCGGATGAAGCAACATGCGCAGTAATGCATAGCGGTTGCGCTCTCCACCAGACAGCACTCCAATGCGCTTGAAGACGTCATCAGCAGAGAACAAGAAACATCCCAGTAAGCTTCGCAGTTCGGTTTCGGTTGAGCGGGGAGAGATTTCGCCCAGATCGTCGAGAACGCGGGCGTCCTGATCCAATTCCTTGTACTGATCTTGCGCGAAATAATCAGCTTGGACGTTGTGCCCTTGCCGATACTCGCCGCTGCTCAACGGTTCCACGTTGGCCAGTAGTTTGATCAGAGTTGACTTGCCTGCGCCATTGACGCCAACCAGCGCGATTCGATCTCCGCGCTCGATCATGAAGCTTACATCGCGAAAAACTTCTTTCTGGCCGTAGGACTTTGCGACGTTTTCAAATTCGACCACAATCCTGCCACTAGGCTTCGGCTGCGGAAAAGAGAAATGAATCGTCTTTTCTTCTTCCGGAAGTTCAATCCGCTCCATCCTTTCCAGTTCCTTTATGCGGCTCTGCACCTGTTTCGCCTTGGTGGCCGTATAACGGAACCGGTTGATAAAGACTTCCAGCTGTTCGATTCTCTCCCGCTGATTGCGATAGCCTGCTTGAAGTTGCTCGAGCCGCTGCGATTTCTGATTTAAATATTTCTCGTAATTGCCGCTGTAGAGATGAATGCGCTTGTTCCATATTTCAGCAATCTTGTTGACCGTAACATCCAGAAAATAGCGGTCGTGCGAAATCAGGATGAAGGCGTTGGGATAATGCGTCAAATATTCTTCCAGCCAGTTCCGCGCTTCAAGATCGAGATGGTTGGTGGGTTCATCGAGTAACAGCAGATTAGGCTGTTGCAGCAGAAGTTTGGCAAGCGCAAGACGCATTTGCCATCCGCCGGAAAATTCATCGGTTTGGCGGTCCCAGTCTTCTTTCCGGAAACCCAAACCCGTGAGGACCGTTCCTACCTTGGCGTCAATCGCATATCCGTCGCGTGTTTGAAATTCGTGTTCAATCTTGTGATAGCGGTCCGCAACTTGCGCATATTCAGCGGAGGTGTGGTCTAAATCCGGCATGCGTCCGGTTAGGTCTTCCATTTCCTGCTCCATCGCCCGGAGATCGGAGAAGACCGACATACACTCGGCGAAGACAGTTTGGCCGGACAGAGTGAGCCCGTCCTGCGGAAGGTATCCCGCGCTGATTCCTTTGGCGAAGCTGACCGAGCCGTAATCGAGGGTTTCGAGGCCGGCGAGAACCTTCATCAACGTGGATTTACCGGTGCCGTTCGCACCCACCAATCCCACGCGATCGCGAGGCGTAATCATCCAGTCGGCCCCTTCAAAAAGGAGCTTGTGACCGAACCGCTTTCCGGCATTGGTGAATTGAATCATGAGGCTGATTCAATCGTCTCATGAGAAACTCTGGTTGGGAACCAGATGCTCGGGGGAGGAGATACTTTTTGAAAAGTGCGCCCAGAAACCTCTATGGCTTGATTTCGGCATTAGCCCGCCGTATTGTGTTGCATGGTATCGAACAACGTTGAACCCGGCTCAATAGAGAAGCTGCTGCTTGAAACCGGCGTGACCCTATTCACAACGTTACTGCCCGCATGAATAAACTTTACTATGGCGACAACATTGACATCCTGCGTCGCTACGTCGCGACTGAGAGCATAGATCTTACTTATCTCGATCCACCATTCAAGAGCAATCAGGACTACAACGTACTCTTTGCGGAGCAAGATGGATCTCGCTCTGCTGCTCAGATAAAGGCCTTTGGGGATACTTGGCGGTGGGATATTGCTTCCGCTTCAGCCTATCAAGAAGTCGTGGAGCAAGGGGGGAAGGTCTCAGATGCGCTGCAAGCTTTCCGAAAGTTTTTGGGCGATAACGACATGTTGGCATATCTGGCAATGATGGCTCCGCGACTAGTCGAATTGCGCCGTGTATTGAAGCCAACAGGCAGCATTTACCTTCATTGCGATCCTACGGCCAGCCACTACCTCAAAATGCTCATGGATGCGGTGTTTGGACCTGTCGCCTTCCGTAGTGAAATTATCTGGCGTAGAACAGCAACCCATGGCAAGAGCCGCCGCTACGCGCCGATTCACGACAGTATTTTGTTGTACACGAAGAACAGCGAATACAAGTGGAACTTTCCGAGGAAGCCATACATGCGACAGCATGTAGAGCAGTATTTCGCTAAAGACGAAAAAGGATGGAAGACAGCCTACTACGGAAATGTACTAACTGGATCTGGTTTGCGCGGGGGTGAGTCCGGGAAGCCCTGGCGTGGCATCGATCCGAGCGCAAAGGGGCGACATTGGGCCATTCCAGGTGTGATCGTCGAAGACAGCGGCGAGGATATGTCTCAGCTTACGCAGCATCAAAAGCTCGATCGCCTTCTCGAACTGGGTTTCATTACGATTACTCCAGGCGATGCTTGGCCCATGTATGAGCACCGGTTGCAGCCCTCAGACGGGCAAAACGCACCCGATATTTGGGCATTTCAGCCATACACGGAGGGCACCGTCTTCGGTACGGATAAAGGAATTGATGACGACGTGCGCTGGTTATCGCCGCAAGATCAGGAACGGCTTGGCTACCAAACGCAAAAGCCAGAAGGCATCCTGGAGCGAATTATTCGAGCCAGCAGCGACGAAGGGGACACAGTGCTTGATAGCTTCTGCGGCTGTGGCACAACGATTGCGGTGGCACAGCGCCTCAAAAGGAAATGGATTGGTATTGATATCACGCAAGCGGCTATTGTCGTCATCAAGGAAAGATTCAAGTCCAGATTTGACGAGAAGGTCGAGTACAGTGTCATAGGCGAGCCCACTACAGTACCCGACGCAGAAGCGCTTGCAAAACAAGATCCATATCAATTCCAGTGGTGGTCCCTCGGACTAGTCGGGGCGCGCCCAACTGAGGGGAAAAAGGGCGCCGACAAAGGCATAGACGGACGTCTCTATTTCCACGATGAACCGAAAAAGACGAAACAGATCATATTCTCAGTCAAGGCCGGGGCCATGCACGCGACTTACGTGCGCGATCTTCGCGGTGTCATAGAAAGAGAACAAGCGGATATTGGAGTGTTAGTAAGCATGGACCAACCGACACAGTTAATGCGATCCGAAGCGGCATCCGCGGGTTTTTATCAGGCTCCGTCCGGCAAGCACCACCCTCGAATGCAACTGCTCACTGTCGCGGAACTCCTAGCCGGGAAGGGAGTTGACTACCCATCAGAGGAAGCTCGAAAAAACGTGACGTTCAAGCCAGCCTTGAGAGCCGAGGATGAATCCGATCAGGACGACCTGCCGTTTTAGCCTCACCGCGAATCTCAGACAGCACCCTGAGCGCAACTGACGCGGATATCAGACCTTAAGGGGTAAGAACCCTTACGTCTTTCGCGCCGCCGTCATCTCAAGTAATCCTATTTGCTCAAGTGCCCGGTCCGCCACGGCCTGAATCTCTTTTGCGTATTTTACTTCGCGGCCTTCAGCAAGAATATTTCTCGCTTCGTAAGCCGAAAACCAGGTTGGATTCCGGTCATGTTCGTGCGAATCGCCAACTCCGTCCACTTCAAGCAAAAACGCCTTGACTACGTATTCGCGGATTCCCGACGGCTTCCAGAAAACTCCTTTTGAATGCAGATATAAATGGAAATGCTTCGGCTCGATCGCTCCGTGAACTCCGGCTTCCTCCCACGCCTCTCGCTCGGCGGCCTGACTATGCGTCAGAGAACGATCGGGATCGCCTTTGGGAAAAGTCCACTTGGTGCCGCCACGAGTCTTGACAAGCAGAAACTCCACGCCGTTTTCACCCACGCGGTAGCAAACTGCGGCAACTTGCAGCGGCAAAGCGAACTGGGATGGTCGCGGCGTCGCCAATTGAGTTTGCCTCCAATACACATAATAGTGGGCCAAATGTTTCAGGAATGTTAAATTTGCAACAAAAACGGTGCACTATAGTAAGTAGTTCGGCAACGGGATGTAGGTGGTTCGGGCTTAAGAATTAGATCGCAGCTTTGAAGGAACGCGGCTTTCAGAGGTTGCGGAAAAATGAAGAGAATGCGGGAAAAAGGGAAGGGCCCGACTTTCAGTCGGGCGGTAAATGCTTGCAAAATCAGTAATCGGCCCGACTGAAAGTCGGGCCCTTCCCAGTTAGAATGAGTTTTTCCGTAGCCTGTCTCAGCCGCGCCATCAGTGCACTGGATTTATTATCGGCGGGGCCGGGGGCACCGACCTTTTAAAGCGACAGCACCGTCGGCAATTTTTCCCGCAACCTCAGTCGGACCGTAAACGTGGAACATCAAGATTCGGTCCGGCTGAAAGTCACGCTCCATCAATGATAGAACTAAACTGATGGCATTCTTTCTCGGAATTGACGGTGGGGGAAGCAAGACGTCGTGCCTGATCGGAGACGAGAAATCGGTGTTAGGCGCGGGAACGGGCGGGGCCAGTAATGTTTTGCGTGCTGGCGAAGTGCAGGCGCAGACCTCTCTGGTTACTGCGATCCAACAGGCCTGCAGCTCCGCAAAAATTGATCTAGCCCAAGTATCTCGTACCTGCGTCGGGGTCGCCGGCGCCGCTCGACTAGAAGTGGCGGACATCATCCGCAAAATATTGGCCAAGACAGTTTCGGGTGATATTGAAATTGTCGGCGACATGGTCATTGCTTTACACGCAGCCTTCGGCGCAGGGCCGGGGATAGTCGTGATTGCGGGGACTGGATCCGTTGCCTATGGACGCAATGCGAAGGCAGAGACGGCCAGGGCCGGAGGCTGGGGGTCTGCTGTTTCTGATGAAGGGTCCGGATATTGGATTGGACGCAGTGCCGTCGCGGCCGCATTGCGCGAAGCTGACAAGAATCCCGCCGCGAAAGACCCACTGTTGCCCAAGATTATGAAGGCCTGGAATGTTGAAACTCGCGATGAACTCGTGTTGGCTGCGAACGCAACCCCGGTTTTTGCGGCGTTGTTTCCGGCGGTATTGACGGCGGCGGATTCCGGCGACGAACTAGTCGCTGGCATCTTGCGACTTGCGGGAATAGAGTTGGCTGCTCTCGCTAAAGTCATTATGGACAGGCTCTTTTTACGTGCTGAGGAGATTCCAGTAGCCATGTCCGGTGGTGTGTTTGGTAACTCGACATTGGTTCGAGAAGTTTTCTGCAATGAATTGCGGCGCGATGGTTCCCGCCTGCTAATAAGGCAAAAGATAGTCAATCCCGTTCTAGGCGCGCTAGCCTTAGCCCGAAATTCAGGGCACCGTATATCTCCGTAACAGCAGATCCCTCCCAGCTAAAGCTGTTCGGAATGACAATGTGGAGTTTTAATGTGGAGCGAAAACTGATCCGAAATGGCGATAGTGGTTCTGCGAGACCCGGCGAAGAAATGTACGCGGGCGAGTCTGTCACAACGGTCATTGCCGAGCAGGAATTAACAGAGGATCTCGCACTATCGTTATTGAAGCGGCCCGAACTGGAGCGCGAAGCTCTGGAGAAGATTAGCAAAAACATCAACTTAATGAAGAGTCGGAAAGTTAAGCTGGCTTTGATTTCGCATCCGAAAACGCCGCGACACGTACTGCTGCCTCTGCTTCGTCACCTGTTCACGTTTGATCTGATGCGCGTGGCTCTCATGGCAACCATCGCCGCCGACGTAAAAGTAGCGGCTGAAGAAAGCCTGATCAATCGCCTGGAAAAACTTTCATTGGGAGAGAAACTTTCTTTGGCTCGTCGCGCTTCGGGGAGAGTGGCTGGTGCTTTATTGCGCGATTCGGAACCTCGAGTGATTGACGCAGCGCTTCAGAATGGCAGAGTTACTGAAACTGCCGTTATTAAGGAGCTCTCGCGTCAGAGCGCAAGCCCGCAACTCATTAATGCACTTTGCAATGATCCGAAATGGAAACTCCGCACGGATATCGTCATTGCTTTGGTGCGAAACGAAAACACGCCGATTGCGGTTGCGATAGATCTGGCCACGTCACTGCCGGCGGCTGTGGTTCAAAGAATCCTAAAGGAATCAGATTTGTCCGGACAGAAGGGTACGCTTCTTAGAAACGCCATTGCTCCATCGGTGAAACCAGCAGAATGATCCTATTTTTGAAAATGACCTAGAATCGCCTCCGCCTGGCTGCGCGTTACCACTGCCGATAACGCGGAGACGTCGGCCTGTTTTACGGCCTGCACGCTCCCGAAGTGTTCCAATAAGCGTCGAGTGGTCCTCATCCCCACGCCGGGAATTTCGCGTAATTCAGTTGCGCGATCGCGCATCTGTCGCCGCTTGCGATGGAAAGTAACCGCAAAGCGATGCGCCTCATCGCGAATCAGCTGAATCAGATGAAGCATGGGCGAATGATGATCGAGAACTACCGGCTCGTCTTCTTGTCCATAGACATAAATGATCTCCTCACGTTTCGCGATGGCGGCGAGCGGCTGATTAATGATTTGCAGCGATCCCAAAGCTTCTGCGGCGGCGTGTAGCTGACCCAATCCTCCATCAATCAAGATGAGGCTTGGCATCTTTTTCTTTTCGTCATGAATGCGCTTATAGCGCCGGGTTACGACTTCGCGCATGGAGGCAAAGTCATCCACGCCTTCGACGCTCCGAATGATGAACTTGCGGTAATCCGACTTTTTCATCCGGCCATCTTCCCAGACGACCATGGACGCCACGGTTTCCGCGCCCTGAATGTGCGAGATGTCGAAACACTCAATTCTTTCGGGAAGTTCGGGAACTCCCAGCGCATCCTGCAAAGCCTCTTGAATGGCTCTGGTGTTTGGCTTCATGATGCGGAAGCGCTGATCGTAAGACTGCTTGGCGTTGTTTGCCGACAAATCGAGAAGAGATCGTTTGTCTCCACGTTGCGGAACCAGAAGATGGACGCGCGCCGCCCGGGAGCTGTCCCTGGTTATTTGCTCCGATAAAACTTCTTCGAGCGTGACACGGTCTTCAAAATCCACGGGAAGATAAATGTTCTGCGGAACGTAAGGCTGTCCGATGTAAAGCTGCTTGAGCAGGGCGGAGAAGAATTCGCCGGGATTAAATGAATCTGTATTGGCCGAACTTTGCTCGGCCTGATGGGCAGGGACGGCCGTCTCTCCATCGGCGGTATTCAATTCCGGCAAGTCTTCCCAGAAAAACTCTCTGCGATCAAGCACGCGCCCTCCGCGCATGTGAAACAGATTCACAGCCAACATTCCATTTTCGTAGTGATAACCGAAAACGTCGGCATCGTCGCCTTCGATCGTCGCGATTCGCTGCTTCTCTTGAAACTGCTCGACCGTCGAAATCAAGTCGCGATATTTTGCCGCACGTTCAAATTCCTGGGCTTGAGCCGATTTCTCCATCCGCTCCCGCAGAGATCGAGAAAGATCAGTAGGCCGGCCTTCCAGAAATAGCTTCACATCCCGTACTGCCTCCTGATAAGCCTCCGGTGTGCCCAGTCCCTCGACACAGGGGCCGAGGCATCGCCCAATGTAGTACTGAAGGCAAGCCCGTGGATGGAAGTGTCCCAGATCCACTTTGCAGGATGGAATCAGAAAATGCCGATGAATCAAATCCACTAGGCGGTACGCAAGACTTGTTGGAAAGTAGGGGCCGTAGTAAGCCGCTCCATCTTTGAGAAGACGACGGGTCACATAAACGCGCGGAAAGCGTTCCGCCAAGGTCAGTTTCACATAGGGATAGGTCTTGTCATCTCGCAGCAGGATGTTGAAACGCGGTTTCTTCTGTTTGATGAGGTGATTTTCGAGAGCCAGCGCCTCTTTGACATTGGCGACGACGATGTAGTCAACGTCAACCGCTTCACGCACCAGGGTGTCGGTTTTGGCGTCCTGCACACGGCTTTGGTGGAAGTAAGAACTGACGCGATTTCGTAGATTCCCGGCCTTGCCAACGTAAATGACGTCGCCTTCCGCATTCTTGTACAGGTACACTCCAGCCGAAGTCGGCAGGGAGCGAATTTTGGCAGGGAAATCCATTTGTCCTAACTATTTTATTAGAGCTAGCCAGAGTGGATGGTGATTCAAAGGTGAGGAACCGTATAAAATTTTCCCTTCAACCTTGATGCGCTCTACGGATTTACAAAGTTTGCGCACCAGTAACTAGTTCAATATCTGTTAATTAGGTGCCGTCTTGGCTATTTTCACAGTTGGCATCGGTCGTGCACAGTACAATACTGACGTAGGGAATAGAACCCAGCGGCTATTGCAAGCATCGAAGATTCTGTGCAAAAGGTTTTGTAAGACCCAGAGGAAGGAGCCCTCAAAGATGAATCGCACTTCGTTAGCAATTTTGTTGGCGGCTACCATGGCAGCGACGGTAGGTTGTTCGAGCAAGAATTATGTTCGCAACCAGACCACTCCGTTGATCAACAAGACCAATGAACTCGACGACATGACTGCCAAAAATACCAAAGATATTAAAGACATGGACGCGCGAGCACAGGCCGGGATTCAACAGGTACAGGCCAAGGCAGCGGAGGTTGACCAGAAAGCTCAGGCTGCCGGACAACAAGCGACTGATGCTCAAACGCAGGCTGACAATGCTGTAAACCGCGTGAATGTACTGCAAAACACCGTAGCGAACCTCGACAATTATCGGGAGGTCAGCACCGCATCAGTTCATTTTGGTTTTAACCGTGACAATTTGACGAAAGAGGCCAAAGAGGATCTGGACAAGATGGCTGAAGCCGTCCCTAACACTAAGGGCTACATTCTCACAGTGGAAGGCGCAACTGACTCGGTCGGAAGCGCAGACTATAACTACGAACTGAGCCAGCGCCGGGCTGATGCTGTCATTCAGTATCTAGCTTCTGAACACGGCATACCCGCTCACAAGATTTATCTGATCGGTCTCGGCAAAGACAAGCCGGTTGAGACTAACAAGACTCGCGAAGGACGCGCAGCCAATCGCCGGGTTGATGTCCATCTCATGAGTAACACAGCGGAGGGCGGAACTCCGGCACCGCAGCCATCCGCGACTAATCAGGCAGCGCCGCCGTCCATGTAAGATATTTTTCCTCCTCTCCGGAGGATTTCGCCAACACTGGCCGCTCCACTCCCCCTTGGAGCGGCCATTTTTTACTGCCTTATATACTCACTCCGTCTGGTTTCCGACCAAAACACAAAGGAGTTCGTCATGCAGAGTCGCATCCTTGGCACGACCATGCCAGTCCTCGAGTTCGTCCTGGAACCCAACGAGTCAATCATCTCCGAAGCGGGAGAACTCTCATGGATGAGCAGCTCCATCGAGCTCTTGACCCATACCCAACTCGGCGGGGGCGGGGGAATTTTCGGAGTGCTCCGAAGAGTGGCCGGCGGCGGAACGCTTTTCATGACCGAATATCGCGCGACGGGTGCCACCGGTCAAATAGCCTTCGCTACGAAGGTACCCGGTCACATTCTCCCGATTGAGATCGGTCCCGGACATGAGCACATGGTGCATCGCCACGGCTTCCTTTGCGCGACGCCCCAGATCCAGGTCGGCGTTGGCTTCCAGCAGTCCCTGGGTGCAGGGGTCTTCGGTGGTGATGGATTTCTTCTCCAGAAGATCAGCGGACAGGGTACGGCGTGGTTAGAGCTATCAGGTGAGGTGATATTGAAAGAGCTTCGACCTGGCGAAACGCTAAGAGTTCATCCGGGGCACGTCGGCGCGTTTGAAGCGAATGTTTCTTTTCAAATCACGAGGATTCCGGGCATAAAGAACATAATCTTCGGCGGCGATGGAATATTCCTGGCAGCGTTAACCGGGCCGGGAAAAATTTGGCTGCAAACGCTGCCGATCTCAAAGCTGGCGCATCAGCTGATGGAATATATGCCATCCCCGTCAAGGGAATCTGCCCAAGGAGGGGTCGTTGGGGGGATTGTCGGTTCAATTTTGGATGGAATGAAGTGATGGGGTTGAGAGATGGTCCACAGCAAACGCGAGGCAAGCTGCGTCTCTGCTCAACATCTTGACTATCACTCGGCCCGAGTCGCTGTAAAATGTAAGCATGATGCGAAGAGTATTGCCGATGCTTCTAGCGCTGCTGGTTGCGGTGGCATTTCTTCCCACGCGCTCCGCCGCCCAGATTGAAGAAGTTCCCCATCCAGACAAGGCCCCCGGACAGAACCAGGCCCCGCCCCGTTACGACCGCGACAAAGAGGCCGAAGAGAGCTCCAGTCGCGACACGAAAATTGATCTCAGCCCCCCCAAAGACGACGCCAAGGACCATCCTTTCAGCGATACATCCGGTCCCGATGTTGGGGACGCATCAGCGGACTCGCCGTCATTTCACCCGTGGGATCCTCACAAAGCCGCCAAGGACGTCGAGGTTGGCGATTTCTACTTCAAGCGCAAGAATTATCGCGCCGCTATCGCCCGGTATCAGGATGCATTGCTGTGGAAGGACAATGACGCCGATGCCAACTTCCGTTTGGGACAGGCGTTTGAGAAAACAAACGATTTCCGGGAGGCAATGGCGCACTATCAGAGTTATTTGAAGATTCTGCCGCACGGACCCTACGCCGCGGAAGCACAAAAAGCGTTAGACAAGCTCAAGCAGAAAGACACTGGCACCACCACCTCAGCAAACGAATCTGAACATCCGGACGAAAAAAACTCTCAACGCTAGCTCAATCCTCGAGCACTACACCTCCGAAGAGTGGCCGCCCTCCCAGCGATGTGTAGAAGCTATAAAACGCGATCGCGGCCATTAATAAAATTCCGCTGAGGCCAATACCCGCGTACCAGGCGGACCCTTGGGTCGTCAGAGGAAAGCCCTCCAGAACACTGTAGAAAATAAAATTGGTAATTACTGTAAGTAAGCCGAACCGAGTCAGGAGAAACGCCGCTACGCATGCAAAAATCAACCCGCCCAGAGACGGAACAGGCTCAAACTGGCTGCCCGCCGCAACAAAGATGCCTAAGAAAAGGACGAATACAACTGTGGCCACCCACTGTTTGCGCAGTAACGTCCGGAGAAGGAACAAGACAAACAAAACCGCAAGCCAGAAAACAGGCGCGCCCATCAAGGAGCTCGCGGTCGCAGCAATGGCTGTACGAGCGCCTAAAAACTGCCACTCTGGCCCGCCGATTGGTTGTGCTGGAGGATGGCCAAGCCAGGAAGGAACGAACCACAATAGTCTTGTAATGGCGGCCAAAAACGATCCCGAAACACAACCAGCAAGCACATCGCGTCCCACTAAGGGGTCTCGAATACCTCCCATCAGCAGGCGGCTCCAGGAGACCAGGGTCGTGGGCCAGCGGCGGCGCACATACGGCTCCAACGCGATGTAGAGGAGCCAAGTAAAGCAGAAAAAGCCACCGCCCCACACCAAAAACTCCATGAAAATTGGGAATTCCGCGACCTCCGCGACGTGATGGGCGCCAAAAAACCAGGCCACCGTCCACGCTGCAAAAACAAAACCCGCCGTACGATATGCCCCGCGCCTATCGCCGCGCCCCAGTCGCAAGTTCCGTCGAGCGAGTAGAGCGCCGACCACCAATACCGTAAGAAACAAAACCATGAAGATCACGAGAAATACCCAGTCCGCAGCGCTTACCGGATGGGGATTCACGCGCTCAGCCAGAGTCCAGGGACCAATTAGTTCGAAGTAAACGGGCTTGCCCCGATAAGCCGCTGCCTCAATTCGCATTGGAATGTCAGGACGCTCAGCCAGCGATCCCGTCCATGCCGCTCGCGCATCGCTATCAACTGGTGGAGTCCATGTCGGCTGCGCTGGTACCCACTTAGACTGATCAAGCCCCGCAGCAGAAAATAGCGGCACCCAGGTTAGCGGTGACACTCCGGCTTCCGCCTTCTCAATCTGCGGAGGAGCTTCGATGAGCTGAATAAGATGACCACGCGGTGTAAGTCTGACCAGGCTACACCCCGACACTGCCACCGGTGGGTCGTCCACCCACACGGCTCCATAAATGGGTGCATCCGAGAAGAAGAACGCCCGCAAAGCCGGCATGGGTATCGGACAACCGCGGTACCAAAAAACGAACGCGCCATTCTCGAGGTTATCCCAGCGCGTCTTAGACTTGTCGTGGGCTGCAACGTAACTCAGGAAGCGGGTTCCTTGGTAAAACCCCATGGCCGTGTCAACCGGCGGCTCGGAGTAGCCGACGTCTTGCAAAATATCCCGCGCTCGTTCGGCAAGCGCCTCGGGAGGTTTCTCGAGTGGAACGCGCCGGTAAAGCTTGGTTTGTGCGCTCAACAGAATGGCAACTGTTACTGACACAATGACCGCTGCCAGCACGGACCAAGCCACTGCGGGACGCAGGCCTTCGGTCTCCCCCGAAGCCGCGACCATCTCGGGCGACGGCGTTTCACCTGCGGCAAGCGCTGCGGCCAGCGGATCGCCTCCCGGAAACGCCGCCGCCACCTGCCGCACCGAAGAAGGCCGCAGCGCAGGATCTTTTTGCAGACAACGCATGATCGCGGTTTCCACAACCGGATCAAGATCCTTGACCACCGACGACGGCGTCCTGGGAGACGACTCCAGATGCGCTCGCCGCCATTCAATGGGAGTGGTGGCCTGATATGGAAGGCGTCCAGTGAACAGCTCGTAAAAGACCAGTCCCAGCGAGTAAATATCGCTGCGAACACTGGCCTCGCCTTTTCCGATCTGCTCGGGAGCCATGTAGGCGGGCGTACCCGCAGTCTCGCTCCTGCCCGTTGCGTCTTCGTTACTTAGGGCTAGCCCGAAGTCCGTGATGCGCACCCGGCCTCGTCCATCGAGCATGATGTTGGCGGGCTTCAGATCACGATGCAGCAATCCGCAGTCATGCGCTGCCGCGAGGCCGGCGCAGATCTGATGCGCGGTTTCCAACGCCTTGTCGGCGGGCAGGCGGCCGATTCGACGCAACAACGACGCAAGATCCTCACCGTCTATGTACTCCATGGTGAGAAAGTGCTTGCCGTCCACTTCTCCAATGTCGTAAACGCGACAGACATTCGGGTGCGAAACCTGGCGTGCGTTACGCACTTCGGCATGAAATCCAGCGAGAGCCGCGGTGTCGCTCTGGAGGGAGGCGGGAAGAAATTTGAGCGCTACAACATTCCCAAGTTTGAGATCCTCAGCACGGTAGACTTCGCCCATGCCACCGCGCCCTAGCAGAGCCACTATCCGATACCGTTCTGCGAGCACAGTGCCAGGAGCGAAGCCACCGTTTTGCGACGGACGCGAACTTGCGGGAACTGTCCCCCGCAGATCGTTGGTGTTATCCAGAGTCGGGGTGTCGAGGACGGGTAAGCCACGCCCGCATGAAGAACAAAAGCGGACGTTTTCGGAAGATACGGCCCCGCAGCCGGAGCAGGTGACCATGCGGACGGATTGTACCGCGCTACGCCGGTGTCAGTGAAGCTATTAGTCCACGAGCATTACCCGACAAAATCCACTCTCGCCGCGGTCGGAATTATTCCTGCCGTATGACCCATATCCAGCAGGCGCCGGACTGCTTCCCGCCCGTCGGCGCCATAATCCAGCGTGCGTTCATTTACGTACATCCCCACAAACTTGTCGGCGAGTTGTGTATCGAGATCGCGGGCGAACTGCATGGCATACGCCAGCGCCTCTTCACGGTGATCGAGAGCATATTGGATGCTCTCCCGCAGCGCATTCGAGACACTCGCCATCAGTTCGGGTCCCAGGCTGCGTCGAATGGCATTTCCCCCCAGCGGCAGAGGCAGCCCGGTTACGCTGTGCCACCACTTGCCCAGATCAACAATGCGGTGTAACCCTGCCTTGCCGTATGTCAATTGACCTTCATGAATGATCAGCCCAGCTTCGTGCTTTCCTTCCAGTACCTCAGGAATAATCTGATCGAACGGAACCACATCCGTATCAATGCCCGGAGCAAAAAGCCTGAGCACGAGATAAGCTGTCGTCAAAGTGCCTGGCACGGCGATTTTCTTTTGCTTAATCTCGCTCTGAGTGTAGGTCTTGTTAGCTACGATCATGGGACCATACCCATCCCCGACGCTGCCCCCGCTCGGAAGCAATGCATAGTGATCTTGAATGTAGGGATAAGCGTGAAATGAAATCGCAGTCACGTCATGGACGCCTTCTCCTTGCCGTGCGTTCTGATTCAGGGTCTCGATGTCACAGAGGGTGTGGGTGAATCGCAGGCCGGGCACACGGACTTTATTGGTCGCGAGCCCGTAGAACATAAATGCATCATCGGAGTCGGGGCTGTGGGCGACGGTAATCTCACGAGTTTCAGCGGCAGTACTGCTGGACATTGCAAATCCTTTAACGTCCCCGGCGGGGCAGGTGTAGGAATTTAGGATGCGTGGAAAAATCAGTGTTGTTTTGAGAAGCGCTGCCAGCCACTTGCGATCGCGGAAGCGCACATCACTTTGATCACTTCAGCAAAAATAAACCAGTAAAGGCCAAATCGAATTGCTTGAGCGAAAGAATGTGTGTACACAGTCAACCACGTAATGCCCCCGGCGAACAGGACGACGTCTCCCAATATGCTGCCTACGGCCGCTCGTGCGAAGGTTCTAGCGCCGCGCTCCATAATCAGCCCCGCTATGCCCGCTGCAAGTGGATAAGCAAACAAGTATCCGCCGGTGGGACCGAGCAACTGCGCGATACCTCCCAGGCCTCCGATGCTGAATACGGGGAGTCCCGCAGCGCCTTCAGCCAAATAAAGAAGTAAAGCAGCAAAGCCGCGACGGCTGCCCAGCATGAGTCCGACCAGAAGCACTCCAAAATTTTGCAAAGTCAGTGGAACCGGAGTGAACGGCAGTGGCAAAGTGACTCGCGCGCAGACTGCGACGAGCAAACTTGCCCCGATAATAATGGTGCCCTGTTGCGCCAGATCGAGGGGCCGACCATTTCGCTCAAGAGTCTGCGTCGCTGTTTTTGTCATATGATCTCCATGCGCTAATCAGTCTTCATGTTCGATTTCAATTTCTCCGGAAGCAGTCTGCAAAGTTCCTTTTGGACCTTTCATGTGGCGGCGTACTCGTAGGTAAAGAGATACGCCTGCCCAGGCCATTGCCGCTATGCCGCAGCCCAGGATCAAAAACCACCACATCATCCGCACGATGTCCTAGCATATCAAAACCGTCGACTCATCCGACTCAATCGCAAGTTATAAAACTATTTTCCTGCCATGGTTCGTTCAACGTCCTCGGCTGTGTGCGGCAGCGATTCGGTGAGATTGATAAGCTTGCCACTGGGGTCAACATAGAAAATGTCTTCGATGCGAACGCCCAGCTTTTCTTCCGGGATATAAATTCCCGGCTCAATAGTGAAGACCGCTCCGGGACCGAGCCTCGCTTTGTAGTCTCCAGGATCGTGCACATTCAGCCCTACATAGTGGCTCAGTCCGTGGACAAAATACTTGCCGAGCGAGTTGCCGTGCAGGTCTTTACCGTGAGAATTAATGTAATCAAAGGCGATTTTATGAAGTGAATCCGGAGTGTCCCGCCGCAGCGTGGATTTGCCGGACTGAAACGCAGCGATCGCAGCCTGTTGCGCACCCAGCACGATGTTATAAATCTCGCGTTGCCGCGGAGTGAATGTCCCTGAGGCTGGCAGCGTTCGGGTAATGTCGGACGCGTACATGGAATACTCGCCGGCTGCGTCAATCACCACAACGTCTCCGCCATTGATCGGCCCAGAATCGTCAGAATAGTGCAGCACCGTGGAATTCGCTCCCGCTCCCACAATCGGGGCGTACGCGGGACGCTCACATCCGCGTTTTCCCCACTCATATTGCACCAATGCTGAAATTTCACGTTCGCTGATGCCAGGTTTCATTGCGTGCATCGCTGACAATTGCGCGGCGATGGACGCATTCGTCGCTTTGCGGATGAGTTCAATTTCGCCGGCGTCTTTAAAGGTTCGCAGGGAAGAGAGCATTGGCCGAACATCCTGAAATGAGATGCCCACCGGAAATGCATTGGCCTGCTTCAACCACTCGAGCGGAGCTCTGGAATTTGATGTTTCTCCGTACCCGGGTACATCGGTGTAGACAGTCGCTCTCTGCCCAAGCAGATGCAGCAATTCGTTCCGCAAATTATCAAGCGCCTCAACATGATCGAACCCAGAGATTCGCGGCGCATCCGGATTGTCAGAGCCAAGTTTCGGTCCAGTCCATTGTTCCTGAGAAGGATTGCGATTAGGAAGAAAGAGGATCTCGGTGTATGAGCGCGCCGGCGAGCCAGCCTGCGCCTCAGCGGCCCCTGAGATCAGCAGAGCGGCACCGGGTTCGGTCCATCCCGTCAGATAAAAAAAGTTGTCGTCGGGACGATAGCCATAGAGATCGTTTGGGCCCTCTGCTTCCGGCGGGGCAAAGAGAAGTACGTAGCCACCCTTGGTTTTATCCGCCAGGGCTTGCCTTCTGGCCCGGTAGTCGGAATTCGGCTGGCGCTCAAGGGAGAAGGTCATCCCAGTCCCAATGGAAAGCGTAATCAACAGAGAACTAAGAACTGCAAGCTTTTTCATAGGCAAATGTTCTTGAAAAGTCTCCGATCACACGTAGGGACAGGTGTCCATGCCTAACTCAAACCCCTACCGGGAACGGCTTCGTCTCTCTCTCGCCAGCGAGCGACAATCCTGCGAAACGACCTTGCAGCAGCGACATTAAGCCGGTGTACCAATATCCCACCACGAATAGAACCAGAAAGGGCACAGTGATGTAATTCTCATTGTCCACTGCATAATAAACCGTCATCGCAAAGTAAGTCCCTATCAACAACTCCACCCACGGAACCCACCCCAGCCGCCGCCGATAGGCATTTGAACGAACTCTATCTTTCTTCGACTCCACATTGTACTTGGGGGTCCGGGCGAACGCGGTCTCCCTGCCTATCAGCGCCTCCAGGACTGCCCGCGCGTTGGTCACGGTCAGTCCAATTCCTAGAGCCATCAGAAAAGGGATATAGAGCAGCGCTCGCGGCCATTTCCTGGGAAAAAGTTCTTTCTGCGAAACCAGATAAAAACTCGAAATCGAAAATGTCGAGGCCAGGAAGAGCGGCAAGTCAATGTACATCATTTGAAACCAGCCCTGATAAAACCGGATAATCATTGCGGGCAACAAGAGCACCGACAACATGATCATTAGCGGATAACTGACATTCGCCGTCAGGTGATACCACGCCTCAAATTTCACGTGAAATGGTTGATCACTCTTCAGCACTCGAGGCAGCACTTTCTTCGCCGTTTGTATCAACCCTTTCGCCCAGCGGGCTTGCTGGGTTTTGAAAGCAGTCATCTCCACCGGAAGTTCCGCCGGACACTCCACATCCTGAAGATAAATAAACTTCCATCCCTTGAGCTGCGCTCGATAAGAAAGATCTGTGTCCTCGGTGAGAGTATCGTGCTGCCATCCCCCGGCTTCCTCGATAGCGACGCGCCGCCACAATCCTGCCGTCCCGTTGAAATTAAAGAAAACACTGCTGCGAGCCCGGCCGGAATGTTCCAGCACGAAATGTCCATCCAGCAAAATGGCCTCAACTTCAGTCAACAACGAATAATGGCGGTTGATATGAGTCCAACGCGTCTGCACCATCCCGACTTTGGGATTGGTCATGTGGTGGATTGTGCGCATCAAAAAATCTCTGGGCGGGACAAAATCGGCATCGAAGATGGCGATAAATTCGCCTTTGGCTGTCTTCATCCCTTCCGCAAGTGCCCCAGCCTTGAAGCCTTCCCGATTCGTCCGGTGAAGATAAGAAATGGGAAGCCCCTGTGCCGCATAATGTGCTACCAAGCCGCGCGCGACCGCGACAGTTTCGTCCGTCGAATCGTCGAGCACCTGTATGTCGAGTTTTCCCGCCGGATAATCCAGGCCGCAAATCGCTTCGAGCAATCTGTCAATAACGAATTGTTCATTGAAGATCGGAAGCTGAACGGTTATGCGAGGCAGGTCTGAAAAGCGGCTGGCGGGCTCGATAGTGCGGTTTTTCTTATTCTTATAATAAAGATAGACCAGCAAATAGCGATGAGCGCCATACGAAGCCAGCAGCGTCAATATGATGAAGTAGGGAATTAGCAGGGCGAGGTCGAACCCATTGACCTGATAGAGGCCCTTGAACGTAGTATCCAGAAAATGCTGGCGGATGTATGGTCCCATGCCGCGCGACGCGAAAATGACAGCAAACTGGGAAGGAACTTCCATGCTGAAGTGCGAACGCCTGGGCGTACTGAACTAATTTCGAAGCTTTCATTGTACCTGAAGGAACAGCTTGGCCCGGAAACCAAACTCATGAGAGTGCACCGCTTCTCTGGTGAAAACGTGGTAAAAGATTAAAATAGAGAGAGGTAAGAACATGGCAACTCTGGATTGGTCGCAATGCCCTGCGGTTGAAAGCGTGCCTGGACGACTAGGTGGGGCATGGGTCTTTCGCGATACCCGCATGCCCGTGTCGGCCGTATTTGAAAACCTCGAAGCCGGCGCCACTGTGGATCAAATTATCGAGCAGTTCGACGTCACCCGGGAGCAGATCGGGGCCGTACTGGAATTTGCTGCTCGCAGTCTTGACGCAGATCCAGTTCGTGTCAGCGCCACCGACTCCTCTGTAGATGCTCATTCTCTTTGATCATGGAACGCCTCGCGGTATTGCCCGCACCTTTTGGGCCACACCGTCACAAGAGCTAGGGAGCGTGGTTGGACACTCTTTCCAATGGTGAGTTGCTAGCCGAAGCAGAGCGAGCGGGCTTCGAAGTCTTTCTTACCGCCGATAAAAATATTCAATATCAGCAAAACCTTGCCGACCGCAAGATAGCTATTGTCGTGCTAAGCACTCCACAATGGCCGCTGGTCCGATTGCAAGCGGAAAGAATTGCAGCAGCGATTAATGCGGTCGCCTCGGGCGGCTATATTGAAGTTCAAATTCCAGATAAACTCTGACCGGTCCAGGGTGACGAAGAGTACTGAGCGATACTTCGAGGTGTGAAGCTCAGTTCAGAAAATACGTCCGATACAGCGTGTCTCTCTGCACCGGTCTAAACCCGGCGTCGCGGATGATATGCCGGAGCTCTTCTTCCGTCGTGCAGTTATTTACTCCCGCTGCGCGCACAACGTTCTCTTCCAGCATCACTGAACCAACGTCGTTGCCGCCGAAACGCAGGCCCATCTGGCAGACTTTCAATCCCTGCGTAACCCAGCTGGACTGAACATTGAGGAAGTTGGAAAGATACAGACGCGAAATCGCCAGCGTCTTCAAATACTCGACGGAAGTCGCTTCGTTCCAATGCCGCCCCCCGAGCGCAGTATTTGCCGGCTGAAAACTCCAGGGAATGAAAGCGGTGAATCCGCCGGTTTCTTCTTGCAATTCATATAGCCGCTGGAAGTGATTAACGCGATTTTCGTAATTCTCGCCAACGCCGAACATCATGGTCGCGGTCGTTCGCATTCCCAATTGATGCGCGGTTCGATGCACGTTCAGCCAGTCGTCGGTCAGGCATTTCAGGCGCGCAATCTTGTAGCGAACCTCGTCGTCGAGAATTTCCGCGCCTCCGCCAGGGATTGAATCCAGGCCCGCATCTCGCAGGCGGGCAATCGTGTCGCGAATTGTCATGTCGCTATATTCGGCGATAGCAATGATTTCCGACGCCGAATAACAATGCAGATGAATCTTCGGAAACCGCTGTTTGATGCCGCGCAGCATTTCCTCGTGCCAGTCAATCTTCAGGTCAGGATGCAGTCCGCCCTGCATCAA
This sequence comes from uncultured Acidobacteriaceae bacterium, assembly GCA_963796015.1. GTDB lineage: Bacteria > Acidobacteriota > Terriglobia > Terriglobales > Acidobacteriaceae > PALSA-188. The sequence goes on along the minus strand of CAWCJR010000005.1, from coordinate 81,907 downwards.
AACGCCAGTGCCCCCAAGCTCGACGGTTTCGCGAATCTTCTCGTGGATCGTCTCGAAATCCAGGATGTATCCTTCCTTGGCTCTCGGCCCTTTCAGCGGACGATAGAACGCGCAGAACGTGCAGTATTCGGTACAGAAATTCGTGTAATTGATATTGCGATCAATGATGTACGTGACCACGCCTTCGGGATGCAGCTTTCGACGCACGGCGTCCGCTTCCATGCCGATGCCGATCAAATCATCGGACTCGAACAAATCCAAAGCCTGCTGTTTTGTAAGAGACATAATTCCCTAATCTAACTAAGTTATTTTAATGGAAGTGCCGTCATGTTCCCAAATTTCAAAACGATTCTCCGCGCTTCCGAAGCCACTCCAAGAATAATTGCCATGCTTTTCTTCGTGTACCTTCGTGTCCTCTGTGGTTAAACGCCTTTGACCTCCACAAATTATGCAGTCTTCTCCGCCACGGCTCTGCGTTTCCGCGGAGACTTGGTTTTTCTGCTGCGAAGGTATCCCACGAGAGTGATGACTCCGCCGACCAACGCAAGTCCAACCAATACCAGCACCGCCATCTTGTTGTAGTGGCGGAAGAACGCAAGAATCGGCCTTCCATAGTGGACTCCCAGCGCGGCGACGATGGAGTAACGAATCGCCCGGCCAAGCACAAGCGCGAACAAGAATTTCTTGCGCGAATATTGCATCGCCCCAGCCGCGATCAGAAAAGGGACCAAAGGAAACGGAGGAGGCAAAAGCGCCGGAATGAATACGCCACCAAATCCCCACTTCTTGAACCGCTGGCACAACTTGTCAGCTCGGCGCTTTGAGAATTTGTGCTCCAGCGTCTCCTTGCCGCCTTTTCGGGCGAGAGCGTATGTAATATATCCGCCAGCGACCGCCCCGATCGTCGCCATAAATGCGTAGTAGGGCCAAGTCTGCCTGTGACTGGCGGCGAGATAGATGGTGAGCACATCCATGCTGCCAGTCAGCGGAACAACAGAATTATCCGCGAGACCAATCAGGATTAACCCGGGCCCACCCATCCGCACCAGCCATCTCATGGAAATCGCCAATAGCAATGGAGAATATTTCAACATGAATTGACTTAGTGGCAGTTTACAGGCGCAGCAACGTAATTGCAGAGAAAGCAGCTAAATAACTGCAAGGTTCTCGGCTTCCAGAAACCGCAATTGGGGCGGGGAGGCAGGGTACCGCAATCCCCGGCATACTGATAGAAAAGCTTCAATCCATCCAGACATTCGCGGTCCAGATCGTAATAGATGTTGTTCGTCAGATAACTCTTCACATCGGCCTCGGTCAAATGGACTCGCGGCGCCCAGTCGTTGGCGATTTCATTCAAATTTTCGGGCTTCAATCCGTTGTCACGTGACTGCTGGAAGATGGAAGGAAAGTTGTGATCTGAAGAAAGAATCAACGCCTCCTTCCGGACCGCCCAGAACGCGAACACAAACGGCTTACCCGTGAATCGGATCCATTCTTCCGCCAGGTCATAAGTTATGTAGCGGGAACGGTCAACCTGCAAGGCCGCGTCTCCAATAACGAGCGCTGAATCATGCTGTTCGAGCATCTGCGCAAGATCAGGAGCGGCTGAAGCGAAGTGTCTGTTTCCTCCCCACCATTTCGCGAACAGTAATTTGAATCAGTGCGACTGATGTCAAGGAAGAACTATCCATTGCAACTGTTCGAATCTTTTCTACAGACACCTTGCTGACGAGCAGGATGGAACGCACCGGCGCCTTCGATGCAATCGCAACGCCGGGAATAATCGCCAGCTCAGGAATGCTGGTGTAGGCGGCCGCCGGGATGATACCGATGTCGGCAGTGCCCTGCGCCAACTCTGCGGCGCATTGCGAAGGAACCGTGTAGGAAATATCGAAGCCGCGGTCCTCATGCCGAAAATCCCACATCAGAGGCGCTGTATTCAGGTAAGAAATAGCGGAAATACGAAGGCGTCTCATGCGGACAATTACAAGTATATTAACAAACTTGTGTCATCTGACCTTGACAGTATTTTTGCGCGGTCTATAGAGTTCGCAGCTTGGAGGCAAACAATGTCCCAGGCGGTTGCTATCGCTTTCAACAAAGATGAAACGCTTATTCGACAATGGGTGGCTTTAGCGCTGACGCCGGGGTTGGGAGCCAATAAGAGCCGTCGATTGGTGGAATTTTTTGGCAGCATCCAGGCTGTCTTCAGAGCTACGCTTACAGAATTAGAGGCTGCCGGCTTGCGCGCGGTCTCGGCCCAATCGTTAGCGACGGGACAGTCCGCCGAACTCGCACAAGAGGAACTCGCGCGCGCGCAATCGGTCGGAGCGGAGGTCGTCGTGATGGACGATCCCGCCTATCCTTCGCAGTTGAAGCAAATCTATGACCCGCCGCTGGTGCTTTACGTTCGAGGTAACGTAGCCGCGTTGTCACAGCCCGGCATTGCGCTTGTGGGCACGCGACATCCTACGCCGTATGGTTCAGGCATGGCTGAGCGTTTGGCATGCGATTTGGCCGTGCGAGGACTCGTTATCTTCAGTGGCCTGGCACGTGGTGTGGACACCGCGGGGCATCGCGGGGCGATATCTGCCAAGGGCAAGACCGTCGCAGTCTTAGGCACTGGTATTGACGTCATTTATCCCAAAGAAAACTCGCGGCTGGTTGAGCAAATTGTGGCAATGGGTGGAGCAATCATTTCCGAATTTCCTGTCAGCACGTTTGCCGCGCCCCAAAACTTTCCCATCCGCAACCGGATTATCAGCGGAATCTCGATCGGCGTTCTGGTCGTCGAAGCCGGAGAGTACAGCGGTACACGCATCACAGCTCGTTGTGCGCTTGAGCAGAATCGCGACGTTTTTGCCGTTCCTGGCAATGTCACAAACAAAAACTCATGGGGTCCTAACACATTGATTAAACAGGGCGCAAAACTTGTCGCGACCTGGGAAGATGTATGGGAAGAACTTCCCGCAGATGTGCGAATTGCTTTGGCCCCTGAAGGCGTCAATGAATCGCCCGACGCCGAATCCGCATCCTTATTTGAAGAAGCGGAACTGTCGCCCCACGAAAAGAAGATATTCGCGCTGCTCAAGGCGGATGAATCCACACATATTGATGAGATTGTGGAGAGGCTGGAGCCAGCCGTGTCGTCGTCAGAAATTTTCGCCGCCTTGTTCGAACTCGAGCTGGCGGGCAAGGTGAAGCAGTTGCCGGGGAAGAATTTTGTGAGGAGCTTCTAGCTGTTGGCTCTTGGCTTTTAGCTTAAGGCTAGATTATGCGGAATTATAGCTCGATGGCGGTATAGGTTTTTAGCCGAGAGCCAAGAGCTAATAGCCAAAAGCTTGTGTTTCGTGCTAGCTTCGGGGAAAGAAATCCAATTACTGGGGAAACATTGGAAAAAGGTTTAGTGATCGTCGAATCGCCGGGCAAGGTCAAGCTCATCCAGAAATATCTGGGCAAGGGCTATACCGTCGAAGCCTCGTTCGGCCACGTGAAAGATCTGCCTAAGAGCACGCTTGGCGTAGATGTGGATAACGATTTCGACACCGAATACATCGTCATCCCGGGAAAAGAAAAGGTTCTTGCCAAGCTGAAAAAGCTGGCTTTGGGCATGGACCACATTTACCTGGCTCCTGACCCGGACCGTGAAGGGGAAGCCATGGCCGCGCATCTAGCCGAGGAATTGGGAGATGGCGCAAAAGCGAAGAAGACAAAGAAAAAGAAGAAGACGGACGAAGATAGCGGCGATCGCATTCAGCGCGTCACTTTTAATGAAATCACGCAACGTGCAGTGCGCGAGGCCTTCGAGCATCCCCGCCACATAAATCGAGCCCTGGTAGATGCGCAGCAGGCCCGGCGGGTGTTAGACCGCCTGGTCGGATATCAGGTTTCGCCGCTTCTCTGGGACAAAGTGCGCCGCGGCCTCTCAGCTGGGCGAGTTCAAACCGTTGCGCTCCGCTTGATCGTTGACCGCGAGCGCGAAATCAAGGCTTTTCAAAAGCAGGAATATTGGACGATTGACGCGAACCTCGCCGGTCCGAAGCCACCCGCCTTCGATGCCCGGTTCATCGGGAAAAATGAAGAGAAGATCGAAGTCACGAACGGGGAAGACGCGGAGAAAATTCGCGTCGCGCTGGAAGGCGCCGATTGGCTGGTTCGAACCGTTGATCGCAAAGAGCGCCGCCGTAACGCCGCTCCGCCATTCACCACCAGCAAATTGCAGCAGGATTCTTCCCGCAAATTGCGCTTCAGCGTGAAGCGCACCATGATGATCGCGCAGCGTTTGTATGAAGGCGTTGAGTTGGGCGAAGAAGGCGTGGTGGGCTTGATTACTTACATGCGTACCGATTCCACTCGCGTCTCGAATGACGCCTTGACCGAAGTGCGCGACTACATTAAAGCCCAGTATGGCGCGGATTACTATGCCCGAAGCGCCGAATACATTTAAATCCAAGAAGAACACGCAGGACGCCCACGAGGCGATTCGTCCCACCAGCGTTCTTCGCCATCCCGATCAGATCAAGCAATATCTGAAAGAAGATGAATTCAAAGTTTACAAATTGATCTGGCAGCGTTTTGTGGCTTCGCAGATCACGCCTGCGGTCTTCGACCAGACAACTGTAGACATAGACGCGAAATCGAAAACTGAAACATTCTGGTTCCGAGTGACGGGATCGGTTCTTAAGTTCGACGGCTTCCTGAAAGTTTACGAAGAGTCGAAAGACACGAAGGACGAAGAGGAAGAGGAACTCAAGCACAAACTGCCGCATACTGGAACCGGGGCAGAAGCTGACTCTAAAAGAATTGAAGCCCGAGCAGCATTTCACCGAGCCTCCGCCGCGCTACAACGAAGCTTCGCTGGTCAAAGAGCTTGAAGAGCGGGGAATCGGACGCCCGTCCACTTATTCGGCGATCATCAGCACGATTCAGGAACGCCAGTACGTGCAGAAACTCGGCGGTAAGTTCACGCCCACCGAGATTGGATTAGTAGTAACAGATTTACTGGTGGCCAACTTCTCGGAGATTTTCGATGTTCAATATACGGCCAAACTCGAAGGAGATCTGGATCAGATTGAAGATGGCACTGAGAAGTGGACCGACACCCTCGCCGATTTCTACAAAAAGTTTCAGAAAGACCTCCGCTACGCCGAGAAGCACATGGAGAACGTCAAGCGGATGGAGAAGCCGACTGACGAAAAGTGCGAGCGCTGCGGATCGCCGCTGGTAATCAAGTGGGGCAAGCACGGGTCTTTTTACGCATGCAGCTCTTACGATAAAGAAAATCCCGAAAGCTGCACTTTCACCAAAGAAAATCCCATTAATCTGCCGGACCTCGACAGCGCCGACGTTCAGGAAACCACGCAGGAAGAATATTGCGAGAACTGCGGCCGGGTAATGGTGCTGAAGCGGGGACGCTTTGGTCAATTCATGGCTTGTACCGGATATCCGGATTGCAAAACGACGCGACGCCTTGATCAGGGCAAGAAAGTGCCCGATATTCCGCTGGATGAACTTTGTCCCAAGTGTGGCCGCAATATGATGATCCGCCACGGACGCTTTGGCGAGTTTACAACTTGCAGCGGCTATCCGGAGTGCAAGTATGTCAAGCAAACGTTCATCGGCGTGAAATGTCCACTCTGTGCCGATGGCGACCTGGTCGAAAAGAAGGCGCGCAAAGGAAATACTTTCTACGGATGCAGCAATTATCCAAAATGCAAATTCACCTCGGCCAACAAGCCGATACCGGAGAAATGTCCTTCGTGTGGACATGAGTACTTGGTGGAAAAATTCGTGAAGTCGGAACCGGTAATTGCATGTCCGAATAAAGAGTGCGATTACGAGCGCCCTGCGCCCCCGGGAAGTGGTTCGCGTCCCTCCAATGATGGAGAGTCGCAAGCAAATGTTTAATTTTTTGTTTAATGGAGAGACGGGCGTCCCCGCCCGCCTAATTCGAAATTATTCTGGAGGTTTGAATGTCCAACAAGGCTACTGCCGCCGATGCCGAACTGATCCTGAAGCTATATGATCTTCGCCGCGAGGCCGAAATGCGCAAAGCGCGGCACTGGTGGACGACGGCCTTCTGGCCGCAAACTGTTGACGATGTTTTGAAGATTTCCTCAAACATGGGGAGCCAGGAGAATAATTGGTTTCGCCAGGTTTCGGGATACTGGAGCATGGCGGCTTCGCTGGTCGAACACGGGGCGCTCGATCGGGACCTTTTTCTCGAACCCAGTTTCTGCGGCGAGATGGTTCTGATATTCGCCAAGGTAAAGCCATTCTTGAAAGAGTTGCGAGAGAAAATAAGTCCCACGGTATTTGTCACGATTGAAGGACTGATAAATAGTACGGAAAAAGGCCGGGCACTCCTACAGAGGATGGAAACAAACGTCGCAAATCGCAAGAAAGCGATGGCAGAAGCAGCAAAGGCCAGCTAGGAAAATTGAGTAATTGGGCAATTTTGTAATTGAGTAATTTAAAAGTAACTGCTCTGCGAAATCACCAATTTCTCCAATTACAAAATTACCCAATTACAAAATTACTCAATGCTACGAGATGTACTCACGGATGTATTCGTCTTTCGATCGCGCCAGTTCGTGCGCATCACCGTTGAAAATAATTTTTCCGTCCCGCAACAATAAAAAACACATCGGAACACTTTCGCGGGCACTCCGCGACAAAGGCTGCATGTGATTTGTCTTGGGGTCAAAGCCGTAGGTCGCCATCGTAAAAGCGTCCTGTAAACGATGGGTCACGAAGAGCGAGCTTGTCTTGGCGACATCCCGCTGCTTAACGATCAGTTCGATGATTGTGGTGGAGGTCACCGGGTCCAGCCCTCCAGTGGGCGAATCATACAGCAGAAGTTCGGGCTCGTTGATGATCGCACGAGCAATCGCGACGCGGCGGCGCATGCCACCGGAGAGTTCCGACGGAAACATGTCAATGGTTCTTTCCAGTTCAACGAAGCTAAGTACTTCCCGCACCCGTTTCTCGATGTCGGCTTCGGAAACATTTCCTTCCTCGAGAAGCCGGAACGCGACATTTTCCCGGACGGTGAGAGAATCAAACAGCGCGCTTTCCTGGAATACCATTCCAATCTTGCGCCGCAAAGCAAAGAGATCCTTCTGACTCATATCGGTGATGTCAGTTCCCAGAACGTGTACCCGGCCGCGATCAGGCCTAATCAACCCCATTGCCAGCTTGAGAATGGTGCTCTTTCCTGAACCCGCCACACCGAATATCGCCTTCGTTTCTCCGCGCTCCAACTGAAAAGATATTCCGTCGAGAACCACCTTATCGTCGAACGCCAGCGAGACATCTTCAAACACGATGACCGGCGCTGCGGAATCCTCGAGCCGAACGAGACGGTTCTTCAGTCACGATAGGAGGCGCCCCCATGTCAGCGATTCCCGAAGACTGCCATGAGCAGTTTGGTGACGAAGGCATCCACCATGACAATCGAAACTGAGGCCGCGACAACAGCTTGCGTCGTGGCCCGTCCAACACCCTGGGTGCCTCCACGTGCGGACATGCCGTAATAGCAGCCCACGGTCGCGATGATGAATCCGAAGATAAGGGGTTTGATGAGTCCTGTGAATACGTCTCTAAAAGCGAGAACCTGCCAAGCCGAACTCCAATACTGGTGCGCATCGAGTCCAAGCATGAGAGTGGAAACGACGGATCCCCCGAAAAGGCCGAGAAGGTCGGAAATAATAGTCAGGAAAAAGAGCATGAATACTGTCGAAACCACCCGAGGCGTTACCAGCTTTTTCAGCGGATCCGTACCCAAGGCACGCATCGCATCAATTTGCTCGGTTACGACCATCGAACCAAGTTCGCTTGCCATTCCAGATGCATTCCTGCCGGCTACCATCAGGCCAGTCAGTACCGGACCCAACTCCGTCACCATTCCCACGGAAACCAACTGGGCTATCAGCGAGAGCGATCCGAATCTTTGCAGCGTATTGGCACTGTTCAGTGCCAGCACAACTCCAGTAAACAATCCCGATAGAGCCACAATGGGCAATGATCCAACGCCAATCAGATCGGCTTGCTGAACAATGTCTCCGGAATAAACAGGCTGGCTAAAGAGGTTGGCGATGGATCGTCCCGCGAGGACGGAATAATCCTGGACTGCCGTGACCTGCTCTTTGGCGAATTCGGAGGGAGATTTTAATTCCATTTCGATCGTAGTCAGAGGGAAATATAACAGAAAGCCATCAGGAGCTAGCACAAAGTCAGTTGAAAATCGCCGCCGCTAGTCCCGGGTTTTCTTTTTAATTTCGATGGACAGACGCTTGATTTTTTGATTCAAGGTAGACAAAGGCACACGAAAACGCTCGGCTGCTTCGGTCTGATTCCAATTGCACTTATCTAGCATGTCCAGAATGATGTGGCGCTCGTAATCCTCCACAATGTCGAACAAGGACGCGTCAGCCCGATGCTCCATTCGCGGAAACGCCGTGCCCCGGCCGGCGATGTTGTCAGGCAGCAATTCGGTACCGATCTCTGGTCCTGAGGAGAGAACGACTGCGCGTTCGATAACGTTCTCCACCTCGCGCACGTTCCCCGGCCACGAATAGGTCAGCAAAGCTCGCAGAGCTTCTGGAGTGATGTGTCTCGCTGGACGGTCGTTTTCCTTCGCGTAGCGCTGCAAAAAGAACTCCGCCAGGAGAGGAATATCCTCTTTGCGCTGTCGCAGCGGAGGCAAGTCAATGGTAATCACGTTCAGTCGGTAAAAGAGATCTTCGCGAAACTTACCTTCACGAACTTGTTGTTTCAGATCCACATTCGTGGCCGCTATAATGCGGACGTCAACCTGCAACTCGTGAACTCCGCCGAGATGCATAAACTTCCGGTCTTGGAGCACACGCAAAATCTTGCTCTGCGTGTCCATGCCCATGGTGCCGATTTCGTCGAGGAAAAGCGTTCCGTGATCGGCGATTTCGAACAGACCCTTCTTAGACGCAATGGCGCTGGTGAACGCGCCCTTAACGTGGCCGAACAACGTAGATTCCAAAAGGTCGGGCGGCATCGCGCCAGTGTTGACGGGCACGAATGCCCGGTCTTTCCGCGGAGAATTGAGGTGAATCGCCTTCGCAATTAATTCTTTACCCGTACCGCTCTCCCCTTGCAGCAGGATGGTAGAGCGGCTCGGCGCCACCTGGGCGACCAGGTCAAAAATGCTGAGCATGGGCTCGCTCTTGCCCACAATATTTTCGAAGTTATAGCGCTGCTTGAGTGCGCGCTTGAGTTGAATATTTTCTTCTTCTGCGCGGCGCCTGGTCACTACTCCGCGGACATCGGCGAGCAGTTTTTCATTGTCCCAGGGTTTTTGGACGAAGTTGACCGCGCCCGACTGCATCGCGCGGACCGCATTCTCTACCGTCCCATACGCTGTGATCATGATGACGCAGAGTTGCGGGTCATGATCACGAAGTTCATTGAGCAAATCAAGTCCATTGCGATCTGGCAGGGCAAGGTCCAAGAGGACCAGATCGAATGCATGCTCACCAATGCAGATAAGCCCCTGTTGAGCAGTGCCGGCGGTTTCTACATGGTAGCCTTCCATCTCGAGCAAGGTCTGGAGCGACTCCCGAATCGCAGCCTCGTCATCAATAATCAAGATGGCGCCCGGTCGAGAGTACCGGAGCTTCAGCTATAGTTGGATGAGCGATTACCGCAACTTCAGACATTCACGGCCTTCTTCATCATGGGAAAATCGAGGGTGAATGTGGTGCCCTGACCGGGATTGCTTTCAACCCTGATTTGCCCCGCGTGCTCCTGAATGATCCCGTAAGTGACGGAGAGTCCCAATCCTGTTCCGCGGCTCTGCCCTTCAGCAGGGGCGGTTTTGGTCGTGAAGAATGGATCGTAAATGCGGCGGATGTGTTCTTGGGCGATGCCGCTGCCCGTGTCCGATATCACCACTGAAACGTTGGAACCATTTGAAGTTGCGACTCGCAGCGTGCCGCCGTTCGGCATCGCATCGCGGGCATTCAAAAACAAATTCAAAAATACTTGTTGTAGCCTGCCAACATTTCCGTGGATGGGGGGTAAGTGGTCTGCAAATTCGTCTTGAACTCGAATCTTGGCGGTCTTGAATTGATGCTCAAGCAGCGCGAGGGTGTCGAGAATTATCGTGGTTACGTCTACGCTGGTGAATTCCGCGCCACTGGTACGGGAAAAATTCAGCAAATTATTTACTATCTCGGAAGCGCGGAAAGTCTGGCGTGTGATCTTTTCCATCAAACCGCTTTTTTGCGGGTCGCCCTGAAGCTGCTTGGAGAGCATTTGCGCGTAGGACGAGATCACCGCCAAGTGGAGTATTGACTTCATGCGCGACTCCGGCGGCAAGCAGTCCAATGGAAGAAAGCTTATCCGCTTGCGAGAGTTGAGATTCCAACTCAACTCGCTCGGTAATGTCGTCCATGATAATCAGGCGGCCAATCACATTAAATTTCTTAGTCACCAATGGCGCGATAGCAACGTTCACCACCCGGCTTTCACCCGTGGGCGTCCCCAAGCGGAACTTGTAAAGATTGTGAATGCCGGGGCTTTGCCGGACGCGATAGAACTCCTCAACGAACGCGGCAGGGAAGACCTCGCTCAGCGGACGCGTCATTGCCTGCCATCGTGGCAACGCATACATCACTTCCATCTGCGAGTTCCAGGATTCGATGCGATCGGCCAAATCCACAGCCATCACGCCGACGTTGATTGATTCAACGATGTTTTCGTTGAAGTCTTTCAGGCGTTCGTATTCAGAGACTTTTTGTTCCAGCGATGCATATAGACGGGCGTTCTGAATGGCGATTCCCAGATATCCTGCCAAAGTCTCCAGCAGTTCAACGTCTTCGCTGGAAAGGAAGTCCCCTTCAATCGTCTTGCCCAGGCCGATGACGGCGATCGTGTGCTTGCGGGCGCGGCAACTGATGTAATAGTTCAGATCCAGCTTCGCGATCGTTGCCTGAGCGCTCGCGGTTTCGCGCGGGACTTGATGCGTGTTATCAAAAAACAAATGTCCGGACTCAGTCTCGGGCCGGCTTGCCGTCAAGAAGCTCAAGTCAAGGCCCGTGGTATGCGTAATTCCAAAGGATTTGCCCAGTACGAATCTCGATTCTTTTTCGCCGGTTGACAGGAAAATGGCCATCCGGTCCACCACCAGCGTGCGCGATAAGCGGTCGACAACCGAACTTAACATCTTGTCAAGATCGGTTTCCGCATTCAATTCGCGGGCGAATTCAATTAAAGTTTTTCGATAGTCATAGCGCGCGCGATAGAAAAATTGATCAATGCGCACCTGTATCCATTTGCGGACGGGATCGAACAAGAGCGCAGTGACCACGATTGCCAACGTAAGTCCAATGGGTCCCGAACTCGGTATTCGGGCATGCACCAATTCCGCAACCGCTGCCACCACCGCAAAGTAGCTTCCTGCGATGGTTCCTGCCGCGAGGGTATAAACCATGCCTCGCTTAAAGATCAAGTCCACATCCATCAAGCGATAGCGGAAGATTGCGTATCCAAAGGTCAAGGGTAGAATGCCCAGCGAGAGCACGGAAACTTTCATGCCCGCGGTGTGAACGTTTCCCAGAAGGTACGGCACGACGTAAAACAAAGTGAAAGGGGTGATCGCAAGGATAGTGCCGCGAGTGACCCACTTCAATTGCTGACGTAATATCGGCGTGCTCGCGCGACGGTAGCTGTACCACAACACTCCCGCCGCAATCACAAAGAACAGCGCCAGATATCCCATTTGCAAGCGATCGAGATTCCAACGCAAGCTCTCGCTGGCTTGCAAGAATCTAAGCGCCAGAACATGGCGGACTAACAAGATCAGGCCAGGAATGTAAATGAGAGGTAGCGCCCAGTTGCGCTTTTGCAGCCAGTGCCGCTTTTCAGGGAAGGTTAGAACAAAATGGAGGAATAATGCTGGCTGAAGCAGTCCGGCGACGACGTTACTCCAATAGATCGTCCAATCGAACTGATTGAACTTGCCGGTGTATTTAAAAGCATAGAAGATGAATGAGACCAGGCAGAAAATGTAGAAGTGCATGGACCCGGGAGCAGTCCATCGCCTCAACAGTACGTAAATCCCGATCCCGAGGTAAATGAGCGCAATAAGCCGGAGCCAGTAATTTAGAGACTTCTCAGCCGGGACAAGGATCACGGTTGCGTCAACCGGAACGGACTTGCGAACGAGCGAGTAAGTCGCTTTGGACCAGATTCCAACACGGTACATTTCCCGCACTTGAGAGGCGGTATTGTGAACTGGATCGTCGTTTACGGCTACCAGTAAATCGCCTTCTTTAATGCCCGCCCTCACCCCCGGGCCACTATTCTCAACGCGGTCTGCTACGAGATTGCCACCGTGCTCAACCCACCAGATTCCGTCATAGGGGACTTGAAAGCTGCGCTCTTTCTGGAAGTTGATTGTGGCCAGGACTATGGCCGCCGCAGTCAAGACAAAAAGCAGTATGGCAGGACGAATTTGGAAATCTCTGCTCATGGGCACAGTAAGCGATGGAGCACAAATATCCCCGGCTCGTTACATTGCACGTTCCCTGCCACGACGCACGACATCCAGAATACCGTAAACGATTATGAATAAAAGCCTTCGCCAATTATAAAAGGAGGTTGAAGGAGAAGATATGTTTTATGGAATGGTTCTGTGGAATTCAGTAAGTCATTGCAAGCAATATGCTTGTCTTGCAAAGGATGTGAGGATGATTAGGAATCGATTCTGTCCATCCGCCTTATTTAGATTGTAGGAATGAGTATTTCCGTGATCAGGCGTTCCTCCGGCGTTGTTCGCGGATCGTTGACGTAATTTTCGATACAGTAGTCATCGCGTAGCTGGATTTTTCTCTCTCCCACGATTTCAAAAACGCGGCGGCTTGCTTCCGGCAGGTTCGAATAGGATCCCGTTAAAACAAAACGGCTATATTTGCCGCCTGCGAATTTGGAGTATTCGACGCCCGCAGGCAGTTCCTTCGGTTTCGCCGTGAGCGAAACGCCGGCCCGATAGATCTTAGGACCCACTTTGTAAAGGCTCGTGTATCCCGCAATTTTGTTATATTCGGATATTTTCGGAACAAGCTGATGCAGAGCCTCCCAGGCTTGAGGAGCGGTATTCTGAAACCGTCCATTTCTCTCTATAAAAACGTAGTGCATTTCGGGCCACGTCACGATTTCGGGATCTTCGGTAAGGTTCATTCTTTCTCCTTGTTTCAGATTTTTCCCTCAGGCGAAGGGTTTTAGGAGAACGTCGGCAACTTCACGAGGTCATTTTGGGGTACGGTTTCCACTTCGTTTCCGGCTTTACGCCACGCCGCCAAGCCCCCTACAATCACAAACGCGTTGAATCCCTTTTGCCGCAGTAGCAGCGCCACCCGGGCGCTGGTGCCTTCGCGTATTCAAGTGCAATAAACGTAAATATCTTTATCTTTAGGAAGATTTTCAATCTCCACTGCAAGATTATTGGGCTCAATGCGAATCGAACCCTTTATGCGCGCGGCGTCGGCATCGTAATAGCCATGGCTGCGAACGTCGGCGAGAAGGATTTTATCTTTCTCCTCTGACCTCAACTTCAGCGCCAACTCCTCAACCTGGACCCGCGGAACGATCAAGTAAATTTTATTTCTCTGGAAAATATGTACGCGGTAGCCGATGTAGGCGATCATCGCAATAGCGAGCGCGAAAGCCATGACGTGTCCCGCGGTCTGGAATCCATGGGTAATGGATTTGAGGAAATCGCGAAATAGAAATCCCAATCCTCCGTAAGCCAGCACATAGAGCGACGCTCCCGAAAAGTCGAATCGTAGAAACTGCCAGGTCCGCATCTTCATGCTTCCGGCCAAAGGAGGGGCCATGGTGTTTAAGCCCGGAACGAATTTTGCGAACACTAAAGTTAACTTGCCACGTTTATAAAATGATTCAGCAGAACGAAGGATGCAGGTTTCGGGGTTCGCGGAAACCCGGCACAAGAATCCCAGTAACGCCCAGCCGGTGTGACGTCCCAATACATAGAGCAGAGAATCTCCGAGGAGCATTGCTCCCAAAGCCACGCCTAAAACAGCTGGAATATTCAAAACTTTTGCTGCACACGCGGCTCCGGCGGCGACCAATGCGAGAGCCGCTGGTACTGGGAACCCAAGCGCCTCGGACAGCACGACCAGGAACAGCAGGAGATACCCGTGATGGGCCAGGGCAGCAAAAAAATGATTCATCGGGTTTGTCGCCAGATAAACAAAGGGCGGCTTTACGCCGCCCGCAGGGCAAAGTTTGTCTAAGGCTACATGGCTGTCTGTTTGAGCATTTTTACGCTCATCACATGGATCGCGCCGGTGTCAGAGTGGACATGAGCGCTAACTTGAACGTGATGGCCAACGTGATCTTTCAATGTTTCGGGATTCATCACGTCCCAAGACTTGTTGTCTTTGTCGGCGACGAAAGTGATTTTGTCTCCGTCCTGCTTTACCGTTCCTTTAATGCTCTTTAAGGGCGCCTTTGCCATCGGTTTGTCCATTGGAGCCATTTTGTCCGTCGAGGCCGGCGCTGTTCCCGTTGTGTCTTGACCAAAAGCGCAAATGCTGACCAAGATTGAAAAACCGAGTGCTAAAACGAACAGCTTTTTCATAATCAAAATCTCCTTGGAGTTAAATTGGAAAATCTAGATTTGCTGAGTTGGCAACACAAATTAGACTCCTATTCCAAATACGAAACAAGAGGCCCCGTGGATTGTCCCCAATGAACTCTCCTGAATTGCATACAAAACATAATCTATGCCGATTTCATAACAGCTTCGCGTACTCTGCTTTAGCTTGTTTCAGAATCGGGACATCGGGATCGGCATCTTTCCACAGCGCGAAGAAATCCTGATACGCAGTTTTCGCTTTCGCTGTGTCGCCGGAAAGAACGTAAGCGCGTGCAATGCCGAGATGCACAAGAGCGGCGATGACCTCGTTATATGCGATGCTGGGGTGATCGAGAATTTTCTGGAACTCAGCCGCCGCGGCATTGCCTTGGCCCACTGCGACATAAGCTTCTCCACGCAAGTAAACCGGATACAAACCAAAACCCAGTGCCGCGCTCGGGAAACCCAATTCGTAAGGAACAGATGGAGCAAGGGATTCGATCGCCCTGGTCGGATTGCCCGCCTTGAGGTCAATCGCCGCGTGGATCATCGGGACGTACATGAATTTCACGATCGTGTCTTCCGGAAAGCGGTTAGACAGGTCGTCAGCCAGCCGCGTGGCTTGCGGAGCGTCTCCTGCCGCGCCAAGAGCTATAGCTGACATGGCTTCAACGTCTTTGCCGGTTGAAAGGGAGAGTGCGTTTTGGGTTGGCTGTTTGACCTGGCTCGTGTTGCCCACAAGCCCCTCACGCACGGCTGCCTCCGCATCGTAGGTCGCAGCTGTTTCTTTTTCGTCTGCGCGCTGGGCCGACTCGGATGCGCGGCGCGTGAGCTCCCTCGCTTTGGCAAACTGGCCGCCGAACGCCGCAGTCTCGGATTCGCCGTAGAGCATGCCGTCTTCGAATCCCGGCTTGCCCATCAGCGAAGCTGCCTCACGCTCCA
Organism: uncultured Acidobacteriaceae bacterium; assembly: GCA_963796015.1. GTDB lineage: Bacteria > Acidobacteriota > Terriglobia > Terriglobales > Acidobacteriaceae > PALSA-188. The sequence goes on along the minus strand of CAWCJR010000005.1, from coordinate 66,330 downwards.
TCCCTGCCGCGTCGTGTTGCAGAAAACCAATGCCATAAAGAATGGCATGAAGGGCAGGACTATCAAGATTATGGGACTGCGCTTCCTGAGCGCTGGTTCTGGCCTCGTCCAAACGATTCACCTGGAAGTACGCGAAGACTAGATTCGTGTAATTGAGTCCGCTTCCGGGATCAAGCTTCATTGCGTCTTGGGCCGTGGCAAGACTCTTGTCGTAATCGCCCAGAATGCCATACAAGACGCTCAAATTTGCTGCTGGTGTGTCATCGCGGGGATAGGTCTGTCGCCACAACTCGTAGGCCTTGCGGGCGGCGTCCAAATCTCCGGAAACAAATTGGCCGTAATGCGAAGCAATGTATAGTTTCTCGAGTTCGCTTACACGGTCGCGCAAATCGTAGGCCTTGCGCATATTTTCTGCGGCGCGTGCGCTTTCTCCGATATTGATATAGCACGTCCCCAGTCGCGCATAAGCCATGGCGAAATTTGGATCCAGACTGACCGCACGCTGAAACAATGTAATAGCCGCGGGGGAATCGTTTTTTACCACCATTGCCTGATAACCCAAACCGTATGCTTGGAGCGCCTCAAGCGAAGACGTCGTCACGTTCTCCGCCGGCGCGTCGAATTTCTGCACCGAAGCCAGCGATTCACCCAGCTTCTCCCGTATCTTGGTTGCGGCTTCGCCCACTGCCTTCAGCACCTGCTCCTTGCCGCTGGCCGTCGCCTGCTCGTCCGCCAAGAGATCACCGCTGTGGCAGTTCACCGCTTTTACTCCGAGCACATACTGGCTGCCCAGATTGGATATCGAGCCTTCGATAGTTGCGGCGCTCCCAGTGCGCTGGCAAACCTCTCGGGCTAACTCGTGTGTGAGGCGTGCATCTTTGGGTTGGGACATGAGGGCCAGTGTCTGCGCGACGCGATCGTCGGACACCAAATTAAGAAAAGGCGACTGCTCCAATTGCGACGACAACCCTTGCCGCAGTGTGCCGTCAAAAACAGGATCACCGGTAGTATTGGTGAATTCCGAAACCACGACGCTGTCCTTTTCGGTGAGCTTTGGTTTCATCTGCGAGCGGCGCATGTACCAGCCCACAATTGCTGCCACTATTACCAACAGAACGAGGGCCGCCACCAGCCAGTATTTTGTGGCTTTCGATGCTGGAGCATGGCTTTCCGCGCTGGCGGATGAAGATGCCGACGTAGCCGCAGCTGCCGGACTCGAAGAAGACGCAACAGGAGGTCTCACGGACCCCGCTTCTGAACCGATTTCCTGTGAGACTGCGACCGATTCAGAACTGACTGATGCGCCCTCGGATGGGATTCCGTGGCGCGATTCCGTCGCCCGTTTCAGCCGCTTTAAGTCGGTCCGCATCTCAGCCGCGCCCTGATAGCGCATTTCGCGATCTTTCTCCAGAGCCTTGTTAATGATGTCTTCCAGCTTGGGCGGCAAGTCAGGATTCAGCCGGATCGCGGGAACTGGGTCGCGTTCGAGAATCGCGTTGAAAATGACTGCTGAACTCTCGCCGCGGAAGGGTAACGCGCCGGTCGCCATTTCGTAGAGGACCACGCCAAAGGAGAACAAGTCCGTACGCGCGTCCAGATCTCTTGCCCGCGCTTGCTCGGGAGACATGTAAGCGACTGTTCCGACGGTAGATCCCGGACTTGTAAGGTGTTCCGCGATTGCCGTCTCTTGAGCCGTCACGCCGGCCTCTAGTGCCGCCTTGCCAGCGGGTGTGACCTTTGCCAGACCAAAATCGAGAATCTTGGCATGGCCGCGTTTGGTGATAAAGATGTTCGCGGGTTTTATGTCGCGATGAACGATGCCTTCCGCATGGGCCGCGTCAAGTGCGTCCGCGATCTCGATAGCGATAGGCAGGATCGTCTCGATTTCCATCGGACGGCCTGATACGCGATGCTTCAAGGTCATCCCGTCCAGAAACTCCATGACGATGAATGATTGCCCCTCGTCTTTCCCAATTTCGTGGATGATGCAGATGTTGGGGTGATTCAGAGCCGATGCAGCGCGGGCTTCACGGCGGAAGCGCTCAAGCGACTGCGGATCTCTGACCACGCTCGGAGGGAGGAATTTCAGAGCGACAAATCTGCCGAGTTCCGTGTCCTCGGCCTTGTAAACCACCCCCATTCCACCGCCGCCAAGTTTTTCGACGATGCGGTAGTGCGAAATGGTTTTGCCAATCACTAAAAAATCTCCGTTCTTTGCGAGACCATATTAGGGGCCGAGCGGCAGCGAGTCAATTTAGTCGAAGCACGATCAACGGAGTGATTGTTTATGGAGGGGTACAAACTATTCAACCGTCACGGATTTCACCAGGTTTCTCGGACGATCCACGTCCAGGCCCTTGCGGACCGCCATGTAATAGGCAAATAACTGGAGCGGCACAATTTCCAATATCGGCAGCAAGAGTTCAGGGGCCTGCGGGATGGCAATGGTGTGGTCGGCGAGTTTCTGGATCTCTTCATCGCCTTCAGAAATGATCGCGATTACCAAAGCACGCTGCTGCTTGAATCCCTTTATATTGGCCACGCTTTTCTGGTGCCGCAGAAGAGATCCAGGATCATTGGCATCCCGTGTTGCGATAATCACAACTGGGAGATTCTCATCAATTAAAGCGTTTGGGCCATGCTTGGTTTCGCCCGTGGGATAACCCTCGGCGTGAACGTAAGAAACTTCTTTCAGCTTGAGCGCTCCATCCATTGCGATGGGATAGTGAATCGCACGTCCCAGGAATAGAAAATCCTGGATCTCATGAAGCCGCTCTGCAAGTGCCTGGCAATTGGAGGAGCACCGAAGCACGGTTTCTAGAGTTTCGGGAAGTTGAATTAATTCTTCGATCCACTTGCGCCGCTGTTCTTTTTTCAGCCGGCCTCGGACTTGTCCGAGATAAAGGGCGAACACGAAGAGCACGGCCATCTGTGCGGTAAAGGCCTTCGTGGATGCAATACTGATTTCCGGCCCGGCGTGCGTGTAAAGGACGCCATCGGCTTCGCGGGCTATCGTCGAGTCAACCACATTTGAAATCGCCACCGTGCGCGAGCCTTTGATTCTCGCTTCTCGCTGCGCGGCTGTCGTATCCGCAGTTTCCCCCGATTGGGTAATGACAATGGTGAGTTCACCCGGCCCGATCAGGGGATTCCGGTATTCGAACTCGCTCGCGTAATCAACGTCTACTGGCACGTCAGCGAGTTCCTGAAACATATATTGTCCAGCCATTCCCGCGTGCCGGCTCGTGCCCGAAGCCACAATATTCACGCGGCGCAAGGCGCGAAGCTCTTCGGCGCTGATGCGGACGTCATCCAGCACAATCGCAGCGTCCTCCAACGAAACCCGAGGCCCGATCGTGTCCCGAAGTCCCTGCGGCTGCTCGAAAATCTCTTTGAGCATGTAATGTGGAAATGTGCCTTTGTCTGGCATCGCTGCTCCTAGAATTGTCGGATGTTAAATCCCAATGCTGCCGATGATTGTGTTTCGCAGTTCGCCGTTCGGGCCTAAGACTACGATGTTGGCGTCCCCGCCCGCCTGCAATTTTCCCGTGCGCGGCGAAACCGCCCGCCCTGGATTGGCCGTTGCCAGAGTAAGGGCCTGCTGAAGATCATACCCGGCGAACTCCATAACGTTCCGGACGGCCCGGTCCATGGTTAAAGTGCTACCCGCCAATTTTCCATCAGACAGGCAGATTCCGTCTTTCACATCAAACTCAAATGTGCCCAGGTGATAACGGCCGTCCGGCATTCCTGTGGCTGCGTTGCCGTCCGTAATTAATATGACGTCATGCTGTCCCTTCGCCTCGATAGTTAACTTCACGATAGATGGGTCGAGATGAATTCCGTCCGCAATAATTTCCACGGCGATACCAGGATTCGTCAGCGATTCTCCCACGATTCCAGGGTCGCGATGGCTCAACGGCCGCATGCCGTTAAACAAATGAGTGGCGTGGCGGGCTCCGGCGTTCACAGCTGCGCGAGTTGTTTCGAGGTTAGCGTCAGAATGTCCAAGGCTCACGCATACCCCACGCTTGCTCGCCTCCGTGATAAGTCCGAGTGCGCCTTCGAGTTCGGGGGCGATTGTCATGACACGGATGTGTCCGCGCGAAGCCTCCCAAAAACGCTCGAAAACATTCAACGATGGCAGCATCAGATATTTGGTGGGATGAACGCCGCGCCGTGCATGGCTCAGAAATGGACCCTCCAGATGGATACCAACAGGGCGAGCCAGCAGATTTTCTGAACCTTGTTTGGGGGATTTTTCAATGGCATCGGCCAGCCGTGCCAAGGCCGCAACAGTAATGTCCACGGATGCGGTCACTGTGGTGGGAAAATAGCTTCCAACTCCGTGTCTCGCAAGCAACTTTTCGACGCACGGCATTGCCTCCGGAGAAGTCTCCATCACGTCGCGACCAGCGGCGCCGTGAACGTGAATGTCAATGAAGGCGGGCGCGAGAATCGCATCCTTGTAATCAACTGTTCGGCAACCGCCAGGAATCTCGCGACGTTCCCGCGAGCTGATCTCGGAAATTTTTCCGTCGTCCAAGAACAGTATCGGTTGCGATATGCGTTCAAGCGGAGTGAATAGCGTGGCGGCTGTGATCGCGATCATGAAGAAAATTCAGTATTAGAGTTTGATCGGAGATTCATCCTGGATCATCACATGTCTTTGCATCTTGCGGAATCTCTAACGCACGCTCATCTGCCGAGATAATGAACCTTGGTGCCATCGAAGGGACTCGAACCCCCACACCCTTGCGAGTACATGGACCTGAACCATGCGCGTCTGCCAATTCCGCCACGATGGCAACATCAGGAAGGACTACGAATCATATTCTACAGGCGAGTCATGGGCTGTCAAACCAGAGGCGCGACGGTTACGCCGCAGTGTTCTTCACGAGGGCTAGATGAAAAGAGATTCGAAAACGAAATCCTAGCGATTCATACAGACGAATCGCCCCGACGTTATCCCCTTTGACATGGAGGAAAGGAGTTTCGCAGCGCTTTCCAATCTCGCGAATAAGAATTGACATCAACGATCTTGCGTATCCTTTCCCGCGATGGTCAGGATGCGTACACACCGCGCTCACCTCGGTGTACCCCGGCATCCGCAGCCGCTCGCCAGACAGGGCAATCAGTTGCCGGCCGGGGGAGAACACGCCCAAATATTTTCCCAACTCGATGGTCCCTTTGCGGAAGGGCCCCGGTTCAGTCAATTGAGTGAGCGCTAACATTTGCGTGACATCCGCCACGGTCAAGGTTTCGAACGCGACAATTTCTTCATCGGTTTCTTCGACGTCTTGGAATGTCTCACAAACCATCTGATGAACCGCGAATGTTCGCGCCAGATCCCAATTCTTGGGAACTTGTGCGGCCTCGGTCAGAAACAATGCGGCGCTGTCGCCCGGAGGGACCACCTGCCGCAACGCGTCGTATGAAGCCGACGATTGTTTTTCCATTCCGGCAAGCGGCCCGATCTCCGGTAGATACCGTTTAGCGAGCGCATTTCCCTGAGCAAATCGCCGGTGAGAAGTGGAAAGCGCATGCCAGATCGGATTGTCGAGCATGGCCGCCGACGACACTCCCGCAATGAGTTCGGGCAAAGCACTCATTACTTAACTTTCCAGCTTGGCGCTCATGGTGATTTCGGCTTTGAGGACCTTTGAGACCGGGCATCCGGATTTTGCTTCTTGCGCCGCCTTCTGAAACGCTGCGGCATCGCCGCCCGGCACCTTCCCTATAACATCGAGATGGACGGCGGTGATAGACCAGCCGGAATCCTGCTTATCCAGGGTGAGCGTGGCTTTAGTGTTGATGCTCTCCGCTTTAAGGTTCGCCGCGCCAAGCTGCGCTGAGAGCGCCATGGAGAAACATGCCGCATGGGCAGCCGCGATCAGCTCTTCAGGATTGGTTCCGGGTGCATTCTCGAAACGCGTCATGAATGAGTACGGAGTATGTGACAATACGCCGCTTGGCGCTGAAACTTCTCCCTTGCCGTCTTTAAGGCCGCCCTTCCAAACTGCACTTGCATTGCGCTGCATTCAGAATCTCCTCAATTAAAATAGGTGCGCTTTCATTGTAGATGCACGGGACGCGTCGCGCTACGCCCGGGAGGGATCGTGTGCCTTTTGCGGTTCCTCCCGACAATAGTTTTGCGGTTTGTAAATCTAAAAGCCTTTGAATTTCATCTAAATTAGTCTGCACTCGGCCGCCCGGTCCGGGTCTGGGCCAAATATTCTATGTGGATTGTTGCGTTAGCTCTGCGGCGGCCATACACGTTTGTAGTGATGGCCCTGCTCATTATCATTCTCAGTCCCATCGTTATCTTTAGCACCCCCACCGACATTTTCCCCGATATCAACATTCCGGTGATCAGCGTCGTATGGAACTATGCCGGACTGTCGCCGCAAGACATGGCGAACCGCATCACCACCAACACCGAGCGCGGTCTAACGACTTTGGTGAACGACATCGAGCATATTGAGTCGCAATCACTGAATGGCGTTGCGGTAGTAAAGATTTTTTTTCGTCCCAACGCGAACATTCCCACGGCGCTCGCACAGGTCACTGCCATTTCTCAGACGGCGATTCGCTCACTGCCTCCGGGAACCACCGCGCCACTGGTTATTCAATACTCCGCATCGAGTGTGCCCATACTGCAAATCGGATTGAGCAGTAAGACGCTTCCCGAGCAGGAATTGAATGACTTGGCGCTGAATTTCATGCGCACACAGCTCATTACTGTGCCGGGCGCTGCGATTCCATATCCGTATGGCGGTAAACAACGGGTGGTTTCGGTGGATCTGGATACTCCGGCGTTGCAAGCCAAGCATCTCAGCGCGGTGGATGTTGTGAATGCGATCGCCGATCAGAATTTAATTCTGCCTTCTGGCACTGCCAAACTTGGACCTCTTGAATATCAGGTCGAGCTTAATGCCAGCCCGCAGACGGTGGCCGAGCTCAACGATTTGCCGATAAGAACGATCAACGGGACAACAATTTATGTGCGAGACGTGGCCCACGTGCGCGACGGTTTTACGCCGCAGACCAACATCGTCAGACAGGACGGCGTTCGCGGAACTCTGTTGAGCATTATGAAGAATGGAGGAGCTTCCACCGTTGATGTCGTCAAGAACGTCCGCGAAATGTTGCCACGAATCGAAGCGACTCTGCCTCAGGATCTCAAAGTCAGCCTGCTGTTCGATCAGTCATTGTTCGTGCGCGCCGCGATTAAGGGAGTTGTGCGGGAAGCTCTCACGGCAGCCTGTCTCACGGCGGCCATGATTCTTTTGTTCCTGGGCAATTGGCGGAGCACCCTGATCATTGCCGTTTCCATCCCACTTTCCATTCTTGTTTCCGTGATCATGCTGAGCGTGCTTGGAGAGACATTCAACATCATGACCCTGGGAGGACTGGCGCTGGCCGTCGGAATATTGGTGGACGATGCCACGGTCGAAATCGAAAATATCGAACGAAATCTTGGGATGAAAAAAGAATTGAAGCAGGCGATTCTTGACGGCGCCCAGCAGATCGCTGTTCCTGCATTTGTTTCTACTCTTTCCATTTGCATCGTTTTTGTCCCCATGTTTTTCCTTGCTGGCGTGGCGCGCTATCTTTTTGTGCCGCTGGCAGAAGCTGTTGTGTTCGCCATGCTGGCCTCCTATTTGTTGTCCCGCACAATCATTCCCACGATGGTGATGTATCTCTTGCGCGGACACGAAGAAGATGCGCACACGGCCAAGCCCGGTTTCTTCGGACGGTTTCAGGCGGGCTTCGAAACAAGATTTGAGAAGTTACGAGACTCTTATCGCAGCACCATCGAAAGTGTGATGAATCACAGAGGCATCTTTGTAGCGTGCTTTCTCGGATTTTGTATTGTTTCTGGGGGTCTGTATTTTGGCTTGGGCTCAGATTTTTTCCCGACCGTGGACGCCGGACAGTTCCGGCTTCATCTCCGCGCTCGCGCCGGCCTTAGGATTGAGGAAACCGCGCGCCTAGTGGATCAAGTGGAGAGCGAAATTCGAAAAGAAATCCCTCGAAAAGAAGTCACAACAGTTCTGGATAATATTGGTTTGCCGTATAGCGGAATTAATCTTTCGTACAGCAATAGTGGGACGATCGGAACTTCCGACGCTGAGATATTGGTCAATCTGGCGCAGGACCATCGCCCTACGGCCGAGTACATTCATAAATTGAGGGAACGATTGCCGCGGGAATTTCCCGGCGTGGAATTTTTCTTTCAGCCCGCTGACATCGTCAGTCAGATTCTCAATTTCGGCATGCCCGCGCCCATTGATATACAACTTGTGGGCCCGGCTTATCCGCAGAATTATCTAATCGCGGAGAACATCGCGAACCGTTTACGCCACGTCCCCGGCGCTGTAGATGTGCATGTCCAACAGTTGATGAATGAACCGACTCTTTACTTCGACGTTGACCGCACTCGGGCACAACAGGTGGGAATCAGCGAACGGGACGTGGCGCAGAATCTCCTGGTATCGTTAAGCTCCAGTTTTCAAACGTCTCCAACATTCTGGCTGAATCCCAAGAACGGCGTCAGCTACAGCCTTGCCGTAGAAATGCCACAGTACAGAGTTGAGAATTTGCAATCGTTGATGAATATCCCAATTAATAATGGCAATTCGCAGCCGGAGGTTTTGGCAAACCTCGCGACGGTGAACCCTCAAACTGCTCCTGCCGAGGTGAGTCACTTTAACGTCACTCCTGCGGTTGATGTGTACGCGAGTGTGGACGGACGCGATTTGGCTGGAGTTGCGACCGATACTCAGAAAATGCTTAAGGGTTTCAAGAAACAACTGCCACGAGGGACTGAGATGGCAGTTCGCGGTCAGGTTGAAACTATGGCTTCGTCGTTTCGAGGACTCGCATTCGGACTGGTGATGTCGGTCGTCCTCGTCTATTTGTTGATCGTGGTTAACTTTCAATCATGGCTTGATCCATTCATCATCATTACTGCATTGCCCGGGGCCGTCGCTGGAATTCTTTGGATTTTGTTCGTTACTCACACGACTCTGAGCGTCCCCGCACTGATTGGCTCTGTCATGTGCATGGGAGTAGCCACGGCAAACAGCATTCTGATGATTTCATTTGCAAGAGAACGTATGGATGAAGGCATGCATCCGATTCAAGCGGCAGTAGAAGCGGGTTATACCCGCATGAGGCCGGTAATCATGACCGCCTTAGCGATGATTATCGGTATGCTGCCCATGGCCTTTGCCTGGGGCGAGGGCGGTGAGCAAAATGCCCCACTAGGGCGGGCAGTTATCGGGGGCCTGCTGTTCGCGACGGTTGCGACGCTATTCTTTGTTCCCGTAGTATTCAGCATTTTTCATGGAAGACGAGTGGATCGTGCGTCGTAAGTGGTAGAGAAATCATCATAAATACTTTGCGATTTAGTTTTAATAGGATCACATGGATCAAATCTTGATGGACCGCAAAACTCGCAGCAAGAATGACGAAGAACAGACCCCGCGGAATGAGCCGGAGCGGAAGCGTGGTTTGGGTTATTTGCTACTGATCGGTTTGCTCGTTCTGTTCGTGATTGCTGCGGTAATCGGCTTGATGCTGCGGGCCAGCGAACGCCATGCGCTGGCGAAAGAAACAGAAGCGCTCGCCGTTCCTTCGGTCGTAGTCGTTCACCCAAAGGTTGAAGCACCGCAACAAGTGCTTGATCTGCCATCCACCTTGCAGGCCTTCACGGAGTCGCCCATTTATGCCCGGACGAATGGGTATCTGGCGCACTGGTACAAGGATATTGGCAGCCGCGTGCAAAAAGGACAATTGCTGGCTGACATCGAAACTCCCGAAATTGATCAGGAATTGATGCAAGCCCGTGCGGCGCGCGATCAGGCCGAATCGCAAATGAACCTCGCCGCAATTTCAGCAAAGCGTTACCAAAACCTCCAGAAGATGGATGCAGTCGCGCAGCAGGAAACCGATGACCGGACCAGTGCGTACGAGCAGGGCAAAGCTCAATTGGCGCAAGCCACTGCAAATCTGAATCGGCTGGGTCAACTCGAGGCTTTCAAGCACATTTACGCGCCTTTCTCGGGCGTGATCACGAAACGCAATGTTGATGTGGGCGCATTGATCAATGCGGGCAACAGTGGGCCGAATCAGGAACTGTTCGACATGGCCAAGGTTGATCCCATACGCGTGTATGTTGACGTGCCAGAGATCTACGCGCCTGCGGTGCGCGCCGGAGTGCACGCTACGATTGAACTTGCGTCGCTGCCCGGACAACACTTCGCCGGTAACGTGGCGCGGACGGCAGATTCGATTGACCTCACAACTCGCACTCTTCGCACCGAGATTGATGTCCCGAATCCAAAAGGCGTTCTTCTGCCGGGGTCATATGCACAGGTTCACTTCGATGTGAATGTGAACGCCGTCCGGCTTTCGGTTCCTGTAAATGCGTTATTGTTCCGCGCCGAAGGCATGCGTGCGGCCGTTGTGGGTTCCGATGGAAAAGTGCATTTGAAACCAGTTGTGATTGGGCAGGATTACGGCACTACTCTGGAAATTCTCGGCGGACTCGATAAGACCGATTCGCTAATTCTGAACCCCAGTGATTCCCTCGAAGAAGGACAGCAGGTTCAGGTTTCAAATGGCGGCGACGGAAACTCATGAAAAGGAGTTTCGCTGCCCTCGTCGTGTTAGCAGCCACGGTCTGTTACGCTGCTGGACCCAGCTATAAGAAACCTGACGTCGCAACTCCGCAAAACTGGCAGACTCCGGCGCCCTGGCATGTGGCGAATCCCGCTGATTCAATTCCGAAAGGCTCCTGGTGGACTCTTTTCGGCGATGCCGAACTGAATCAATACGAAGAGCGCGCCATCGCGAACAATCAAACGCTGAAGGCCGCGATATCGCGCCTCGCCGAGGCACGTGCCACGGCGCGAGTCACAGCATCGGGTTTGTACCCAGAGTTAGATCTGGGACCATCGGTTTCCCGGCAAAGGCTGTCCGGCAATCGCCCCGCTCTTGGCGCTACCGTCGCGCCTACTACGCCGACTACATACAACCTGTTCACAATACCCTTCACCCTGAATTACGAACTGGACCTCTTTGGACATGTCCGCAGGAGCGTTGAGGCGGCGAATGCCGATGCTCAGGCTTCGGCCGCGGATTTGGAGAACGTCCGCTTAATGATCAGCTCAGACTTGGCGGCAGATTATTTTCAACTGAGAGAACTCGATGCCGAAATCGCAGTCTTAGAGAAGGCAATCGGGTTTCAACAACAAGGACTGAAGTTGGTGAATGAACGGCACGAAGGCGGCGCTGTTTCAGGCCTTGATGTCGCACAGCAGCAGACGGTCCTGGATTCTTCCGAGACTCAGGTTTATTTGCTTCAACAGCAGCGCGCTCAATACGAGCATGCGTTGGCGACGCTTCAAGGTTTGCCAGCCGCCAGCTTTAAGGCCCCGGTGCGAGGCATGGATACGCTCCCACCGGTTATTCCTCTATCTCTGCCTTCGGAATTATTGCAGCGTCGTCCCGACATAGCGACAGCGGAACGGCAAGTCGCAGCCGCGAACGCTCGTGTCGGAGTAGCCAGATCGGCGTTTTATCCCAGTATTGCCTTGCAAGGGGGCGCTGGGATTGAGAGCGTGGCTATTTCCAGCCTCGCCAACGCCTCGAGCGCACTGTGGTCTCTTGGGATCAGCGCCCTCGAGCCATTGATCGCAGGAGGAAGGCTGCACGCTCAACTGGAATATTCCCAGGCCGCTTATCAGGAAAATGTTTCTAACTACAGGGAATCCGCATTGGTAGCGTTTCAACAGGTCGAAGACGCGCTTGCAGGATTGAACGCACTCTCGTCAGCGTCCGAATCTCAGCAGCGCGCAGTTGCGGATGCCGAACGCTCCTTGAGTCTTGCCAACACACGTTACACCGGCGGCCTCGTAACTTATCTCGATGTGATCACTGCCGAGCAACAGGCACTCACAAATGAGCGGCTTGCTACCCAACTATTGGGCCAGAGATTGGTGACCTCTGTCTATTTGGTAAAGGCCCTCGGCGGCGGATGGGATAGCGCAAGCATCGCCGCGGTAGGTGTGAAGCCCAGCTTGAAACAGGCACTACAACAGTAGGGGGTTATGCGCACTCGGCAATTCAGCGTCAGGCGTGCTGAATTGCCGAGTGTTTCTCAAACGCAATCAGAATCCTGAGCGGAAGCTGTAACCGATGGAGACTCCGAATCGCGCCATTCTGCCAGAACTGAACTCAACGTTATTGTTAACGAAGTACAGCCGGGCTTCCGGGCGAACGAATACACTACGCCAGACGTAGTACCGAAGTCCCACTCCCACGTCTTCCATGAAATGCTTGCTGCTGACGTAATTTGTGCAGCTTCCAGTGAATTGAGAGCAATTAATCTGGCCATAAAACCTGAGGTCTTCGGCGCCGATTCCGGCAATGACTTCGGGTGCAAGTTTCTTTCCGATGGACGGAGACCAAATCCCGTTGAAATCGAAAAAGAGAGGCCGATAAGGCGCGAACCCGCCGTAGAGATTTTGGCGCGCGCGCCAGACAAATTCACCCTCAATTCCGATGTTGTGCTTGATTAGTGCATCCGCATTAAAACTGGGATACAAGCCGCCTTTGATAGAAGGGAAAAATGTGCCTGTACTGTCGGTTGTGCCTTGAGGGGCGGTCAGTGCGCTGAAGCCAATAGCTGCATCGAACTGCTGAGCGTGTGCAGGGCGTTGCATCACGATAAAAACGCATAGAACCGCGACTAAGATTAGGTTTTTCACAGGATTCTCCATGTTCGGCCAAGCCGAAAAAATGAGCTTCTACGTTCCACCTGTTTATTTCCAGTTACAAGAGTATCAAACACTTAGATGGCGGGAAATGTTGCGGTGGATGTAAAGAAACGTAAATCTCAAGGACACGGTCTATCGCGCACGAATTTCGTGTTGACAGCCGTGTTGAAGAGATACGGCATTATGTGCGAGGAGACTGAAGATCGGCCCGAATTTGCTCAAGTTCAAGAGCGTTTGGCATCGCCGCCCCTGAGGCTGTGTTGTCAAAGATGCACCAAGCCTGATTGCCCTGAGTGTTCTTGTGAAGGATTTCGCCGGCCAGCTTGCCCAAAAAGTCGCTCGTATAAGCTGAATAATACCGTCGAGGCGAACCATGGAGCCGGTAGTAAGACAAACCGTTCCAGCCGCCGGGGCGACCTCCTGTACTGGCGCATGCTGGATCGGCGGCTACGCGAGCAATCCGAAATCGATCGAGTAAATTGTCAGCTTCGGCAGCGAACCAACTTTCATGGCGCGGCTCCCACACGACTTTTCCGGAGTACATTTCGCGGAGCATTGAGAGGAATTTGGATGCTGCGTTCTCGTTGAACTGCAAGCTGGGCGGAAGTTGAAACAAAATTGGACCTAACTTTTCTTGCAGGAACGAAACTTGCTCGAGGAATGAGATTAAGTCTTTGCGGCAACAATTCAGTTTTGCCTCATGGGTAATCGCCTTCGGCGCTTTCACTGAAAATAAGAAATCATCCGGGACGGAATCTTTCCAGCGTGTCCACGTCTGCGGTCTATGCGGACGATAAAAACAGGAATTGATCTCGGCGCAGCGAAGAACTCGTGAGTACCGTTCTAAATGCGTGCCGCTCGCGGAGAAATTTTCATAAAATTCTCGCGGAATTGTCCATCCGGCACATCCGATGTGAATGGTTGGAGTTTTGGACACGCACACAGTTCCAACAGGGAGATGATCCGTCACGCCTCTACGATGTTAAAAAAGACTCAATTGGTTTGTCCGAGGTGCGATCGTACTTCGCTTGCGATTGCTTAGGACGCTCCTGCCATCGAGGGATGGAGAGATTGCAGCTTCGTATTCCATGATGGTTTTGAAATCAGCTTTCGGTGCGAACGTTTCTTCGATTTTGCGGACAAACTGATCGAGCCGTCTGAAGCCAGTTACTTTGTCGGAGTTTCCTAATTTCGCGCTGTCGAGGGCGCCCCGCAACACGCTAAGCGATTCGTCGTAGGTCTTCAATGGGACTGGAAACGGGTATCCGTCCTTGCCTCCGTGCGCGAAAGAAAACCTTGCGGGGTCGGAGAAGCGGCTCGGGGCACCGTGAACGATATCGGCAATCAGCGCCAGTGATTGCAATGTACGCGGACCAAGATTCTCCAGCAAAAGAAGGGAAGCGAAGTCGCGAAATTGGCGTTCGTAGGCGACTGCAAGAACTGCACCGAGACGTTTCAAATCAACGTCCTCAGCTCTGACGTCGTGGTGTGCCGGAAGTGAAAGCTTGGGAACTTCGGCGAGAGTTTGATCGGGATCTTCTCGAGCAATAGCGAGCATTGCATCCTGCGCGGGCTTCGCCTGCGCGTCCACCAAATTCATGATGGTGCCTTGATATTCTCCAACGATGGCGGTGTGTGGCTGCGAAGTGAAATCCCGCACAGTCTCCGAATGCCAGTGATATCGGCGAGCCAAGCCGCTCACGCTATTCATTCCTTGTTGAACCACAGCCCATTCGCCGGCGCGGGTGACCACGAATGAATGGAGATAAAGTTGAAAGCCGTCGGCGATAGCATTGTTGTCTATTCGCGCGGTGAGTCTGCTGCTGCGTATTAGCGTTTCAGCCACGAGATTGGATCGTTCGGAAAAAGCGCGCAGCTCATCCGGCGTTTTGCGGGAGTGGTTTCCTCTTCCTCCGCAGACGTAGATACCGAGTTCGCGCGATCGTGGGTTCAACCCACGTTTGAGCGCCCCCATCACCGAAGTAGTGATGCCCGAGGAATGCCAATCCATCCCCATAACCGATCCCAGCGCCTGGAACCAGAAAGGGTCGCTGAGGCGAGAGAGGAGGCCGGACGTCCCGTACTGAAGCAAAACATGCTCCGAAATTGCCGTCCCGAGCCTCGTCATGCGCTCCGCGAGCCATGACGGGACACGACCGCCGTGGAGAGGAAGGTCCGCGATGCCAGAACGTTTCATGCAGTCATTTTATCCGCGATGTCGGGGTCCATCACAAGCGGAAGAACGAATGGGCCGTGTGGTGTCTTAATCACTACTATTTAAAACACGACCAATGGCCCGTAAGCGCTATCAGGGAAGTCACGAACGTATGTACAATCGGGTCCGCGCCTACTTCCCGCGCCAGTAGTATGACAAGCAATCAAATGTGCTCGAAGTTAATCACGGGGCCTCGATATGTAGTGTTGTGCCTCGCCGCGTTAACCCTCATCTTCATGATCGCTTGTGGAGGTGGCAGCAATCAAAATACAACAACCGTCGGACCCACCGCGATCCTTAATGGCAGCAGCCTTGCAGATGCTAGCAGCTACTGGGTCGCCACAACCTGCGCCGTCAAAGTTGAACTGACTTCTGACGGAGGGTTTATTTCGGCAGTCACCGACACCTCAGGCAACACGACCATGACTTCTGGAACCTGGACGGCCTCCGGATCCGACAGTGCAACTACAACTGGAGCCAGCCCCTGGGTAAACAGTTTGAATACCATATCGGGTTCGACAGCATCGCAGGCGTTTTCGGCGCGAGTCGGAGTTTACGACGGCTATCAACAAAATCTTGGCACTTGTAATTTCGGGTTGCAGGCGGGTGGGTTGACATTTCCGCAATCCGAATCCAAATAATTAATTTCCGGCGAAAATCAAGTGGGTGATGGGATAAATTACCCCAAGTTCTTGACTTCGCCTTTTATTCGCTTACAATGCCGATTATGGCAATCACAAAGCGTCAACGTCAAGTTTACGACTTTATCTCTGATTTTGTGCAGAAGCAGGGATACTCTCCTTCGTTCGACGAAATCGGGCAGGGCCTTGGATTGAGTTCGCTGGCTACGGTTCACAAGCACATTTCAAACCTGGAGAAAAAGGGACTGCTGACTCGCGATTACAATCGCAGCCGGTCCATTGATTTACTTGCGCCCAAAGGCCGACTTAAACAAGCGATGGCCGTGAATACGACGATGGTTCTGCCGTTATTGGGCAGGATCGCCGCCGGTCAGCCCATTGAAGCAGTCGAAAATCCCGAGACGATTTCCCTGGCTGATTTTGTGCGGTCGAAAGAAGTATTTGTGCTTGAAGTTCGCGGCGATTCCATGCAGGACGAGCATATTTTGAGCGGAGATTACGTGTTAGTCGAGAAATCTAAAACCGCCCACAATGGAGAAATTGTAGTGGCATTGATTGACGCGACCGACGCGACCCTAAAGCGCTTTTATCGCGAGGGCGACAATGTTCGGCTGCAACCGTCCAATAAGAATATGCAGCCGATAATGGTGCCGGCCGCGTCTGTCCAAGTGCAGGGACGGGTCATTGGCGTGCTGCGAAAGTATTGATGAGTGACTGGCGTCTCGTCCGTCCTGCCTAGCGGGAACACCCGTCTTTCCATCGAATTAATCTTTTCTAAATTGGCATTCTCTCTTCCATCTGTATATTCTTCCGGCAATGACTCGTGCGCCCTCGACTGATCCCCGGCAGGAAATATTGCGAACTGCTGCGCGACTGTTTCAGCAGCAAGGCTATGACGGCACATCCATGAATGATATTGCCGCTGCGCTGAAACTCAGCAAAGGCGGGCTCTATCACCACTTTCAAAGCAAAGACGAACTTTTATTTGACCTGATGAATCAGGCAATGGATATCACGGAAGAGCGGGTGATTAAAGTGGCGCGAGGGATCAGCGATCCGGAGGATCGCTTACGCGCAGTGATCCGGTTGCATATTGGAGTGGTGTTGAGCCAAAGCGATTGGGAAATCACGGTGATGCTGCATGAGAATCATCCGCTGGCCCCTCCCTTGCGCAAGCGCATTAATGGGAGAAAAAAAGACTACATACATTTCGTAGAAAATTTAGTTGCTGAAGTCCAGCGGAAACGGGGCTCGCAATCCATGGTAAATCCCCGCGCAGCGGCATTTGCGTTGTTGGGAATGATGAATTGGATCTATCAGTGGTATAAGCCGCAAGGTGCATTACAAGAAGAGCAACTGGCGCGGCAATATACGGAAATCTTTTTTGCCGGCGCTTTCCGTTGAGCGGACGATCATTCGATTCCTGATATTTCCAGTGACGCAGAGTAAATTGTCCAGCATCTCTTTATGTGGCGGCTACTTCCTTTCCCGGAATCCAGTAGATTTCTTCCTTCACGACTTCTTTGGTAAAGCCGATGCGCTTCAAGATGCCCTTTCCACCGTCGATCATGTCGGGATGACCGCATAAGTAGGCTACAGAATCGGTGGCAGTGAGCCCCCACATGTCGGCATATTTGCGAAGCACGTCGTCAACGCGTCCGGTTTCGCCTACCCATTTCAGATCATCCCATGGACGGCTGATGGTGGGGACGTACTTCAGCCACGGAACTTTGAGGGCGAATTTCTGTAATTCTTCGCAGTATCCCAATTCCCAAGACCGGCTGGCTCCTTCTAAGAGGAAGAGTTTATGGTCGCCCGCGAACTTGCCTTCCTTCCAATCTTTGTAAAGCGAACGTACATAGCTGACGAACGGCGCAACTCCGGTCACGGTTGCTACCAGGAGGTGGTTGGTGCGGCCGCTCCTAGTATCGAGGGTGAACCGGCCCTTGGGAATTTTGCGCATGAGCAGTTCATCGCCGACCTGCAATTTGTAAAGTTTGGGAGTTAGTTCGCCCTGGGGAACAAGTTCAAAAAAGAACTCAAGTTCATTTTCATACGGGGACGACACAATTGAATAGGCACGTTCCGAACGCTTGTCCGGGCCATCTACTCCCAGGGTTGCATATTGGCCGGGGGCGAACTTGAACTCTCCGCCGGCTTGAATCCTAACGGTCCAGAGGTCTTCAGCAAGATCAGTCCGTTTGGTGATTCGCGCGCGGTAGAATTTATCGAGATTCTTATCTGCGGGTTTTTCCGTGACAGCGTCAGTCACTCATTCACCTCGGTTTAGTTCCGCCGTCTGTCAGCGGTGGTTGGGCGACCGCCCAGTTTACCGCAAACATGCACCCCTCCATGCTAGCCGGTGTCGAATAGTTTGACACGTCACCCGGCCGGTATAGCTACTGCCGCTTTGGTGGCAGGAGGCTCCGGGCTTGTGGCCTTCAGTTGATTCAACTCGTCCTGCGTTTTCTGCCATGCGTTCATGCTCTTCTTATCTCTTTTTGCGGAAATGAGAGGCTTCCCGCTGGCGTAAAAGTCGAGGATGTTTTGCCGCAGGTCCGGCGCCAACTGATCGAAATGCTTTTTAGAAAGATCATCCAGTAGGTGGGCATAGGTTTTGTCCGCCAATGAGTACTCTCCAGCTGCCGTGGGACGGCCGGTATCAAAATCCATATCTGGGAGATCCAGTTGGCCATTCTTCGTTTGCTTCAGGGCGTTGCCATAATCGTCCACGGACTGATTGATGCTCTTGATATACATGTCTTCGGTTTTCGTAGTGGGAATTTTGAAACCGAGAGCCTTGAAGGGACCGATCTTAGGAACGACGCGCAGGAAAAACGCCAGCACCCGGGCTCCAAACCCTGGCTTGCGATATCCCCTGCCCCATTCCTTTTGGTAACTGGTGCGCGAAATATGATAGAGGAACGTTTTCTCGTTTGAATTCCACGAGTCGCGAATCACTTCCTTCTTCCGATTCAGTAAGGCGACTCGAGTCATTTCAGGAATGATTGTGCTTATGCTGCGACGGAAGGTTCCGATTGCAAGATCTTCATCGCCGAAGACATCGGTAACCTGGAGATCGTAAGTTTGCAGAAATGCGCGCTCCAGTACCGGCTTCGAGACCTCAAAGCCAATAAAGTCGTGATAACGGTCGGAAGTGTAGCGATTTTTCGCGACCTGGACCATATCGAACCCAAATTCAGTGCGAATATGAGCTTTGTGATCATCGTTGTAAGTGACTTCGTCGCCAAACTTCTTGCGTAATTTCGGGAAACTGATTGCGACAACTTTATTAATGGTGGGATGCCCCATATTGTCGGAAGCGTAGTGGGCAAGCGCTCCGAGGGCGAAGGCATATTCGTTAAGGTCGGTTGATTGTTCGACCAGCGCGACCACAAAATCTCCGCTGCGAACATAGTGAACAAGGTCGCTGAAATACGCGTTGCCGAACGGGTAATACCCCATGTCTTGAACCAAGCTTCCGCCGTAGGCGTAGGCATGCGCCTTGGTCAGATCATCCGGGGTGGAATGGGGAAAGCGCTTCAGCAATAACGGCTGGATTTGATCTTTCCACAAAAGATCAACGATCTCCTCGTGGGTCAGCACAGAGTAGCTTGTTCCAAGGGATGAAGCGAAACAGACAAACAGAACGATGGAGACGACGCGGCCAAGATTTCTCGGCACGATCTGAGCGGTTAGAGATTTGAACGAATTCGCGGTCGGTTTACGCATTATTTCCCGACCACCAGAACCGTGAATGTGTCGGGCACAATGGAATGCCACGGATGCGGTTGCTGTGGTGTGGGAGCGGGGGGCGGTCCGAATTTCGCCGTGACCAAGTAGACGTTATGCGTTTTCTCATCCAAAGCCAGTGTGCGAGCGCCATCCTGGGTAGACACGTTCTCCGCCACACTGAATTTGTCTTTGGAGTCCTCTTTGATTACCGTGAGGTGACCGTCGCCGCAGGATGCGAATGCGAATCCGGTCTCGGGATCGAATGTGGTGGCATCAACGCCTTTACCGATCGGCAATGTGGTGATTACTTTTCCGTTGTCGGTATCTACTACAGCCATCATTTCGTTGCCACAACCCGAGAACAGGCGGTGATTCTTGCTATCAATCGCCAACCCGCTTGGACCCTCGCAGGGTGCCAGGGGCCAGGTTGATTCTACTCGCAAAGTTCTGGCGTTAATTTCTGTGATCTCGCTCTTGTCTTCGATATTATCGAATATCTTTCCATTTCCGTCACTGGCCGCGAATTCAGGCTTTCCGTCCAATTTAATCGTGGCGAGTACTGTGCCCGTCGTCGCGTCTATGGCAGACGAATCGTGGCTTCTGCCGTTGAAAGTGAAGACGCGCTTAGTAGATGAATCGTAAAGGATGGCATCAGGATTCTCGCCAACCTTGACCTTACTGATCAATTTCAGTGATTTTAGATCAAAGATAGTGACCGTGCCTTCGCGACCGTTACTCACAAAACCGCGCGCGAGTTCCGGAGCCAGCGCAATTCCGTGAACTCCTGGCGTGTCCGGGATATCGCCCTCGACTGTTCCTGAATCCACATTCAAGACAATCACATGGGTGCCTCTCGATATGTATAGAAGCCGGGAAGCACTGTCGAGGGTTAGATAGTCCCATCCACCTTCGCCGCCGAGCTTAAAACTATTTGTCACGTGGTATCCGGGGCCGTCTGCCGCGGCGAAAACCGTCAAAATCAACACTACAATAAATGAATATTTTCCTAGAGCGCGTTTCATGAAGACCCTCTCTTCTGAGGAAAATGAATTCCGCATTTGGTAACACGAAAGAACATACGAGCGTAACTTTACCCTATTTTGGCATCAACCTAAACTGCTGGTTGTGCACGCACCGGAAGATATCTCATTATCTTCGAATTCTAGCTCTGGCTCACTTGAGCTGAGGTTCGAGCTAGAGAGCGAATTGTCGGATATCCCGCGTCCTACGGATTGGAAAACGATGGCATCGGCCGCAGCTGGAGCGATCCTCCGTGCCATACGTACCAAGCGGAACACTTCGCGCGGCCTGGACTGAAGTCTCGCAATGGGTGGCGGGGCTGCAAAAGTAGTGAGGAGACATCAAGGTTTTACTCACCGTATCGAATCAATACCCAACCTCTGACTATCTAGCCGAACCGATTCGATTATCAAAAAACCGGATACCCGCGTCTAATAAATTGGTAGCATCGGAGCCAACGCGGAATCATGCGAGACGATCCTCAAGTCGCGGGGGAACTTCCGGCGGAGTTGAATGCTCTGTTGGAAGAGCTGTTTGCGAAGAGTCTGGGTTTGAGTTTTGGCTTGACCTTCGTGCAGTTCAAAATAATTCTGGGGGAAATCGCAACAAAGCACATTTCTGTTGCTGCGCAAGAAACAGCCAGCACCCTTCGCGATTTCTTTGGCAGCTTGCGCATTGATGATCTGGTTTTGGCCCGCGCCTGTGCCGCCGGCAACGATAGGGCGTGGGAGAGTTTTTTGTCACGCTTCCGGGAGAAGCTCTACGACATTGCAGGGTATGTCGCCAAGGACAGCGCCGCTGCCCGGGAGCTTGCGGACTCGACCTACGCAGATCTTTACGGCACAAAGCTTCGAGATGGACAACGGGTATCGAAGCTTACTTCTTACACCGGCCGCGGATCGCTGGAAGGCTGGCTACGTACCGTCATAGCGCAAGAATACGTCAACCAATATCGTCGGCGCCGCAGGCTAGTCAGCTTTGAAGAGGAAGCCGAAGTAGGGACACAATTTCCCGCTCCGCCTGTAATAACTGAGACCGAAGCTCCGGTTGACGCCAGGTTGGAAGCCACCACGGACGAGGTTCTAGGAGCACTATCCCCCGAAGACCTGTTCGTTCTCACCTCCTATTACCTTGACGACAAGACTTTGGCTGAGATAGCCCGGGCGCTTTCGGTTCACGAGTCCACTATCAGTCGAAAGGTGGACAAGCTACTCAAATCCTTGCGCAAGAAGATCTTAGGAGGATTAAGCCGCCGCGGCATGAGCCGCCGCCAAGCCGAAGAGGCACTTGAGGTTGACGTTCGCGATATTCGGATTAATATTCGTAACCGATTGACGCAAGAAACCGGGAGTCAGGCGTTCTCAGAAGGAAAGGCGGAAGTGCCCGGCGGACAATAGAGTCGTAGACGGTAACAATCAAATCATGAAACCGATTCATAATTTGTTGCGGCAACGGCTCTATCGGACACAGAAGCCCCTCATTGAGCATCCTCCTATAGACCTTCTCAGCGCCTTTTCGGAAAGGGCGCTGAGTGGGTCTGAGCACATCTCGGTGGTTAAACATCTGGCAAACTGCACGGATTGCAGAGAGATCGTTTTCTTGGCTGCACCAGAAGTAACATCCTCACTCGGACAGATATCAAGCTTCCATCCCTCAGCGCGCTGGATTTCGTGGCCCGTTCTCCGATGGGGCACCGTCGCTGCATGTGCCGTGATCGTAGTAGCCGCCGTCAGATTACGTCCAAATCGACAGAACTATTCACACGTTCCAGTTGCCGTCCATAGTCAACAAGCTTTGCAGAAAGCCGTGACCGCATCTGCCAGCGAGCAGTCATCTCCCAACGTGGCGGCCGTTGAACCGAGCCAAGAGGTTCCTCCGGCTCGAAGACTCCGCAATTCACAAGGGAAAGCTAAAGCCGTTCCGCGGATTTTAGGCCTGCCGCCGGACGATAGTTTCTATCGGCAAATGGCTCTTCTCGACGATGTCCAGACCGATATGAGAAGACCTCTTCCGCGTTGGACATTGGCAGCGGACGGGACGCTTCAACGATCCCTTGATGACGGGATTTCATGGAAGCGGGTTTACGTCGCCCAAGATCATGTATTCCGCGCGATCGCGGTGGCGGGCCGCAATGTTTGGCTGGGCGGCAAAAAGGGTGTTCTGTTTCACTCGGCCGATGCTGGGCAGCATTGGGCGCAAATGAGACCGACAGCTGACAATCCACTACCCGCATCGGACATTTTAGGCATTGAATTTGAAGACGAGCTGCACGGAAAATTAACTACTGCAAGCAATGTATCCTGGACGACGTCGGACGGCGGGCGTAGCTGGGAAAAACAGTAGCCGTCCCGCAATCGAACATCCTCGGATCACATTTCCCATTGAAATCTTCGGCAGTCTGAATGGCGCACAGGCCGGGGGTGCATGTGTTTTTCTCGCTTGGCCCAGTGGCCGGTGCTTACGTTCAGAATAACGCCCTCTTCTCGAGCCCACCAAAACAAACGCAATCCCGACTTTTTCCGCACTTCGACTTCAAGAAAAGCGGACGCAGGAAAATCCGATGTTACGTCCCAGAACTGCGATTACCAAAGTGACGTTTACAGCAAACCACGCTCGCCATACTATCCAGTTGTGGTTTGGCAGTTCTGGGGGAGGGCTGCCGAGGCGTCCTAAACTTAAATGTTTAGGGCGCTTTTAATTTGGGTTGATGACTTCAGCTGCGTCTAATTCCCACTTTGATTCTGCTCTGGAAAACAGGGCCGTCTGCGCCGGAACAAAATCTTCCATGACAGCTTTTCGCATTAGGTCAGGCGGTAATAGGCCCTGGGCCAAAATGAAGTCATGAAATTTCTTCTGATTGAACTTGGCGCCGAGTGTTGCTTCGACATCTTTTCGCAACGCGATTAGCTTGGTATAGCCGTAGAAGTAGCTGTTCGCCTGTCCCGGCGCACGATAGGTGTACCGCTCGACTTCTTCCTCGGCAAATGCGGGAGACTGCACGACATCTCGTTCCAGCAGGCGTTTGGCATCAGCGGGCTGAATCTTGCCCGACTGTAGTTCGGGATCGAGGAATGCCCGCGCCGCACGCAATAGTCGGTAGTCCAAGGAGACGAGCTGACCTTCCAGTGGCATGTACGGCTTGATGAGATATTCGGAATAGAGCCCCCAACCCTCGACGTTGGTGCTATTGAACGCATAGCGAACCCGCGCGAGCGACACGCCATGTTCCAGCATAGAATCGAACTGCAATTCGTGTCCGGGGCGGGCTTCGTGTGCGGTAAGCGTCCATGCCGCCGCGTCAAAAGTGAAATCGTCGTACTTTTCCGATGAAGTCTGGCCGGGTCCAGCAGGGATGTTCAAAGGTAGAACGAACTCTCCCTTTTCTCCGGTATTGTGCAGAAAGGGCGGAGGCACCATGTGGGGCGCGGGCTGCTGGGCCGTCTCAGCGGCAGTTGCGATGCGTATGCGCGCAGGACGGTCGGGAAGAGTCACAATCTGATACTCGACGATTATTTTTTCTATTTGCTTCAGCCGATTTTCGTAGAAGGGAAGAATCGCGTCTCCAACCAGTTGCTGCTTCTTTAGCTCCCGCATTACGTCGCGGTAATCGGGCGATGGGAGATTGTGTTGCTTCGCAATCTGCGCCGCTATGGGTTTCATCGCCTCCTGAATGTCATTGAACGCTTGGTGGGCCATGGCAGCCACCTGATCGGGCGGTATATCTATTCCGTACGCTTCGAGCGCCAGCGCATATTCCTCGGGAGGAAGACGGAAATCAGCACGGGACTTCGGCAATACAGTCGTGGTGATCCACGCATCGTAATCTTTGAGTTGGGATTTCAACTTCGCGTACGGCTCCTGCCAGCCTGTTAGTTTGTATTTCTCCATCAGATTCGCAATTCCATCTAGATAGTTGGAATTTCGTGACAGTTCGGTTTCAATCTCGACGCGTGCCGGGAAAATGATGCCAGGCTTAGCCATCTGCTCCATGGTGCGTTGCTTTAAGATTTCCGTAAGTGGCGTGTATCCACCTTGCAGACCCGCATACTCGCGAATGCGTGTCACGGCCGCGGGACGACGGCCAGGCGGGGTTTGCTGATCCAGCAAAATCCGGAGGCCTCTAAACACTTCTTCGCTCGCGTTCAGGAACTCCACTTCGTGAGCGCGTTCATAGTCTTGCTCGCGAAGTTGAAGTTCGACTTTGCGGATCAGAATCTGAAGATCCTCGGCAACCTCTTTCTGTTGCTTCTCGTTCGCGGCCGTTTTAAGTGTGGAGAGCACGGCCGCGGTCTCTTGCCGTTGCTGGTCTTCATCGGCGAAGGTCGGCTGTGCGATTCGCGTGTCGTATTTACTCAGGCCCTGGTCAGACCCAACTTCGGGATTATGTTTCATTTCGATGTCGAGCAGCATGTTTGTGTAACTGTTGCTTTTCGTGATCCAGCTGCGGTCGGCATTGCCACTCTGCGCCGCGAGAGGCGATATTAGAACTGCAAAAAGTAGCGCGGTGCTGATTTTGAAGAACAATTATTCCTCCTGAAAAATGACGGGAGTTAGTAAAGCATGGCATCCTGAAAAGAGCAATTTCTATCAAGTGTCTCGCGGTGGAGGCTTAGAAATGGAAAAAGAACCCCAATGCTTGGGATAGTGACTTCTGTGCGACTTATGCCAGCTTTTCGCATCAAATACCTAGCACTAAATTGATAGACTTTACACTGGAGAACGGCTATTTTTGGTTCGCTCTCCACCCAAATCCACTGGAGGAACGATGGCAGGCAATGGCATTATCGAAGTGACCGATGCAAATTTTGACAAAGATGTTTTGAAATCTGAAACTCCGGTGTTGGTGGATTTCTGGGCGACGTGGTGCGGACCATGCCGCGCCATTGCTCCTATCGTGGAAGAGTTGGCTCAGCATTATCAGGGCAAAATTAAGATTGGCAAAATGGATGTGGACAGCAATAGCTCCACTCCAATGCGTTATAAAGTAACTGGAATTCCGACGCTACTAATTTTCAAAGGTGGCCAGGTCGTTGAACAGCTCGTAGGCTACCGGCCGAAAGAAGCGATTCAACAGGCGTTGGATAAGCATCTGGTGTAACACGATTCATTGAGGCTGGACTTAGCGCTCGGGATTAAGCCCGGGCGCTTTTCTTTTTTGTCGCTGAAGCCTAACGGGTACAACCACTCATTTACGAATCGGGCCAATCTGCCCCGCGCCCTCGAACTAGACTCGCCCAGTCAGTCGCTTTTCGCGTGAATTGACTCTAAGTACCCCTCAACGAATCCCTCCATGAAATCCTTTGCGAGCGTTGCAAGCCGATGCAGTTCCCACCCGACCCACAGTAACGCGAGGATCGCGACGACTGCACCAACCTGGAAGGCGATGTCAAAGAGGAACGCCGCGCCGATCACGATCCCGGCTACCACACAAAGGGCTATAAAAAGCAGGGACTTGTGAAGCTTTGAGTAATTCATGGAGTGGATTCCTTTCGTGGCGGGAAGACGTGCGATGTTTTCAAGTTACCGCTAGGGAGAGGCTACCAAATACCGAACCTCGCGACCCTCGATCTCGCAGTATCCCACTCAAATTCATGTGTCCCGCAGCTTCTCTTTGGCAACGCGCTAGTTGCGTTGCTTAACATTTCTTCAGTGGTCACGTCGCTCCTGTACCATGCATATAGGGAGTACGTTCTGCAACAGTCTTCGTGCGCGCATGGCGACTCAATTTGCCACATGACATCCATTTGGGGATTGCTGACCCCAGTTTCAACGCGACGTTGACGAAGCACTTCGAGGCGGAATTCGAAAGCTTGTCCGGTTTCAATGCACAGGATGCTTATTAGCCCGGCAGGTTTCGGCTCTTCCGGTCGACACTCGAAAGTTCCTAGCGGGCTAAATCGCGGGAGAACAATGGGCCTCCCACAACGCGGACAGTCGGCTATATATCTCTCAACAAATAGCACTATCGTTCCTCCTGATGGCAAAAGCCCATATCACTCGGTTCAGGGAGCCTCCTTGACAGCATCCGCCCACCCCAATAACATTCTATATTCTCGAACCGACCGATCAGTCGGTGTCTCGATGTCCTTTAACCTCAGCGCATATAGGAGAAGCCGTGGCTACCGTTTTTTACGAGCGTGATGTAAATCCCGATGCCCTCAAGGGCAAGACCATTACGATTCTAGGCTATGGGAGTCAGGGGCATGCCCAAGCCCTCAATCTTCGCGACAGTGGGTACAAGGTTATCGTCGGACTCGATCCGGGGCGTCCCAGCGCTCAAAAGGCGAAGGCGGATGGCATGGAAGTTCTGCCAGCGGCAGAGGCCGCAAAACGCGGCGACTGGATTCAGATGCTTACTCCGGACGAGACCCAGGGCGACTTTTTCGAGTCCGCCATAAGACCCGCATTGCATGCGGGGAAGATCCTCGGCGTTTCGCATGGCTTCAGCATCCATTTCAAAACCGTCGTCCCGCCGAAAGATGTGGACGTGGTGATGGTGGCCCCCAAGGGCCCCGGTCATTTGGTCCGTCGCGTTTATACCGAAGGCCGCGGAGTCCCGGCGCTTCTTGCGATTCATCAGGACGCGAGTGGGCGCGCTCGTGATTACGGCCTGTGCTATGCCTATGGCATCGGCGCGACCCGTGCCGGGGTATTGCAGACTACGTTCAAGGAAGAAACCGAAAGCGATCTTTTCGGCGAGCAGGCGGTCCTCTGCGGAGGATTGACGTCCCTGATGAAAAAAGGATTTGAGACACTCGTCGAAGCCGGCTACGCGCCGGAGATGGCATATTTCGAATGCATCCACGAGGTCAAGCTGATCGTTGATCTCATTTATGAGGGAGGTTTGGCGCAGATGCGGGATTCCATCTCGAACACTGCGGAATATGGAGATCTGACTCGCGGCCCGCTCGTTGTCGGGGACGAGACTCGCGCGGCGATGAAAAGGACGCTCGCTCAGATACAGGACGGTACTTTCGCCCGCGAATGGATTGAAGAGAACAAGAGTGGCAAAAAGAAATTCTCCGCGCTGCGGGAAAGCGAAAAGAATCATCCCGTAGAGGAAGTCGGCGCGCGGCTGCGTGGGCTGATGTCATGGCTACCCAAAGAAAAGCCTGCTAAGCCTTCGGGTGCTGCGGACAAATCGAAGCAGGTTGTGAACGCTTAGGATCATCCCAACTTTACGACATTGTCATTTCGAACAGCTTTAGCTGTGAGGAATCTGCTGTTTGCCTGCGTTGAGAGAAAGCAGATTTCTCGCTGCGCTCGAAATCCAAATGTAGTTCATAATCTCGAAACAAAATCTCGAAACAAAAATGGACCTCAAACACCGCAGTCGCGGCATCACTGACGGACGCAATCAGGCGGGAGCCCGGGCCATGTTCAAGGCTATCGGCTTCTCTGATAGTGATCTCCGAAAACCGATCATCGGTGTAGCCAACACGTGGATCGAAACCATGCCGTGCAACTTCCATCTGCGCCGATTATCGGCGAAAGTGAAGGAAGGCGTTCGCGCGGGCGGCGGCACGCCTATGGAGTTCAACACCATCGCCATCAGCGACGGCGAGACGATGGGCACCGAAGGGATGCGGGCGTCACTGGTGAGCCGCGAAATTATCGCTGATTCGATCGAGCTCGTCTGCCGTGGGCAAATGTTCGACGCTGTTGTCTGCGTGGTTGGATGTGACAAGACGATCCCCGCAGCAGCCATGGCACTGGCGAGGTTGAATATTCCAGGAATGGTGCTTTATGGCGGCACGATCGCTCCCGGATCGTTTCGCGGAAAAGATGTCACGATTCAGGACGTATTCGAAGCTATCGGGGCGAATGCCGCCGGGAAAATAACCGATGCTGATTTGCATGAGCTTGAGAACGTGGCATGTCCCGGTGCCGGAGCGTGCGGCGGGCAATATACGGCAAACACAATGTCCACGGTGATGGAAATGATCGGACTGTCGCCGATGGGATTCAACAGCGTTCCCGCGATGGATCCGAAAAAAGATGATGTTGCCTTCCGTTGCGGCGAAGTTGTGATGAATCTGTTGAGAAACGTCGTTCTGCCAAAAGACATTCTCACGCGTCCCGCATTTGAGAATGCAATTGCCGGTGTCGCCGCTACCGGAGGCTCCACGAATTCGGTGCTGCATCTGCTGGCAATCGCGAGAGAGGCAGGAGTTTCGCTTGAGATTGATGATTTCCAAACCGTGAGCGAGCGCACTCCGCTGCTGGCTGACTTGAAGCCTTCGGGCCGGTTTGTCGCAGCCGACATGCACCGCGCCGGGGGTATCCGTCTGTTGACGCGCCGTCTTCTTCGAGGGGGACATCTCGATGGGACGACGAAAACTGTCAGTGGGCTGAGTCTGAGGGCTGAAAGCGAAAGTGCCATTGAAGCCCAGGGGCAGGAAGTGATTGCGCCTCTCGATAAACCACTCAAGAAGACAGGCGGACTTGTCATTCTGCGGGGCAATCTCGCTCCGGAAGGGTGCGTCGCAAAAATCAGCGGACATGAACGGCTCAGTCAACGCGGGCCTGCACGCGTTTTCGATTCTGAAGAAGATGCGATGACCGCCGTGACAGAAAAAAGAATTCATGCGGGCGATATTGTCGTCATCCGCAACGAGGGTCCAAAGGGCGGTCCGGGAATGCGCGAAATGTTAAGCGTAACCGGAGCCATCGTCGGCGAAGGCCTGGGCGGGTCCGTCGCTCTTTTAACCGATGGCCGATTCAGTGGTGCGACTCATGGATTGATGATGGGTCATGTTTCCCCGGAAGCCGCTCTGGGTGGGCCAATTGCCGCTGTTTGCGAGGGTGACATCATCACTATTGATGTCAATAAGCGTCTGCTGCAAGTTGAAATCAGCGATGAGGTGATTAAGAAACGGATGTCCGAATGGAAACCGTTGAAGCCGCGATATGAATCTGGGGTTTTTGCCAAATACGCCGCCCTCGTATCCTCAGCGTCGCAAGGCGCTATTACTACCACAAAGCATCTGAATGGGGTTTGAGCGCCTGAATCTGCTAATCCCGGAAAGATGAGGATGACGTCTTTTCCGCTCTTATGCAACTTTTTGCGTGGCTTCCGCCGAGATCGGCTCTTCTGATTTTCCAGCCAACCAGCTAAGGCGAAAGCCTCATCCTACAGCCGTTTTGTAGGAGCGTTCGCCGTCATGCTATCCCGTTTGCGCGTTGTATTTTCGTCTGCTGTGATTTTTGGGCTTCTCGTCCTCGCGGGCTGCGGTGGCGGCAGTTCGACTTCGAGTACAACCCCTCCACCTCCCGCCACTTTCCAGTTGGCAGTTACGGGGCCGACATCAGGCACCGGGACGGTGACCAGCGCCCCCGCCGGCATCAACTGTCCGACAACGTGCACGGCAACGTTCACGCAGAACACTGCGGTAACGCTCACAGAAACTCCCGCAGCTGGGTATACATTCACCGGATGGGGAGGCGCTTGCAGCGGTACCGGCACGTGCTCGATGACCGTCAGCGCAGCCACAGCCGTTACTGCTTCTTTCGCTCAGGCTGCAACGCCTCAGCTTACCGTTACGCTGTCTGGTTCGGGGACCGTGACCAGCAGTCCAGCCGGAATTAATTGTCCTACGACCTGCAACGCTTCCTTCGCTCAGAGCACGCCTGTGATGCTTTCAGAAACTCCCGCTACAGGTTATATATTTACAGGTTGGGGCGGTGCGTGCAGTGGCACCGGCGTGTGCACTGCCACTATCAGCGGGGCTACCGCTGTCACCGCGAGTTTCGCCCAAGCGCCTATGCCGCAATTGACGGTGACAGTTTCTGGTACTGGAACCGTGACCAGCACGCCAGCAGGGATTACTTGTCCTGGAACGTGTTCGGCGGCATTCGCACAGAATTCCCAAGTAACGCTTACTGAAACTCCGGGCGCTGGCAACGTATTCGGAGGATGGGGCGGGGCATGCGCAAATACAACGACGACCTGTACTCTGACGATCTCGGGCGCGACCGCAGTTTCGGCGGCCTTTAGTTTGCCCGCAACAGCCGCGCTTACCGTGACCGTGACGGGTACTGGGACCGTAACCAGCAGTCCCGCCGGCATCAGTTGTCCAGGAGCATGTTCGGCGAGCTTTCCTCAGAACTCGCAAGTGAGTCTGACCGCTGTTCCCGGCAGCGGGTACGGGTTAGGAGCCTGGACGGGAGCGTGCAGCGGGAATACCAGCCCATGCGTATTTACGATCTCATCTCCGAGTTCAGTCACTGCGACTTTTACGCAACTGGGAACGGTCACCGTTTCGCTGATTGGGGTTGGGACGGGAACCGTCACCAGCAGCCCAAGCGGAATCAACTGTCCCGGCACGTGTAGCGCAAGCTTTGCGAACAACACGGCGGTGACATTAACCGCTACCGCCAACGCCAAAAGTGTATTCGCAGGATGGACCGGAGTCTGCGCAGGAAACAATACGTGCAGCATTACCGTGACGAACTCAACGTCTGACGCTGCAACCGCAGCCTTTGGCCTTACTCTGCAAAGCGCAATTAATCACATTATTTTTCTGGCGCAGGAAAATCGTTCGCTGGATCACTATTTCGGCGTACTGCCGCAATATTGGGCGGACGATCATTACGTTCACTACAAGAATCAGGCTTTCGATGGATTGCCGCAATTCCCTACGAGCGCGCCATCCGGTCAAGCGCCTTCGAATCCGACTTGCGATAAATCGGCCACGTCTCCATCAGGTCCTTACGCCAATTGCCCGGTTGACTCGGGCAGTCCTCAGATCACCTCGTACCACCTTTCGACAATGTGTGTGGAGAATCCAAGTCCATCATGGAATGAAAGTCACGAAGTCTGGAATCTGTTCGATCCGGTTAGTTCGACGGCTACCATGGATGGCGCCGTCGCAACCGCCGCTCACGACTCTTTGAACAATGGATTTATGGATACGATCGGGAAGCGTGTGATTGGATATTACGACGGTGACGATTTGAACTATTACTATTACATGGCGTCCAATTTCGCGACCTCTGACCGGTGGTTTTCACCGATAATGAGCAGAACTGATCCCAATCGCGAGTTTTTGATCGCCGGCACCTCAGCGGGCTACGCATACCCGAATGGGAGCGATCAGCAGGATAGCGCGTTAATCTCATCGCCGGTCATTTTTGAGAAGCTACAAAACGCGGGCATTACCTGGAAGATTTACGTGCATCCTGACCCAAAAGCCAACAACTATACCCTTAACAATCAACCTCTCCAGTGCGCGGCCAATGACACCAGGCCGGAATGTCTATTTGAGATCAGTTACATCAATAATTTCTCTTATGGACTGACGATCGTAAAGGATCCCGTGCTAAAACAGAACATCGTGCCCATTAGCCAGTTTTATACTGACGCGGCGAATGGGACTCTACCGCAAGTCGCCCAAATCGAGCCTGCCTCAGCGGCCGGCCTGGATGAGCATCCAGCCGATTTCGACCCGACTCCCCAGGACCCAAACCCCTGCTGTAGCGTGCAGGCAGGCGCAGCTTACGTAAAGGGTTTGATCGACGCGGTGATGGGAACTCCGGCTGCGCCAAGTCCCAGTTGGAAAGATTCCATTTTCATTCTGACCTACGACGAGTTCGGAGGTTTTTACGATCACGTTCCTCCTGAACCTATGAGTTATCCTGGAGATTTCCCAGGGCCCATCGATCTTATGCCGGGCGACGTCTGCACGAACCAAAGCCAGACCGGTCCGAATTGCACCTTCAACTACACCGGGTTTCGTGTTCCCCTGATCGTGATCTCGCCGTTTACGAAGCAGAACTTTGTTTCGCATGCTTTGGCTGACAATACCGCGATCTTGAAACTAATCGAAGACCGATTCGGTCTTCCGCCGCTTACCGCTCGCGATTCGTTCCAGTTGCACATGGGGGTTGAGTTTCTTGATTTCGTAAACGAGCCCTGGTCAACTCCACCGACACCGCCCGCGCAGAATACGGGCGGTCCATGTTACCTCGATCACCTGCCATAACCGGCAGATGGATGGGATAATGTGGTTGTGACCGCAGCTAAGACGCTCATCCTGCTTGGCATTTTCTGTGCCCTGCCCTGCCTCGCTGCTACCCGGCATTACTACATTGCGGCAGAAGACGTGACCTGGAACTATGCTCCCAGCGGACAAGATCTGCTCATGGGAACGCCTCTGCCGGTTCCTTGGCGCAACAAGACGAGTTGGCCGAAGACCCGCTTCATCGAATACACCGATGCGACGTTTACCGTTCGCAAGCCGCAACCCGTCTGGCTGGGTATTTTGGGTCCAATTATTCGTGCGGAAGTCGGGGATGACATTCGGGTCGAGTTTTTTAACCGCAGCCGTGATGAACACAATATGCATCCTCATGGACTTCGCTATGACAAGAACGACGAAGGTGGATACTACCTTCCGATGGGCAAGGGAGGATCGCACGTCAAGCCGGGAGTTAAATTCACATATCATTGGTTCGCCGATCAGGGCAGCGGTCCTGGCCCGGGGCAACTAACATCCGCGGTGTGGTGGTACCACGCGCACATTGATGAAGAGGAAGAGACGAATGCAGGTTTGATGGGCCCCATCATTGTGACGGCCAAAGGCCACGCAAGAAGTGATGGAAGCCCGAAGGATGTTGACGACGAATTTGTAGCGTCCTTTATGATCTTCGACGAAATGGGCGGAAAAGCTGACGGAATGTTCTACGCCATTAACGGATATATTTTCGGAAATCTGCCTGGCCTGGTAATGAAAAAAGGCGATAAAGTCCGTTGGTATCTGCTGGGAATGGGCGCCGAACAGGATCTGCATACACCGCATTGGCATGGAAAAACTGTGACCGACGGAAAGCGAAATTTAGATGTAGTGGAACTGTTGCCGGGCAGCATGGTCACTGTTGACATGGTTGCCGATAATCCCGGCACCTGGATGTTTCACTGCCACGTTTCCGACCACATGGAGAATGGAATGATGGAGGTTTACACAATTTATTCTCCACCCGCCCGAAAGTGTCCGATCGAGTTTACTGCGGGACATTTTTGGAATCCGTCTGGAACCAATTCTCTGACGATCAAAAATACGAGTGGGAAAAACATTAAGAGTATCGGCCTTACCTTCGAACATCTTCTTACTCCGCAATATTTACGCCGTCCTTTTGACAGCGGCTGGGTGTCGAGCACGCCACTGTCCGCAGGGCGGGGTGAGACGTTGCAAAGGCCGGGGTATCTTCCCGCGAGCGCGCAGCAAGTCATGGGCTGGGTATTTTTTCCGGCCTCTATCCAGTACGAAGATGGCACGAAATGGCTTCCGCAGCAACAAGACGAATGTTTCCAGACTTTTTGGCGCGACAAAGACCATCCGGAAATGAAAGCATTACCACCTCTGCAAATCGAAATGAAAGAAGATTAGCGGCATTTCTTAACGCCAAACGACTCAATTTTTCTCATTCCAATCTTCTGCATTGTTTTATTGCTGGCCTTTGTGTACTTTTTCCTTTCGCCCATTGTTCTTGAAAGGATCGAAGGCTGATGATTGTCGGTGTCCCCAAGGAGTCATATCCAAACGAGCGTCGCGTTGCTCTCGTGCCTGCCGCCATTCCTAGCCTTACCAAGGCGGGATTTGAGGTGGTTGTGGAGGCGAGTGCGGGCGATCAAGCCGGATATCGCGATGCAGCATACATCGAGAAGGGCGCGAAGATTCAAACCACGCGCGCGGGCGTGTTCGAGACGGCGGACATTATTGTGCAGGTGCTATGTTACGGGGCAAATGACATCACCGGAAAAGCCGATCTCGCGTTGCTGCGCAAGGATCAAGTCCTGATTGGATTTCTGCGGCCGCTTGGATCTTCGGAAGTGTTGCAACAGATTGCGGCGACGGGTGTGACTTCGTTCTCGGTGGAACTCGTACCCAGAACGACTCGTGCTCAAAGCATGGACGCGTTGTCTTCAATGGCGACAATCGCCGGATACAAAGCGGTTCTGATGTCCGCTGATGCTTTGCCGCGAATTTTCCCCATGCTCACGACGGCCGCTGGAACCATTACGCCGGCTCGCGTGCTGGTGATGGGTGTGGGTGTTGCTGGCCTCCAGGCGATCGCTACAGCACGCCGGTTGGGAGCGGTGGTTTCCGCATACGACTTGCGTCCTGCGGTGAAAGAACAGGTGCAAAGCCTGGGTGCACGCTTCGTCGAACTACCCATCGAGGCCAAGGAGGCGCAGGACGCCCGAGGATATGGGACCGCGCAGGACGAATCATTTTATGCGCGCCAGCGGGAGCTTCTCGCCAAGGTCGTGGCGGAAAGCGATGTGGTCATTACGACAGCCGTAGTGCCGGGCAAAAAAGCGCCGGTACTGGTTACAACCGAAATGGTGAAAGGCATGGCGCCGGGGTCGGTCATCTTTGACCTTGCCGCGGAACGTGGCGGCAACTGCGAATCTACCAAGGTTGGGCAAACCGTACTCGAGCATGGAGTTACCATCATTGGCGCGGTCAATGTCGCGTCTGGCGTGCCTTATCATGCGAGCCAGATGTATGCCCGAAATATAACGACGTTCCTGTCGCACATGTCAAAAGATGGAAAGCTGCAAATCAATGTTGAAGATGACATCATCCGTGAAACGCTCTTAACTCGTGGCGGCGAAGTGGTGAATACGCGTGTGCGCGAGTTTTTATCGTTGCCCGCGTTGGTGGCGAAGTGATTTGTGAGGCTTTGTGTTGCCGGAAGCTACCAAAGATTCACAGTGCAACGTTCAATTATTCGATTGTGAGGAGGAATAGTGCCAGCAGATTTTATCTCTAATCTTTATGTCTTCATCCTGGCGGGATTCGTGGGCTTCGAACTGATCAAGCGCGTCTCCCCCCTCCTGCACACGCCTCTGATGTCGCTCACCAATGCCCTCGATGCCATTGTCGTAGTGGCCGCCATCATCATCGCCGGACGTCATGAAACCAATCTCACCTTGGTGCTCGGCGCCATCGCCGTCGCCGCCTCCTTCAGCAACATGGTGGGCGGCTTCTTCATCACCGATCGCATGCTGCGCATGTTTAAGACCGGCAGGCCGAAGAAATGACTGCGATTGACCTTCAGCAATATCTTGACTTCGCATACATCGTTGCTGTTGTTTTGTTTATTCTGTCGCTCAAGTGGCTGAGTTCGCCGGCCCGTGCGCGCTGGGGTGTGCTGGCGGGCGAGATCGGCGCCGCCATTGCCGTTACCGCGACTCTCTTCAACCCAGAGTTGGTGCAATACAAATGGATCGTCATTTCTCTCATTATCGGCGCTGGAGTGGGTATCCCGCTTGGCATGGTGAAGATGACGGCAGTGCCGCAGCGAACCGCCCTCAGCCACGCCTTTGGCGCGGCGTCCGCCGCGATGATTGGCATCGCGGAATATTATGTCGGTACTTCGCATTTGACCCGCTTCGAGATGGGCGAGATCGGGCTGGAAGTGATTATCGGCTCGCTCACCTTTACCGGAAGCTTGATCGCAGCCGGGAAATTGCAGGAAGTTCTGCCCCAGCGTCCAATCGTTTATCGCGGGCAGAACATCGTCAGCCTTTCGATTCTGGGTGCGGCCCTCGCCTTGGCTATCGCTTTAGTAATCAATCCCGGGCACACCGCGCTCTTTCCTTTCATGGTTGTGGTTGCGCTGATCTTTGGCGTAATGCTGGTGACACCGATCGGCGGCGCCGACATGCCGACTGTGATTTCGCTTTTGAACTCCTATGCCGGCTTCTCCGCCGCTCTGCTGGGGTTCGTGCTGAACAGTAAAGTGCTGGTAGTTGCGGGCGCGCTCGACGGCTCTTCCGGTTTCGTCCTCTCGGTCATCATGTGCAAGGCGATGAACCGGTCTTTTACGAATGTCTTGTTCGGAGCTTTTGGTCAGGTGCAGACCTCAGCAACGAAACATGAGGAAGCCAGGCCAGTTCGCAGCGCTAGTCCTGAAGAAGCCGCGTCTATTCTCACCGCCGCGAATAAAGTAGTTGTCGTTCCGGGGTATGGCATGGCCGTAGCGCAAGCCCAACACAAGGTCCGCGAACTATACGACGCCCTCACTAAGCTCGGCATAGACGTCCGTTTTGCTATCCATCCGGTTGCCGGTCGTATGCCGGGACATATGAACGTACTGCTGGCGGAAGCCGATGTACCCTACGATCATCTGATTGAAATGGATGAAATCAACGGCGACTTCCCGCAAACGGATGTCGCTCTGGTCATCGGCGCTAATGACGTTACGAATCCGGCTGCCCGCACCGATACAGGCAGCCCGATTTACGGCATGCCAATCCTCGATGTAGATAAGGCCCGCACCGTGATGGTGATCAAACGCAGCATGAACCCGGGTTTCGCTGGAATTGATAATCCGCTGTACTACATGGACAACACGCTAATGCTGTTCGGGGATGCGAAATCTTTCGTCAGCAATATCGTCCGCGAAGTCGGCGGCGGCCACGGATAGGCGCTTCTATTTTCAAGCTCGCGATGGAGTGACGGGCGTCCCCGCCCGTTGGCGTCCCTAGGGTTTTTCCACAGTGCCTCGGAAGTAATAGCCTTTTCGTGCCATTCCCCTCTTTTGGCGAGAACTGTATGGTTGTTCGTGAGCAGTACTCGGGGGAGGGCTGTTCAAACTAACGTCCCTGACTTATAAGTCTGGGGCGTTTTGTTTTGCGCAAAAATGTCATCTTCGGCAAAGCAAAAGACCGGGCGTTTTTGTGTTTTACGACAAAATTGTCATCTTGAGCGAAGCGAAAGACCTATGCACATAGGCCTTCAGGATGAGAGAGTGGTTACTTCGAATTTTCTCCAGAACACCTTAGTTCCCGATTCTCGGGACTTCGCTTTATATGGATCCCGCTCTTGTGTTTGCGGAGGCAGAAGCAACATAGTTCCCAGCTCCGCAATTTGGGATCAGGAATCTGATGGCCTGTATACAACTTGCCGATCCGCTTTCGATAGCAAGGTATGCAAACACTATGCGCCCACTTCCCCCCGCTCATGCTGCTTTATCCTTT
Organism: uncultured Acidobacteriaceae bacterium; assembly: GCA_963796015.1. GTDB lineage: Bacteria > Acidobacteriota > Terriglobia > Terriglobales > Acidobacteriaceae > PALSA-188. The sequence goes on along the minus strand of CAWCJR010000005.1, from coordinate 28,941 downwards.
GGTATTCGATCTCTTCAGCTTGATTCTGTGAGCCGCTCGCTTCTTCTTTTTCTTGGCTGCCCTGTTCGCTGAAAGCTTAGTTGAGCCTTCGTTTGCGACGGGACGAGGTTTCGAACTCTTTCGTGGTTTGGACTTCGGTTCATGGGCCTTGGTTTCAGGCTCGGCCGATTCGACCTTGGCCATCACTTTAGCGGCGGTGGAAGCCACCACTCCTATGGCGGTCCCTATGCCTCGGGCAACGCTTTCGATGACTGGCTCGCCCGTGTGGTTCGTATGTTCGTTCGCGCCTTTGGAATCGGCTGCGGAATCGGTTGTGTCATGCTTCTTGCTGTCCATGCGTTCTCCTCGGTTTATATAACGCTAGTGTCGGCCTATAAGACTACACTGCTTTGGATTATCGAGGCGAGTATTCTGATCCGGTCCCGCGGGCGAGGGGTCCGTGCTACCCGAGCCTGGCAGGGTTTGAATTTTTCTTGCTTTCAGCCACAATATCAGGAGCAGCCGGAGTAGTTTGTTGTTGAGAAGTCGTAGAAACCACGTGTTTGATTCGTCCGCGACACTGTGCCGCGCCATTCTGGTGTTGATTTCCGTTTACCTCGTCTGCGGAAGTCAGGCCCAGGATCAAAGCCCTCAATCCGATCAGCCTGTTTCGATCCACGGGTCGGTCGTGAACAGTGTCACGCATCAGCCCATCGGACGCGCCCAGGTCTATTCACCCGACAATCGTTTCGCGGCGATGACCGACGATCAAGGGCACTTCGAAATTACTTCCGAACATCCGGGAGACAACGCAAGTTTGAACGTGCTCCTGATGGCTCGCAAACCTGGCTTCCTGGCAGATCGTGATTCGCCGGGTCAGAATTTTCGGCCTATACCCGGCGCCGCTGATCTCACTATCCCACTGATTCCAGAAGCCATTTTGATGGGCCGAATTGCTCTGGATGGTTCCGACACTCCTGACGGAATCCAAGTGCAACTATTTCAGAGAGATGTACATGATGGGCTTGGACATTGGATTCCCCGTGAGATCGCTAATACAAATTCCAAAGGCGAGTTTCGTTTTTCCGATCTATATGCCGGTGATTATCGTGTAGGAACCCATGAGGTGGGTAATCGCGAGGCCTCAGATATTATTCCCGGTGCAAAGCTATATGCATACCCTCCGGTATATTTTCCGGCGTCTTCCGATTTTTCAAGTGCAAGCACGATTCACTTGTCTTCGGGCAAAGTGTTCGAGGCCAACTTTTCCCTGGCAAGACGGCAATACTATCCCGTCAAAATTTCCGTCAGCAATGGGCCCCCGGGCACGTTCATTAACGTGAGTGTTTCCGTTCGAGGTGACGGGGCGCCCGGATACGCTTTGGGATACAACGCCTTCGATGGCACTATTCGCGGAGCACTGCCCAATGGAACTTATGTGGTCGAGGCTTCGACATTTACGCAGCAGAGTGCAACTGGGATGATGACTCTTCGGGTCGCGAATGCTCCGGCAGAAAGTGGCCAACTGACCCTCCTGCCTGACGGAGCTATTCCGGTCCACGTGACGGAAGAGTTTAACTCGCCAGAAGTGCTCCCACAGTACGACCGAGTCACTTCCGGCAATCGCACCGGAAGGATGTACTTGCGCGAACGGCATCAATATCTCAACGTGATGCTGCAACCGGTTTCAGATTTTGGGCGGGGAAGGGGCGCGTCACTTCGACCCCCAAAAGGCCCGAACGACGAGTCACTGGCGATTGAGAATGTTCAGCAGGGCCGCTACTGGGTGCAAGTCAGTTCATCCAAAGGGTACCCAGCATCGGTCACATCCGGCGGATCGGACCTTCGGCGCCAACCGTTGATTGTTGGACCCGGCGGATCGAGCCCTCCGATTGAAATCACAATGCGTGACGATACCGCTTCGTTCGACGGAAGCGTCGAAGGCGCAAACAGCACAATTGATTTGTCTGGGCAAAGTGCCTCCACACCATTTGCATACGTTTATTGCATTCCACTCGCTGGCGGTGCCGGTCAATTCACGCAGGTGTGGGTTTCTCCAGACGGGAAGTTTCAATCACCGCCGATCCCTCCGGGGGAATATCGCGTTTTAGCCTTCAGTCATCAGCGAAATGATCTTCAGTTTCGGGATGCGGAAGCCATGCGGCCCTATGAGTCCAAGGGAGTGCTGGTTAGCCTGGTTGCGGGTCAGAAGGAGCACTTGCAACTTCAGCTCATCTCGACGACGGACGACAGTGCAGACTGAACTCATCCGCTCCTTGCTGAACGCTGTCCGCTCCTTCTTTTGGATGTTATTGTTTGCTGCGATTCTTGAGGCGCAGGTCCCAAGCGCCTCGCCGCAACAATCACCGAACGCTGCCAGCTACCGAGTGTCCGGGACGGTCGTTAGCGCAGCGGATGGACGTCCGCTGACACGAGCCAACATCATTCTCACCGACACCAAGGACGCCAAGAACAAGCAGGGGACTTTCAGTACTGATACCGGCCATTTCGAATTCAACCGGGTTGCGAAGGGCAAGTACTCACTGGAGGGAGCGAAGCGAGGGTTTATCTCACAGGCCTACAACCAGCATGAGCAGTTCTCGACGGCAATCGTCACCGGGGCTGATGTGCCGACTGAAGATCTTCTTTTACGACTGCCGCCCGAGGCCGTAATTTCCGTAAGAGTCACTGACGAATCGTCTGAACCAGTACGAAAGGGATCGGTCATGCTTTATCGTGAAGATCGCAGTACCGGACTGCGACACGTTGTAAACGTGGAGAGCAGGCAAACCGACGATCTTGGTTCCTGCGAATTTGCCCGGCTAGCACCCGGCTTTTATTTCGTGGGGGTAACCGCGAGTCCCTGGTATGCCGTGCATCCTGCGACGGTACGCAGAGATGACGAGGAGGATCCTTCCGCAGCCGAACTTCGTTCCTTTGATGTCGCTTATCCGCCAACCTATTACGGAGACGTTACCGAGGCCGATTCCGCAATACCCATTGCTGTCAAAGCTGGAGATCAGTTCCAAGCCGAAATCCATCTTAGCCCGGTGCAGGCACTGCATCTGGTTTTTCGAGCCGCCGGGGATGGCCAGCATGGTTTCACAATGCCCTCACTTCAAAAATCAGGGTTTGATGGGGAGCAGCTAAATCCATTGATTGAAACTCGCAACATTTCTCCGAACTCATTTGAAATCGTAGGTATTGCACCGGGCAGGTACCAGGTCAGCTGGCCGGGTTCAGCTCCTCGCGAGGTTGATATCGGCACCAATGGACAGGATTTGAGCGATGCAAAGGGTGAACCGTTCAGCACAGTTAAGGCCTCCGTGCGCATTCTAGGAGAGGCGAAACTTCCTGGTCCTATTCTCCTTCAGCTGCGCCCTGCCGACGAGAGAACTGGTACCGTTCAGGCGAGAGTAGATGAGAAAGGTCAGGCGACTTTTGAAAATGTTGCTCCACACCAATACAACGTTTTCGCAATGACTTTCGGTGCGGGCGCGGTGAAACCGTATTCGGTAGTTCAAATTTCATCCCCGGATGGCGCCACGGCGGGCCCTTCGTTGAACGTTCCGCCCGGTTCTTCGCTCTCCGTCTCACTCTCGCTAGTTTCCGGAATGATGACCGTGGAAGGGTTCGCAAAAAGTGCTGGAAAACGCGTCGCCGGAGCGATGATCGTCTTAGTGCCAGAGGATCCCGATCAGAATCGGGCCCTCTTCCGGAGAGATCAAAGCGATCTCGATGGCAGCTTTAGTTTGCAAGGCGTCGTTCCGGGTTCATACACAGCTGTGGCGATTGAAGATGGGTGGGACATGGATTGGTCTCTACCCGCCGTGATCGAATCCTACGTGAAGAATGGAAAACCAATCACGGTCGCCGATCAGCCGGGGCATTCCATGCAGTTGGCTGGTGCGGTCGAAGTTCGGCCGCATCACTAGAAAAGAGTCCGAGACGTCCGTGGCCGGTGTGAGGTTTGGGAGTACGTTCTAAACTTCGAAAAAGACAGTCTCGTGTTTACCTTGGAGATGGATTTCGAACTTCCAACGACCTTCCCGCCGATCATCCAGCTGTGCCATCAGAGTCTCCCGCCGTTCTTCCGGAACCAGAGCAAGCACGGGATCTTCCTGATTGGTGGGATCATTGGCGAAGTAGACGCGTGTATAGAATTGTTTGAGAAGTCCGCGGGCGAATACCGCGAGGTTCAGGTGTGGGGCTTGCAAAACGCCGACTGGCCCCCGCACTCTTCCGGGCTTTATCGTGCCGAATTCGCAAATGCCATCTTCGGACGTGCCCATTCGTCCAAAGCCCTTACAGGCTCGATCTGCGTTCGCATATTGCGGATCGTCGGGATGATGGTATCTGCCGTCCGCGTCGGCTTGCCATACCTCGATCATGGCATCGGGAACCGGCACGCCGTCGCCATCCAGAACACGACATACCAGGCGCACGCGCTCTCCCTTGGCTTGCGGCTCTGCGATGCAGCTTACGCAACCTCTACCTTCCGTCAATCCGAAGGAAAAAAATGGACCAACTGTCTGCGAGGGAGTGGGAACTATTTTCATATTTATTCAAACAACGTAGCGTCAGGACCGCGCAATACGATATCGAACTTATACCCAAGTGCTAATTGAGGCTGTGTCGATTCCAGATCGAACCTGGAGACCATACGCTGGCGCGCCTTTTCATCAGGTACGGATTGGTAAACCGGGTCGAACGCCAATAGCGGGTCGCTGGGAAAATACATTTGAGTCACCAGTCGCGTGATAAATGCTCTCCCGAAAATCGAGAAGTGAATGTGTGCGGGTCGCCAGGCATTGTGGTGATTCAACCACGGGTAGGCTCCGGGCTTAATAGTCACAAAACGATAGGTGCCATCTCCATTCGTAAGAGTGCGGCCAGCTCCGGTAAAGTTGGGGTCGAGCGGCGCGGGATGTTGATCCTTCGCATGGGCGTAACGGCCCGCAGAGTTCGCCTGCCAAACTTCGACTAACGTTTGCGGGACCGGTCGGCCATTGCTATCCAGTACTTTTCCGGTCACGATGATGCGCTCGCCCAACGGCACGCCTTCATGCTGGCCAGTGAGATCGTTATCAGTTGGAGCGATGTTCCCATGGCCATAAACAGGACCAGTGACCTCTGAGAGAGTGTGTGGAATGAAAATCAACGGCTTGGATGGCGCTCGCCGAAGCGTCGAGCGATACGGTTCATACAGTGACTCCGGCTGGGTGCCGCTCTCAGGGCGGGGATAAGGAGTGACGGCCGATTTTTTAGTTATTAGATTCTCCATGGCCATATGGATGCAGCGAGAACGCATCAAATCTTATGTCAAGGTAAGGCGATTTGCCAGCAACGCCGAAGTTGAAGTCACGCATTTCGTAGGGACAGCCGCCCTCGGCTGTCCGGTTGAGAAAAGTCAACAGAGGAGAGGCATGAACGGTCTAGGTAAAGGAATGCTATCGCAGCACGACGATATTTGGCTCGTGGATGGGGTTCGTACACCGTTCGCCGACTACAACACGGTTCTTGGATTGGTGTCGCCGATTGACTTGGGCATCAAGGTTGCCCGGGAAGTCTTCCGGCGCAGCGATATTTCACCTCAGGATGTAGATGCGGTCATCGCCGGCAACATGGCTCAAGCCAGCTTCGACGCCTACATGCTGCCTCGTCACATTAGCCTGTATTCAGGTGTGCCAATTGAGGTGCCGGCCCATTTGGTGCAGCGTGTCTGCGGAACTGGGATTGAGTTGATTCTGCAAGCTGCGGACTTAATCAAGCTTGAGAAAGCAGACCTTATCCTCGGCGTTGGCACTGAGTCCATGTCACGAAATCCTATCGCTGCTTACACGCATCGAAGCGGCTTCAAAATGGGCCAGGTGGAATTCAAAGATTTCCTCTGGGAAGCACTGCTCGATCCCTGCGCAAATGTGACTATGGGGGGAACCGCGGAGACCCTGGCCAAGCGATACAACATCTCGCGCGAAGAAGTGGACGCTTTCGCTGCGGATAGTTTTGCGCGCGCCTTAGCCGCCCAGAAGCGTTGTTTCCTCAGCGGCGAAATTGTTCCCGTGGTCAATGAAACGTTTGAGCGGGAGGGATACAGTTCGCGCGGCATTCGCCTTCCGAAGCCCGTTGAGTTATTTGGCGAAGACAGTCACGTCCGGCCGTCTCCAATCGAGGTTCTCGCCAAGATCCGTCCAGCTTTCGGCGGCGTACAGACCGGTGGTAATAGCTCCGCAGTTGTGGACGGCGCGGGAGCAACGCTCGTCGCTTCGGGAAATTTTGTACGTGAAAAAGGCAAGCAGCCTCTGGCGAAGATCGTCGCTGGTGTTGCTATTGGCGTGCCTCCAGAAATAATGGGAATCGGCCCGGTTGCGGCGATTCGAAGTTTACTCGATTCCACCGGCCTTAAGCTGGAACAGATTGACCGTTTCGAAATCAACGAAGCATTTGGAGCGCAGGTACTCGTCTGCGAAAGGGAACTGGGGATTGATCATGCAAAGTTGAACGTTAACGGCGGCGCCATCGCAATCGGCCATCCTTTGGGGGCGACAGGAGTGCGTTTGGCCATTACCCTCGCCCGCGAGCTAAAGAATTCCGGAGGACGATACGGAATCGCATCCGCTTGTATTGGCGGAGGGCAGGGAATCGCGATGTTGCTCGAAAATCCTACCGCTGGGAATGCCCAGCCACCGCATTAGCGGGCTAACATCGTGACAAGTTCGTGCCGAATCCGTGAATGCTGATGCCGGTTTCGTACAGAAACGCGCCCGGCCACATCCACTTTATTCTGGGCGGCAGGTGCCTCTTAGCGAGGTAGCTCAAACCGACGGCTCCGCCGCTCATCACTACGCCTACTGCATAGGTTCGTGCCACTGTGGGGTGAAGTCCGTAAAGTTGAGGCTCGCCGCCTTCTACCGTGCAAGGACCGGGCCCACGGGAGCGGTAATTGTTGCCAATCCATGTTGTAGTGTAGGAATCAGCAAATATCGCGGCTGTTGCAACGGCGGAAAGAAACAGGAATTGTTTGTCAATCACCCGATGCGCGAGTTCTGGTGGATTCGCTGCAAAAGAATCAGGCGTGACCGTGACTTGCAGTAGAGCATTCGGCTGCGTCAGCAATGAGGGCGCATCCGGGAGCGCACGATTTTCTTCAGGAATAGCCACCGCTGAACTGAGCAGAATTAGAATCGCAACAAATACTCTTGCGCTGTCCATTCTTCATTGGACATTGGCAGCTATAAAATTGCGTCATCACGTTCGTCTCATGCACCATCGTTCCGCGAGTGTGGCTTTCTCTTCGCGGATAGAGCTATGTCCAAAACGGAAATAGGATTGAATTCGTGCGACAACGTAGAAATTCCGGAAGCCAAAGGAACTTTGGACCGAAACCAGAACACTGTGGCTTCTGCCCGAATTTCTACCGTGCAGCTTTCTTCTCGTAAGCTGCTGGCCGTGCGCTTCGGGGAGGACGCTTGACGCCGTCTCGCAACTGACGAACATCAATCTTTAACTCTGTTATGGTGCGGCTGAGCGTATTACGGTGCATGTCCAGTTGGCGTGCGGCGCGGCATTGGTTGCCGTTATTCTCCTGCAAGACCGTCAGAATGAATCGCTTCTTAAACTCGCGCACCGCCTCAGAATAAAGAATGTTGCTCTTGTACATTTGCATGATGAGTGCTTCGAGTTGATCTCTCACGATGTCTCTCTTTCTTAGTCCTTATCGAACTTGATCTGCAAAAGTTTCGCTGACGACGGATGCTTTCGCCAGTCTAGCCGCGTTGCGCCTTTTGAGACGGCAGTGTTCCTTGATGCAATAAATCCAATCCCTGATAAAACTTCGACCGCAGCTCCGACGGCGCGACCCAAACCGCGGCGCGCCCGACCACCACAAAGTAAGGTGCGAACGCCGAGCCCTCCAACCATTTCGACGTGGGCGTGAATGCCGTCATGCTCATCAGCACGATCGCAATCGTCAGTCCGCCTCGCACTAAACCAAGCGCCCCGCCCAAGATCCGGTCGAAAACGCTGAGTCCGGCTTCCCGGACGGCCCAGCGGGCAATACGACCAGCGATTCCCGCCAGAATCATCACTCCCAAGAAAATGGCCAAAAACCCAATGCTCTCCCCGAGCCAAATGGATTTCAAATATGGAGCAAAATGCTCTGCTACCCGGTGATACTGCCACGCTGCCAGCAGATATCCGCATACAAGTCCTGCGATTCCAAAGGCTTCCTGAAAGAAGCCTGAACTCGCCGCCTGAATGACGGACACCAAAAGCACCGCGATGATGATCCAGTCCGCACCGCTCATGGCCGCCTTACACCGTGCCGGCTTACACCAGGCTTCCCACGAGCGGTCCCGCCGCTAAACATCCAACTCACGTCCAGTAAGTTTGCGATATGCCTCGACATACTTTTCGCTGGTTTTGCGCGCCACGTCCGCGGGTAGGGCGGGAGCGGGCGGCAGCTTGTTCCAGTGAATCTCCTCGAGGTAATCGCGCACGTACTGCTTATCGAAAGACTCCTGCGCCTTGCCGGGTTGGTACTTGTCCGCGGGCCAAAAGCGCGAAGAATCCGGAGTAAGAACTTCATCCGCCAAAGTGATGCCCGCAGCCGTGCGGCCAAATTCAAATTTCGTGTCCGCGATGATGATGCCCCGTTGCCGCGCATAATCCGCGGCTTTGCTGTAGATCAGCGAGGCTGGTATCGCGGAGCTCGCGGCTGAAATCCGCACCCACCATTTCGGCACATCTGCTCGAAAGAAATATTTTCATCGTGCCCGGTGGTGGCTTTCGTCGCTGGAGTGAAAATCGGCTCCGGCAACTTGTCGGACTCCTTCAATCCCTTGCGGCAATCTGGATCCCGCATACGGTGCCACTGGCCTTATATTCTTTCCATGCCGAACCGGAAATGTAGCCACGCACCACGCATTCCACCGGGAACATTTCGGCGCGTACGACCATCATCGAGCGTCCACGCAACAGGTCGGCATATTTCCGAAGCGTCTGCGGGATACCGATCCACGTCGGCGGTAACCATGTGGTTGGGGACAAGGTCGCGCAGAAACTCAAACCAAAACAGCGACATCTGGGTCAGCACCCGCCCCTTTTGCGGGATGCCGGTCGCAAGCACATAATCGAAGGCAGAGATCCGATCGGTGGCGACAAATAAAAGATGTTCGTCGTCCAGACGGTACACGTCGCGCACTTTTCCGCTGGCGTGAAGTTCGAGTTCCGGGAAATCAGTTTGAACAGACGGAGTCGAGAAGTTGGGGATTCATGTTTAGAATTTTACAGGCAGGAAACGTCGCGTATTCTAGCGTCTCTAAAATTTTTGTCAACGATTAAGTCGGGCAGTTAGGAGGCGCATCAAAAGACTGGCCGGAAAATTTGTTGACAAATCACGAAACCCTTCAAACATGCCTCTGGCGCTGGTTTCAGGCCCGATTTTGTGGAAAACTCAGGTCTATTTGCACTGCGAAGCACAGACGCAATTAAGCGGAGAAATTCAAAACGGGCATGGTAAAAGTACGCGCTCGTCAAGAAATATTTTGAACGAGCGTTCATAAGCAAAAATTCGGTCCTAAGCCGTCGCCCCCGAATCTCACCGACACCAGTTTCGAGACTCCGGGCTCCTGCATGGTCACCCCATAGAGCACGGGCGCGATACTCATTGTTTTCTTGCTGTGAGTGATGAGTACGAACTGGGTTTGAACGCTCATTTCTTTCACCAGTTCGGTGAAGCGACCGATGTTGGCTTCATCCAGCGGCGCATCCACTTCATCAAGAATGCAGAATGGGCTGGGCTGATATTGAAAGATTCCTACAAGCAGCGACAATGCAGTCAGCGCCTTCTCGCCGCCCGATAGCAAAAGCACGTTTTGCAACTTTTTCCCCGGAGGCGACGCCACAACGTCAATGCCACTTTCGGCGCTGTTCTCTTCGTCTGTCAGGCGCATGAACGCGTGTCCCCCGCCAAAGAGCTTGCTGAAGGTGACCTGGAAGTTTTCATTGATCTTGCCAAACGCTTCCTCAAACTTCTGCCGCGAGAATGTATCAATCTCTTTGATCGTAGCCTGCGTGTTCTCAATGGAATCCGAGCAGATCTTTGCGCTGTGTTTCCAGGAAACCATGGCGTTCCGCAGTCTCTTTGTATTCCTCCAGGGCCATCATATTTACTGGTCCCATGGCGTCCAGCTTCGCTCGCATCTCGCGATAGGACTGATCTTCTGCCGACAATTGCTCGCCGGTAAACAGCGCGATCGCGCCATCTGCCATGAGTTCATGTCGCTGCACTCCCAATTCATTCATGCAGGTTTCAGACATATATTGAGCGTCTGAGTGCAATTTGGCAGCCGACGCCGATAGTTCTCCGCGACGGTCTCGCGCGTGCCTCCAGCAACTGCCGCAGATTGCGCAGCACCTCGTCAATTTCTACCAGCGTCGAGCGGATCTGTTCCGACTCGACTTGCAGCAAACCATCACGGGCTGCGCTGGCATTTTGTTCAACGTCAAGCTCAAGAAGCCGTGCGGCGATCTCCTGATTCTCGGCTTCGCGTTGCATTTTTTCGGAAAAAGATGATTCGATCTGCGGTTTGCAGCGAACCGACGCGCTCGGCCATTTCGGCAGCGAGGGCTTCGATTCTGCCCACCACGGCAGCGGCGGAGCGCTGGCGTTCTTCCAGGGTGGCAACGTGAGCAAGGTGCTGCGAGCTTTTTTGAGCACTTTCTTCTCGTCGCTGACGTAGCGAGGCCAATTGCTGGTTCGCGTCAACGGCCGCAGCCTCCATCTCGAGGTGCCTTTTTTGAAGCTCGTCAATCTCGGTCTGCTTTGATTCGATTGAGCGATTGCTGCTCGGCGCGGTCAGCGGCAAGGCGCTGAAGTTCATGCTGGCAATGTCTGCAAGCGCCCAGTGACGCGGGACATCTCCGAATCGAGTTGCTGCAAAAAGTGTCCCGAAGTCATTGCCTGCTTTTCTGCCTCGCGCATCTCGCTTTCCAGCCGATCAAGCAGAGACGTCTGCTGCTTGATCTCACGGCCGAGGGTCAGAACCCGAAGATTCTCGTTGCGTAACGCTTCTTCTAATTCGGTTACCGTGCGCATCACATCTCGCAGTTCACGCTTCATGGACAGCGGTCCCTCGGAGCGCTGCTTGCCTCCGGTTACGGTCACGTTATGAAAACACTCTCCGGACTCGGAAAGAAAGAACGCATCCGGATTTCCCAACGCCAGTTCGCGGCCAACCGCCGGGTCGGGCACGATGTACCCATCCCGCAGCTTAGGCAAAATTACTTCCAGAGACTTCCAAAGCCATCCAGCACTCGAATCGTATGCTTGAGGGGAACAATGGATTGGCTCGCCGGAGCTGAATGCGCAGCCTCGTCAACCAGGAAAGAAAATTTCGCCTGCGAGTCTTCGGGATGAACCAGGAACGTGGCGCGACCATCCACGTCGGTCCGCAGCAGGCGCAGGCCTTCATCGGCCGCGTCCCACGATTTCACGACGATGTAGTTCAATTCATCGCGAAGAAAATCTTCGACCACGCTTTCATAACGGTTCTCAACTTCCAGGAAATCGGCAAGCACTCCCACCGGGGCCAGGCCGCCATTCATCACTCCCGACTGAAACAGCCGCCGCACGGATTCGGTCGAATATCCATGCTCCGCTATGACGGCTTCGAGAGAGCCTCGCTTCCCTAGGGCGGTCGCGTATTCCGCACGGAGGCTATCCAAATGGTGTTTGCTAACACTCTCTTCGTTCCGTTTAGTTTCCAGTGAACCTCGCGTTTGCTCAATTTCCCCAGCTAATGCGGCAACTCGTTGCGAGACAGTTTCAAATTCGAGAGCCGATTGGCCGCGCTGCCCGCCGAAAGCTTCGACTTGAGAATTCGCGACTCGCGATCTCGCCTTGCAGTCGCGCTGTTTCGCGGTCAACCGCTGCCATTCGCTCTTCAGCCTGCGTCAATTGATTCCGCAAGGTCGCGGTGGAAGCGATCACCTCCATGATCGCCACCCGCGACTCATTCTGTTGCTGCTCCAATAACGCTAAAGCCTCGGTCGCCTCAGCAACTTCCTTCTGCGCGAGGACAAGCTCCTCACGAGCCGCAGCCAACTCGGCAACCGCGGAGTCCAGTATTTGACGATTGGAATCACGCTCCGTTTCAAGGGCCGTCAGCCGATGTATCGCCTGCGCCAACTCTGCTTCCGACGAAGCCGTGCGCACCACTAACTCCGCGCACCGCTCCTCGTTGTGACGGCGCTGAGCATGGGCTCGGTCTGCTTCCAATTTGATTTCACTGATTCGTTCACGGTTCTCGCGAAGCTCAGTTTCAATCGCGTAACCGCGCTGCGTGCGTTCCGCATGTTCAGCCTCGGACTGCTGAACCGACTCCGCCTGGCTGCGCATCTGCTCGGAAAGGGAACTGATTTCCGCATTGATCTCCGCAGACTTCCCGATCCAGCTGCGCGAACTTGCTGGCGAGCACAACTCGCAGCTTGTCGCGCATCTCCTCGCGCAGTTTCGCATAGCGTTCGGCCTTCGACGCTTGCCGCTTGAGCGAGTTCATTTGACGCGTGACTTCGTCGAAAATGTCATTGATGCGAGCCAGATTCTGTTTCGCATCCTCGAGCCGCGCCTCGGCCAGCCGCTTCTTGGTCTTAAATTTGGTGATGCCGGCGGCTTCTTCAATGATTGCGCGGCGGTCCGTCGGACGGCTGCTGAGAATTTGACCGATGCGGCCCTGCTCGATCAGCGCATACGATTCCGGTCCCAAGCCGGTGCCCATGAACAACTCCTGAATATCGCGAAGACGGCACAGCTTTCCGTTCAACAAATATTCGCTGTCGCCCGAGCGGAACAAGCGACGCGTTACGACGATTTCTCCGGCACGGAAATGCTGCTGGAACTTTCGGCGGCGGATTTTCAGCACAACCAACGGGCCAGTCACTGTCGCCAGACTGCTGCGACGTTGGTTATCTGGTCCTGAGGCAGTCAGCTGACGAACGTCCCTTCGACCTCCTCCGTCTGGCCCGGCTGCGCTTCTTCTGTCAGTCGCTCAACTTCCTCGGCGGCCTTCGCCCGCAATTCGGATTCATTCCAGTCTTCGTAGCCTTGGGGTACGTCATCCTGTATCGCAATTTCAGTTGGATCGCTGGCATCCGGCCCGTCGTAAACTTCAGGATCAATCAGCGTGAGTGCGACCTCCGCCATGCCCGTCGGCTTGCGATCGCGCGTGCCGGCGAAAATCACGTCTTCCATGCGAGAACCACGCAGAGTCTTCGCCGACTGCTCGCCGAGCACCCACGAGATCGCGTCGGCAATATTCGATTTGCCGCAGCCGTTTGGACCAATGATCGCGGCGATCCCGTCGCCGTGAAATTTGAGATCAGTGCGATCACAGAATGATTTGAATCCAATAATTTGCAGCCGCTTTAGTTTGAGCATCTAAATACTCCTTAACACGCTTTGGCGAGCCCGGTGTTTTGGCAAGCCTTGAAAGGGCAGCGGCTTCAGCCGCGCCGTTGTTCTTCGCAAAACATTGTCATCTCGAGCGAAGTCGGATCGTCCGTTCTCAAACGATCCTGCGAAGTCGAGGGACCGCTTTTGTCCCCCGACAAGCGAAAAGCTCGCAGGACGGCTTAGGTCACACCAACAAACAGCAGCTCTTTCGACTGCGGAAGCGAACTCGCGTGCGAGTCCACTTCCTCCGCTCAAGATGACAAGGTTAGAGAGATGTCGCATATTCATTGTCTCGGCGCTGGCTGGGGCGCGGAGCTCACTGCTTGATCAGGGGAGGGAGAAATCAAACTGTTTACCGATCTGATTCCCCTCTTCATTTCTTCGAACCACTCGCCGACCGAGTGCTCTGGAAGAGGCATGGATTGCACCTACTCTAACGGCGAAATTATGCCTGGGTCAAGTAGTAAAACACCATATATTGTGCCGCCATGGCCAGCACTACCTTATTTTGCACACACAATGCAGCAATTAGTCGAGAAATTGGGGTGAGGAAAGAAGGAAGGGAAGACCGCCAGAGCAGAATCAGTATAGTTTAGGCGGGGTAAGGCGCAATCGAAATAGCGAGTCACGGTTGGATCTTGCTCTCAATCGGGGTGTTCGAACGCCGCCAGTAAAACGCGAGATTCTTGAGGTGTTATTGTTCCGGCTCGCTCTGTGCGGAGGCTGAAATCGTAAACGCATGCAAATTGACAAATGGCAGCGGCGCGTCGAACTGGTATGCAAAACTAATTCTAGTTCCCAACGCTGGATTCGCTCCACACGCGACGGGCGGGGATTGGCACGACACACCTCCGCAAGTCAGCGGGACATTAGTACAAACCTGTGCGTTATTTGACAGCGTAGTACAAACTGGTGATGGAGACGCTCCCGTACACGCGTAGGGCGGTGAAGAAGAAGTGATGTTGCCTGTCTGTAAATGGTCAGCTTGCAGAACGTTATTGATGCTGGTCGCGATAGCCACAGGTGTTGACGAGGCATTACCGCACGAAGCACACGTCGAATGTGTCGCACTTTGAAGACCGGCTCGGGCCGCTCGCTCTAAAGTTCCGATGATATTAAATGCCCTGCCGAACCAGAAAATCGCAAAAAGAATCAGAAATATAATCGGCAATACTATCGCTGCTTCAACCAGTTCCTGTCCAGCGTCATCATGCAACGTTCGAATTGCGATTCTCAATGACATCTGCGTTCAATTCAGATTCTGAACAACTGCGCTCTCGGTAATTTGTGTCAGTGCCGCATAAGTAGCGCTAGGAATCAGTACCTGGATCACCTTACTTAAACGCCACTGATACGGATAGCTGATGTTCACACCAGTTGCCTCAACGATCGCTGGCGTTCCGCCGGAGACGTTGAATGTAGCGCCTCGGTTAATTGTCAGGGTAAGTGTTCCAGGACATCCAGTGTTGGCCGTGTAAGTCCAAACCAGACCAGACCTAGAAGGCGATTGCGTGGAAAGGCCGCAATCATTGATGTGAAGGGCGACAAGATAACTGTCTACCACGTCCCGCACGGCAACGATTGAGGTGGGAGTCGCATTCGAAAGGTCGGCAGTGCTCTGGTTCGCGGCAAACCGGGCTGCCTCTCGCGCCGCATTGCTTAACCTGAATTTAAGATTGAAAGCGCCACTGAAGTCAGTTAATCCCACTACCACAACTAACAGCAACGGTAAGGTAATTGCCAACTCAACGATCTGAGAAGCTTCGGTTCCGCCAAACATCTCCAATTTCCCAGGCCAACTCTTTGCCATGTTGAATTTTATGCTCCACGCCTTTTACTGAGTTAAGCGCACGGCAACTGGCGAAAGACCATTGCCCGAGACCGCCGGGTTACCCGCGCTGCTCGGATCACATCCTGATGCGTTCAATACATAACGCCCCGATCCGACCGTTCCCCCCAATGGAGATCGACTGAATGCCCAATTGGAGAAATCCGATAACCTTGATGGCGGTCCAATGCGCCACCAGACGGGCAAGGATCATCACCTAAGGTTTGGAAATCGAAGACGGGCACGGTAACAACCGAATCGCTGCGGCTGATATTGGTCGCTCCTTGCATTGAAGAATTAGGATTCGATGAACCTCCATTGATCGTGACAGGAGAACCACTAACGAAACAATCGGGGTCGCTATCCGCGCTACAGGAACCAGGAGCGTTTCCATTGCCCCGTAGTGTGAATCAGACACTGCGTTCCTTCAGTGGTATCAGTTTTCATCGCAGCAGATCCGGAGACAGGGTTAGGATTGTGCGAGACAGTTACTATGTCCCCGCAACTCAACGTTGCCTGTTAGAACACGCAATGTTCTCCTGGTACGCGTCGCTAGTCACATTGCTGCAAGAACCGGCTGGCGCAGCCGACGTCGAAGGGCAATTTATCGTGCCTTGAGGCAGCTCGAGAGCGTAATAGCCACCAGTCACTGGAAGTTTGGTTTGTTTGAAAATGTAATGCTGGCCGATGTAGGGGCCAGGATTAGGAAGCGTATAGTTCGAACTTGAATTAATGAAATATGGATTTCCGTTGCAGGGCGGTATTACGTTGTTAGCCGGCGTCGGGTCGCAGTTTGGGATCAACCAGGGCTTGACGGATTGAAGTTGGATTGGAACTGCGGTCGAGCCTGATGGGTTATACGCCTCGGCCGTTCCAGTAGCGGTTGCCGTGCTCGCTCCAGTTCCCCAGATTCGGGCAAAGAACGTGGGTAGGCCGCTTTTCGTCACGGTAACGGTAATCGTAGGATCCTCTGGCGATGTGAAGTTGCAAGAGGTGGCGATGCTAGTCGGTGGCGCCCCCGCAATAAGATTTTGTTGGGCAGCAGCTTGCGCCTGCAAATCTGAGAAACCAGTGCTTCCATTGCAAACAAAGGTCTGGTTTCCGCCAGAAGAAGGGTCTCCGAGCTGACCAGATGTAAAACCGGAAGTCACGAAAGCCTTGGCGCCGGCCAAAGCGCCGGCGTCTGCCGCTTTTTGCGCCTCTCCGGAGGCTGTGTAGAGAGTGACTATATCTATGGCAAGGGCTGCCATCCCGAGCAATGGGATCATAGAGACGACGGTCACCAACAACGTGACACCGCGCTCCTTCTTCCAAAGTGATTTCTTACCCCGGCGAAACATCAATCCCTCCTCAATGAAAATTCATTAGGCCCGAACCCAGATTTTGCTCACAGTATAAAAAATCACTGCAATCGCCACAGCAACCCCAAACGGGACTTTGACCGCATCCGGGTTATCCAGGGTCAATTCGCGGCCCGGCATTTGGAATGCCGCCAACGCTGCCAGCATGTGCACAAAATTCCGCGCCGTCCGCTTCACGCGCTTCTTCCATACAATCATGGAAACTGCCATGACGCCATTGACCAGAATTGTCACTATCAGAACCAGAATCAGTTGACGCGGCCCGAGAAACGCGCCCAACGCGCCAACCAGCTTCCAGTCCCCGGCTCCCAAAGCGCGAATAATAACGAAGGGTAGCAGCAGAGCGAGCCCCAGGCCAGCCCCCAGAAGGGAATCTTTGGTGCCAGCCCATCCTCGGACCAACGTGTTTAGAGTGATGCCCAGCAATAGAGCCGGTATCGTGAGCCAGTTCGGAATGCGGCGGGAGCGCCAATCTGTGTACCCGGCGATGGTGGAAAAAATGGCGGCGACGATCCACAGTGTGTTGGCGCTCAGCATATAAGCGGGAATGAACAATACGTCAGGAATAATATCTTAAGCAGCGTTGCGGACGGGCGAGGACGCCCGTCTCTCCATTGCACAAACAACGAAAGGCCCGAATCGCTTCGGGCCTTCCAGAATTGCAAATTCAAACTAGCGATTCAATGCGCTTGTGCTGCGCTCCGCAATAATCTTTCTAGCGTTCTCGGCAAGCTGTTTCGCTTGGGGAAGCAGTTCTAATCCTTTAATGATTTCGGGATCATTCTCTGCCCTTACTTTCAGGCCTTCTTCCTCACCAAAGGCGTCAACGAAAATTTCGCTCTTGATGCTGGAGCGAATCCAATCATTGTTTTGCGCCAAATCGGCTTCCGTGTAAGGAACTTTCTCTTCATCGAGGAATTTACGGAACTCCTGCATAGTGGCATCATCAACTTCAAAGCTCTTCGTTGGATGATGCGTCACTACATAGTGTTTGGCGAAGTTGAAAAAGGCATAGTGTTGAAGCATAACGTCCTGGAAGTGATTGCTCTTCACCTGAGGGATTGGCACATCGGGCGTTATGCCGCCACCGCCATAAACCGTGCGGCCGCTGTCAGTCAATTTCACTTCGCGATTTGCGTTGTTGGTGTCAGTATCGCGATCGAAGTAATAGTCGTAGAGCGAGACATTTGTGTAATCACGCTGAATCAAACGGCCGCTGGGCGTGTAGTACTTCGCAGTGGTGAGCGCGAGTCCTGTGTTCTCAGCCAGCGGGAAAACAGTCTGCACGAGTCCTTTGCCAAACGTAGTTTCGCCGGCAATCAGGCCGCGATCATGATCCTGAATGGCTCCGGATACGATCTCCGCCGCGGAGGCGGTGCCGCGATTCACCAGCACAACCAGCGGATACTCCTTGCCGCCGTTTCCATGCGTCGCGACGTATCGCTTCTCCGGGGAAGACCGGCCATGATGCGAAACGATCAATTGTCCCTTGCGCAGAAACTTGTCGGCAACGCCGACGCCTTCATTAAGAAGGCCGCCGGGATTCTGCCGAAGATCAAGAATCAAGCCCTTGAGATCACCCATTTGGTCGAGCGCATCCTCGACTTCTTTTTCCGTGGTTTCGTTGAACCCACTTATGTGCATGTAGCCGATTCCCGGCTTGATCATGAAATGCAGATCAACGCTATATCGGGGAATCTCGTCGCGAACCACCGCAAATTCCAGAGGTTTGTCGGCGCCCTCGCGAAGAATCGTAATGTGAACTGTTGTGCCCTTGGGCCCCTTCAGGAGATCGGCTACGTCACTGGTGGTCATGTTGTCGGTCGGCTTTCCGTCAACCGCGATAATGATGTCTCCAGGACGGATTCCAGCGCGATATGCAGGTGTCCCTACGAAGGGCGCAATTACGATGACTTTATTGTTGCGCGGTCCGACCGTCATGCCCACGCCGTAGTATTTTCCACGCTGGTCTTCGCGGAGAAGTGCGTAGGACTTGGGATCAAAGAAGTTCGAGTGCGGATCGAGCACATGCAACATGCCCGGAATGGCGCCGTTGTAGATGGCTTTGTCCGAATCTACCGGCTCGGCGTAGTTCTGCTCGACAACGCTGTATACGTCGGTAAACTGATGCAGGCTTTGCCGGATGTCGCTATCTGAATCCGAGACTACGTCGGGCGTAATCTTCTGCCCAAACAGCATTCCGAGAAAGCCGCAAGTTAAGATTACGATGAGGACCAAAAACAGAGAGCGCTGAGAACTACGGGCCATCTTAATTTTTCCTTCAGGAGGGACGATAACGCCTCCTACGCTAGCGATTAACGAAAGTATAGCATGTGATTTCCCCGGGCTTTAGACGGTTGCGCTCCCCTAAGGTAACCAGGAATGCTATGCCTTGTACTTAGATAGGATGCTGCCATGGGCGACGGTGATGCAGGGGTTGGTATTTACAGCGAGCAGGGACTAAGCATTCAGCACTCAGCTAGACCCGTTGCAACGCCTCATGTCCGCCCGTGCCACTCGTGCAGCCCTGATTGCTGACCGCTGAGTGCTAACTGCCGACTGCTAATTCCTTCCCATCCATTGCCGCCACTTCGCTTTACCAAGTATGATGAATGCGTGAGCTTTTCAGAGACCATCTTCCTCTTCTTATTGGCCCTATTGGTTTTTGGGCCCAAGAAATTGCCGGAAATCGGACGGCAGATAGGAAAAATGCTCAACGAATTTAAGCGCGCATCCAACGAATTCAGGTCGCAGATCGAATCCGAGATATCGCAAATAGATATCGAAAATAATCATCGGCAGATTCTGCCGCCTTACGAGGCTCCCGCGGGCGCCGTAGCCGCCTTTCCCATGTCGCCGCAGCCGGAGTTGCCTCCTGTCCCGGCCACCGAACCAGTTCCTGAGGGCAGTTCCGAGTCCAAATTCGAAGTGAATTCTGCAAGCAAGGCCTCCGATGTCTGAGTTTGCCGCCCGATTTTCTTCCCGTTCAGCCTCCGGATCGGATACCGGAGAAACCATGCCAGCGATGAGTTTCCTCGAACATCTCGAGGAACTACGCAAGAGGTTGTTCTACTCCATCATTGCAATTGGCATTGGCATGGGCGCGTGTTGGGGCTATCACGAGAAGATTTTCGGAATCATGCAGCGTCCGATCATGGACGCTCTTCATAAGAACGGATTGTCCGACAAACTGGTTTACTTGAACCCGACTGAGCCGTTCAACCTTTACTTGAAGATTGCGCTCGTCGCTGGTGTATTTGTGGCGTCGCCGTTCGTTCTTTATCAGGTATGGATGTTTATATCTCCCGGGCTTTATCGTAATGAAAAGCAATACGTGTTTCCATTCATGTTTTCCACGATCGCGCTGTTCATTGGCGGCGGATACTTCGGCTACAAACTGGTCTATCCGTTTGCGTTGGATTTTCTGATCGGCTTCGGAAAACAATTCCAGCCGATGATCACGATCGGCGAGTACACGAATTTGTTTCTCACGGTAATTCTCGGACTAGGGCTGATTTTTG
Organism: uncultured Acidobacteriaceae bacterium; assembly: GCA_963796015.1. GTDB lineage: Bacteria > Acidobacteriota > Terriglobia > Terriglobales > Acidobacteriaceae > PALSA-188. The sequence goes on along the minus strand of CAWCJR010000005.1, from coordinate 8,799 downwards.
AAATGCCCATCCTGATTTTTTTCCTGGCTCTGATGGGAGTCGTGAGCGCCGGTTGGATGTGGCGCAATATCCGTTATGCGGTCCTGGCGATTTTCGTAATTGCGGGCATTATTACTCCGACCAGCGACATCCTGAACATGTGCATTTTAGCCGCACCGATGCTGGGGCTTTACGTGATCAGTATCGCGATAGCATGGTTCGTGCATCCGAACCAACGCAAGGCCAGAGAAGCGAGACGATCCCGGTGATCTCTTGGCAGAAATTACGTAGGGACAGCCGCCCCCGGCTGTCCAGACTGGCGAAGCCAGTCAGACAATTTTTATTTCCGCTGCTAGCCAGCCTAATCGCGCTCACCGCCTGCGCTCAATCGCCAAAGCAACCCGTTACATCGAGCGACATTCCTGTCGCGGCCATGGCTGCGGCCGATCCCGGACCTGTACCAACATTTAACTCAGCCCGAGCTATGCAATACGTGAAAGAGATCGTCGCGTTCGGTCCCCGCCCGATCGGCAGCGCCAATCACAAGAAGGTTGAGGATTACATTCTCGCGCACCTCAAGGGCGATACAGTGGAGTCCGACAGTTTTACGGCAGATACTCCCGAAGGCAAGTTTCCTGTGCACAACATCATTGCGAAATTTCCCGGGTCCAAGGATGGGATCATCGTCCTGGCCAGCCACTACGATACGAACTATCCTTTGCGCAACACTTCGTACATCGGCGCCAATGACGGGGCATCGTCGAGCGCGCTTCTACTTGAAATTGCGAATCAATTGCGCGGAAAAAAGCGCGATGGATATAGCGTCTGGCTGATATGGGACGATGCCGAAGAGATGCATGTAAACCCGACTCCGAGCTTCGTTTCTTGAGCGACAGCCTTTACGGTATTCGCCATCATCGCAGACAAATGGCAAGCGACGGAACATTGAAGAAGATAAAAGCTTTCATTCTGGCCGACATGATTGGCGACGCCGATCTCAACATTGAACGCCCGATCAAATTCCACTCCGTGGCTGGAAGACTTGATTTACCGGGCGGCCAGCAGCCTCGGATATCAATCTCATTTTTTTGCGCGCACCGGTGTAGTGGGTGACGATCATGTTCCTTTTATGAAGCGCGGGGTCCCCTGTGCCGACCTTATAGACTTCGATTACGGCTATAACAATGTGTTTTGGCACACGACCCAAGACACGGTTGACAAACTGAGCCCTAAAAGCCTCGAGATCGTCGGAAGCGTAATTCTCGAGACCGTGACCCTGCTGGATCAACGTTAGTGTGCGGACGAAGACCTTCTACGTCCACCTACACAGCTACGCCAATATTTTGAAAACCCCTGAGGAACGTCCTTTCTCACAAATCGCTGTTTCACTTTCCGCGGAATTCATTTCTAATGCACAGCGGCATGGTGCCTGATTGACTCATCCACTCTTTTGGATTCTGTTCATCTTGTTTGTGGTAGCGATGCTTTGCCTCGATCTGGGTCTGCATAAGCGATCGCAGGTTATTAGTTTGCGCAAAGCTCTCATCTGGAGCGCAGTCTGGGTCACCGTGGCGGTCGCGTTTGCCGCCGTGCTTTATGTTTGGCAGGGCCGCACGGCCACTCTAGAATTCACTACCGCCTACGTAATTGAGTTATCGCTCAGCGTGGATAACCTCTTTATCTTTCTTCTGATATTTCGCTACTTTCGCGTACCCCCTGGCGATCAGCACAAAGTTTTGTTTTGGGGAATCATTGGCGCGATCGTAATGCGCGGAATATTTATCTTGACGGGAGTTGGACTGTTCCGAAAATTCGGATGGGTAATTTATTTCTTCGGTGTTCTCCTGATCTATAGCGGCATAAGATTCGCCACGGAGGGTGACGCTGAAATCCATCCTGAAAAAAGCTGGATGCTAAAGGTATTTCGAAAATTTATTTCCGTCACAGAAGATTTTGAAGGCGACAAGTTCTTCGTTCGCCGATCGCGGCTCTTCGCTACGCCTTTATTGCTTGTGCTCTTGCTGATTGAAACCACGGACGTCTTATTTGCCACGGACTCAATTCCCGCGGTGCTGGCGATCACTCTCAACGTCGTAGTTATTTTTACGTCCAACATTTTTGCGATTTTGGGCCTACGTTCCATGTATTTTGCCTTGGCTGGAATGATGGAGATTTTTAAATATCTGCACTACGGTCTGTCGGCCGTCTTAATTTTTGTGGGAACCAAGATGCTGATTGGACACTACTACCAAATTTCAACCAGAGTCGCGCTCATAACGGTGGGCGTCATATTGCTTGCATCGGTAGTTGCCTCGGTGGCGGGAAAGAAGCAAGAGCTATAACCACAGAGGACACAAAGGTACACGAAGGAAAGCTAGCGAAAGACAGCTATAGGCGGGCTCGGCTTCCGTCACGGTTTGCAGATTGGTGCGATCGTCCGATGAGGGGTTGACTTTCCTCTGTGTATCTTCGTGTCCTCTGTGGTAGCGCTCCTCATGCAAACTGGATCGAATCACCTTTGATAATGGCATGTCTCAGGAATTTCGCATCATCGTGATCAGGAAAATCAGTCCGGTAATGAGCGCCACGGCTTTCTTCTCGCGCTAAGGCTGAACGCGCCACCAGCACTCCGGCTGCGAGCAAATTTTGTGCTTCATGGCCTCGCCTGGTTTGTGGTTTCATCGTCCGCGAACGCAGGTCCTCTAAACATAGAATCGCAGATCGGAGTCCCGTTTCCGTCCGAATGATCCCGGCGTCTTTCCACATTAAATCCTGAATTTCCCGAATGATGTCTTCTGCACTGGCATCGGCCAACGCGTCGGAGGCCGCTTCGGCGGCTTGTGACCCACACTTCACAGCCTGTGATCGCAATTCTTCCCGCATAGCATGTCCAGCTCTGGCGCCAAAAACCAAACCCTCGAGCAGGGAATTGCTGGCCAGCCGGTTCGCTCCATGCACACCGGTTGCGGCTGCCTCGCCTGCGGCGTAGAGCCCGGGCAATGTCGTCCGCCCCTCCAGATCTGTTCGCACGCCGCCCATCGCATAGTGCGCCGCCGGGCGAACAGGAATGAACTCCGATGTCATATCAACGTTGTACTGCATGCATGTGGCATAGATTCTAGGAAAACGTGATTTCATCTTTTTGGAATCAAGATGAGTCAGGTCCAAATAAACAACTGGATCTTTGGACGGACTGATCTCAAGTTCGTGCGTAATTGCCCGCGCAACGATGTCCCGAGGCGCCAACTCTCCCAAAGGGTGACATTTAGGCATGAAGCGATCCAGTTCCGCGTTCCTCAAATACGCACCCTCTCCGCGCAGTGCTTCAGATAGTAGAAATCTTGGAGCATTTTTCAAATAGAGAGCAGTCGGGTGAAACTGAATGAACTCCATATCGCTGATTTCCGCCCCTGCCCGAAAAGCCATGGCGACGCCATCTCCCGTAGCAACCGCGGGATTCGTGGTATTGCGATAGAGCTGGCCCATGCCGCCGGTTGCGAATAAAACAGCTGACGCTGTGATATGCCTGTGCGCGCCTAGCTTGCCGATAGCTTGAATGCCGCAAACACGGCCACCCTGCAATTGCAGGTCCGTGGAGAATTCAAATTCACAAATCGAAATATTCTTTAGCGTTTGCGCTTTTGCGTAAAGCGCACGGAGAATCTCGCGCCCCGTGGAATCGCCGTGAGCATGCAGAATCCGGCTGCGGCTGTGCGCGCCTTCCCGTCCAAAAGTTAATTTCGTTCCCTGGCGGTCGAATTCCGTTCCCCAATGAATGAGCTCTTCGATGCGAGCCGGCGCATCCTCAACCAGAAGTTTCGCGGCTTCAAGGTTGCAAAGGCCATCGCCAGCGACGAGGGTATCTTGCAGGTGCAAGCTGATCTCATCTTCATCGCTTAAGGCCGCCGCGATCCCGCCCTGCGCCCACTGCGTGTTGGAATCGGTAACTTCTTTTTTGGCGAGAACTGCGACTCTACCCGCGGAAGCGAGTTCGATAGCTGCGCGCAATCCGGCCACTCCCGCTCCCACAACCAGAAAATCGGTTTCAGAAGGAGCGTCACTCATGGCATTATTTTTTTCGAAAGTCGAGGAAAACAAAATGTTATCACGAGGATTAGGACTTGCTTCCAACCTACTAACGGCGGGTAGTGTCCTAATTTGGCTTCTAATCGGCCTCTCTGTAATTTGGGCATCCAGTGAAGGCTTTTGTTCCCGGATCATAGAACGCGCAGAAGTGAGTGTGGTGTGTCACGGTAGGCCTGAGAGTGTCCGTATATACGACTTCCCCATAGACATACATTCGTTTCTGTTCACTGAGAATGTCGGTCAATTGCCCGCGACCTACGAAATTTTCCATGGGCATAGATCGGGCGGTTTCCCCCGGATACATGACTTGATGACTTGGGATGGGATGTCCGCCACCAATAAAATCCGGATTGTTGGGAAATGGAGGTTTGCGAAGCCAATACGCGACCATGTATCTAGAAACGAAAGCAGGAGTTCTCCCGAAATTCTCAATATGCACAGTAATCGTGAATTTCCTTTGAGGGGTAACATCTCCTTCCATTACCCAATTGATCGGCCCGATCCATGGTCTCAGCTCGGCGTATACCGCATCCCGCGAGGCGTCAACCTGTTGTTGAGCAATAGTCAGCTGTTTCTCCACTCTTTTACCCGTCTCGACCGAGTCCTTTGCAGCCTGCTCAGCTTGCTTGCTGAGAATATCAGTTTGTTTCCGCATCTCGCGGAATTGCTGGAAGAAAACCAATCCAGTAAATGCAGCGACGCACAACCCTGCCCAAGCCAACCTAAGCGTTTTTCTTTCCACGGGCTTAAGCTCCTCTTCAAGGGCCTCTTTTATGGGGTCTGTGGTTTGGCGGCTACGCGGATCGCTGCGGAGGTCATCTTGGCGTGTGGGCAATGGAACAGAAGGTTGAGCCATAGGCAAAGGCTGCGAAATGTTGCTCGACTCCAAGATGCAAGACTTGGAATGCCATCGCCTTCAATTCGACGAAGTGTGGGGATTCATTGGCAAAAAGGAACGTCACCTGCGCGTGGATGATGACGCCGAAAAGGGAGACGTTTGGACCTATTGCGCGATTGATTCTGAGACAAAGCTAGTTCCAGCGTTCAGAGTCGGGAAACGTAATCTCGCTACGACTACTGCTTTCGTTCAGGACGTTGCCAGTCGGATGCGAAACCGAGTGCAAATATCAACAGATGCTTTGCATGGTTACATTGAAGCCGTAGAACGATCTTTCGGCGCGGATGTGGACTATGGGCAGATCGTGAAAGTTTACACACACGATGACGCGCAGCATCCTGAACGCAAGTACAGCGCACCCCATTTCGCTTCTGCTATGCGTAGACCAATCACTGGCAACCCGGACATGGAATACGTCTCCACGAGCCATGTTGAGCGGTTAAATGCAACCACGCGATTACATGTAAAACGTCTTTCACGCCTGACACTAGCATTCAGCAAGAAGCTGGAAAACTTCCACGCGGCGGTCGCACTAAACTTTGCTTATTACAATTTCGTTCGGCGTCACAATTCCTTGCGGTGCACGCCAGCGATGGCAGCGGGTGTAGAGCGAGATTTTTGGAGTGTGGGCGATTTGATTGAGGCGGTCGCTTGAGCTACATCGAAGAATTGAAGGATGTGATTCACAAACTGCATGGCGCGGAAGCTACCCACATACGGAGCGTTCCGGTTAAAGAAGTATTCAGGGGAGAGGTAGTGTGGAATGGAGTTGTGGAAGTCTTTGACTTAATCGGGCACCCGACAGCCAAGATGGTATATGCGTGGGCGCACGATACGGACGACCCAAAAAGACCACGCCGCCATATAACCGTATTGCATACAGGCCCGGTGACTTCAGCAGTCTCAGCCGTAAAAGCAGCTATAGCACAGGAGTTCAGAAACCTTGGCACAGCCGAAGAAGAATAGAAAAGTCGGACGCCCGAAGCTCCCCAAAGGCGAAGCCAAGGGTAGAATCGTGCCCGTCCGCTTTACCGGGGAGGACTTGAAGGCAATGGAATCAGCAGCGAAGGCGAATAAGCAGAACGTCTCAGAATGGATTAGGAGCACGATTCATGCCAGTCTCCAAGCGTAAGAACTTCAAATTAGGACACTACCTAACGGCGGTCATGATCCAATAAATCTTAAGTTATGATGAGAGGCCATGCCGAACGCCACCCGTATAAGAATCAATCTGCCCGGGCATAGCTACGACGCCACAATCTCAAGCGGCCTGTTGCTCAAGGCTGGCGAACATCTGCGCAGTTTAATAGGGAGTGACAAGAGGTTATTTGTAGTCACGGTGCCACCCGTTCGCCGCAAGTGGGGCAGGAAGCTGATGGCTTCACTCACGGCTGCGGGATTTGTCGCCCAAATGATCGAAATGCCAGACGGCGAGCGCCACAAGAAACTCTCTACCGTGGAACTGCTGGCGGAGAAGTTGACCCGGCTCGGTGCGGAGCGAAATGCGGTGATCATAGCGCTCGGCGGAGGCGTTGTAGGAGATGTCGCCGGAATGTTGGCGTCTGTGTACATGCGTGGCGTAAGCGTCGTTCAGATTCCCACTACAGTGCTGGCTCAGGTGGACGCTTCAATCGGAGGCAAGACGGGTGTCAATCTCCGCACTGGCAAAAATCTTCTGGGAACGTTCCATCAGCCGCTCGCCGTATTGATTGATCCTGCGGTCCTGGCAACTCTACCGGAACGCCAGTTTCGAGCGGGGCTTTATGAATCGCTGAAAGCGGGCGTCATCGGCAATCCGGAATTATTTCGGCGTATGGAAAAAATAAAAACCCGGTTTCTACGACAAAATGCTTCCGAGCTGGAATGGATCATCGCGGCCTCGGTAAAGCTAAAAGCTGAGGTGGTTTCCGCCGACGAGCGTGAAGGAGGTCTTCGGCGGGTTTTGAACTTTGGCCATACCATTGGCCACGCCTTGGAAGCTGAATCTAACTACCGCCGCTTTCTCCACGGAGAAGCCGTCGCCTGGGGCATGATCGCAGCGACCCAGCTCGCGATCGCGACAAAACGATTAGACCAGCAGACTGGAAGTCGAATTATCGAAGCAGTGCTGGCACTCGGCCCTCTACCAAAGGTGACGGCCGGCAGCCACAAGATTCTCAGACTCCTGCAGGCTGACAAGAAGACCTCAGCCGGTGTTGTGCACTTCGTATTGCCAACAGAGATTGGACGGTCGCAATCGTGAGCGACGTTCCTGAACCCGTCATCGTCGAAGCGATTGATGGGTTGCGAAAGCTTTCTTCGAGTCCGTAACCGTTCCTCAGAACGTCAGACAATATTCTGATGGCGAAAAGTTCATTCTGTGGCCTGTAGCCAGCCAGTGCAGGCGCGTCCAGGACGGCGAAGTTGGTTTGCGTTGAAGTACGCTGTTAAAATGACATCCACGCGTGTGGGGCTGTAGCTCAGCTGGGAGAGCGCATCGTTCGCAACGATGAGGTCGCCGGTTCGATCCCGGCCAGCTCCACCAAATTAAGTCGTCAGGGATAAAGAAATTAAAAAATAAAGTGTCGCCGCTTTCCGGCAAGGCAGTCGCTATTTTGTGGCGTCCATCAGAATTCGGGTCTTTGCTCGAAACTTATGCCAATTAGAGAATTTTATAATGTTGTGTGAACACTTATCACTTTGCGAAGCCGAACAGATGCGAACGTCCGAATTTGTAGGTAACACAAAACTGCTTCCATCTCCTAGCGGCACATATGCATAGTCAATCCTAGTTTCCATAAAGGTAATTGGATATTTACGCATGTGATCCGTTTCACGTTCCAGCCGCATCAGTCGGAACGTTTTCTTGTCAAGCCACAACCGCCCATGATAATCAGGAAACCAGGCTAAGGTCCCCTCCGGGGAATGTCCTGAACGCAAACGGTATGACTTATTGTTTCGCTGGTCCACGTGGAACTCGAATACCAATGCCCGGTTTGAACGCAGCACTTCTTCCTTCTTGAACTGGAAGGCCGCGTTGCTGCGAGGATAGAACACCCCCTGCAATATCGTCGCAAATTCACCGTCGGACCAGTTTCCCGACGATTCGACGGTGCCTATATCCACGGGCCTTCTATTAATTTGAATATCGTCGTAATACTCTTGCCCATGGCTGTATCTGACTTCGGAGGTTATAAGATCTCTTTTCGAACGCCTCATCTCGCGGTGGCAGATTATGTCGGGCAGTTCTTCTCTAGAGGAGAGCGCAAATTCGCAGACGTTTGCCAGCGCCGACGAGTACTTATTCGCACCAGCCCTGGCTTCACAGTAAGACCTGATCGCAGAGTCTAACTCCAACCTCGTCGATTCCAGTTCGACGATGCCGGTTGCAGTAAGGGCAGATGGCAGACCCCTGCCATTGGCATCAGCGGAATCTGCTGGAACAATCGCACTCGGGTTGGACGGTTCACTGTTCGCCGGTAAAACTGCGAGAGTGGACAGACTGGGAACTACACGGCTCATGAACTGCCCTCGAATATTGGCTGGTTGCAGCAACGCCTGTGCGGCTGTGGGTGTTGCCATGGCGGGCGTCAGAGAAGCCTTCACTTCGCTCAAAGGGATTTCCAGCGACCCCACCTTTTTGGAGGCGGGATCATAGACCCCAGTGCGCAGGTAAACCGCGCTCTTGGGAACATCAATCTCCTCGTGCATCTGGACGCCGCCTTGCAAATAGGCAGCATAGAGTTGAGTGTCACTGACATTTCTGTGGTTCGAACCAGCCAGTTCAGTGGATTGGCGTCATGATCGTAAGCGACAAGGGAAACTTCGATGTTGCCATGATGCATGCCATCCGGTGT
>CAWCJR010000004.1:0-236034 GCA_963796015.1 uncultured Acidobacteriaceae bacterium | reverse complement strand
ATGCAGCACGACGTGCAAGTCCAAATTCACAGAACCAGCAGTGAGTATCGCAGTAGGTCCTCCTAAGACGCCCTAGCATTAACTGATCGGAATCTCCGGTTTGCCGGCCACACGGGAACTATTCGGCGTCGGGCGAAATTCAAGAAGCAGTCGTACACAAGGGAAGTGTCTCACGTTGAATCGATAATTAACAATCACTTAAAGTACGATCGACTTCCTAGCCTTAGCAATGACATGGGCGAATCGCGGGCGGCTGTAATTATTCCTTTTGCGCAGGCAGAAATTGTGTACCGTTTCATTCGGGGGATAGATCCAGAGTACAAACGCGAGCTAGCCAGCTTGGTGCGTCACCTTCTAACAGCGGAATATCCAGAGAAGATAGCAGAGGATTTTGCTGACCGAACAACTGAGGAAGAGCGTCGGAACGTACAGGCGGAGCTAATCAGAATAGGGAGGGCGATAATTGAGGACTTCGATACTCGGTGGGCTGAGTGGGAGCACAAGAAATTTGTGGGACCAGTTCTGGATATCGTGGGAGATCTTCCAAAGGATGACTTAGCGGCGATGGCAGAATCTCTAGTCAATCTCACATCGTTCAAGAGAAAGATCACGGCTGAGGCCGAAACGGTTGGCGGACCGATTGACGTAGCTGTCATTTCAAAAGGTGACGGATTCGTGTGGATTAAAAGGAAACATTACTTCCAGAAGGATTTAAATCCCGCTTTTTTTGCGAACTACTATAGGAGGAAAGAAGATGGTGTCTGAAGTCGGGCCTAAAAGGAAAACCCAATATCGAACCTTCGAGGAATACAGAGAAAGGTTTTTCGGAAATGCACAGCAGACCCCACCGGCGAGTGGCTCGCGGGACGAGGTCGCTTCTTTCGGGAAAAACCTAGCAAGAGAGCTCGTCAGAAGGAAATAGTTAGTTATTAATGACCTGTGCTACAGTTCTAAAGTTTCAACCACCGCGTTAGAAATCCCTGCCAAAAAATGGTTCTTTAAACCAATGAAAACATTGCGCCTTTCGAGACAGAGTTTGAACGTTAGAAAAGTGTAGTTTTCTAACCTAGGTTCTCAGTGGTTTACGTCATGTCCGGTGGAACCGTAACTTCTTCGCGGGTTCTTTGGAAGGCACCTGTAATCGAGGCTTTCGTTGCTCACGCTCCTAAGGGTCGATGAGTGCTATGGCGATTTTTCGCCAATCGCGTCCCGGCTTCATACCTTCCGGGTTGCCGACAACCGACCCGGAACCCTTTCAATGAGTGCTCAGAGACGTGTTTTTCGACTAAGCAGTCAGGGAGCGTTTCCATAGCAGTTCGCCCCAGAATACGGAAACCACGTAGAGGGCGGAGGCAACGGCCAAGACCCAGAGTCCCGATCCTTGCCGCTCCGATTCCAGCTAATCCACCCAAGAGAACCTGTGCTACCCCGAAACGTGGATCTCCTCCGACGAAACGCCATCTACGCTGGTTCGCCCGCTGCCTCAGCGACGGGTATCGCCCGACCGCGATAGCGACCAAGCCAAATGCAACACCTGTCCGTAGACTTAGGAGTGAAACCATGACGGCAAGCGGGATCAGGAAAGTCATGTCCTGCGTGACGAGCAGCTTCCACCCTGCTATCGGTAGGAGACGATAGCGCAGCAATGCTCGCCCCTCATCCAGACGGAGCATGCGTTGCCCAATCGTGCTCATTGCGATACCCACGAATAACGACAGCATCGGAAATGCTTCGGGCTCTGGTGCCCGCCCGAACAGTCGATAAAGGGTTCCACTAACAGCTATAAGCAGCGCGGTCCAAAAGTCTAGGGTTCCCTGCAGCTCCCGCCACATTTCTTGCGCGATTCCGCCGACCTTCAAGGGCGTCCTTGAGATGTTGAGACCTGCAGGCGTCCTTAGCTCGAACGGGAGACGGCCAACGGCGTATACCGTCCCATGGACGATTAGTGCCAGTAGAACAAAAAAGAGACCCGCGGCTAGGCCCATCCAGAACAGGTAGCCAAAAAACAACACTATAAATAATGGATTCAACGCAAAACTTACGGAACTGAGCAAGAGTCTTTGTGTACGTGTCAGCGGCCACGTAGCGACTCGCTCCGGGGGCAACCTATGCTGTGTATCTACGGAAAAAGTAACAAGCAGAGGCGCAAGGAGGACAATTTGAAAGAAGAGCGTACTCCAGAATGCTGCTTTCGGTGCCCTGCTTTCTAAACCCGCGGCCATAATAAAAAGGATGGAGAACAGGAAGTTGTTGAAACGCACGGAGGAAAAGCTGCTCAGTTCCTTCAACATCAGTTTCTTCAACAAGAACAGAAGGGCTAGGATCTGAGCCAATCCAGCACCTCCGGCTGTGGTTCGCCAACGATGCTGAAATACACCTCCTCAACTCCTTCGTCTGCCGTGGACGGGTTGAAATCTGATTCAACTCGACCTTGGTGAAGAATGACTACGCGGGTGGCTATCTTCTGCACGATCGACAGAATGTGAGAGGTGAGCAAGATCGTAGCGCCATCGCTGGAGAGTTGGCCAAGCAGCATCTCAATGACCGCGGACGATGCGGGATCAATACCTTCAAACGGCTCATCCAGCAGCAGAACCCTCGGCTTGTGCAGGAGGGCCATGGCCAAGGCGGTCTTCTTCCGCATGCCGAACGAACAATTGCGTGCAACGGTGTGGCGTCCTTGTGTAAGATCGAGCAGTCCTAGCAGGTCCGCTGCTCGAGCTGCTGTTTCGCTCTTCGTGAGTCCGTAAATAGGTCCAATTGCCATCAGGTTCTCGATGATGGTCAAAGACTCGAACAGCCCGAGCCCCTCGGGGAGCACACCCAAATTCCGCCGGATTTCAACTCCATGATCCCGGAAACCCAGTCCGCCGATGAACACGGAACCACTGTCTGGCTCCTCTAATCCTGAGAGCAAGCGTAGCAGCGTGGACTTGCCGGCACCGTTAGCCCCTAATAAGGCACAAATGCCAGGTTCTACAACGAGGTCTATGCCTCGGAGAACAGGTTGAGAGGCATAGCTCTTCGTCGCGGCTCTGCAGTCAATCACTCTGTTGTTCCCCACTAATTAACCTTCCCTTACTCCAATTTGGACAGCTTCGACGGACCCCACCCCAGTAAATCGTTAAGGAAAGACGTTCTGGCAACAGACGGGTTTAGCCTCCGAATTTTACTTGAACTCGCTTGCCGTTAAGCGAAGATTACTGCCGATAAGTGGGCTCGTTAACCGTTCCGGGCGGATTACGGGCAAACCGGAAGCTAATGTCGATTGACTAAATCAGGCCATTACGCTCAGAATGCAGATCAGGCTGCGTCTTCCTGCAGAGAATTTGGCGAAAGAACGGATCGATTTCAGCTTGTCCTCCCGCAATCCGCGCAAATCTTCCTCACCGAGTCGATTTTCGTACAAGAGTCTCCCCAACACCTCTGTAAGTCGCGAACCACGATAGTCGTACTTGCGGTCGATCTCTTTACGGCGTTGGGTCAGGTAATGTTCCAAGTCCCACAGATCCGACGACTGCTGGATCTGGCTGGCCATCTTCTTTGCTTCCTGAATCACCTCGTGAAGCTCCCGCCCCAGAGCAGCGTCGAAGGCTTTGCGGGCGATGGCCTTTTCTGACCTCGACCAAATCGGTTCGTTCTGGTAGGGATAGCTGTCTTGAGTCGCAGACGGGCTGGTCATGTTCCGATCCTCCGTGCCGGCATTCTACCCCTTGCCCAGATGCCTTTTCTACAGGGTCGGACGCTTTCGACTGGAGCGGATTCATCATTGTTGTTTTCCTGCGGCCGCCCGTCGGTTCTGAGGTCAAAAAGGTCGTTCACTGGATGTCCGAGATTCTGTTTGCAGCCGAGATAGCGTTCCGTCGTCTGGACGGATGCATGCCCCAGCAAGAACTGAATCTGCTCTAGCTCGCCGCCGCTGATCGTGGCACAGCTTCGCGCAGGTCCTCCGCAAGTCGTGCGGTGCAATATGCTCCAAGCCCGCTCTCTCGCAGCAGGTTCTTGACTACGTACCAGACAACATTCTGCGAGATGCCATTCCCCCACACCTTTCCCCGTCCTGGCGACTGCTCGAAAGATTTTCCCTCCATGACCCCAGCTGCCGCTGTCCATTGATCGAGCGCGGCTTTCACCCATTTCGGAATGGGCACGGTGCGGATGTGGCCGCCCTTGCCGATCAGATCCACCACCGCCCAGTGCCCCTGGCGCATCTGGACCTCGTCCAGCTCCAAGCCGACCAGTTCCGATCTGCGAAAGCCACAACCGAACAGCATGGCCAGCATTGCATAGTCTCGCTTGGCACGCATGCTATCGCCATCAGCATGTTTGAGCACTTCTGAACTCTGCTCTGCGCTCAACCAGTTGCCGGATCGAAACCCGAGCTGCTTGACTCCCTTCACTCGACTGATTCCCGCAGCCAACTCGGGACTCAGCAAGCCTGAGTCGGCGGCTTCGTGAGCCAGGCGTCGCACGGCTGCGAGTTGTTGGTTGATGGTGTTTGCTGCCAGACCGCCGCGATTCCAGGTACATGCGATAGTGAACGACTACGATGCGGTTGAAGGCCAGGCGAGGCTCGGAGCAGTACCAGGCGATGAATTGTTCGATGGCGTACTCGTACACGCGGCGCGAGGCTGGCGAACCGAGGCTATTGAGTACTGCCAATTTACAATGATCCAGGTCTGGCAGCCGAAGCACTCGGCGACGGTAATTCGGCTTGATTCTCTGTTTGCCCATAGCGACGGCCTCCCATGCCGCAGGATTGGAACTACGACAAACCGTCTGGGTGATGCAAGCAGTGGAAGACGACGGGCCGCAGGAGAATACGGCTTTGGAGGTTTTGAGCGCTATGGCCTGTTAACGTCAGCGGAGTATTCGATCTTGCGAGCGGTGTTCAAATCCAATGAACAAGGGTATGCTTCTCGGTTAATTCCATTCGGAAATGGGCATCTACGTCGAAATTTCCATTCGCAGTGGTATGGACGAACTCTGGGAGAAAACCCAGAATCCAGAGCTGCATCAGAGATGGGACCTTCGCTTTACCCAGATCCAATATCTTCCCCGCGAACCCGAAAAACCCCAGAACTTTCTGTACAGCACTCGGATTGGTTTCGGTTTAAAGATTGACGGTAGTGGAGAGAGCACCGGCACCAGAAACGGCGATGATGACAGTCGCACTTCGAGTCTAAAATTCTGGTCCGCAGATCCGAAGTCCTTGATAAAGACTGGTTCGGGTTACTGGAAATATGTGCCAGCCGGCAACGAAGTCCGCTTCTTTACCTGGTACGACTACGACACACGCTTCGGCCCGATTGGAAAGGCGATTGACCGCTGTGTTTTTCGTCCGCTCATAGGATGGGCAACAGCCTGGAGTTTCGACCGACTGCGCCTGTGGATTGAAGGGGGCATAACGCCAGAAGCCTCCCGCGACCGGGCATTCGTCTATGCAGTCGCACGCGGCACGATAGCTTTCATCTGGTTTTACCATGGTCTGGTTCCAAAACTTCTACATCACGACGCGATTGAACTGGATCTACTTACCCGGATCGGGACACCCGCATCTCGCCTGATCACGGCCGTAACTTTTGCCGGTGGGTTGGAAATCGTGTTTGCGTTGCTTTTGATTGTTTTGTGGAAGCATCGGTGGCCGCTGTGGCTGAGTCTTGCCTTGATGTTGGTGGGCGTTCCCGTGGTAGCGGCCAGTGCACCCGCTTACCTAGGTGCCGCTTTCAATCCCGTAACACTGAATTTGGCGATCGCGGCTCTGTCGGCAATAGCCTTAATCTCCGGTCGCGACTGCCCAAGCGCTGCCCGATGCCTCAGAAAACCTGCCCAGTCATGAGATCCATTTACGAACAAGCGCTTGGCGATAAATTCGAACTTTTGCATCCACGTATTCAGGAGAGGTTTGGATTCAACAGCAAGGATCGCCGCGCCTCGATAGGCCGGGGCGTCATGGACAAGATTTGGCGAGGCAAATTCTTCACACTACCGTTCTTATACGTTGGGAGCTGGCGTAGAATTATGTTCCCCGAAAGCGGCGCGGCGGTCCCTTTCACAATCAGGAACTATGCCTATTCGGATCCGTTCGGGAGAGAGACTGTTACTTGGATTAGAAACTTCGAAACTCCGCATCCCCGGCGCTTTGACGCATACATGATCTATAGCGAAGAGCGCGGTTGTATCGTCGACTATCTGGGTACCCACGAACATTTGGCGGTGGACATCCAATTGAGTGTGGACGCTCGCGGGGGCTTGCGACTTCGTTCGGGAGCACAACGCTTTTACGAGGGTTTTATTCGCTTCAACTTTCCCATGATTTTTTCAGGCATCGCCGATGTATGCGAGTGGTATCAAGAAAGCGATCAAAAGTTTCACATTGATGTGAATGTTCGTAATGAGGTTTGGGGTCCATTATTCGGCTACAGCGGCACCTTCGACGTGGAGTCGATCAAGTTCGATGGCCAGATTCCAGAGGATCTGGTGCCTGCACGCTATGAGCGTAGGGAATAAGCATTCCGGAGTCACGGTCCCTCGCGTGCGCACTCATACCATCGGCTGGAGGCAATTGGCGTAGCACCGCAATTTCACTCATTGACCTTGTAACGGGGTTTTGAGTGTAATGGCCTGTTAACGTCAGTTAAGAGCTAAGGTCGGAAGAAGAGTAGAATTCGGTCGCGACCATGCCACCTATCCCGCCGACTCGAACACGTTTATCGGAACTTGGCATCGCTACGCTAGTCTTCATCGGGGCTCTCTCAGTATCGGTCATTGCCGGACTCTGCGTTTCTGTAGCTCTGATTGCGCTGTTTAAAATCAGCGAGGGCTCGGCCTTTCTGTTCCTGCCAGCGTTTTTCATCTGCACAGGCCTTCTTGTGAATCCAGTCGTATTCGCCTCGGTTTTATCGAATCACTGCCGTCGCGTCTCACCCTATCTAATTGTTCCGGCAGTTGCCCCGTGGTTGATCGACTTCGTCCTGCTCTCGCGCCGTGACCCTGCTTTGCGGGGCGGACTGGCTGCAGTTGCTCTTACCACATTGGCAGGGTTTGCAGTTGCCCTGTGCATCCTGCGAAGAAAGCGCCACATTCTTCGCGGTTCCGAACAACATTCCGAATAGTCAACTGACGATAACTTCGCCATAACGCTCATTGATGGGTTCTGAGCGTAATGGCCTGTTTGCAACAGTTGACTCCTAAATGTGAAGAGCCGCCTGTTCTCGACAACTATTTGATTCCAACCGCCGCCGCTGCCATGATTCAATGGCCTTTACCATGTTTTCCGATAGGTGCTGTTGACTCTGACTAGCTTGAGATCGTTGCGACGGATTCTGTTGATTGTCGCGATGCGCCATTGCCGTGATCGCGGCCACACCATATTGGGTTTTGCCAGTGTGGCTATCTCTAGACACATGGCGGGAACCTCCCAAGAGGACGAGACTGACCCCGAGCGATCTATCAGACCTCTCTGTTTCATGCGCCCCCGGAAGACAGGTTTCGTATTTCGGTTACGAGTTTGAGCTTCCGTGGAGCGACATCGACGAAACCAAGACTAAGCTGTACCCGAATATGGTGGTTTTGACCTTCCGTTCGGGACTCATTCTGATGTTCGGTGTGTCTCCCCCGAAGCTGTGGCTGAACGGACTAGCATCCGGAACGAAGTTCTCTGTAAAGGACGTTCAGGCCGCATACGGAACGCGGTCGGACTATGACTTCATCAGAATGCTGTACGACCTCACGCCAGACAAGATGAACCTCTGGGCACTTTCGCCGGAGGTGCATTACCGTGAAGTTTATCTCCTGACCATGAAGTCAGCAGCGGTGCTTCCATGGGCCGAGGATGGATTCTCCAGGATAAGGCAAGAAGGTTACAGGGGATTTCAGCAAGGCAACCCCCAAGTTTCACCAACGATTGTCGTTGACTTGTATTCGGACAGCGGTGGTGTGCACTTCAGCGTCTTCCAGAAGAACTACACTGGAAAGAGAGTCTCGCAGGCTGAGATCAACCGGATGACGGGAACATTGAGTCGAACTTCTGACGCGGCGTCTTCATCGGTAGCCGTCCGATCACGTAACTGTCGATAAATCGCGATTACGCTCATTAACCCTGTAACGGGGTTTTGAGTGTAATGGCCTGATAGCGTCAGGTTGCCAATTGTTCCTTGACGATGGACAAATGAGGGAAGGGACTTTGTAAACAGCACAGGCCGATTGAGCAACGTGTTATAAAGATTCGAACGTTTCAGGGCAGTCAGATCACTTGTTGCGCAGCCGTGCAGATCATCGAAGAATATCGGACTTCGGATGGGCTACTGAGGTTTCTCATGAGCAGTGGTGCTGACGGAGACATCACATTGGGATTCGACGGTTTCGCTTGGCACACGCATAGCAAGGTTCTGGCCTCGCTTACCGGACTCACGGAAGAGACAGCGGTGAGACGCTTCGTGGATGATGTGTTGAGCAGCCGAGCGATCATTGCCATCGCTCGCATTGGCGATACAATTCGCGACGTATGGGTGACCGAAACTCCATCTCCAGATAAGTACAAACCAGACAATGAGATCATTGAGTTTAGACACTGGGATGGAAGTAGGCCGACTAAATAATCATCTTAACCGCCCCTCGTTGAGAAATCGCGATATCGCTCATTGACCAGCGGTCAAAACGTGTAATGGCCTGTTTACAACAGTTCTCTGAAAGAGACTTGGCTCCGGGATGTAAAATGCGACTCTGAAACCGGGGCCTGTAGTGCCGTGAATACGGCCCAGCTTTCAGCGAGGGGGCTGACGCCCGTCTTCGGACTTCGTGCAAGGCAGGAGATTAGCTGTGTCGGGTCCTATCGGTAGCGATTATCCTGGGAATCTCGTGATGTCGGTGTTTGGATGCTTTTTCTTGATTCTTTCCGCAAGGTCTGCTTCGTCCGCGTACAGACTGTGGCATCGAGATGGGAGGCCGCATATTCGGGAAATCGAGTACATCCAGCGACATGGAAAAAAGATACCGCAGAGTTGGGAGGCCAATGTCGGCACTTCGGTATTCCTCTTCTTAGCATCCATGTTTGCGTTCTACGCTATTTGGGTTCATCGGTGAACGCCGCAAACGACGGATCAAGCTATGCACCCGAGGCTGTATGCGGTGCTAGCGCTCTGTTAAACAAGAGAGCACCAGCCGTCCCTGAACATACTTGGAGCAATTCCGGGATAGTTAGCGAAAAATCGCCATTGCGCTCAAAACCCCAAGATCAGCGCTAACGCCGGTTTTCGGTCGACAATGCGACCTGTAGAGTAGGTGGTATCGACTCTGATTGGGGAGCTTCGCTGCAATCAACCATGAGTAAATGGACGAGTCTGACATTGACGGAACTGGCAGGTTTCCCGAGTGTATTTGTCGGATTAATAGTGATTGGCCGTTTGCCAGCTCAATTCTTCCCGTATTCGTTCATTCCATACGCCGCTGTCGTACTCTACATTGGCTTCTTGATAGACAAATGGCCATGTCCTCGATGTGGAAAGAGGTTTCATCGTCGAGGTGAGCATGGCGTGGTACTCCCAATCAGAATACATTGCGCGAATTGTGGGCTTAAACGTGGCGATCCGAAGTACCAATAAATGCGTTTCGGAGTATGTTGTCGCAAAATCGCCGTTACACTCATTGACCTGCGATGGGGGTTTTGAGTGCTATGGCCTGATTTCAACAACCATCAAGTCCGTGCTCAGGCCCAGCCGCATTACTTCCTGCTTGTCAGGACTTCTCACATGCACAGCCGGAGCGGGCGTCTTCTGTCGTGCAGTTTTGCGAGGAAGGTGCCCTTGAGGTGCTTGCCGTTCAAATTGATTTCGTACTTGCCTGAGATGTGCTTGGGCTGAGTGTCTTGCTTGTCCGTTGCGTCTATCCACACTTTGCCGTCGGCGATGCTCTCGCATTTGCCGTCTGGGACGCACCCATCACGATAGACATAAATGTCGGACCACTTCCCCTGTTCGAAATAACGCCCTCCAAATGTACCAGGTGGAAAACTCGTTGGGGAAAACAAAACGAGTTTTCCTGGGGCAGGAGCACCATCAATTTTGGCTAGGAAGATTCCAACACCATCGCAATACACCTCGAAGTGGCCAGTAGGCGTGGTCACAGATGCTCGTGAAAGGAAAGGTGCGACGAAAAGCACGATAAGGCTCAGAAAGACACATGTTCGCAGTGGCTTGGAGGCATCCACGATCCAAGTCTACCGTGGAACCTGCGTAGGCGGCGTATTCAGCAAGGCAACCCCGCATGCAACCGTTTCAGTTGGTGATAAATCGCCATTGCACTCATTGACCCGGATCGTGGCTTCAATCGCCTGAAAGCAAAGTCCCGACGGTTATCTGTGGCTAAGCCCGTCGGCTGACGCGATTTGACTGACTGTCCATTCTGACAGAACCCCACAGGTCCGCTGGCATCGCCTCTCCCATTATTCTATTGACTGTGAACCAGGGTAGGTCTCCGGTCAAGCTGATTCAGAATTATCATTGCGGCAAGGGCGACGACTGGAACCAGCAATCCAATACGCAGAGAACCACTGTGAGTTGAGAGCTTGCCGGTCATCCAGGGCAGAACTGCTCCTCCCAACCCCGAGACCGAAAATATCCATTTGGTTTTTGGGGAGTCGTGCAAAAAGACGAGCGCTTTCGCGATACATAGCGGAAATATCGGTCCGAGCGTCAGGCCCGCGGACGCGGCGCTGAGAACAATCGCCATTGGCGAATGGCTCAGAACTAACAAAACGGCGCTGGCCAGGCCAATCGCAATGCACGAGTTCAAGAGTTCTGCCTCGGAAACACGGCGCAGAACAGCCGGCGCGAGCAGTCTGCCTGAGAGTAACGCAATCCAGAAGCATGAAGTCGCGATCGCAGGCCAGGGTTTGCTTGTAATCGGCATACGGTGCACGTAGGTCATCATCCATCCGCTGATGGATACTTCAACCCCCACATATAAAGATGCCAGCGCGGCAAAAATAAGCAGGAGTTGCAAATGCTTCTTCGCGCTTTCGACTTCGAGCTCTACACGATGACTCGTTACAGAGAACGCGCGATATTGCGCGCCGCGCCCAACGATGTTCGCGAGTATCATTACCAGCACGACGGCCAGCGCCACAGCCAGCGTCAGAAATAGATATGTGGGCGCCCAGCGCCTAACCCAAAGAGAAGCGAGCGCGGGACACACCGCGGCGCCGATCGTCCAATAAGCATTCAATATCGAAAGGGCCGCTCCCCGCTTGGCGATGTATGTAGTGCCAATCAGCATGCTGGTAGCGGTCATGGTCAAACCCAAGCCCAAGCCAAACGCAAAGAAGCGAGGGATTTCCAGGAACCCGGCAAAAAACCCAATGGATACGGCGCTGGCAATCAGCAAAATATATCCGCGCAACATGCTGGCGAAAAAGTTGCTTCCCACCAAAAGCGCGCCTAACGCGGAGCCGGAAAACTGAGCCGCGAACAGAAGACCGGAGCGGCTGTCGTTCATGTGCCAAGTTGTGCTGAGAGTAGGCAGGACACAGCCCAGCAATGTCGTGCCGACGCCGGTCAGTGCAAAACCCAGATATAGCCACGCCGCCGGCTGTATCGGGCGAACGTGCTCAACCGGCATGGATGGTAGTGCTCGACTTGCGGGCATTTTTTTCTTCTCCCCGGCTCGCCGAGTTTTTTGGCTTGACCTTCTGCGTAGATTCCCGCACAACCAGCTCCGGTTCAACGACGATTTCTTCGCGGTAGCGCTCGGATCCATGTAGCCGGTTGAGAACGCATTGGGCCGCGATCCTGCCCATGTTAGACAGCGGCTGGCGGATCGTGGTGAGCCTCGGGTTGTTAAACTCCGCTGCCTTGATATCGTCAAACCCTATGACCGAGATATCATCCGGCACGCGCAGTCCAAAGTCTTGCAGCGCGCGTATCGCGCCGATTGCCGACATGTCATTAAACGCAACCAGGGCGGTAAACGACTTGTCGCTGGAAAGAAGCTTCTGCATAACCGGATAGCCCAGCTCAGGCGAAGATATATCGCGGTCCAGTTGCACGATGAGTTCTGGCCTGATTGGAATGCCGATTTCGTGCGCCGCGCGAACCAGGCTTCGCCACCTCTCGTCGGAATCTGAACTGAAGGGTTGGCCGCGCATGAACGCAATGCGCCGGTGCCCGAGAGAATGCAAATGCGTCAGGGTAAGCTCGGCGGCGAACCGATGATCGAGTATTACATTCGTGACGCCGCTGACAGACTGATGTCCGGCAACCGCTACGACCGGTACCTGAAAGGGATGATCCAAGAGCGTGTCAATGGCGATGAGAGCCTCGGCACCCCGTCCGAGAAGCATCCGGCTGTATTCTTCAATTAAATCCTTGCGATGCCTGTGATGCGCAGTGAAGTAAAAGTATCCCGCATCCATCAGATGGTCGCCGATGCCACTCATCACCTGGGTGTGATAGCCATCGCCAAGCTGAGGCACTAAAATCCCGATATTCAAAGTACGGCGACTGCGAAGGGAACGTGCCAGCAGACTCGGGTGATAATTCAGTTCTTTGGCAGCGGCCTTGATGCGATCGCGCGTGGCTTGGGGAATCGAACGCCCGGGAACTTCGTTCAGTACCACGGAAACCGTTGCGGGATTCAAACCAAGATGCTCAGCCAACTTCTTCAGGCTGATTGGTCCGTCAGTGCTGGGCCGCTTTTGTCTCATGCCTCTTACTTTCTTGTGACTTGCATCAATCCGTGCTCTTAATGGCTCGCGCTGAGGTTTTGAAGCTTAAAATCTAGCGAAGCTTAAACTCTAAATACGCCAGATTCATGTTGCCCTTCGATACCACGTGCAACGTCAGTACGTTAATTCCTTTTGGAAGTGTGACCACAGCGAAATCTTTCATTACGTTCCAGTGGTGCCATTGCCGCCAAGCGATCGGATCGGCGGCATTAAATGTAGATAAAACAGCAATAGGGCCCGTGAGTTCTTTCCCATTCAGATCGAAAGATATCTCGCCACCGCGATTTGAAGTATATAGAAGGTCAATGCTGTAGCGTCCAGCGCGTTCGACGTTCACGGCCATCGTGAACCACTCGCCGGGCTCGGTCCAACCGACGTAGAGTTGGTTTTCCGCTGGTTGCACCAAGTCGTAGGGATTATTGTCAATCTGGTCGTGAAATTTCGTGTAAGAAGTGTCCACGCCTTCGTTCATTCGGAACATATTCAAGTACGATCCATCCGCAGGATTCAGCCCGCCGCTGCCATTGTTCTTCGCATCGGTGTCGTGGTACGCGATGCCTTCCCCACCGAAATCATAGTAGGCACACTCGACTCGCCCTGGAATCTTTTGCGGCCCACCGTGATACTTGCTGTCATGAAATGGTTCGCCCGTGTAATTGGCCGTACCAGGAGCGAATCCCGCGAGCAAAAGACTCGAGGCCAAAATGAACGATTGGCATAGCCTGGACCGGTTCGTGAGAAAACGTGTACTCATGGATTGAAAACAAAACCTTACGCAAATCGTCGCTTCAAAAATCTTGGTACGCCTTTGAGTGAAGTCACCAGCGAAGCGTGGTAACAGAATCCGGATCCAACATCAACTCCAGTGATTTTGCTCCCAGCTGACACTGCACCAATTGTTCGCCGGCTTGGTTCGTGACGATAAGGACATGGCTGCCATCTGGGTTTTCGAACGCGACGTGATCAACGCCCGCCAATTCTCCCTGTGAATCCACCACCCTGGCGCCACGCTGAATCACTTTGGAATAGTGAGCAAATGCCCAATATTGCCCGCTGCGGGTGATCTTGTGGCTCGCAGAGTCCACCGTTACCATGCCTCCGCAGCGAAACGGCCCTATATTTGGCTTTCCGTTTTCGTCCAGCAAAAGGTTCCAACTTATGATGCACCGTGCCCAGTTCTTCAACACTCCAGTGAAAGTGCGGGACCAATTGACCCAATTTGTCGCATAGTCCGGACTGCTAATATCAGGTCCGCCTTCGGTCCAGTAGCAGTGTTTATCTGGATAGGCGTCGTGCACCCGCGTCATGGCATCCGGATTGCCGTAGTAGCCATGCCATGCGATTCCATCCACATATTTATTCACATCGGGATCGCCGAGTTCATCCAGCACCCTTCCCCAGAGGTTGTAGTTGTGATCCAGTATCCAAATCTTCGTGTCGAGCGAAGCGCGCTGGAGCGCCGGCGCGAGGTGGCCTTTTACAAAGCTCATCTCATATTCCTGCCCCCACAAAGCCGCCGGCATTTTTCCTTCCTGGTTCGTATCCACCTCGTTTTGAATCGTAACGGCATTAATTTTCACGCCTTCCGCCGCATACGCCTGGAGGAACCGAACAAAGTAATCCGCGTATGGGCCGAAGTATTTGCCTTGCATGCAGCCGCCCAACATCGAGCCGTTCGGCTTCATCCATCCAGGAGGGCTCCAGGGTGAAGAGAGAAGAAACAGGTCCGGATTCAGAGACCGTGCGGCCCGCAGCGAAGGAAGGATATATTCCCGGTCGTGCTCGATGCTGAAGTGCTTCAACTCGGGATCCGGCTCCGGACTGTCGTCAAAGCTGTAAACTTTTGTGGAATAGTCGCTCGCCCCAATACAGGTGCGGCAGACAGAAAGCCCCAATCCTTTTGGACCGAATAGTTCCGCGAGCAATGCGCTGCGCTCGTCCGAATTCAACTTGCTCAGCAAATAACAGGAAGCGTCCGTGAAAGCCGCGCCGAAGCCAAGAATTTCCTGGCGGCGTTGAGTAGTGTCCATTCGAATGCCGGTAGCGGAGTTGATGGCCCGATCCCGCCACTGCGGCGCAGCAATCTGCTGGAATTTTTTATCCTTTGATGTGACCCAGGCCTGAATTGCGGAGGAGGAATCCGCTCGCAGCAGCGCGCCGTTTGAGGCCGCGAGAGCCACAACCGAGCTACCGGCAAGCTTAAGAAAGTCACGGCGGGTGTTCATTGGCATTGGGTATCCCTCATTCATTCCTTACTTTATGTCGCGTTTTCAGGCCCAAATTCTGGTCAATATACCATTTCTTAGACAAACGATTGGTCAGCTTACGTCAAGCGTTGCTTCTTGGCAATAAGGTAGCTAAAACCGTAAACGTTAACGGAACCAAATTGCAATAGGTCAATAGACAAACGGTTTGTCTATGACAATAAGCCATTATTTTTAGCTTGACAACAATCGTAATGCAATTGTAATGTCCGGTCCGATAGCGACACAGTTGTATAAGACAAGCGATTGTCTAATCTTCACAGCAATATCAAATTCCAGCGTGGAGGAAGTTCATGACGCGTTTCATTCGCTGCGCACTCGCGATTTGTTTTTTGCTAACTATGGTCGGGCTGGCGTTTTCACAAAGTAGAAACACCGGCGAAATTCGTGGCACGGTGACTGCGTCGGGCGCCATTATACCAAACGCAAACGTGACGCTGACGAATGTTGACACCGGAGAAACCAAACTTTTCGTCACCAACCAGGACGGTATCTACGATACCGTTTCCACGCCAACCGGTAATTACAACATCAGCTTTTCGGCGCCGGGTTTCAAGAAACTTACGCGCGGCCCCATCGCCATGCAGGTGGATGTAATAACCGAAGATGCCAGCCTTGACGTGGGTGCGGTAACGGAAACCGTCACCGTGGAGGCTTCTGCCCCGGTTCTGGAGACCGAAACATCCAAGATGGGCGCAGTTCTTGATGCGAAGACCGTGGGCGTACTGCCACAGATTGGCGCCGGAATCACCGGCAATGACTGGGCTAACTTCAATATCCTCATTCCTGGCGCTGAGGGAACGGCCTCGGGAGCCGGCGGTGGAGAAGGCAGCGGCAACTACAATGCCGGAGATGCGATTGAGATTAATGGCAATCTGCCAAATTACGCCAACTACCTCCAGGATGGCGCTGTAGTTCAGTTACCGGTCAGCAACAACGTGGACAACCTAGTATTTGAGGCTGTACAGGAAGTCCAGGTCACGACCTCCTCGTTCTCCGCGGAGTACGGCATTGGCGGCGCTGTATTCAACCAGATTAGCAAGAGCGGAAGTAACGGGTTTCACGGATCGGCTTATGAATTTTGGCAGAACAACATTCTGAATGCTCGCCCCTATTTTCAAACTACTACAAACGGGGTTTCGCAGGCACAGCAGGCGCCGTATTTGCGATATGACCAGTGGGGCGGTTCGATTGGCGGCCCAATCATCAAGAATAAGTTATTTTTCTACTTCGTCCGGGACAAGATTTACGACTTTGGCGGGTCATCTGCGAAAACAGGCACCGTCCCGACTTTAGCCGAGAGTGGCATGGGTACCGCTTATCCGGGCCATTTGATTTTTCCGCCGCAGGCCTTCGATCCTCAACTGTAATACTCGGATGCCGCGCACTGCATTCGCGGTGGAAAGCGCGAACCCAATTGCCGGCAACAACGCGATCCCCGCGAACCGTATCGATCCTGTTGCGGCGAAAATTCTGGGATACTATCCTCTGCCTAACGCAGGCGGCCCCGGGAGCCCTCACAAACAACTTCTCGACCTTGTGCGGCCGCTCCCAACCCGAATCTCAGATATTTCGGACGCATTGACTACGATGTTTCAAAAAATAACCGCTTGAGTTTCTCGATCAGCCAGAAAGACAACCCCGGGGAATAATAGCGAACGCATTCCCGTGCCCTCTGAATTGCTTTTCCGGGGACATAGACGGTTACAACGCGCAAGTTACTGTACCTCGGAAATCAACCCGACGATGGTCAATGATCTTCGCATGGGATTATACCAGGCAAGGTAACTGGTTCGTTCCTCAGACTCTTGGGTTTAATGCGGCATACCCTTGGTTTGCAATACGCTAAAGCCAATGTCTTCCCGCAAATAAACGTTAATGGCGCCGGTCTGCTGCGTAGGACTTGCCGCCGGGTACGAACGCCATCTATATCGAGAACCTCTACGACCCGTCGGATGTTTTGACGTTAATACATGGCAGGCACGTTCTGCATTTCGGTGTTGAAGTACTTGATGGGGGACGGTAACACGACGCCGTGGGGAAACGTTACAGCGGGCAATTTCACCTTTCCGGGAACTACACGGCACAAAACGGCGCGCGGCGAACACTGGAGCAGGCCTTGCGGATTTCCTGCTTGGCGATGTCGAGAACTGGAGTGCGACCAACCAGACGACTTCCTATGCGCGATTGAAGAGTCCGCAACTCTTCGTTCAGGATGACTTCAAACTCCGGCCGAATCTCACTCTGAATCTGGGCTTGCGCTATGTCGCGACCACTGGCATTGACCGAAATACATAATAGTTTGGGTGGCTTCGATCCGAATGTTCTGAACGCCAACCTGCGATGCTGTCACGGCTCATAGGGTTCACTGTGGTTCGCGCCGGCCAGGATAACCGGACCTCGCTTGCAGAAGCCGAATTATGACATCTTCCTGCCTCGTGTTGGATTTGCCTGGTCAGTCAAGAACAACACCGTCGTCAGAGGCGGTTTTGGGATGTACTCGTACAACTACAGCGAAGATACTATGGCAACGGAATGGGGCTTCGGAGCCTTGTCGACTAGTACCGGTAGCGCTAACTGATCTGCTCCATTGACCGGCCGCGAATCCATTGGTCTCTCTCTCGGAGTCCGCCGCCCTGGCCAATCCCGTGTTGAATTACGTCGTGGGTTCGCCGAATGCGAATAATCCTCGCGCACCTACCTACACGCCCGGCAACTCCTCAACCAGACCTACGTTCCGTATGACGTCACGCCGGCACGAATCAACGAATGGCAGTTAAGCGTGGAGCATCAGTTCGGAACAGCTACGTGGCTTCGATTGCCTATGTGGGTAGCCAGGCCTCGCAATCTGCAATTCCCGACAGACCTCAACCAGATCACAAACCCGGCCACTACTGCCGCGTTATATGCAGATAGTTTGCCGGGAGCCACGACGCCTCTTACAACGGCGATCATCCATTCTAACCGCCCGTACAAAGACTGGGGAAACCTTGGCGGCAATAATTACAATGGCATTTCGCGCTACAACGCGCTGCAAGCCGCGATTAGCAAGCATTTTTCAAATGGCTTGCTCTTCAGCTTCAATTACGTCTGGTCGCATTTCCTGGATGACCAGGATTCGTCCGGATGGGGCAGCCGCGCTGGGACGCAATTTTGGCAAAATTGGGCAACGACCCCGCCGCCAACTACGGGAATTCGAACTTCGACATCCCGAACGCGTTCAAGGGATACGCTTCTTACGAATTACCATTCGGGAACGGTAAGAGCTATCTGAGTGGCAACAGGGTGGAAGACGCCGTGGTCGGAGGCTGGCGGATCTCCGGAACATTTATCGCCCAGAGCGGAGTTCCATTCACCATAACTACCAGTGGTAACAACAACAGCTTTTCGCAGTGTGGCAACGGCTGCTCATGGTATCCGAACGTTGTAGGCGACGCGCTGTCGGGCGTCCCCGCAGCGCCCGCCACCGATGGCCCCGGCGCGATCGGTTATTTTAATCCTGCCGCGTATGTTTCTGCGGCACCCGGAACATTCGGCAATGAGGTTAGAAATTCATTGAGAGGGCCGGGGTTGAAAGTCGTTAACCTGTCGCTGGCTAAGGACGTTCACTTCGGAGAACGAGTTTCCCTGGAAGTGCGAGGAGACTTTGTCAATGCTCTTAACCACCCGAGCTTTAATCCACCTGGCAATTCACTTGGGGGAGCCAATTTCGGGGTAATAGACAACGCAACCGGCGTCTCAGTTGCCCCTCGCAGCGGTCAACTCAGCGCTCGCATTTCGTTCTAATCAATGTAACCAACCGAAGAGGACGGCAGCTCGCTGCCGTCCTTTTCTTTTTCCGGTCGCAATGAACAACATCCAACAACCGAGGTCAAACATATTCGCACCGTACAATCGTGCCATGAGAACAAGAGAAGTCGTTTTATTGTTGGGGGTTCTCAATCTGGGGTTGCTGTCATGTTTCTCGCAATCCAATTCAAGCCGCCAGCAACAAATCGAATCGCACAGCCGCAAGGCTGCGGAATTTCTGAAAGAAAACAGACCCGATCTCGCGGTTCCAGAATTTAAGACGATTATCGCCCTCGATCCGAATAACGTGGATGCGCACGGTAATCTCGGCGCGGTATTGTTCTTTCAAGGCGACTATACCAATGCGATCCCCCAACTCCGCACGGCGCTTAAACTGCGGCCAACTCTGTGGAAGATTCAGGCCCTTCTGGGTATTGCGGAGAAGCGCACCGCCGATATCGGCGCGGCCCGCCACGATCTCGAAGCAGCCTTTCCAAAGGTGCAAGATCAGAAGATCCAAGTACAGACCGGGATGGAGCTGATCGAAATTTATTCCGCGACCGGCGATCTGGACAAAGCGGCGTCCACCGTGAGCGCCCTTCAAAAGCTGCACCCGACCGATGAAGCGATTCTTTACTCTGCCTACAGGCTCTATTCGGATCTTGCCGACGAGTCTCTGCTCAGCTTGTCTGTAGTGGCTCCAAATTCCGCACGAATGCAGCAGGCGTTGGCACACGAACTGGCGAAACGTGGAAACGCGGCTGAAGCCGTTGAACACTACCGCGCCGCTCTAAAACTCGATCCCACGCTTCCGGGGCTCCATTTTGAGCTTGCCGAAATGCTCAATGCCCTGGGGACTACAGAGAGCCGCGTCGAAGCTGAGAGTGAGTACAAGGCGGCCTTAGAAGCCAATCCGATGGATGAACAATCTCAACGCAGGCTTGGCGATATCGCTTTCCGGGCGAACGATTTGAAAACCGCTTCCGACGATTACACGCGCGCTTTAAAGCTTCAGCCCGACGATCCGGAAGCTAACATCGGCCTCGCCAAAGTTAAGATGGCGTCGAATCAACCGCAAGAAGCCGAGAAGCTTTTGCAGCACGCGATCCAATTGGATCCCACAATTCCCGTAGCCCATTTCCGCCTGAGTACGATTTATCGGCAGACCGGGCGAACTGAGGAAGCCAAACACGAAATAGAGGAATATCAAAAATACAACGAAATGAAACAGAAGCTTCGCGCGGTTTACCGCGACTTGCATCGAGATCAGGCGAGGGACGAAAACGAAAATTTCGATTCCACAAAATAGAACAATATCAGCCGCCATTATCTGCGCTGTGCTGATGTCTATTGCTAGCAAACCGGTATTTTCGCAGTCTTCCTTCAAATGTTCCGTCGAAAGCTACATTGCAAACAAGTCCGGCATTAGCCGGTAATCCGCCGCTTGGGCAACTACCCCAGCTCGTGGATATCACCGATTCCACCGGCATCAAGTTCGAGCATCTTTCCAGCCCCGAGCAGAAATACATCGTGGAATCGATGAGCGGAGGCGTTGCTCTCATTGATTATGATCGCGACGGCTGGCCCGATATTTACTTCACCAATGCGCAAAGTGTCGAGATGGCACTCGCGGGCAAAAAGGCGCGCAGCGCGCTCTACCACAATAACCACGACGGCACGTTTACCGACGTCACTGATAAAGCCGGCGTTGGTTATCCCTGCTGGGCCATGGGCGCCGTCGTCGGTGACTACAACAACGACGGCTGGCCCGATCTGCTGGTCACCTGCTTTGGCGGAGTAGTGCTCTATCGCAACAATGGCGACGGAACTTTTACCGATGTAACCAAAGCAGGCCGGACTTGAGCGGCGATTCAGAATGGGCGACCGGCGCGGCTTTTGGCGACTATGACAACGACGGTTGGGCCGATCTTTTTGTTTCCCATTATGTGGATCTCGATCTTCACGACCTGCCCACGTTCGGATCGGAGAAGACATGCAAATATCACGGCATCGATGTGCAATGCGGTCCCAGAGGTCTCAAAGGATCTCCGGACAACCTTTATCACAACAATGGCGACGGCACCTTTACCGATGTCTCGGCCAAAGCGGGCGTGGATGATCCGCAGCATCGTTTTGGATTGACATCCGTCTGGTCAGACTTTGATAACGATGGCCATCTGGACCTGTTCGTCACCAACGATGGCCAGCCGAATTATCTTTATCGCAACGATGGCAATGGACACTTTACGGATGTCGCTTATTCAGCTGGCGTCGCCGTCAGCCAGGATGGCGCCGAGCAAGCCAACATGGGCGTCGCGCTCGGCGATTACCAGCACACCGGGCGTTTCTCCATCGCCATCACTCATTTCAGCGACGAGTATGCGGCTTTATTCCGCAACGATGGCGAGCATGAACTTCACCGACGTCTCATACGCTTCCGGCATCGCTGCCGCCAACGACTCCATATGTTGGATGGGGAGACGCATTCTTCGATTTCGACAATGACGGCTGGCCCGATCTCTTCATAGTGAACGGGCACGTCTATCCGCAGGTCGACAGCCTCGATATCATCGGCAAGTATCGCGAGCCGAAACTTCTATTCTTGAATCAGCGCAATGGCACATTCAAAGACGTGAGCAAACTTGTCGGGCCGGCCATCCAAATTCCGCAGGTCAGCCGCGGCGTTGCGGTTGGCGATCTATTTAATGACGGCCGGCTCGATATCGTGATCGAAAATCTCGAAGGCAAGCCGATGATCCTCGAGCCGCAAGGCGGCACACAGAATCATTGGATCAGTTTTGAACTCGAAGGAACCAAAAGCAACCGCCTGGCCTTGAATGCGCGAGTGAAAGCGACCGCCGGCGATTTGGTGCAGACGGACGAGGTTTTGAGCGGCGGAAGCTATCTTTCGCAAAATGATCTGCGCATTCATTTTGGCCTGGGCGACCGCCAGCGTGTGGATAAAGTCGAAATTTTCTGGCCCGCGGGAAAACCGAAATTCTGACTAATCTGGCAGCCGATCACTTTTATCACGTGAAGGAAGGCGAAGGGATCGTTCCGGCTAAATAGGACCGCGCATGCTTCAAGCGATCCTAGCGGTTGCTACTTGGAATGAACACTCTGGCGCGGACTCGGGAGCACGACCGCCGCCAGCAATACGAATGGGCCAAAGAAGAGGCCTAGATACGTCCACCTTTGCGGGGAGTGACCGCGCGCAGTCGCAATTGTCATGCACAGATAAGCAACAGCTGACCAAATTGCGAGGGAGAAGAAGAAAATAGCGAAGGAGGCGAAGAAACCCATAGCTATAAAAATAGAGCAATCGACAGAGAATCGCAATTTACTGCTCGCGCCAACGGGAATCGAAATTCAATGTTGCCGCTTAGAATAACGCCAGAGAGTCTTCCGCGCAAAAACTGCGCTTTAGCCCACGCGGTGTGCAATAATCCCTGCGTTGAAATTCCCCAATTTAAATAGACCTGGTCACAGTACAGAAGGGATCCGCAATGAATTCTTCATGGACTCGTCGTCGCTTCATGCAAATCGGAACCGGGGCTGCCCTGGCTGGCGCCGGAGCGAAATTAACTCTGCTGGAACCCACTCGGCTTTGGGGTGCTGCAAGTGTCGCGCCCAGTGACACCATTCGCTTCGCTTCGATTGGAACCGGCGTCCGAGGCTGCGAATTGCTGAAGGCGTCCCTCATTGTGCCCGGCATCGAGTGTGTCGCCGTCTGCGATCTTTACGATTCGCGCCACCTGGCGGCCCAGGAATCCGTGAAGAAAAATGTTCCTGCGACCCGCAACTATAAAGAGATTCTCGATCGCAAAGATGTTGACGCCGTAATCATCGCCGTGACTGACCATCATCACCGCCGCGTCTTCCTCGATGCATGCGCCGCCGGCAAAGATATTTACTGCGAAAAGCCAATGTCGCACACTGTCGAAGACGGTTTCGCCATGATTGAAGGCGCGCAAAAAGCAAACCGCATGGTTCAAATCGGAAGCCAGCGGGTCAGTTCCATTCTTTACGCCAAAGCCAAAGAAATCTACGATTCGGGAAGACTCGGCGACGTTACTTTTATTGAGGCTTATTGGGATCGCAACTCCGCCAGCGGCGCCTGGGTTTATCCCGTTCCGCCTGATGCGAGCGAACAAACCATTGACTGGAACGCCTTCCTCGAGGACGCGCCCAAACGCCCGTTCGATCCCGTGCGTTTCTTCCGCTGGCGCTGCTTCAGTGATTATGGAGAAGGTTTGGCCGGCGATCTTTTTGTTCACTTGATTTCCGGAATCCACTTCATCACCGGCACCAACACCGTTGCACAGCGTGCGCAATCTTCCGGCGGACTCTTCCGCTGGAAAGATGGCCGCGACTTCCCTGACCTGATTGATACTTTCTATGATTATCCAAACTTCCGGATGGCTGTCCGCTGCAACTTGAACAATGAAGGCGGCGAGTTCATCGCTTTTTATGGGACCAAGGGAACCATGATCATTAAGGATTCGACACTAACGTACAAGCCTCAGGATATTCGCCCACAGCCCGAGTCTTATTCCATCTACGGATGGCCTGAGCAAATGCGCAATGAATATCTAGAGAAATGGCAAGCTGATCATCCGCTGCCTCTAAGTTATATCGCCGACGAGGGAATGGAATCCTATACGGTTCCGACCGGCTACAGCGATGTCTCTGATCATCAAGCTAATTTTTTCAATGCGGTTCGTACCCGAAAGAAGACCGTCGAGAATGAGGAGTTCGGCAACCGCGCCGCGCTCGGCTGTCATTTGGCAAACTACGCTTATTTCAACAAGAGCATCGCGGTCTGGGACGGAAACGCAAGGAAAATTACGAGGGGCTAACTACTGACGGGATTAATCCACTGAACTATTATTTAGAGAAAAGTACGCTTCATTTCGAAGCAGCGCTTCCACGCCTGCAATGATGCGGCTCGCGTCGGATTTCGGAACCGCCCCGCGTATGCCGACATTGCGCGCTTCCTCCACCAACTGCTTAGACAGGTGCATGGTGAACATGAGAATCGGAACTGACGGAACCAGCTTGCCAATCTCTCTCGCCGTTTGAAGACCGTCCATTCCCGGCATCAGGAAGTCCAACACAATAAGATCGGGCTTCATGAGCTGAACTTTTTCCAGCGCATCACGTCCGTTCGACGCTTCTCCGCAGACTTCCCACTCCCAATGCTGTTGCAGCATGTCGCGGAGTCTCTGCCTTACCAGCGGACTGTCGTCAACTACCAGGATGCGGGTATTCATCAGAATCCTTCCCGGCCGGTCATCTATCGTGACATCCTACCACGCAACCCTGGGCTCAAAGATTATTTCCCGAAAAACATACTGTAGGGGGAATCTCAGGGTATCGCTTCTGTTTCTGGTCGGTGCAACTGGCAGTCCCTACTCCCGCATCCTCAAGCAGTGAATTGGCTTGTGCGCTCCGGCATGTCTGAGCGCATGGCTCATAAGCCAAGTGGACTCCGGTAACTGGAAGTCTTCCACCGAGAGAAACTATTCTCGCTTTCAAGGGTTGATTTCTATTGGGTTTTAACGTCTATGTTGGGTAAAAGGGAAAAGTCGGATAGCCGGGTGGCGATGAGTGCCTGCCGGTTCTGCGCTCTTTTTATCCTCTTGTTGCTGTTCATTTCGCGAGCGCATGCTTCCGCTGTTTTGCTTCTGGAAGAGCCTTTCGGTCATTTCGGAGCCCTCACGGCTACTGGTCATGCCGCTGTTTATCTGCCGCGTGTCTGCGCTGACTCACCTGTCGTTTTGCGTTCCTGCGATCCGGGAGAGCTCGGCGTAGTCCTCAGCCGATACAATGCCATCGGTGGATACGACTGGATTGCAGTCCCACTGATTCCTTATTTATACGCCGTCGAAACTCCGGGTGACGTTCCTCTTTACGCAAACGAAAAACTCGTCGCATTCCTTAGAAATCAATACCGCCGCAAATTTCTCGAGGCCCTCGCGCCCGATTCTGAGAACGGAGAACCGCCAACTGGGAACTGGATTCAACTTGTCGGCGCGGCCTATGATCGCACGATTTACAGTTATGAGATAGAAACCACGCCGGAACAGGATGATGCTCTAATCCAGGCTTTGAATTCGCGGCCCAATCGCTCCCACTTCCATCTCTTATCGCGCAATTGTGCGGACTTCGCCCGCGGCATCATGAACTTTTAT
This sequence comes from uncultured Acidobacteriaceae bacterium, assembly GCA_963796015.1. Lineage (GTDB taxonomy): Bacteria > Acidobacteriota > Terriglobia > Terriglobales > Acidobacteriaceae > PALSA-188. The sequence continues at coordinate 211,066 of CAWCJR010000004.1, read as the reverse complement.
TATCCGCATACCTTGCATCGAAGTTTTGTCGCTGACCTCGGCATTACTACCCCCAAGCAGCTTGCGCGCACACTGGTCAGGTTCGACAAGCATCATCCTGACCTCGAATCATCGCGGTTTGTCATTCCCCAGGTGCCGGGAAATGTTCCGCGCAGCACTCCCGTTTATGGCGTTCTTGAATCGTTTCTGAAATCCAAAAAGTACCTTGTTCCCCTGGCAGTATTCCATCCCCTGATTATGGGAGGCGTCGCCGTCGCATATCTAAGCACTGGACGATTTGATCCCGCGAAGGAGGCGCTGGTGCTCGATTCATCGAACCGGCTTCGCCCCGCGATCGCCAAAACCCAACGTCAGACCTATGAAGAACAGTTGAATCAATTGATGGCGCGTCTGGACCCCGGTTCGGGCAAAATTGCCGAAAATGTCCCGTTTCTAGGCGAGCATTTAAAGGACAGGAAGTGGAAACGATTGCAGGACGAAGCCGAGCCCAGTATGGATTCTTCCGGGCGTCCCGTACTGGAGATGCAAATTGGAGAGCAGTTGGTTGACGTAGGAGTGTCCCGCGATAACATCCTGACATCTCCCGCGCCATCGGCATTGGCGCAAGAGATTCTCGCCTCCCGCCTGCACGACGAATTGCGTCGCAGCGCCGCCCCACGAACCGCCGACACAGATGTGGAAGACGACTGGAATCTTTTGCGCCAGTCAGCCGAAGGCGCGAATTAATCGGGGCCCTTTGGGGACGGCCCACTTTTTGCGTGCGAACGTGGTGCGTCTAAGCTGAGTCGAGGACGTACGTTGAAAAAACGTGATCTACCTTACAATCTGTGCAAGCACCGCTTTCCTCACTTTGGCAACGACATTCACCTGGGGATCAACGACTTCAGCGATCTCGTAATGAATTGAGGTCCCTAATACGATGGCGGCTTCGTTGGGCGTCAGCTTGTACTCACTTTCAATCCATTGGGCGAGTTCCGTCGTGGCCACCTTTAGCGCGTCATCGAGCGAGCCGGCGATTCCCATGGACATGAGGTAGTCATCATTTTCTGCGCGCGGACCCGATGTGCTTACACCGGGAATGAGGTTGACTGTGAACTCGACATCTACCGACGTCTCCAGCGCGTTGCCGTTCAATTCACCGTCTCCCTGCTGGGCGTGCGCGTCGCCTAAAAAAAAAGCAGAGCGCCCTCGGTGGCGATGGGAAGGTAGACAGTGGTTCCTTCCTGAATACCTCGATAGTCCAGGTTGCCTCCCCACGGACCCAGCCATGCGGTGCGAAAGCTCGCATTGTTGCCGGGAGCCACTGCGACACAACCGAGCATTGGGCGCATTTCAATTTTGTAATTCTTCAAGCGCTGGGTTGGGGAGGCCAGAGACGCAGTCCCGTGATCCAAATCAAGTTTCCATTCGCCGCTGACTTTGTCGTCGAGTTGGGCATTTCGATAGTAATCCGCAGTCAACGCTACGGGCACAATGCTATTGGTACTCGATGCCGAAGGCCGATTCAGGTGAATGCGATTGATCTTAATCGCGAGCGTATCGCCCGGAAGCGCTCCTTCTACGAAGAAGGGTCCTGTCTGGGGATTTCCACCCAGCGACCTGGACACCCCTCGTTCATCAAAGCCGCCGGCATCTACCGTTGTTGTTTTTATCGTGTCGCCGGGATTGATATGCAGGACGGGCGCGACCGTCTCAGCAAAAACACGGGAATATGCGATTGGCACAAACGTTCGTGTCTGAGGGAGCATACCTTCCCCTCCAATCCTGTGCATTTCGAGATTCGTGGAAGCCGTGCCCCTCCTTAATGTTCCTCTCAACTCCACACCAACCACTTCGATCTTCAGTTTTCCGAACTCATCGCCATTTGCACGGATCGCCGTTAAATCCACGCTCTGCCCATGGATTGTTCCGGCCAGCTTCAACTCATTGAGCGTTCCGTTGAGTTTGTTCCCATCTTCCTTTAATTCGACGCGAGCCGGATCAAATTTCTCTCCTGACCGAATCAGGTAGAGGACCCACCCACCACTCAGGTCAACCGGTTTAGCTGCTGGCGATTCTTGTGCTAAGCTGGCAAAACACAGAGTCAACGGAACGCAAACAGCTGCCACCGAAGAGCGAGTCATATTCTCTTTCCTCCGCACAGATGACTACGCCACGATGTGGCAAGAAGTTCCAAGGGATCATCGAAAGAAGTTGGCGGGGTGGCCACCGGGCAAGAACTAGCGGCATTAGCGGCCAAGTTATAAGTGGAACACGCGAGGACCTGCTAGGCACGAGCCACTCGGGGGGCAAACGCGAAACCCATCCTCACAGCTTACAATGCAGTTCATGAATCTCTCGCGTATCCAAGAGCTTCTTCTGCCGTTCCTCGGAGACGCGTCCGCTTCAGCGTTGGTATTGTCGGAACGCCAACTTTCCGACATTTCTGCTTATCTTGATACCCTGCTCCGTTGGAATGCCCGGATAAATCTCACCGCGATACGTGACCCGGAAGAGATCGTTACCCGGCACTTTGGCGAATCGCTTTTCGCGGCGCGGCATCTTTTTCCTGATGCGCACGACAATGCCCAGGTGATTGACGTCGGCTCGGGCGCTGGATTTCCTGGGCTGCCGATAAAATTGTGGGCGAAAGATATTCATATCATGCTGATCGAATCGAATCACAAGAAGGCGACTTTTCTGCGTGAGGTCATTCGCTCGCTGAAATTAGAGGATGCCGAGGTCTTTTCGGTACGGGCAGAAGAGTTTCCCGCGTGCGGAGACGTTGTAACTTTGCGGGCGGTCGAGCATTTCGAGAGTGCGCTTCGGACGGCGACGAATCTTGTGAAACCAAACGGAAGAATGGCGGTCCTTATTGGTGCGTCTCAAAATGATATTATTGAGGTAATGTCCGATATGAGTTGGCTTCAAGGCGTCCGAATCCCGGAATCGGACAGTCGTATTCTTTTGGTCGGAACCAGAATCCGCAACGATAAGAATACAGATTGCCAATAAGTGGGAATTATCTACAAGATTCTATCATTTTGCTCCGAGGAAGTCCGGCTGAACCGCGAAAGTGGAGCGAATGTGTTTCGGTGCAAAATGTTCCACGTGGAACATTATGGAATCGCCGACTCCAATACATTCAGTATGCAATGCTCCACGTGGAACATTTCATTTTGCGTCTTCGCTCTCTGCTGTCCTAACTATTTAGTTGCACCGAAATGCGGCATTGCCAATGCGACCTTGATTCGCATATCTTCGTTTTAACTCTCGGTTCTCCCAAAAAATCATGGGACGCGTCGTCGCTGTCGCCAATCAGAAAGGCGGGGTCGGCAAAACCACCACCGCTATCAACCTCGCGTCGTCGCTTGCCGCTGCGGATGTGAAAACACTGCTCATAGATTGCGATCCGCAGGCGAACGCGACCAGCGGATTAGGATTTGCAAAAGATCCCGACAGGCTCAGCACTTACCATCTCCTTATGGCGGAGGCTACGGCTGAACAGGCCGTCCAGCAAACTCAACTCAAACAATTATTTCTCATTCCTGGCCATAAGAACCTCATTGGCGCGAATTTTGAATTGGTCGAAGCGGAAGGCCGGGAGTTTCGTCTGAGGAATGCTATCCAACCTTTGCGCGAGCAGTTCGAATTCATTGTGCTCGATTGCCCTCCGGCGCTTGATCTTTTAACTCTGAATGCCCTGGCGGCCGCCGATTCCGTTCTCATACCGATGCAGGCGGAATACTTCGCCCTCGAAGGCGTTTCCGAATTATTGGATACGGTCGAACGTATTCGAGTGAGCCTCAATCCAAATCTGGCGATCGAGGGTGTTGTTCTCACAATGTTTGACGATCGTACGAACCTCGCTCAGCAGGTCACCGATGAGCTCAAGAAATATTTCGGAGACAAGCTCTGCAAGACGACAATTCCGCGGAACGTGCGCCTCGCGGAAGCGCCAAGTCACGGCCAGCCTGTACTTCTCTACGACGTGAAATCGCGTGGCGCTGAAAGCTACATCGAGTTGGCGACCGAAATTTTGGGACATTACATGCCAGCACAAAATGAGCAACGAGAAGATGAGAAGCAGGTCGTAAACGCCCCGCGCTGGAAACGCTGGAGAGAGCGAAACAAGTTGATCACGATAAACATTTCGGAGCGATAAGGCCGGCGATTAAGGGGCTTGACACGGAGATGAAATGACAATTGCGGAAAAGATTATGTTGAGCGGAGCTGCGGCGGAACAGCCTGATCACTCGGCAGACAAGGCAGATAAAACGACAGACAAACGGAAAGCGCTAGGGCGCGGCCTGGATTCGTTGCTCCCCGGACGGCCACGCGTGGTTTCGCCAACACCTCCGGCGGTTATATCAGGGAATAAGGAATCAGGATTAAGTGGCCAAGGAGCCGTTTTGGCGGAGGCTCGGGCGGCGCACGACCATTCCGGCGACGAAGTAGAGCAGATCGCGCTGGATAAAATTGACGCTAATCCTTACCAGACGCGGCAGCAATTCGACGAAGGCGCTCTCGAAGAGCTGGCGCAATCCATTCGGGTGAACGGGCTGCTTCAGCCGATTGTGGTTCGGCCGGCCGCGGACGGACGCTACGTTCTGGTGCTTGGCGAGCGACGATGTCGCGCCTCGAAACTGGTCGACAAGACTACTATTCCCGCCATTGTGCGGACCGTTTCCGACCAGCAAGCCGCCGAGATGACCGTCGTCGAGAATCTATTGCGGCAGGATCTGAATTGCCTGGAGCAGGCAAATGCGTTTTCCCGGTTAAGCCGTGACTTCGGATTGACGCAAGAACAAATTGGTCAGCGAACCGGCGTTTCCCGCGCCTCTGTTACGAATTACTTGCGAATTCTAAGACTGCCGGAAACTGTGCGGCAACATCTTGCCGATGGCAGATTGGGATTTAGCGAGGCCAGGGTTCTGCTTCAACTTTCGGATCCAAAGCAGATCGAGCAGATCGCCAACAGTGCGGCGAGCGCTCAGCTTTCGGTGACAGCCCTTCAGCAATTGGTGAGCGACGCGATTCTGGCAAATGAAGGAAAGCGTCCGGAACCGCCACCTCTACGGCCTATTGACGCGAACGTGCGTGCGGCTCAAACGGAGTTGGAACAAATATTAGGTGTCCGAGTAAAGATCAAAGACACAAAGGGTCATGGCAGGATTGTTATTGAGTATTCGAACTTGGATGATTTTGATCGCGTGATGGACATATTGAAAGGTGCAGATTAGCGGCGCCGCGCTCTGCGCCAAACCGCTTTGGGAAATGCACAGGTCCTTAGTTGGAAAGTCTCTCGATTCGCGAGCGACTCCACTGCATCAATAAGTACAGTGTGAACCAGCGGAAATAGGAATCTAATTGGTTACGGTGGCACGAATCGTGACAAACTAACCAGCAAATATATTCAAATCGATCGTTCGATCTTACTTTTTGAGTCATAAGTGGGAAATAAGTGGCGCTCGAGCAAAAAGTGTTGGAATCCGTCGCTGCGCAGCTCGTGAACGGCGACGCTGTCGTTCTCGACGATCAAAAATTGCGTATCAAGCGAGTGGGCAGTGGACGCTGGCGTACGGTGCAATTTGAGTTGAATGGCCGAACGTTTGAAGCAATCGAACAGAACCGGAACAAGCCGAGCCGATGGGGGCAGCTCGCCCGCGAGAAACACCAGGTAGTTCAGTTTCGGGATGTAAAGACGCACAAATACGTAGCGGTTTCGGTGGACGGCGAGATTACGGAATACGGACGGGATTAAGCGTTGGCGGGCGAAACGCAGTCGCTCTTAGCGAGCAACTCCACCGATGACAGATCAATTTTAAGATGGTCAGGCAGCGATAACACTACTGTTCTTTGATGTCGGCGAAGGCGCCCATTTTCCCTATATACATACGGAGACTACAAAGTTTGGGCGCCATGTGTGCGAAGGATACCTGAAGTTCCTTTACCGGCTGGTCAATCTCTCCCGTATCCATCGGCGCATGAGCAATATCCTGGCTGGAATTATATTTGCTGCCGGGAGTGACGTCCTTATTCACGATTAGCGTCCACTGTTTTTTGTCGGGGATGGTGTAAACCGTATATGCTCCCGCCTCAATCGTTTTCCCTCCGAGATTGAGCGCGGTGGGCGAGAAAAGAATCATCGCAGAACCGCCGGGCTCCCATAATTTTCCGTTACGAAGTTCCTCACCCTTACTGGGATGGTATTCAAGCGTTATCTGCTTGCCATCGTCAAAAGTGCAGTCGGCGCTGGCGGTTTGAGAGTTCTGTTGCGCGGCGACTGGATATGCCAGGATAAACAGACCGAATAGACACGAAGTTAGCAGGCGCATTAGCTTAGCCCCATAAATAATTCGGAATTGTATCTCAGCCCGCCAATAACGGCGGGTGCAATTTTTGGGATCGGACTTTCGGACGAATTCGGTCGTTTGAAAGCTGAGAACAGCACCGAAACGCTAATCTTAGATATCCAGTTCCCGGTGATGAGTTCTCAGTTCTCGGAAACTTAATAGATACGGATCAGAATAGTTATCGTGGAACAAATTGCGAGCTTTTGCGCGCGGAGAAGGGCGGTTTTGTTATTGACAGAGAGAGATGTGGAAATTTCTCTCTCGACAAGACGGTCGGCCCGAACCATGCGATGGAAGAAGCAAGAAAGTAAACGTGGAATAGAACGCCGGAAAAGTATGGAAATAGCACGTTATGAATGACAAAAACAATTCCCTAGTGGGAATGGATCTGATCCGCAGCTACTTTTGTTCCACGATTCGCTGCGGTCACTTGTTCGTAAACATTGAAAATTTGTTGCGCAGAAGCAGTCCATGAGAATTTTCTGACTTGCTCGTAGCCACGCTGCTTGAGCCGCTCCCGTAAAGAGGTATCGAGCAGTACGCGCAGCAGTGCGCGCATAATTTCAAATACATTTTCGGCGTTCACCAGGACCGCGGCGTTCCCCACAACTTCCGGCACAGACGAAGTATTTGAGGTGACCACGGGAGTTCCGTGCGCCATGGCTTCGAGAGGAGGGAGTCCGAATCCCTCGTAGAGCGACGGGAAAACGAAGACCTTGGCAAGATCGTAGAAAATCCGAAGCACGTCAATCGGAACGAATCCCATGAAGCGAACGTCGTTTTGAACACCGCCGCGCACGACGGTGCGGCGTAGATCGAGATGCTTCGATAGTTCGTCGCCAATAATGATGAGTTTTAAGTCGGGGAACTTTCCTTCTTTCTCCAATTCGGCCTTCAGTGCCGAAAAAGCTTCGATGATGCGCACCAGGTTCTTGTGAGGACTGATCCGGCCGGCGTAGAGGAGAAATGGGTAGGTGATCTGATAGCGCTCGGCCAGCAACTGGCGGTCTGCGTCGGTCGCATGGCCGTGCAGGAAACGCTGGTCAATGGCGTTGTAGACCACTTCGATGCGAGAGGAGGGAATGTTAAAAAGCTTTTCAATTTCGCTCTTCGTAAACTTTGACACGGCCAGAATTCGGGCCGCGCCTTTGAGCACGCGGCGGGTGAGCTGGAAATGGAGAGAGCGGCGCAATCCGGAATTGTCGTGGGCCCGGTACATGTGTTCGAGCACATCGTGAACTGTGATTACGTAGGGGCAGGGCAGGCTGCGAGGCATCCAGAATAAATGCGGGATGTGCACCAAATCGCAATTGATTTGCCGGAGGATGGTGCGGCACTCGAAATAACCCTTGGTGGTCGCCTCTCCATTTAGCAACGGGATGCTGTCGAAATTTGCCGGCAGAGGACCGATTTCGGCCACTTTTTTTGGCGCGCCGATGAGAACGTAATTCGTTCGGTGATCCAGTTGACCCAATGCGCGCACGATATTTCGGGTATAGGTTCCAACGCCGAATTCGGTCATGCGGCGAATATCAATCGCAATCTTCACGGAAGGAATTTAAACACAGATGAAGAGGATCGGCTATAAAGATGGATTTATTGCATAGGTATGTATACGCTGGCGAGCTTCCCTCGCCTGGACAGCCGGTGGCGGCTGTCCCTACGTGGTTCTTGCTAAGTGCAGGCGCGATGCGTACAGCGGAAACTCCTCCGCCAGTTCCAGGACTTGCTTGCGGATTTTTGTCAAGACGGCCGCGTCGGTTCGATTGTGGAGGGCGTCGGAAATCCAGCGTCCGACTTGGCGCATTTCATCTTCTTTCATTCCGCGCGTCGTTAGGGCGGGCGTGCCAATGCGAATTCCGCTTGGTTTCATCGGCGGATTGACGTCGAATGGGATGGCATTTTTGTTTACCGTCATGCCCGCGTCTCCTAACGCTTTTTCGGCTTCGTTGCCGAGGATGCCTTTGGAGAAAACGTCCACCAGCATCAGGTGAGTATCGGTGCCGCCGGAGATGATTCGGAAGCCTTCGGCGGCGATCGTGTCGGCGAGAACCTTGGCGTTGGCCACGACTTGTCTCGCATAATCGCGGAAGCTTGGCTGCATGGCCTCCAGGAAGCAAACCGCTTTGGCAGCGATAATGTGCATCAAGGGACCGCCTTGCATTCCGGGGAACACAACTTTATCTATGGCGGCAGCGAATTCCTGCTTGGAAAGAATCATCCCCGCCCGTGGGCCGCGAAGAGTTTTGTGGGTGGTCGAAGTCACGATGTGAGCATGAGGAACCGGCGACGGATGAACGCCACCAGCGACCAGTCCAGCAAAATGAGCCATGTCCACGAGGTAGAGCGCGCCAACTTTGTCGGCGATCTGCCGCATGCGCTCAAAATCAATAATGCGCGGATAAGCGCTACCGCCTCCAATGATCAGCTTGGGGTGTTCCTTTTCGGCGAGCTTCTCCAGATCGTCGTAATCAATGGTTTCAGATTCTTTGGTGACGCCGTAGGGAACGATTCGATAAGTCTTTCCGGAAAAATTCAGATGATGGCCGTGGGTAAGATGTCCGCCGTGCGCGAGATTCAGGCCGAGGATGGTGTCGCCGGGCTGGAGGACCGCGGCGTAGGCTTCCATGTTGGCTTGCGATCCAGCATGCGGTTGCACGTTGGCATGCTCGGCTCCGAAAAGTTTCTTGGCGCGATCGCGGGCGAGATTTTCGACAACGTCCGCGAACTCGCATCCGCCGTAGTAGCGCTTTCCGGGATATCCCTCGGCATATTTGTTGGTGAATACGGAGCCTGCGGCTTCGAGCACGGCTTCGCTGACAAAGTTCTCGGAAGCGATGAGTTCTAGTCCTTCGTGCTGGCGGCGAGTTTCGTTGTCTATTGCAGCAGCGATTTCAGGGTCGGTTTCGGAAAGTGGGCGCGAGATGGAGGAATTTTTCATGGAATTCAACGCGACTATTCTAACTGAGTTTCGGCTAGTAGAACCGTTAACCGATTGAGCTGCGCTCAACTGGACAGCCGGGGCGGCTGTCCCCTACGTGTTCATAAGGAGCGGAAGGCGCGTCGCAAGAACGATCCGAGATGCCAGCCGTCCATGTATTTGTATGGCGTTTCCCCGGTCGTGTAATGTCCGCAGGGAAGAACTGCTACTTCGTGATCGAGGTTATGACGCTCGAATTCTGCGACTACATCTCGCGAGAATTCGGGGAGAAATGTCAGATCGTACTTAGCATAAATAATGAGCGATTTCCTCGGCCAGCGGGCGAACTGTTTGAAATACGACATGGGACTGATGGCGCTCCATAGGCCACGCAGACGCTCCACATCGAGGTGCGGTTCGAGTCCCTCACGGATATGGCGGGTGGATTGGCCGTGCCAGACAACGTCGGCGAAAAACGTCGAGGCATGATTGAAAGCGGCTACGCGGATGCGCGGGTCGTGAGCAGCAGCGAGAAACGCGTAGCAGGATCCGAGGCTTGTGCCCACGATTCCGAGTTGGCTGTAGCCTTGTTGTTCGAGCCAGTCGAGGCAGCAGCGGATATCCAGAACACCCTGGCGTGCGGCGTCGAGAGTGCGTCCAATATTTGCGGAGACAGCGTAGTCGGCGCGCCGAATTTCCGCCGGCATGCGAATGTCGTGGTAGGGCATGCTCAGACGCAAAGCCGCGATGCCAAGGCGGTTCAGCACGCGGCAGAGCGTGTTGTAGGCGAGGGCATCGGAATTCCAATGGGGAAGCAGCACGACGGCGCGATTTCCTTTGACGGGAAACCAGCGGGCATTGGCTAAATTATTTTCCGCATAGGGAGTGCGTGCGGGTGATGTGAAGCGAAGGAAGTCGGCGTGAGTTCCACGGACCTTGGCTTCCAGTTTTGGATCAGGTGTCTCGCGGGTACTGAAGACCTGGACTTCGCGATTCTCGAGGCGGAAGTCCGACGGCGTGACGTAAGAGAAGAATTCGTCACTCGAAGCGATGATGCGCCGATTATATTCGCGCAGGTAGCTTTCACTATCAGCTGGCGCCGTTCCCGGTTTGTATCCGTTACGGCAGGGCCAGCCTTCCGCCCATTCGAGGCCCCAATCCAGCGGACGCACGACGCGATTGCGGTCCACCGACGTTAGCCGGGTTTCCCAATCGTACATCCATTGTGCATAGCGCGAGGGCACGAATCAGGATAGCAACTTGCCTCTGAAGTGGTCGTCAATCCAACAGCAAAGTGCGGGAATATGGCATTTATCTGATCGAAAATGCCACTGGAGTTACGGCGAGAACGCGAACTTAACTAATGTAGCGGATTGGTTGAAGCTGCGAAGGCTCGGGATGAAAAGCAGTTGATAGTTATTAGTTCCCGGTTGTCAGTTCTTTTTCGCCGCGGTACACACGAGCCACGCCACGAACAACGCGACGCATGGGCAAGAGGCTTTTGTCGTCCGCGAAAAAGATTTCGCCAATTCTGTTGCTGCGGTAGAACCAGCGGCGCAATAGAGCCAGGTGTTCCATCACTTCGAGAGACGCTTGTGGAGCTTCCACCGGGATCAACGAAAGCGTCTCCTGAATGCGCGCTTCCATGGATTGGGATTTGGAATGGTTCTCGGGCTGAATGTGAAATTGCACTGGGCCAACGATACGGGCCGCATGAATTCGAAAGAGATTCACGCAGCCGGGGGACGCGTTGGGCTGAATCATCACGCCGTCGAGCAGATCGAGCCGGTGAACGATTTCTGGAAGCTGACTTAGCATGGATTTAAGTTTATCCACTCGGGCGTGCAGAGATGCCGCCTCTTCGAATTGCATGCCTGAGGATGCTTGATCACGCTGCGCGGAGATTTCCCGCAGCAATGAATCGCCGTTCGTCTGGAAGTACGCCTGCACGCGGTGGACTTCCTGCTCGTATTCATGGTCGGTGCATCCTTGGAAACAGGGAGCGAGGCACATTTTCATTTCTGAATAAATGCATCCCGGGAACTTCGGATCGGGATGGAGATCTTCGACGCAGCGGCGCATTTTGAAAAAATCGAGCGAATCGCTGGCGAATTTTTCTGCGGAGGTTCGTGAATAAAAAGGCCCATAGTAAACAGAGCGGCTATTTAGACGTCCGATGCGGGTCGTGATGGAGGCTCGGGGATACTCATTTTCGAGATGCAGTTTGACCAGGGGAGCGAAGCGGAGGCGCAGGCGCTCGGTATAAGTCTTTGGGAAAACGCCGCGCAAGGCGCGATAAAGCAAGAAACCGGATTCGAAGTCGGAGCCGGTGGGTGTGTATTCGATCGAGTGAACCAACTCGCGCAGGTTCAACCTTTTGGTGCGTTCTGTCGGAGTTCCTAATAGGCGCAGCAATCGCCGCCGCAGGTTTGAGGTCTTGCTGACGTACGGGTCGGATTGGTAATCGCTACCGCGTAAAAGAAAGACAGCAGGAGTCGCGGGGATTGCGTCGAAGATTTCCGCATCGCGAGCGCTGATAAATTGCACGCGTTCCGTTAGCACGAGACCATTCTAGTCGTTTGAAATCTTGAGGCCAGAGCCGGCCAAGCGCCCTTTCGGCAGACTCCGAAGAACCTGCCAAGCGATTATGCGGAAAAGGGACTACTATTTCCCTGATGGTTGACATCAAAGGGTAAGCATTCAAGCGTCAAGTTCAAATCGGAGGCAAGTGTAAATGAACAAGCTAATGGGATTCTGTGCAGTGATTCTGGTGTTATCTCTGGCCGCTTTTTCCCAGGGGCGCGACGACAAAAAGGGCGGCGAACAGCAACATAGCCAACCGCAGAAAGCTCAACCGCAACAACGCGGTCACGACCAGGGCGTCGGCAATGGACATATTCCGGCGCACGGACCGGCTCCGTCTCACGCCCAAGCGCGGCCAGCACAACCTGCCCGTGCGAATGTGCAGCAGCCGGCACACGGCGGGCAGCCAAACGAAGCGAATCGCGGTTCAGCTCCTCAGCGGCAAACGTTTCAGGATCAGCCGGGCCATCCCGAAGCGCCTCACGTCCACGCGCAAAATGATCAATGGGTGGGCCACAATACCGGGCGCAATGACGCGAACTACCATCTTGACCATCCGTGGGAACATGGACACTTCACGGGCGGCGTCGGCGCGCAGCATGTGTGGCGGCTCCATGGTGGCGACCTGAACCGGTTCGACATTGGCGGATTTTTCTTCCAGGTTGCGCCATACGACGACGGTTATGCCGGCGACTGGCTTTGGGATAGTGACGACATCGTGATCTATGACGATCCCGACCACGATGGCTGGTACCTTGCCTACAACGTGCGGTTAGGCACGTACGTTCACGTGATGTACTTGGGTAGTTAATCCTCGGGCCCGGCTCTCGCTAGAGGGAGCTGGGTTTTGATCTTCATCTATTTTGATCTTCTCTAATGAATACCGAGACGCAAAAATCCAAGGCTGAGACGTTTCGCAGGATGCATCGTGGCGGGAGCATTTTGCTGCTGCCAAATATCTGGGACGTGGCCAGCGCCCGGATCGTTGAAGAAGCGGGATTCGAAGCCATTGGGAGCAGCAGCGCTGGCGTTGCATTTAGTCTCGGCTATCCCGATGGTCAGCGCATCTCTCGGGCAGAGATGCTCGCGGCAGTGGCGCGAATAGCTCGCGCCGTGAAAGTTCCCGTGACAGCGGACGTCGAAGCTGCGTACGGCGATCGTCCGGAGGATGCGGCCAGCACGGCGTCGGAGGTGATCGCAGCGGGTGCGGTAGGGATGAACATTGAGGATGGAACAGACGACGGCTCGCAACCATTGATTGATCTGGCGCTGGCAGCGGAAAAAATCCGAGCGGTGCGGGAGGCGGCGCTCAGTGCTGGAGTTCCTATCGTCGTGAATGCTAGAACCGACATTTATCTGGCTGAGGTTGGCGCCCCGGAAGGACGTTATGACGAAACTGTGCGAAGGCTGGCGGCCTACCGGGACGCGGGAGCGGATTGCCTTTTTGCGCCGGGAGTGCGGGATGTTTCTACGATTGAGAGGTTGGTGAAGGATTTGAAATGGCCGGTGAACATACTTGCCGGGCCGGGATTTCCTTCAGTTCCTGAACTACAAAGGCTGGGCGTGGCGAGGGTTAGTTTGGGGTCCGGACCGATGCGGGGGACATTGGGTTTGTTGAAGCGGATGGCGGAAGAACTAAAGACCTCGGGAACTTACGAATCAATGATTGGCGCGCCCGCACATGCAGTGGTGAACCGGATGATGAGCGGTTCTCAATCTTAGCCAGCTTTCTTTAAAACCTTAACCACGAAGGACACGAAGGTACACAAAGGAAATCTATTTCCCGCTGATCGCATTCTCTCGCGAATGTCGAGTACAGCGGGTTTTTAGTGGAAGCTGGCGCTGCGCAATTGTCTAAAGTCTTTTCCTTCCATAATTATGACGCGGCACATTTCGTGGAGCCGGGACCGCATGCGCTCTCCGATGCGGTCACCCAAAGTTTCTCTCCGCACCGAGCGTTGCGCGCGGCCGAATTCGGAGTTTGGGTTCCCTGATATGTCTTGACCCGGTTCATCCGCGAAATTGGTCGTGATTATGGTGGTTCGCTTGTCGTTGTACCGAGTGTTTAAGATCAGGCTAACCGTGTCCCATACCCACTCGGTTGGTTTCACTGCGCCGAGCTCATCCAGAACCAATACTTCAGCCTCGAAGACCGGCCGGAGAACGTCCAATTCGGTAGCCTTCACGGAATCGTTGTAGGAATTCTGGATTTGCTTCAGCAGTTCGCGATAATCGTAGAAAAGACAGCCAACGCCCTTGCTTGTCGCCAATTCTTTAATAATTCCGACCGCAAGATGAGTCTTGCCGGCACCAATGCTGCCTATGATCAACAGCCCATTCCCATCCAGCGGATATTCTTCGACGAAACGGCAGGCGGCCATTCTGGCAGGAGCCAAGCCTCTGTGCGGTCCGTCAAATTCAAAATTCGAGAGCTCGCAGTGTTCGTAACGCTTGGGGATTCGGGCCGACGCCAGCAGCGAGGTGGAGCGGGCTTTAAGACGGCAGTCGCAGCGGGTGACGCGAGCATCGGAGCTCTGAGTTGACGGTTTTCCATCCTGTGCCGCCACATAGCTGGCAGACATCGGCGTGACTTTTTATTTCTTGAACTTTCATGGGCAAAAGCAGATTCCTCCGGGCTGCGCCCGTTCGGAATGACAAAAATTTGAGGGATTTTCCCTCTATTGACTTTGCACCTGCGTGAACCCTGGCGCAAGTGGAAATCCTAATTCGTCTGTGCACAAGTTGTGGACATATGGCTGGCGTTGTGAATCCGACAGGAAAAAGAGATCGCAATCGGGGCAAATAATCCGCGCCTCTTAGGAACCACGGCAAATTTCGGGACACATGACTGCAAACAGGCTTCCAGCGCGGATTTTCACAGTTGACATTCTGCGGCGGCAGAGGAGAATACGGGCCGTCGGTTTCCCAACTCAGAGAGCGTATCCCTCCCGGTGAGTGCTGGGTCTGGAAAGTTAAACTGGCCAAAAGAAACCTCGAGGAGAAACTATGAATAAGGCCGATCTGGTCGATCAGATCGCATCGGCGCTTGCGATATCAGCAAGGCGCAGGCACCGGCGCAATTGACACCGCCGGTGGACAGCATCACGGGCGCACTGAGGAAAGGGGATCGGGTCGCTCTGATTGGTTTTGGCACTTTCTCGTTTCGCAGAGAAAAGCACGCAACGGGCGCAATCCGCAAACCGGCGCAACTATTAAGATCGCCGCCCGCAAGGTTGCGAAGTTTTCCGCCGGGGCCGAGCTGAAAAAAGCAGTCAACAAGAAGTAAGTAGCGTTTCAGATTGCAATACGAAAGACGGCAGGGGGTCGGCCCTGCCGTCTTTTTTGTTGCCCCGCAACGATCAACTCCGTTCGAAGAAGTTTTCAATTGAGCCCTTGCTCCCGTTGGATTCCAGCGTATTATGTTGGCGTATGCATTCGGTTTCACCAATCCAGCGATATGTCGCTTGTGTGTGTTTGATAGCGCTACTGCTGGCCCCTTTTACGCCAGGCGCGGTCACGCATACCTTCGCCATTATTGTTGTTTTGTGGTCTATCCTCCCGATCTCGATATTTTTTGGACGGGCCGATGTCGCCGATGACGATGGTTTGCGTCAAGCCCCGTCAATGGCTGTTCTTTCTCCCCGAGCTCCTCCCACCTTATAAGTACGTCTCGTCCAGGCAGCGGGCCATTGCGCTACCAAAGCTGGCACTCTGGCTCAACTCGTCCATTCACGGCATGAAGGTGCTTACCGGGATTTGGATGATCAGAAACTTGCGCACTAGATACACCCCCACGATGCGGGGTTCAGACAAGGAGATTCGTATGCGAGATAAATTACAGAGAACTTTCCAGTTCGTTCTGTTGTTGGCGGTGTTAGCAATTCCCGCGGTAAACCGAGCCCAAACGCAAGAGTCAACAAGACCGACGGCTGCCGAACCGGTTCCTGAACCTGCGGTAGCTGCAATCCTGGCTGCATTCGACAAATATGAAGTCGTCGGCCTGCCCCAAGGCCACGGCATGGAAGATTTGAATGATTTCATCTTTTCGTTGATCCGAAACCCGGCTTTCCCGGAAAAGGTGAACGACATTGAAATCGAGTTCGGCAATTCGCTTTACCAGCCGATGCTCGATCGCTATATAGCCGGAGAGAACGTCCCGTTCACGGAAGTCCAAAAAGTGTGGCGCAAAGACGGCCAGCCCGCTCCGGGAGCGTCGGGATTCGTCGAACAGTTTTTCCCTCTCGTGCGAGCGTTGAATCAGAAGCTCCCACCAGGAAGGCGCCTGCGCGTGTTGGCTGGCGACCCTCCGGTTGACTGGGATCAAATCAAAAGCATGGACGACATCATAAGGCTTGTTCACCGCGATGAAAGCATTGCTTCCGTCATGGAGAAAGAAGTCTTGTCAAAACATCGCAAGGCTCTCATGCTCTTTGGGACATTTCATCTCGTCCACATGAACGACGTTCGTGCCAGCGCTGTTTCGATGTATGAAAAGGACTATCCCAACGTGACGTTTATTGTCAGTGAACTGGGCACCTTCGATACGAATTTGCCGACTCTGTATGACAGCAGATTCGTGAACTGGCCTATTCCTGCGCTTGCGCGTGCGAAGGGAACATGGTTGGGCGCTTTGGACATCAGCCATTTTCTCCCACCACCTACCCGACTCGATCAGGATTGCAATGTTCACCATGAGTTTCCACCGACGCTACAGAAACCGATGCAGGACTTAGTCGACGCCTTCCTTTATCTCGGACCGCAGGATTTGAGGCTGAGGGAAAAAATTCCCGCTGACATTGCCTTGGATGCCAGTTACCGAGCCGAACTCCAGAAAGGCGGAGCCATGCTGGGACTTCCCAACGCCGCTTCTGAAACGCCGCAGGAATTCGATCAGGAGATTGTAAACGGTGCGGAGGACCCGCTTTTCGCAATACCCAATAAGCCTCCTGATCCCAAAGAGATCAAAGCGGTGGTAGAAAGTTGCCTTAAGCGTCGCCGGTGAATCCCGATAGGTTGCCGAATCTGGGGCCATCCGATAGTCCTTGAGGAGTTGATCTTAGGAGGGCGGTGAACCCGCAGCAAGCAAGATTCGCTTCCGAATGGACGGCATGGGGTCGGCCCTGCCGTCTTTTTTTGCGAGGAGCTTGTGCCGAAATTCTATTCTAGGGGGCTGCGTCGCTGTCTATCCAATACTCGCTGCGGAACTTGAGGACCACCTTCGGAAGATTCTTAATCTCCAAATGCAACGCGTGCAGGCCGGGCGTCGGCGAGGTGGGACGAAAACTCAGGACGTAGTAGTTTGGCACATCGTTGGAGGCCGCGATGAGACCTTCCTTCAGGTCACGGGCGTTATGAAAGCGAAAGAACTCTCCCCCGGTGAGTTGTGCGATGGATTCAGCAGTGTTTGCCCGCAGCGAATTGTGCGCGGTAATAAACGCCATGGTGGCCAATCGGAGAGGCGGAGCAAGCTGGCTGACGCAGTCGAGTACCTGTTTGCTGTAATGACCTTCATACTCGGTATCGGCTCCATCGCGACTGAAACAGCCGTGCGAAGGGCCGGGCTCGCCAGAATTCAGCTTCGATGCCTCGTGGGTGACGGCCGATCCGGTACTGGAAAAGCCAAAACTGTACACGGTGGTATGGGCGTCGGTGATGAGGCGCAGAGCGTCATTGAGCGTTATGTTACTGCCCTGGTCAATCGTCTCGCTCAACAACAGGATTGCTCGGCGATATTCGGCAGGCTGTGTGCGCAGCTGTGTGAGGGCGAATGCAACGGCATCCAAAGTTGCCGCACCAGAATTACCTGGTGGCAGATCCGCGAGTAAATGAAAGGCGTCGGCCGTGTCGGGCGTAAAAGGTACCAGCAGATGCGGCGTGCTATCGAATCCAATCACGGCTACGCGGTGATTCACATCGCCAATGAGCGCGTCCAGGATCGTATCCAAATGATAATCGTTGAGGTGACGTGCTCCGGCGCCGCCAGTTTCAACGACGATTGCCAAGGCCAGCGGCTGCGAGTCAGTGTCCTTATCGAGGGTGAGTTGCTGCGGTACGCCGTCATCAGTTAGGAGGAAGTCGTCTGCGGTTAGGTTGAAGATTACCTCGCTTTCTTTAGTCTTCGCGAGCGCAGGCACCTGAACGACTGTGGAACGTACCGCCAGCGTAGGCTGGCCCGTATCAACCTGTTGCGCGAGTACCCCTGAAGCGGCCAAGCATAGCAAGAGAGAGAAGATACAGGCGACTCGCATCTAGGCTTGATTGTACAGAATTCCACTATCGGCCCTGGCAAGTCCCGCGCTTGCCGTTTGCTGAATCCCGCGCCGCTCCTATAGAATCTAATGACTTAATCTGAGGTTAGAAATCATGAAAGCAGCCATTCATCCCGCTTATAACGAAATGCATGTGAAGTGTGCGTGTGGGCATAGCTTTAAAACGCGTTCGACCCACAAAGGCGATATCCACGTGGAAATCTGCTCCAATTGCCATCCATTTTTTACCGGCAAGCAGAAGTTGCTGGATACCGCGGGCCGCGTGGAGAGATTCCGCCGGAAATACGCCAAGGTGGAACCGGCCAAAGCTGAAACGGCCAAGAAGTAAACTGCAAATCGGCTGAGTTTTTAGCCCTCGCCATGAGCGAGGGCTTTTTGTTTGGAGATCAGCGGCCTTTCTTTACTTTTGTGTTACTCCCAGTTCTTTCCAAACGGCAGGGTCATCTATTACATAGAATATCGGCTCCATTTTTCTATGTTCGATAATGTCAGTTATGCCGTTTACTGTGATTACTTCGTAGGCTGGATAACTAGGAGGAAATCCAGGCGGAGGAGGCTCTAAGTCTCTCTCCTTGCCATATACCTTTGTCCGTACTTGCCCTGTCGTGTCTTTTAAGATGAAAATCGTATCCCAACCCCATGGCTTGTTGTAGTAGCTCATCGCAATTGAAACGTCGGCGCGCGTAAGTCCCGGTGGGAGGACAATCCATTTCGGCAACCTCGACTCACTCGCTAGTTCAAAGGTTGACTCAGGGATCACTCGCAACAGGACTATCACCGAGCCTGCAATCGTTAGCGCAACAAAAACAAAGAGCAGGAATTTATCGATGCGCCTAATCATTTTGAACATTAGCAATCACTTCCGCCAGTAGACCTGTCTGCGGTCAAATAATTGGTAACTCTACTCGTCGTCATCGAAGGGCAGAGGCTCTCCAACGCTGTTGTAAACGATCTCTCTGGGCGGCTTCGGTTTCCCTGGTTTCGGCGCCGGAGGTGGCGTCGCAGCTTTCGTGGGCGATGATTCAGGCACCGACGGCCCTGCCGAGGGTGTCGGCGCGACCGGAACAGCGGCAGGCGGCGGCACTGATTCCGCAGCTGGAACGGCCACAACTGCCAGCGGTGGCGGCGGTAGAGCGATTGGCTGCACCGGAATTGGAGTTACCCTGACCGGTTTCCTGCGACTAACCTTCGGGTTGCGCTGTATCCACGAATTCAGGATTACTGCGACAATCCCCGCAAAGCAAATCTCCAACACCGAAGTAAACAGGCCTGGGACGTTAAACTGGCCATTGCCCAAGGACAGAGGCGACCGGGCATCCGTACCCATGATTCTCGCCATGAACGGCAGAATGAGGTTGTTGGTAACAGAAACGATAAGGCCCCAGATACCCTCGCCGAGTATTACGGCGATCAGAACTCGGCCTATCCATTTGCCGGTGTCAGGAGCGGGCGCAGAAGACGTTCTAGAAGTGTCATCCATAGATTGTGTGATGCAAATTGTGCCACAGCTGCTTAACTTGGGGAAGGCAGTAGAATAGGCGAGTGCGAAAGTATTGGGACAACTCGGGCAGTCTCGCGGGCGAGGGCGCCCGTTCGCTACCCACAATCTGGGGTGGTGCCGAAGAGCTTGTCTATTGGCGCCGTTCGATGATTTCTCCGGCGACCGTGCTGGCTCCCATGGCTGGCGTGACTGACACGGTCTTTCGACGATTCATCCGCAATTTGGGCGGATGCGGGCTGATCATGACGGAGTTCACTTCCGCTGATGGAGTCCTTCGGGCCAAAGATAAGAAGGCCAAACGCTATTTGCATTTTTATGAGGACGAGCATCCCATTTCGGCGCAGCTCTTCGGCAGCAATCCTCAGGTCATGGCCGATGCGGCGCGGATGGTCGAAGACCTCGGCTTCGATTTGGTGGACCTGAACCTGGGATGTCCCGCAAAAAAAGTTGTGAAGTGCAATGGCGGCTCGGGCCTGCTGAGGGATTTGCCAGCGATCCGCGAGATTTTTGAGGCGACTCGCGCGGCAGTAAAGATTCCATTTACCGTGAAGTTTCGCGCCGGATGGAACGACGAAAATATTATTTGCGTCGAACTGGCGAGAATGGCGGAGGGTTGCGGACTAAACGCCGTTGCATTGCACGCGCGAACCCGCGAGCAGGGATACGCGGGGGCGGCGCGCTGGGAATGGATTGCCGCGATTAAAGATGCTGTCAAAATTCCGGTTATCGGCAATGGAGACATTCGCACGCCGCAGGATGCCTGCGCAATGGTTGAACAGACCGAGTGCGATGCCGTGATGATCGGACGGATGGCGCCGTCGAATCCATGGATTTTCAGGCAGATCGCGCAATACAACGCGTGGCTCGGCGATGCAGGCGTAGGGGCGGGCGTCCCCGTCCGCCTAGAGGAGAAAGTCTCCGCGGATTTCGGCGAGGTAGACCTCGCCGGACAGCCGAGGGCGGCTGTCCCCACACCTTGGATGAGCCCTACGATCAGCCTACCGAAGCTGACCGCTATGAGATGATTCACACTTACTTCCGCATGTTGATTGAGGAAGAATTGCCGGATGCGCAGGGCAAGATGAAGCAGTTTGCTTCATGGTTCACGCACGGCGTTCCGGGTGGCGCGGCGTTGCGCAAGGCGATATACGAATCGAAGAGCGCGCCGGAAATTTTGCTGCGAGTAGAAGAGTTTTTCGTGCCGGTGCTACAGCCTGCTTAACGGCATTTGCTTCGCTTGCGATTCCTTCATGAAGCGTAATCCGGCGGGACCGGTTCCGGTCGGCGGCTTTCGTATTCCTTCCAAGAGTTCCTTCAGCACGATAGCGTTGTTATGTAATTCATCTTTCGACGCGAAGAGAAGCGTCAGACGTTTTCGTTGCGACGCCAGCCTGTAAAGCTCGGTCAATGCCGTCGTGGCCTGAGTCTGGCGAAGTTCTTTGCAATATTGTTTGCGAAACATCGGCCAGGATTCGGGATGCTGGTGAAACCATTTCCGCAAATTGTCTGACGGCGCAAGGTTTCTTAACCATGTGTGCAGCCCCGCTTGCTCTTTCGAAATGCCGCGGGGCCAGAGGCGGTCAACCAGAACTCGCGTTCCATCGGCGCGGCTTGCCTTTTCGTAAATTCGTTTGGTGCGAATTTGTTCAGGGAGCATGATCGTTACTGATAATTATTGTACTTCGAGAGAATGAGGGAAATGGCACGTTGGTATCATCTCCGTATACTCATGGGATTCCCCGTTCGAGGTAAGCGCGCTAAGCAATTTTCGCTTTTGGGGAATGTTCTTTTTGTTATCTGCTCGGCGTTGCTTCTGTTTTTTCTTAGTGGATGCGACGCAGAGCGCCGGAAAAGCGACGCGGAGTTGGGACTGAATGCACAGCAGGCGGCGGGACGGCGGATTTACGACAATTACTGCGATCGTTGTCACGATGCATATTCTTCGAAGAGCCGCCACGGACCAAGTTTGCAGCACATGTTCAAAAAGCAATATTTAGAGGAAAGCGGACTGCCGGCGAATGACGATCGCGTGACGGATATTATTTTGATGGGACGGGATAAGATGCCCGCCTTTGGACAGGCTTTGAATCAGAAGCAGGTGGAAGATTTGCTGGCGTACTTGCAAACGCTGTGACCGTCGTCAATACTTCGGCATCTTGGGATCCATTCTGTCCGCCCAGGCCAGAATTCCTCCCGTCAGATTATGAACTTTGCGGAAGCCTGCCTGGCGCAGGAAGTCCACCGCCTTCGCGCTTCTTGCGCCCGAGCGGCAATGGGCGACGATCTCGCGGCTGGAGTCCAGCTCATTCACGCGGTTCGGAAGATCTCCTAGCGGAATCAGATGTCCACCGATGTTGCAGATCTGATATTCGTGCGGCTCGCGAACATCCAGCACGTATATATCTTCTCCCGCATCCAGCCGGCGCTTCAGTTCTTCGACTTGAATTTCGGAACTGGTTGCTTGAACCGCTTGCTCCTCGCCGCGAATTCCGCAAAACTCTTCGTAGTCTATCAATTTCGTGACTGTTGGATTCTTGCCGCATACCGGGCAATCGGGATTCTTGCGCAGCTTCAATTCGCGAAACTTCATGCCCAGCGCATCAATCAACAGCAGGCGGCCGATCAGCGGATCGCCTTTGCCCAGAATCATCTTGATGACTTCAGTCGCCTGAATCACGCCGACCAGTCCGGGAAGAATTCCCAGCACGCCGCCTTCGGCGCACGAAGGAACCAGTCCCGGCGGTGGCGGCTCGGGATAGAGGCAGCGATAGCACGGCCCGTCTTCCGTGGCGAACACGCTGGCCTGGCCTTCGAAGCGGAAAATCGATCCGTAAACATTCGGCTTGCCGGTGATCACGCAAGCATCGTTGACCAGATAGCGCGTGGGAAAATTGTCGGTGCCGTCGGCGATGATGTCGAAGTCGCGGAACAATTCGAGCGCGTTGGAGCTGTCGAGACGCGTCTTCGAATTTACGAACGTTGATGAACGGATTGATGGCCTGCAGCTTGTCGGCGGCGGAGTCCAGCTTCTTGCGTCCCACGTCGGCGGTGGTGTGAATGATCTGGCGCTGCAAGTTGGTGTAATCCACCACGTCGAAGTCCACGATGCCGAGCGTGCCGACGCCCGCGGCTCCCAGATAAAGCGCCAGCGGAGAACCCAGTCCGCCTGCGCCGATGCAGAGCACCTTTGCCGCCTTCAGCTTCAACTGCCCTTCCATGCCGACTTCGGGCATGATCAGGTGCCGCGAGTAGCGCAGGATCTCGTCGTTCGAGAGCGTGACGGCTTCGGGTTTGATTTCGGTTGTGGTGGCCATGGGAACCTCTTTAAATTTTTGGATTGACGAATTTACGGATTGACGAATTTCCAGCGACTAACGGCTTGAGGGGCAACAACAGCGGATTGTAATCGAGCTTTGCAATTCGAAAATCCTGAAATTCGACAATACGTCCATACTCCCGCTGCCCCCTGCGATCGATGGCACGATCGAAATGCTATCACCGTCTTTCACCGCAGTCGCTTCTTTCTGCAGATAGCGGACGTCCTCGTCGTTCAGGTAAATATTCACGAAAGCGCGCAATTTGCCATCGTCGTTATATAGATGCCGGCGTAGGTCCGGATGCTTCGCGACCAGATCGGACATGGCATCTCCAACGCTGCCGCCGCTGACCTCAACATCAGCCTGCTTGCCAACATACTGCCGAAGTGGAGTAGGTATGTGAATCTTAGGCATAGGGATACATGATGCCACAGAAGAGCCGAAGGGTGCAGGAAGGGATGGGTACCGTGTGGCGGGGACTGCCCTCGCCCACGAAATGGCTGGAGCCCACTGGCACGCGCGCATCCAGTCCCTCCTTGTCCGGGTGAGCGAGGCCCTGTGTGGTTGAAGTAAAATCCGGGGCAGTGACAAAGAAACAATTCTCCAGTGCACGGGAGGCCAAAGAATTCCTGGTCTCTAGAATCATTGAGGAAGCGCAGCGCGAACAGGTTTCTCTCTCCGAGGTCGAGCGCAAAATGCTTTACTTCACGGAATCTGGACGGATGCCGGAAGACATGATGGATGCTTCCGACTCGTTTGACCGCGATTACGACCAGGACGAGTACGAAGAAAAGGTCACAAAGCTAATAAGAAAGGCTGCGAAGCGTGCACACAGAGAAAAGGAATATGCCGCATGGTGGGACGCAATTCGCCGTCTTAAGAGAGGGGATCACTACATTCTGGTCATGATTGGCGCGGCAGGGCTCCGGCCTCCTTACGATAACTTGAAGCTGCTCGGCACGGGCCTCGCTATCGTGTGCTCGATAGTTTTGACGATAGTGGTTTCTGCCATTTACAAAATTGATTTCAGCAAATACCTACCATCGAAAGAGGCTTTTGGCGTCTACGTTTGGATCGCGGCGGTCTCGATAACTATAGGATACAGTCTTGTGCGGTGGGTAGTTGGTGCGGAAAGATTTGACAAGGTGATCGGCAAGATCCTTTTCAAGCGCTCAAGAATACCCAAAGGCGAAGAGTAGATTCTATTTCGCAATTATTGTGGATCCTCGGTCCGCCGGGCAGCCGGGGGCGGCTGTCCCTACGTAATTCGTGTCGACCCTTCACCGGCATGGGCGCACAAGAAATAAAAAACCCCGACAGTGGTCGGAGTCTGAATACCGGACGATGTCTGCAATTCTAATCGTAGACCGTCAAACAGCAGTTCATCGAGTGCCCGCGCCACACGAGCTAGGCTACTTCTATTTTTTCATCCAGCAGCTTCTTGTCGTTCTCATCAGTTCCAGTTAGTTCGAATGCATTCGTCAGTACGGCTTTGCCTTTTTCTACGCTCGTGATTACGTAGGAGCATCCGAACCAGTGGGCCTCGGCTAAATCTGTGGATGACCACTTCGCGGGGTGATCGGGATGCGAATGATAAAAGCCGATTATGTCTTCTTTGCGCGCGCGACCTTCGCGCTGGATGTGAACCAGTTCTTTGGGGTCAATGTGGTAACGATTCTGCGGAGAGTCGGTACGGGTGTTGCCACAGCGGGCGACGGACGTTACGGTGCGAATATCGCCATCCATTTGGCCGAGGAGGACTCCGCAGCACTCGTGAGGATAGGTTTCCTCGCCGTGCTTTCTTAGAGCCTCGTAGTCGGCAGAGTTGATTCTTAACATCGCTAAAGGTGTTTCACCACCGAGGCACGGAGACGCAGAGAAAACCTAAACTCCTCAATTGAACGCTTTTCTCTGTGACTCTGTGTTTCCGTGGTAAAAAACCGCTCATCCTTCTTCCCAGAATCGTTCGCTCAGATATTTATCGCCGGAATCAGGAAGAATAGCAACGAACACTGCGTGCGCTCCCGGCTTCAGTCCTCGCGCCACCTGTAAACATCCCACCACCGCTGACGCCGCTGAAATGCCCACCAGCAGGCCTTCTTCACGCGCCAATCGTATTGCCATGGCGTAAGAATCTTCCGTCGAGATGCCGAGATCTTCATCTGCCAACGAAGCGTCGTAGATTTTCGGGACGATGGCGCTGGCCATGTGCTTTGCGCCTTCGATTCCATGGAACGGCGAATCGGGTTGCAGCGAGATGCACCGAATTTGCGGATTCAGTTCTTTCAATCTTCGCGATGTGCCGACGAACGTACCGCTGGTTCCCATCATAGAAACAAAATGAGTAACGCGGCCTTCGGTTTGCTTCCAGATTTCGTTTGCCGTTCCGTAATAATGAGCCTGCCAATTGGCGTCGTTTGAATACTGATCGGCGTAAAAATATTTTTCAGGATGCTTTGCATGTAGATCACGCGCGACACGAATTGCGCCGTCGGAACCCTCCGCGGGGTCGGTGTAAACAATGTTCGCGCCATAAGCATGCAGAATATGTTTCCGTTCGATGGAGACATTTTCCGGCATGCACAGCGTTACTGGAAAACCTTCGGCGGCTCCGAACATCGCGTAAGCGATGCCCGTGTTTCCGCTTGTTGAATCGAGTAAAGTTTTGCCGTGTCCGAATTTGCCGCTGCGCCTGCCATCAGAAATGATCCGCGCCGCGGCGCGGTCTTTGACCGACCCTCCGGGATTGAACCATTCGGCCTTGCCTAGCAATACGATTCCAGGAAGATCGCGGACAATACGTTCGAAGCGAAGCAGTGGCGTGTTTCCCACGCGATCGAGAGTAGTCACGCCCAAGACGCCCGGACTTACATCATCCAAAGAATGAGTTGCTTGAAGGGAGTTTTCGCCTTGACTCAATGCCGCGTCGGCTGGCAAGTCCGCAGTCGCCGCGGATTCTGATTTTCGCGATTCTCTTGACATGGACTGGGAGCAACCAGCGAACTATAGTAATGTTCCTTACAAATCAATTACAGCATCTTCGACCGGAAGTTAGATTATAAAAGACCATACCCGGATGCACCTCGGATGAATACATTACTAATGAGCGCGCATCCAATCGAGCATAGACGGAAAGAGCATAACTAATGGCGACGAAAGTTATCGAGCGGACTTATGACGAAGCGCTAAGCTGGCTGCGCGATCACGGATTTGATCTGATCGAAGCACCAGGAACTGTGGGACGAGTCTTCCTGAAGAAGTACAACGTCTCGGCGGCTATTCAAAAAGATGGCGACGATGGGATTAAGATATTTGCGTATCCGGGATATTTGATCGGCGGAGAGATTTCGAAGCTGATCAATCGGGGCTATCAGCAATTTCTGAAAACTTCCAAAACCGAAATTGCCGCCACTGCTGATCACTTGAAGGCTTTGCAACAATTCACCGAGGAGTTGAAGGAAGGGATTCAATTGCCCAGCCTTTACAACGAGTCATTGGGAACGGTGAGCGATTCGTACCAATACGATCGTATTGAAGACCGTGACAAGCCGACGGCAGAGCGCCCAAAGCGTCCGTGGGAAAAAGTTGGAGTTGCGGCCGTTGCGGTGGCGAAGAAGAAGAGCCGCGCTTAGGCAGAACTGTCTTTCGTTTCAAATCGAACATTCAGAGGTCTTGTCATTCCGAAGCGCGGATTTTATCGCGCGAGGAATCTGCTGTTTTCCACGGCAAGAAGCAGATTCCTCACCGGCTGAAGCCGATTCGGAATGACAAATTGAGGGTTTGCTTCGCACTTTCCTTAGTGCCTTCGTGTCCTATGTGGTGATTGCTTTCGAACTTGTCACACCACTTTCATCTCCCGCCGCTTGAGTCCCTCCCGCCTCACGGACTAAACTCGGCTCCGGTGGCACCACTCATGAAAACCTTTGCAGGAATTCTGTTGACGATGTTGTTCTGCGGAGTGCTGTCTTTTGCCGACGAAGGCCGGCATCACGAAGAGCTCACTCAAGAGCAACTCGGAACTGTGCACTTTCCGGTGTCGTGCCCTCCCTCTGCTAAGAAGCCCTTTGAACGCGGAGTGGCGCTGTTGCACTCGTTCTGGTACGAGCAGGCAGAAACAACTTTTGAGCAGATCGCGAAAGATGATCCGCGATGCGCGATGGCGCATTGGGGGATTGCGATGAGTTTGTGGCATCAGCTCTGGAACCATCCTGACGAAGCGACTATCAAGCGTGGACTCACGGAAGCGACAATGGCAAATGCTTTTCATCCCGCGACCGACCGGGAGCGCGATTATATTGCCGCCATCAACGATTTCTATTCGGGGTCGTCCAACCGCAAATATCAGGCGAGAGCGACTTCTTATTCCAAGGCGATGCAGAAGGTTTATCAACGTAATCCTGAGGATCATGAGGCTGCGGCGTTTTATGCGTTGTCATTGCTGGCCTCGGAGCCGGAGCACGACACAGGCGAGAAGAATCGGAGAAAAGCTGCGGCTGTTTTGGAGAAGGCCTTTGCGGTCGAGCCGAATCATCCGGGAGTAATTCATTATCTGATTCACACTTACGACACGCAGGACATGGCTCCGCTAGGTTTGCCTGCGGCACGAAAATATGCGCAAATCGCGCCTGCCGCTCCTCACGCGCTGCACATGCCGTCTCACATCTTCGCCCGTCTTGGACTTTGGCAGGACGACATCAACTCAAATCTCGCTTCCATTGCCGCGAGCCGCAAGTACGCTGAAATGGGCGGCGAGGGCCACGAATTCCATGCCATGGATTTTCTGTTCTACGCATATATGCAAAGTGGGCGTGAGGGTGACGCGCATCGCCTAATGGAAGAAGTCAAAGCCATGCCGCCAATGAAAGATATGTATGGCATGGGTTTCGATCCTCGAATTTCCGCGCTGGTGGCTTTTGAAGCGATGTATCCGCTCGAATTGCATCATTGGCAGGAAGCGGCTGAACTGCCACTGGTTCCCGGAGCTTCTCCGGAAGATGATTCGATCACCCATTGGGCTCGGGCGATTGGCCTGGCTCACGTCGCGAAAGCTGAGGATGCGCAAAAGGAAGTTAAGGAGATCGAAGCGATCCACAAAAAATTGTCGGAGGAGAAAAAATCGAAATCGGAGTTGGATGCCATTGACCAAGACCGCAAAGAAGCCGAAGCGTGGACTGAATTGCGGAAGGCAAAGGGGGCCGATGCGGTCGAAATCCTGAAATCCATCGAGGAGACGGGCGTTTTTGAAGCCTCGGACCAGCTTCCGGCCCGAGGAATGCTGGCAGATCTTTTGCTGGCGATGAATCGCCCCGCTGAGGCCCTTCCGAATACGAAACGAATCTGAAGACCAATCCGAATCGCTTTGACTCGCTGTATGGAGCGGCTCGCGCGGCGGAGGGTACAGGAAACAAAGAAAAAGCGTCGAGTTACTATGCACAACTTGTGAAGAATTGTGATGGATCAATCTCGATGCGTTCAGAACTCAGCGACGCTAAAGAATGGCTGGCCAAACAGACTAACGTCAGCGGCCGAAAGTAAATCCCGCTGGATGAAGAGTCCAAAGCAGCTTGACTACCAATGCGGCGATAAGAGCCGCCGAACCAAGTGCCGCGTTGTATTCCCGATGCTTCAGATAAAGCCCCCAGGAAAAAATGCTTTCGGAACGTTGGAGAAATATTAAGCGCGGAATCAAACGAGGAACTTCACGGGAATATGCCGCGAACTCGGGAAACGTTGTTCGCAAGAAAGTTTCTTCCGCTTGGATGACGGGCACGTAAATCGCGGCGAAGATTACAACGAGCAATCCTGCAACCCACCAACTTAACGCCGCTAGAGCAAATCCCAACGCTAAAATCAGCGAACCTAAGTAAAGAGGATTGCGGCTATACGCGTATGGTCCGCTGACTGCAAGAGTTTCGTTTTTGTTGAGGTGTCCGGACGCAAGAGCCCGAACGAGGATACCGATGATTACGAATATCGTCCCTGACAAAATTGACTTCCAAGTAGGATGAGCCAGCCATAGATATAGCACGGCAAATGCGAAGCCTGTAGGCACGCGGATTCGGCGGGCGATTCTCTGCCAGGTAGTTGAAGATTCCTTAGGCACGCGATCCGCCTAGCAATTGACGCGCAGCAGCCACTGCTTCCTGAACGCTGATTTTCAGCAATCCTTCATCGGGTTGGGTACGCCGCTTGTGTGAAGTGAGGCTTATGGGACTTCGCAGTACAACGCTGTTCGTTCCGAACGGGCCATTGCGGGATGGGTCAGTAGGTCCGAAAAGCGCAACGATAGGGACGCCCAATGCCGCCGCTAAGTGCATGGGGCCGGTGTCACCGCCAATGAACAAAGCAGCACGGCGCGTGAAGGCGATGAGTCTTGTTAGCGAAAGTTTAATCATGCTGGCATAGTCACCGCTCGAAGCTGCGGCTGCGTGTGCCAACGCTTCCTCACTGGGGCCGTAGTTGATGAGGCATCGCACGCTATCTTCTGATAACTGTTTGGCGACTTTGCCGTAGCGTTCTGCGGGCCATTGTTTTGCTCCCCATCCGGCGCCGGGGTTGAGTACAGCGAACTTGCCAATCTGGTTTTCGTTGAGATAGCGATCACATTCCTGCTCAGCAGATTCATCGCGAGGGAGTTCCGGCTTACCGATTTCAAGCCGGGATTCGGCAAAGGTTTCCGCGAGGGAAAGATTCTGCTCGATCACATGCCCGCCGCTGGCAATTACTCTCTCGGTGTAAAACATTTTGGCAAAACGTTCGCGAGGATTCGCGGAACCGTAAATTTCTTTTGCTCCGGATAGCCGCGAAATCAATCCCGAACGCAATGATCCCTGAAAGTCCATGGCGACGGAATAACGAGGGGCGCGAAGATCGGCGACTGAGCCGGAAATTTGCCGCCAAGTGTCGGGCGATGCCATGGAGCGACGCCAGCCTTTTGTATTGATGGGGTGGATCCTGTCGGCGAGCGGACGGCCTGGAGATCGCGGTCCCACGAGTGAGGCATGGGGCGAGCAGAGCAATTCCACCCATCGCTCTTCAACCACCCATCCGATCTCCGTTTCCGGGAGCGAATTTCGCAAGGCGGCTACGACCGGCAGTGCATGAATGATGTCGCCCATTGCGCTCGTGCGGACGATCAGCAGTCGGTTCGGATGTGCCATGGATGATGGACGGACGGCATCCCTCGCCGTCAAAAGATTATTCCCAACTGCGGTGGACGGGGTGGGGACGCCTGTCCATCATCATAATATTAGGAACGCGGTGCGAGTCCTCCAAGGCGCGAGCGAATCATTTCCGTCGTTGAATGATCTTTAGGATCGCCGACAATCTCGACCCGGCCTCCACACTCCGTGACGACATCGCGTTCGGGAACTGTGTCAACGGTATAGTCCGTTCCTTTGGCTTGAATGTCAGGGCGAATCTCTCGAATTAGAGCGCGCACGTCTGGTTCAGGAAAAATCACAACTGCATCCACGTCGGCGAGCGCAGCGATAATTTCAGCGCGATCATTGGCCGGCATCAGCGGACGGCCTTCGCCTTTCAGGCTCCGCGCCGATTCGTCGGAATTGATGGCGACGATCAGGCGTCCAGCTAATTGTCTTTGCGGCATGCAAATAACGCACATGCCCTACATGAAGCAAATCGAAGCACCCATTGGCGAGAATGATTGAGTCCCCGTCAGCACGCCATTTCGCGACCTGCCGGTTCAATTCGTGACGATTGAAAAGTTTGTCAGTGCTCAATGAATTGTGCTCAGTGTGATCTTGTCATCGCCGAAGATCGCTGAATAGCATGAAGCAACTCTTCCCGCGAAACTGTTGCTGTACCGCGCTTCATCACAACGATTCCGCCCGCGTAGTTCGCCAAGTGCGCCGCTTCGAGCGTCGTGGCGCCTGCCGCCAAAGCGGCGGTGAATGTGGCGATCACGGTGTCGCCTGCGCCCGTGACATCGGCCACCTGGTCGGAACCGGAAATTGGAATATCTATCGGCTTCTGATTTCCGGAAAAGGCCGCCATGCCATCGCGCCCGCGGGTGATGATCAAAGACTGAAGTTTCATTCTTGAGATGATCTGCCCGCCGGCGGAGCAAAGCTGCGGCCAGTTGTGACCAATTTTCATGACGAGAGCGTCCTCAACTTCCGGCTCGTTTGGTGTGGCCGCGGTCACGCCAGAAAATTGCAACATGCGGTGGCGCGAATCGAGCACGACCGGCATGTTATCAAGCCGGCCTTTTTCGCGGATGGAATTCAGAACTGCAGGGGTCGCAGCGCCGTAACCGTAATCGGAAATCAGAATGGCATCTGAAGCGCGCGCGTACTCACGGGCAGCCAGGACGAGTTCGCGCTTTTGATTCCGGTCAGGTTCGGCTTCGGGTTCCCGGTCCACGCGTACGACCTGCTGTCGCGATGTATGCGTCATTCCTGCCAGGATGCGCGTTTTTGTCGGAGTGGTGTAGCCACTACCTTTCAAGATTCCGCTGATGGGAACATGTTTTTGGCGGAAGCCTTTCAATAGGAGTCGTCCGGGCTCATCATTTCCCACAATGCCCACTGGGAGTACGTTCACGCCAAGATCCGCAAGATTGCTGACGGCATTGGCGCCCCCTCCGGGAACCACAGTCTTCTCACGATATTTCAAAATCAGAACCGGCGCTTCGCGCGAGACGCGGGAAATTTCTCCGAAAACAAATTCGTCGGCCACAAAATCACCCAAGACAGTGAGAGTGATTTCGGAGAACGTTTCGACGATCTTCTTGAGCCGCTCGGCTTCTTTGGGATGTCTGGTCATAAATGCAGCAGCAGCGATTTTCTCATGCCAGGAGGCTGCGCTCGTGAATCGTGCGCAGCATGGTAGCTACGGCGTTAGCGGCGTCAGCCAGTTCCAAGGTTACTGGAACCACGACCAAGGGCTCTAACGCGGTTCGGAGTGGTCCGAGGTTGATCGCGTCCTTTTCGGTAGTCACAAAACCGTTCGCTCGCTTTCGCTCCTGCAACTTAAGAAGTTCGCGAATGTCCTGCTCTGTATAGGCGTGGTGGTCGCGATAAAAAGAATCGGCGGCTGCGATTATTCCAGTATCGCGCAATTGCGACGCGAACGCTTCGGGCCGCGCAATGCCGCAAAAGACAATTGGGTGAGTTGGTACGTTGGCTACAGCGATGCCGCGACGGATGTGCCAGATCAACTTTCCTTCCGGCGGAAATAATTCCGGTGATGTGTTGTTCGTTAGCACGACGGCATCGGCCCGGCGCAGGGAAGTGACAGGTTCACGCAGGCGGCCTCCGGGCAGCAGACGATCATTTGCGTCCTCCTCGCTCACGAGGACAATGTCGAAATCGCGTGCGAGAGAGCGATGCTGAAATCCATCGTCGAGCAGATGAATCTGCGGACCGAATTTGCTTTCGGCAAAAACTCCCGCTTTGTAACGGTCTTCACCAACGATAACTGGAACATTCAGCTTTCGGGCGATAAGCAACGGTTCATCGCCAAACTCGTCAGCCGATCCTGCGGGATCTACTAACCCTATCCCGCAAGTGTGGCGCCGATAGCCGCGAGATAAAACGTCGAACTTTATTCCGCGATTAAGCAGCAACTGGCCGAGCAAAATCACGAAAGGAGTTTTGCCGGAGCCGCCAACCGCAATATTACCAACGCTAATAACCGGCCCGTGCAAGCTGCGGGCCTTGAAGGTCCCGCGATCAAATAGCGTATTTCGGATCGCAACGCCCGAACCGAAGATGATTGAGAAAGGATTCATGCGCGAGACACTGGTGGCGCGCTCTCAGTAGTGGGTACAGTCGCGGAGCCCGGGTTTGCCAGCAATTTGCATAGTGCTTCGACTGTTTTCTGCGTCGCGCCCATTTGCGAGCGTAGAGTTTCGGCGGCATGGCGTCCGAGAGCAGCTCTTTCCGCATCATTCGATAGTAGTTCCATGAGGACCAGAGGAAGCTCGGCGGGACCAACAATGCGAACAGCATCGTGGCTTTGAAAAAGTCCAACGATATCCCGGAAATTTTCGGTGTGATTTCCGGTCACGATAGCCACTCCGTACAATGCGGGCTCAATAATATTGTGACCGCCCATCGGGACCAAGCTTCCGCCGACGAAGGCGACATCGGCGAGGGCATAGAGCGCTGAGAGTTCTCCGATCGTATCCAGCAAGAAGACGCCGCCGAAAATCGGCTCTCCTTGCCAGCGGGAACGCCGCCAGAATTGGATATTAAGTTTCTCAAGCAGAGCAGCGACCTGCGCAAAGCGCTCAGGACGGCGGGGAGCCAAAATCATTACAGCGCGCGGATGACTGACCAGAATATTTTCAAAAGCCTGTAGCAGCAGCGATTCTTCGCCCTCCATTGTGCTTCCACAAACAAGTATCGGGCGGGCGTGGACGCCTTCGAGTGCTAAACGCAGATTGTCCACGATTGCTGGGGGAGCAGCTATGGGCACATCGAACTTGAGATTTCCGCTCACGGAAACGCGCTCGGGAACAGCTCCGATATCGAGAAGCCGCCGCGAATCTTCTTCAGTTTGGGCCAAAAATAAGTCAACATTCTTTAAAATTCTCGCCACAATCCGCCGAAAACGTCTGTAACCTGGCCATGAGCGGTCAGAGATGCGGGCATTGACGACGGCAATCCTCGCGCCGCTTCGATGCGCAAGGCGCAGGAAGTTTGGCCAGAACTCGGTTTCTGCCAGAACAATCAATTGCGGCCGCAGCAATCGCAAATAGGGCCGGATCGCGAATGCAAAATCCAAAGGAAAATAAAACACCGAATCTTCGCCCAATCGCTGCCGTGCCATTTTTTGTCCGGTAGCGGTGGTGGTCGAGACCACAACACCATGCTGCGGGAATTGCCGTCGCAGTTCGGAGACCAGGCCGGTGATTGCTACCACCTCGCCCACTGAGACGGCGTGAATCCAAATGACGGACAGGTGATGTTGGGTCAGGAGGCGCGGTGGAATCTTTCCCAATCGCTCGCTCAATCCGCCGCGGTACTTTCCATGACGGACATATTCCAGCAGCCAATAAGGCAGGCTAAGAAGCAAGCCCGCAGCCAGCGCCGCACTGTAGAGCCAATACATAGCGAAGCGCCATTCTAACGCTCACCGGGGAATTCGCTGGAGACAGTAATAATTGAGCGGCATGCATCCTATAATCAGTGACCATGCAGCGCAGTCTCGGAAGATTGATCACCGCTTTGCTCCTTTTGGCTTTGGCCGAGCCGGTCGTGTGTTTTGCGGCGAAGGATTTCGTGATGCCGAAGCCGCAGCCGGCTGCATCGTATGCGGAGCATGACTACCATTCGGACGAACGGGTCTGCACAGCGCTCGATCCTTATGACACGGCGGTGAAAGCTAGTATTTTTTCCGTTCATTACGGTGATTTGGGAATTCTGCCGGTTTTTGTGGTGATCACGAATGATGGAGATCAACCGGTCGCTCTGACCGACATGCACGCAGAACTGGTTACCGAGGATCGTACGAAACTGACTCCATCTTCGGCTGACGATATATATCGGCGGCTTTCCCATCCTCATGCTCATACCTCGAGTTATCCGCCGCCGTTTCCGACCAAAAAGGCGAGTGGCGGAGTGAGTAAAAAAGCGATGACGGAAATTCAAGACGCACAGTTCGCGGCGCGGGCCGTGGAACCTCACAGCACCCAGGCAGGATTCTTATTTTTTGATGTCTCCGGGATGCCCGATGCAGTGCAAGGCTCTCACCTGTATCTGACCGGAGTACGCGACGCTAAAGGGGATGAGTTGATGTACTTCGACGTGCCGCTGGGCAAGGACTAGCGTGCGACGCATCAGGTAGGGACGTCTGCGCCTACGCAAGCTGGACCCTCTATAATATCTGCCTATGGCAACATCAACTGCCAACTCGACTCCCGCTCGGGCCAAGTATGAACCGGTGATCGGGCTGGAGGTCCACGTCCAGCTTTTGACGGCGAGCAAGATTTTCTGTTCCTGCTCCACGAAGTTCGGGAACCCTCCCAATACGAATGTTTGTCCTGTATGCCTTGGCCTGCCCGGAGCATTGCCGGTCCTCAATCGCAAGGCGGTGGAATTCGCCACGTTGGCCGCTTTAGCCATCAATTGCCGCATCAATGAGACTTCGATCTTTGCCCGGAAGAATTATTTTTATCCTGACCTTCCCAAGGGGTACCAGATTTCCCAGTACGACAAGCCGCTCGCCGAGCATGGATGGATCAATATTTCGACCTCTGCGGGGCCGAAGAAAATTGGCATCACACGATTGCATCTCGAAGAAGACGCGGGCAAGAGCCTGCACGAAGATTTTGCCGCGTCCTCCGAAACCACCGCGATTGACCTGAACCGCAGCGGCGTTCCGCTGATTGAAATTGTCAGCGAGCCGGACATTGCGTCGCCTGAAGAGGCCTACGAATATCTCACGCGCCTGAAAGAAATCATCCTCTATACCGGCGTGAGCGACGGCAACATGGAAGAGGGATCGTTGCGCTGCGACGCCAATATCAGCGTGCGTCCGCGAGGACAGGAGCAATTCGGCACCAAGACCGAAGTCAAGAACGTGAATTCTTTCCGCTTCATTCGCGAAGCCCTGGAATACGAAATTGCCCGCCACATTGAAGTGATTGAATCCGGCGGCAAGATCACGCAGGAAACTCGTCTTTACAACTCCGGCGAGGGCAAGACATATGGCATGCGCTCGAAAGAACAGGCTCACGATTACCGATATTTTCCCGAGCCTGACTTGTTGCCACTAGTGGTGGATGAGAAGTGGCGGTCTGAAATCCTCAAGACTCTGCCCGAACTTCCAGAAGCGCGGCGTAAACGGATGGTGGCGGATTACGGCATCAGCGAGCAGGACGCTGGTGTGCTGACTCTGTCCCGATCTCTGGCCGACCAATTTGAAGAGGCGGCGAGAGCGGCGAAAAATCCCAAGCGCGTGGCTAATCTGGTCCAGAGCGAATTGATGGGAAGGCTGAAAGCCAGGGGCTTGGATATTGACCAGTCCCCCATTTCCATGAAAGGTGTCGCTGTTCCGCCGATCTGGTCGAGAGCGGGGCCATCTCCGGCAAAATGCTCAAGGATTTGTATGATCTTTCCTTCGAGCGATCCAAAGATCTTCCCGCAGATTTACGACGACGAAGGCAGGCCGGAGCAGTCTCGGGATACTTCGGCGCTGGAGAAAATTATTGATGAAGTCATTGCCGCGAATCCCAAGCAGCTGGAGCAGTACCGCGGTGGCAAAAAAACGGTCGCGGCATTCTTTGTCGGACAGGTCATGAAAGCGTCCAAAGGCCAGGCCAATCCTCAAATGGTGAATGAATTGGTGGCGAAGAAGTTGGATAGCTAGGCAGCGTTAGATTTCCATCGGGACGAGTCAATCCTCCAGGCCTTGTCTAATCAATGCGGGAGAGATTTGAAGGGCTGGGGCCTTGCCCCGCCGTTACTCAGGGTAGGGTGTTTATGGCGCGACTGAAGTCACGCCCTTTCAAAACAAGAGGCCCCTAAGGGCACGCGAATGAAATGGGCTGTTCCCCGGCGGGAATAAGATCAACTTTAGAACGCCTTAGTTCCCGAAACGACACAAACTGTCACTTTCCGAGACCGATTGAGACATCGGTCCTGCGATGGATCCCACATCGAGCCATTCCCTCTCGCCGCAACTTTCTGAATTCCAAAGGGTTTAAGAAACTAGAAAGACTTTCCCAACGTATATATAGGAAAGCCTGTAGATCGGCATTGAAATTGCATGCAACGTTCGTGACACTGACGGAGTCTAATGATTAAGAGTTGATGAGGTCGGAGTCGGAGGTGATGACGGCCATGAAAGACATGAAAGAAAGATTCACAACGACGGAACTGATGGCTTTAAGAAACGATCTGCTGCAAGGGGGCCTGATTGACTCCCGCGAGGCCGCCGAGCTGGTCCAGGTATTCCTCATGGGCAGAGGTTACGGTGTTTCGCCCGAGGCGGCTATGGATGCCGTCGGCCGAGTGGAAATGTCCGGGTGCGCCATGCCCGTGTTGCAGCTTGAGCTCGAGAACCTGGCGTTGGTGATGTAATTTGGTGGCGAAATGGAGTGCTTTTTTCTTGATGAAATTTTGAGATCTGCGGGGAGTTTCATAAACAGGTAGTTCCCCGAAGGTGGTGTAGGACGAAGCCGGACCAACCAGTCCGGCTTTCCTCTTTTTAGCAGCAGAGTGCCTCTGTCGCCTGCCAGCACGCGCCGAACAAACTATGACAGCCCATGGCCAATAGCGCTTTCACAGATCACGCGATTTCTTGCTCTACATCGCCGCAGGTATATCGATTGTTGTTGTGGCCATCACACTTGGAATATATCAAGCTAAGACTGGGCACAAGCCGGAGGTTCTGCTCAAATTGGTGGGGTTCGCGGTCATGACTCTGCTGGTTTTCTTGTGGACGATTCGCACGCACCGACCGTTCTGGAAGAATGGCAGATTTTGGAGACTTCTCGGCGGTTTCGGGACCATACATATCATTTTGGGGATAGGCATACTAGTGCGGTCAACGGTAGTTTCGCTTTTTCCTTTCGTTGTAGTCACCCCCCTAGAATACGTTCTTTATCCGCAGTCCTCTCGGATGCCCTTCTTCAAAGGAGATAGGGCCGTCTGCGAACACGAACCTGGGCACCGCATCCCATCCGCGGGGTAGAATACCTCCATGCCCGTGGCTCCTGATCTGACTTCCAAGCGCGCTACTCTTGATGCCAAGCTGCGCGAGCTGGGACGAACTCTGGTTGCCTATTCGGGAGGGGTGGATTCGGCTTTCCTGGCATGGGCTGCGCATCAGGTGCTTGGCGCGAAGATGCTCGCGGTGATTGCGGATTCTCCGAGTTTGGCGCGGACCCAGCTTGCTGATGCGGTGGCGTTCGCGCAGAAGAAGGGCATTCCACTGGAAGTGATTTCGACTTCGGAGCTCGACAGCCCGGAGTACGTTCGCAATGACGCTTCGCGCTGCTTTCACTGCAAAGACGAATTATTCACCGTGATGGAACAATTTCGCGGCAGTCGCGGTTTCGATTCGATTGCGTATGGCGTGAATTTAGACGACCAGGGAGATTTTCGTCCCGGGCAGGCGGCTGCGAAACGGCACCACGTCGCGGCTCCTCTGCTGGATGCGGGCCTCGGAAAAAACGATATCCGGGAAATGGCGCGAGCCGCCGGATTGCGTGTTTGGGATAAGCCGGCTTCGGCATGCTTGTCGTCGCGGATCGAGTATGGGCGCCCAGTCACGCGCGAGTCGTTAAGCGTGGTCGAGCGAGGGGAGGACGCATTGCGGGGTTTGGGATTCCGCCAATTTCGAGTCCGTCATCACGGAGATATTGTGCGGATTGAAATCGCGCGGGAAGAAATGGCCGCAGCACTCGATGCGGAAATGGCATTGCGGTTTACGAAGATATTCAAAGGGCTGGGTTTCAAATTCGTCACGCTCGATCTGGAAGGTTTCCGCTCCGGTTCGATGAACGCACTGCTGTCGGTGGATCAGATTGCGAGCGGTAAGTAGCAGCTGAGGCGAAATTGAAAGACTACTCGCCAAGACTGCGCAGCTTTGAAAGGGCGCGGCTTTCAGCCGCGCCGTAAATCTTGCGATTTGAGCATCGGCGGGGCTGAAGCCCCGCCCTTTCAAAGCGATGACCGCGCGCTGCCTCTAGATCGGGAATGAAGCTCCCTGACGGTTCCTACGCCCAGGCTGCATTAGCCTGTTCGTCATTCGGCTGGCTCGTCTCGCCGGTTAACTGCCCCATGCGGGCTCGCAAGCGCACTACCGCGACGGAATGAATCTGGGAAACTCTCGATTCTCCTACTCCCAGCACGGCGCCGACTTCTTTCATGGTCAATTCTTTGTAGTAATACAGCACAAGCACCTGCTGTTCTTTCTTAGGCAGCTCTTCGATGGCATTCGTCAGCAATTGCTTCATCTCAGACCGCAGACAGAGGATAAGAGGAGTTTCGTCCGCCTCGTTGGGCAGGTATTCGCAGAGATCTTCCTCTTTGCCGTCGCGGGGCGAAAGCACGCGCAGGCTGCCGACTTCGAGTCCGTCAATTTCTCCAAGCAATAGTTGAAGATCGCGCAACCCCATGCCTAACTCGGCTGCGAGCTCAGGTTCATTGGGATTGTGTCCCAATTCGCTGCGAAGTTTGTTGTACGCCTCTTCCAAGCGGCGGCCCTTGCGTCGAAGGTCGCGGGGACTCCAGTCCATTTCTCGCAGGCTGTCGAGGATCGCGCCGCGAATGCGGAACTTGGCATACGAGGCGAACTGCACATGCTTTTCAGAATCGAATTTCTGCATTGCGTCAATCAGACCAAGCACCCCTGCGTGTACAAGATCATCGAGAAGAACGTGCCGCGGTAGATGGTCATGGATTCGGCGCGCAATGTAGCGCACTTGAGGAAGCTGTTGCATGAGAAGAGTCTCTCGCTTCTCGTCATCGTTCCAGGCGCTTCCTACGGATTTATTTTCCTTCGATGGCATGTTCTGGTCCCCCAATTCAAGGTCCGATTCGGATAAATCGCGCCGCAGCCGGGTACAAAGCTTCCGCTTTGGCGGGAGAACTCAAAGGCAAGGAAGGCAGGCGAACGGCGGTGCTGTGTATAACTGCGATTTAATTCCCGCAGGGTTAGAACCTGATTAGCGCCGGATTAGAAATGTCTTACAGCCACAAGTCATTCCTTCAATGGGAATTAGTTCGCGAATGGGACTAAACGTGGAATTGCGGCGATTGCGCTGGCGCATGGTTACTCAGCTCATAACCGACGCCGCGAACCGTATGGATGAGAGGGCTGGAAAAGTCCTTATCCATCTTGCGGCGCAGGTAGTTAACGTAAACATCCACGATGTTTGTGGAAGTGTCGAAGGAGAGATTCCAAACATGTTCGATGATCATGGCGCGAGTCACACGGCGTCCGACGTTGCGCATCATGTATTCCAGTAAGGCGAATTCCTTGGATGTCAGATCAATTTTTCGTCCGCCACGTTCCACCCTGCGCTCGATCCGGTCAAGTTTGAGGTCCGCGACCGTGAGGGTCGAAGGCTAATGGCAGATTGCTTCGGCGAAGCAGCGCGCGAATACGTGCAGCCAATTCCACGAAAGAAAAGGGCTTGCTCAGATAATCGTCCGCACCCAAATCCAGGCATTCCACCCGGTCTTCGACGCGATTGCGGGCCGTTAAAACCAGAATCGGCATGCGTGGCCGATACTCCCGCAGTGAGCGAAGCACGGTAATGCCATCGAGCAGAGGCAGGCTTAGATCGAGGATTAGAAGGTCGTAATCGAATTCGGCGGCCATGGCGCGGGCATGCTCGCCATTTGGCGAAATATCCACCGCGTAGTATTCCGCTTCCAACCCTTTCTTCACAAAGCTGGCCAGGCTGGATCGTCTTCCGCAATTAAGATTCGCATAAGGTTGTTCTAATCAGCATGTTTGATTGTTAGGCAGGACTGGCGTTTTTGGACGAAAATACGCCTCGTACGAAGGATTCGAATTCCTCACGTGGGATTTGTGCAGAAATGGGAATCCTTGCCGCCACTCACTCGCCAGTCCATCAGCAGGTGATAATTTGAGAACAGAGGGCGATTTCAGAAGCTTAGAGACAGGACGGGCCTGCACAATACTTTGACCTTGAGGACATTCAAATCGCTTTTCGTGCCGGGCGGCGCACTGTTGCTCTGCGCGGTCATAATCGTCGCCACTGGCGTTTTGCGGATCTCTGTCGGCGCGCTCCAGTTTTATTTTTACGCTCTTATCTTTGCCGGAGGTTTGCTGGCATGGCGATTTCATTCAAGCCGCATACTCTTCGCATTGATTACGTTGTTGCTGGCTTACCGGGCGATTGATTTCTTTTCTCCCGGCAGGCCGGCGCTTTCTGGCCCCGGTCATATTGCGTTTGAGGCGGTTGCTTTTTTAATTCCCCTGAATTTTATTTTCGTCTCGTTCGTTCGCGAGCGAGGATTTGCAATCCCAGCCATCGCGTCGCGGATTGCATTGCTGTTTTTTGAGTCTGTGTTCGTCGCGGTAATCAGCCGTCCCGGCGAGCGTTCCGCGCCCGCCCTGATACACAATCCAATTGTCGGGCTGGGCCCAAATCATTGGACCCCTCTGCCGGAACTTGGACTCATCACTTTTGCCGTCGCCTTCGGAGTTCTGTTGCTGAAGTTTTTTCTTCATCGCAAACCGCTCGAGAGTGGACTGCTTTGGGCGGCAGCGGCAACATTCATGGGCTTGCAAAAGGGGGGAATCAGCAAGGATGGGACTGCATATTTCGCGGCCGCAGGGCTGATCCTGCTTAGTTCGATTGTCGAAAATACTTATGCCCTCGCATATCAGGATGAACTCACGAGCCTGCCGTCACGCCGCGCCTTCAATGAGGCGCTTCCGGGCCTGACCGCTCCTTACTCCGTCGCGGTTGTGGACATTGACCACTTCAAGAATTTCAACGACACATACGGCCACGAGACCGGAGATCAGGTCTTGCGGCTAGTTGCCGGAAGGCTTGCGGCTGTTGGCGGCGGTGGCAAGGCCTTTCGCGTTGGCGGCGAGGAATTTTCCATCCTGTTTTCCGGGAAACCCATGAAGGAAGTTTTGGAGCCGTTGGAAATGTTGCGAGCGGCGATCGAAGCCTCCAGTTTTCGATTGCGCGAAGCTCCGGAACGCCGGGCCGAAGCACGTGGGCCGGATCGCCGGAATGATGCGCGCAAAAAAGGGATTACCGGGAAGACCTCTTTGAGGAAGTCTTCAGATACTGAGACGAATGCACTATCGGTCACCGTGAGCATCGGCGTCGCCGAACCCACTGCGAAAACGCGCGACGTTGAGCAGGTCATTCATCTTGCCGACAAAGCCCTCTATCGTGCCAAGCATGCTGGACGCAATCGCGTCGAAGCCTCCCGCGCAACCCGCTCCCGCAGTCCTCGCGGCGCAGGGCGTAGTATTGCTTGAAACCCGTCGTTGGTCGTTGGTCCTTGGTCGTTGGCAAAAGCGGGTTGCTGTTTTGATTTTGTCCAACGACTGACGACGAACGACCAACGACGGATTTTGGCCAACGACCAACGATCAAGGACCAACGACAATCCCTATGACCCGAATCCGATCCAGTGCGATGAGTGAACCTGCGGCCGCGGGGGTGCCCACTCTTGCAATCGTTGGCCGCCCGAACGTGGGCAAGTCCACGCTTGTTCAACCGCATTGTTGGGTCGCGACGAGCCATTGTCGGCGATGAGCCGGGCATCACCCGCGATCGTCTGTATGGTGAAGCAGAGTGGCGCGGACATCGCCTGCGAATCGTGGATACCGGTGGAATCATTCCTGAAGATAAAGATTTCATTCCTTCCGAAATTTTCCGCCAAGCCAAAGTTGCGCTGGCGGAAGCTGACGCCGTCATCATGGTCATTGACGGGCGAACCGAGGTTACCGGTCCGGACCTCGAACTCGCGCGCCTGATGATTCGTGGCGGCAAGCCTCTGTTTCTCGCGGTGAATAAAATTGATAGCGCGAAGCAGGAGCGGCTGGCGGATGAATTTCACCGTCTCGGGATTAGAAAACTGTTCCCGATATCCGCTGAGCACGGACGTGGTGTTGACGATCTGTTGGATTCCATCTTCGAAGCGTTGAAATTGGAAACAGCGGTCCCCGACGCTAAAGCGGAATCGCGCACTCCGGAAGCAAAGACGTCCGAAGAAGTCGCGGAGGAAGAAGAGAATGCCGAACCAGATGTCCCAAAAGAAACGAAAGTCGCCATCATCGGGCATCCGAATGTTGGGAAATCCACGCTGCTGAATCGGCTTACCGGAACCTCCCGC
The DNA here is from genome assembly GCA_963796015.1 of uncultured Acidobacteriaceae bacterium. GTDB lineage: Bacteria > Acidobacteriota > Terriglobia > Terriglobales > Acidobacteriaceae > PALSA-188. The sequence goes on along the minus strand of CAWCJR010000004.1, from coordinate 168,330 downwards.
GCAATTGTTTCTCCGATTCCCGGCACAACCCGCGATGCGGTGGATGAAATTGTCGAACGCGACGGCCAGAAGTTTCGCTTCATTGACACAGCCGGAATTCGCCGCAAAGGCAAAACACATTTAATGGCGGAAAAACTTTCCGTAGTCATGGCCCGAAAACATCTGGAAGCTGCCGATGTCGCAATCCTGGTGATAGACGCGACCGAAGGCGTGAGCGCCCTCGACGCAACCATCGCTGGCTACGCCCATGAGAGCGGACGTTCCGTAATTATCATCGTGAACAAATGGGATCTGATCACAAGTGGGCAAAAACGAAGCGCGAGCCAATCCAAAGCCGCGCGAATGCAGGATAGCAAGCGCCCCGCCGACCGCGAAGCCTACGAATACAAGCTGCGCGATTCACTGAAGTTCCTGAGTTACGCGCCCGTGTTGTTTGTGTCGGCCTCGACAGGAGTGGGCACCGACAAAATCTTTCCAACCCTGGAAGAAGTTGCGACGGAACGCCGCAAGCGCATCGGGACAGGCGAGATGAATCGCTTCGTCAAGACGGTTGATTTTGATCGCGCCGCCGTCCCCGCACGCCAGCAGGTCAGAATTTATTACATGACGCAGTCGTCGGTTGCTCCGCCAACCTTCGTGCTATTTACCAATCGCAAAGTGCAGCTGCATTTCTCCTACGTGCGATTCCTGGAAAATCAAATCCGCAAAGCATTCGGATTCGTGGGGACTCCAATTTGGATCAAGAATCGGGCGAGGGACTAGGGCTTGTCCGTCTCCAAATTGGTATAGTTATGAATACGGTAGGAGAACCAATGCGAGATGTGATTGCCACCAAAGATGCTCCCCAGGCTATTGGGCCATATTCTCAGGCTATCCGGGCCAACGGATTTGTGTTTGCCTCAGGACAGGTTGCGATTGATCCGACAACCCAACAAGTGATTAGCGGCGGCATTGCTGAGCAGACTGATCGTGTGCTGAGGAATCTGGTGGCCATCCTCACGGCAGCCGGAAGCAGCCTCGAAAAAGTCGTCCGGTCCACAGTCTTCCTGAAAAATATGGGGGACTTTGGCGCGATGAATGAAGTCTATGCGCGATATTTCAATTCGAGTCCGCCGGCGAGATCAACCGTCGAGGCGGCGCGTCTGCCTAAAGATGTTCAAGTGGAAATTGATGTGATCGCATTGGCGTAACTTTGCCTGCTGTGGTAAAACGACTTACTGAAGAAACCATTTCTGGAGAACCTTTCGATGAAAATTGCGATTTTATTTTCTATTTTGACGTTTGCCATTCCAATGCTTTTTGGCCAGGCTGACGCTAAAACGGCCGCGCCCACCAAAGTGACGGGCAAGGGGACGACGACTGTTAGCGGCCTGCAATACTGGGACATTAAAGTCGGCACTGGAGCTGAGGCCGTTAAAGGTCAAATGGTGAAAGTCCACTACACCGGCTGGCTAACCACGGGCAAGAAATTTGATAGCTCCGTAGACCGTGCTGAGCCTTTCACGTTCACCTTGGGCCAGGGGCAAGTAATTAAGGGTTGGGACGAAGGCGTTGCCGGAATGAAAGTAGGCGGAAAGCGCCAACTTCGGATTCCGCCGGAACTTGGATATGGAGCACAGGGCGCAGGCGGCGTAATTCCTCCGAATGCGACTCTAATCTTTGATGTGGAACTGCTAGGAGTTCGGTAAGGCGATTGCAGATTCTAGATTCTTGATTTCAGAATTGAATCTTCAATCTCAAATCTACGATCTAAAATCGCTTCCTACGCTTTGACTACTTTGCCGCTGCGCAGGCAGGACGTGCAGACGCGTATGCGCTTCCCGACACCCTTAACTTTGGCGTGAACCGGACGAAGATTGACGTTCCAACGTCGGCGGCTGACATTGTGCGCGTGACTGATCGTGTTCCCAAACTGCGGTCCCTTGCCGCAAACATCACAAACGTGTGCCATGACTGCTCCCCGGTAGGTTTGATTAAGTCTTTATTTTAGCGGAGTCAGACGATTTGCGCCAACATCGGGTCGGGGCAGCTGCCCTCGACTGTCGAGCCTTTTGTGATGATCTTGAAAGGGCGCGCCTTCGGGCGCGCCGTAAAACCTTTGATCTGAATAACGGCGAGGCTGAAGCCCCGCCCTTTCAAAGCTGCTTTGGCGCAAGCTCGATCGTTCTCCCCTCAGCCGCGGAACGCCGTGCGGCGTCTAGAATCTCTGTCACTATGACGTTGGTCTCCAGCGATGACAGGCCTTCGGATTTTATTTCGCCGTCAATTACCGCCCGAAAGTAGGCAAGGGAATTATTGTAAGGAGACATGAGAGGCTTGGCTGAAATCTGTTTTTCCTGTCCGTTCGCCAGTCTCTCGCGAACGTCGTCGCTGCCGACGGTAATTGCATATCCAGTCTGACCGTAAACTTCCATGTCCTTGCGGCCAAATGGCCAATTCCATGAAGCCTGAATAATCGCCTGCGCCTTGGGATAGGTCAGGATTATGGTCGCCTCGTCATCCACGCGCGGATAAATATCCGGTTTGATGTGCTGCGTCACCGCCGTTACCGAGTCAGGGCGTTTGCCGTTCATCAGCCACGTTACGAGGTCCGCGCCATAACACCCGAAATCAAATAGTGCGCCGCCGCCGTCGAGTTTGGGATCGGTGAGCCACGCGAAAAACTCAGGTCCCACCCCGATCTCTTTCGGGCCCTGGTGGCCGTCGTGTACGACAATCTTGCGGATGCCGCCAATACGATTATCGCGCGCAAGATCGTATGCCGCCCGGTTGCTGCCGTACCAGGTTGTTTCGTAGTTCACCACGACTTGAATATTCCCAAGCTGCGCCGCTCGCTGAATAGCGAGGGCATCTTCCAGACTCACCGCGAGCGGCTTCTCCATCATGACGTGGACGCCGTGACGCGCGCAGGTCTCCACCACTCGCCGATGGTCATACGTTGTCGTGTAAACGAGCACTGCTTGCGGATGGGCCTTCTGCAACATGTCTTCGAGGCTGGAAAAAAGCAGGCCGTGATTAATTCCATACTCGTCCGCATATTTGAGGGATAGTTGCCGGTCGGGCTCGGCGATTCCGACTAGATCGATTAATGGACTGTGCAGAGACGAATGGAAAAATCCGTCCACATGCCCGTGCACGAGCCCGACAATGCCGATGCGAAGAGGGGGCCTCGGCGCGGATCCTAATGGTGTGGCCTGCGCATCCGAATGCGTGGATGCCAAAAGGCACAAACAAGATATTATCCCGAGAAATTGGCGCATGCGATTTCCCTTCCACCTAAGGTAGAGACTCTTCATTGTAGAATCATGAACTCGAAAGAAGATTGTGAAATTTCATGCCTGCTCCCGCAGATCCGAAATCCGTGAAAGTCAATCTGACCACTGGCACTGGCGTGGACATCGAATGGAATGACGGTCATAAATCGCATTATTCATTTCCGTTCCTACGAGACGCATGCCCGTGTGCGATGTGCGATGACGAGCGCAAGAAATCGGGCCGGCGGTTTGGCGAGCCTCCAAAGGAAACCGCCGCATTGCCAATGTTCAAAGCGGTGCCGAAGCCGCTGACGGCCGACGCGGTGGGCAAATACGCAATTAAATTTCACTGGAATGACGGACATGAATTGGGGATTTATTCATGGCGTTTCTTGCGGGATGTCTGTCCGTGCGAGGAATGTCAAACCTCGCGCGAAACAAGGGTAGGATGAACATCCGCGACATTTTGTAGACAATTCTTTGGCCAGAATTCTTCAGCACTCACGAAATAACAAAAGGCCGGCGCTTGGGCCGGCCCTTGATGCTTAGGCAAAGGAACTATGCTTTCTTGGGCGCGATTGCGTCCTTCGCGGCCTTGGCTACGCGGAACTTCACCACGGTCTTGGCTTTGATCTGAATCGCCTCGCCCGTCTGCGGATTGCGTCCTACGCGGGCCTTGCGGTGCGCCTTCACCAGACGTCCGATACCGGGCACGACGAAGATGCCATTCTTCTTCGTCTCCTTGATGGCGGTGTCTGCAAGCGTTTCGAGAAAAGCAGCGGCTGCTTTGTTGTTGGTTTCGAGCGACTCGGCCAAATGCCGAACGAGTTGAGTCTTGGTCATGCCTGAAGCCATGAATCCTCCCATGAATTTAATTTTCGTGCGAGGCTGCATCTTATACCCACTTCTTGTGGAAAAGAAGTGTTTTTAGCCATATTCCATGCGGTTTTTTTCTGCTGGAACCATAAAAAACCACAAAAACCGCTGTTATCCACAGGGCCAGTGCTAAAAACCCCTGATCTACGGCAGTTATGGCGCGTCCCGGCCAGATGCCGCGAAGGAATGGCTAATGTCATAATACGGTTCGAGGATCCCGGCATTGAGCTGCGCCATTTGCGAAAAACGCAAAGAAAAACGGTTTTGCCCCGCGGTGCATGGACGCATTTGTCCGCAATGTTGCGGAGAAAATCGGGAGATCACGCTGGATTGTCCCACTGAGTGCGTTTATTTGCAGCAGGCGCGGCAGCACGAAAGGCCGCGTTCTCTCCAGGAGTTGGATCAGGCCGCGTTGTTTCCGCAAATCGAAATAGGAGAACAGTTTATTTATCAGCACGAACACCTGTTGTTAGGACTCAATTACGCGCTGGTAAGGAGCGCACGGTTTGATCGTGCTCTTGTAGATACTGACCTGATCGCGGCGCTGACGGGGGTGGCAAGAACGTATGACACGCTGGTTAGTTCCGGCCTTCATTATGAGGCTCCCATAGCCGGGATGGCGCAGCAGGCGGTTGCAGCTGAAATTCAGAACATGATCAAGGAATATCGAGACGCTGAGCAAAAGCACGCTGGTTATTCGCGCCTCCGCGATTCCGAAGTGTTGCGCGGCGTGGTTTTTCTTCTTCGCGTCGCTTACAGCAGAACATCAGGACGCCCGAAGTCCCGCGCATTCCTGGATTTTCTCTTCGCACAGTTTCCGGGAAAGCAAGGAGCTATCGCCTCAGTTACGGAAACCCAGGGAAGGATTATCACGCCGTAGATCAATAGTTCATGCAACCAGACGCTTACGGAGCTACGCGGGTGACCGCGAGCGCAGCCTGCACCGCCAATAATTCTTTCAAGGTGCCACGCAGCTTGGTGGATTCGAGAGCGTTCGCGCCATCGGATTTCGCTTCTTTGGGATTGTCGTGCACTTCCATAAATATTCCATCTACGCCCGCGGCGACGGCCGCGCGGGCCAGTAATGGAATAAACTCAGGCTGTCCGCCACTGGCAGCGGGCTTATCGCCATTGCCTTCCGCGGCCGACGGCAATTGAACGGAATGGGTCGCATCGAAGACGACGGGCGCGAACTTCCGCATGATCGCCAGTGACCGCATATCCACGACGAGATTGTTGTAACCGAAGCTTGAGCCTCGTTCGGTCAGAAGTACTTTTTCGTTTCCCGCGGTGCGGCATTTTTCGACCGCCTGTTTCATGTCCCACGGGGAGACGAATTGTCCCTTCTTGATGTTCACAACGCGCTCGCTCATCGCAGCGGCGACGATCAGATCGGTTTGCCGGCAAAGAAACGCCGGAATTTGGATTACGTCGGCGACTTCCGCAACTTTCGCGACATCAGCGGCCTGATGAACATCGGTCAGCACGGGAAGTCCTACTTCGTTCTTAATTTTCTTCAGAATGCGGAGTCCTTCCACCAGTCCCGGGCCGCGAAAGCTACGGATGGACGTGCGATTCGCTTTGTCGTAGGAGGCCTTGAAAATGAAGGGAACGTTGAGAGAGCGCGTGATGCCCTTGATGATTTCTGCCATGCGGATGGCATGGTCTTCGCTCTCAATAACGCAAGGCCCGGCGATTAAAAACAAAATCCCCGAGCCGATTGCAACATCGCCGACTTTAAAAGTATTCGTCATTTTTTAACCACAGAGGAACAGATGGAATTACGCACCACAGAGCAACCAAAAAAGCGCTGCATTTCTATAAGCCAGATTTCCTCGGCGCCTCCGTGTCTCCGTGGTAACTGCCCTATCTGCTTGCTACTTTCACCGGCCGATGAAACATCTCGACTGCCGTAAATTCTCTATCGGCGCGGCGCTTTAGACCATGTTGATACGCCGCACCTACGAACGCCTTGAATAATGGATGCGGCTCCAGAGGCTTCGATTTGAACTCGGGGTGAAACTGGCAGCCAATAAAATGAGGATGGTCTGGCAGTTCGACCATCTCTACATAAGTGCCGTCGGGAGTTGAACCGGAAATGCGCAATCCCGCCGCAGTCAACGTCTCTTCGTATTCGCGGTTGAACTCGTAGCGATGACGATGGCGTTCGCTGATTTCGTCTTGGCCGTAAACTCTGCGTGCCAACGTCTCCGGCTCAATCTTGCAGGTCCATGCACCCAGGCGCATGGTGCCGCCGAGTTCCTCGACCCCGGTCAGTTCCCGCAACTTGTAGATGATGCGATGCGGGGTAGCAGGATCGAATTCGCTGGAGTTAGCATCGGCCAAACCGCAAACATTGCGGGCGAACTCGATGCAGGCGGTCTGCATTCCCAGACAAATTCCGAAGTATGGAATTTTCTTTTCGCGAGCATAGCGGATGGCATGCAACATCCCTTCAATGCCGCGTTTTCCAAATCCTCCTGGCACTAGCAGGCCGTCGTAACCCCCGAGCTGCTCTTCGCATGCGCGTTCTCCCGCTTCCAGACCCTCGGCTTCAATCCAATTCACATGCAATTTCAAGTTATGGGCGAGTGCGCCGTGAACCAACGCTTCCTTAAGTGACTTATATGAGTCCTCATATTCGACATATTTACCGACAATTCCGATCGTGACTTCGGCTTTCGGGTTATAGACGCGATGCACGATTTCTTCCCAATCCTTCAGGTCTCGATCTTTGGGTTCGAGGTGCAAATACCGCAAGACAAGCGTGTCCACTCCTTCGCGGGAGAAGACCAGCGGGACTTCATAAATGGAGGCGACATCTTTCGCCGTAATAACCGCCTCTTCCTCGACATTACAGAAGAGCGCGATTTTCGACTTGATGTCTTTCGACAAAAAGCGATCGGTGCGGCAGAGCAAAATGTCCGGTTGAATTCCGATGCTGAGAAGTTCTTTCACCGAGTGTTGTGTGGGCTTGGTTTTGAGCTCCTGCGCCGCGGCAATGAATGGGACGAGTGTTACATGCATGAACAGCGTATTTTTGCGACCCAACTCCTGGCGCATTTGCCGGATTGCTTCCATGAAGGGAAGAGACTCGATATCACCGACCGTGCCGCCAATCTCAACGATGGCAACGTCCACGTCCTGAGCGACTTTCTTCATCGCTGCCTTGATTTCATTGGTGACATGAGGAATTACCTGAACGGTTTTGCCGAGGTAATCGCCACGGCGTTCTTTAGCGATGATCTGCTCGTAGATTCGACCGGTGGTCCAATTGTTGTCGCGGGAAAGCTTGGCGTGAGTGAAACGTTCGTAGTGTCCCAGATCAAGATCGGTTTCGGCGCCATCGTCGGTGACGAAAACCTCTCCATGTTGAAACGGGGACATGGTGCCGGGGTCCACGTTCAGGTAGGGGTCAAACTTCATCAAATTGACCTTAAGGCCGCGGCTTTCGAGCAGGCAGCCAATCGAAGCTGCCGCCAACCCCTTGCCAAGAGAAGACACAACACCACCCGTCACAAAGATGTACTTTGCCGACATCGCTTCCTCACTTTGAATTGAGTTTGGAATTTTGTGCAGGCTGGATGCACGATCAATTATGGCAGAAAAACCTATGAATGCAAGGCGAAAACTGTTGCATTAGGACGTCCAATCCACTAGAGACATCTTTATCGGGGGGTCTGGCTAGCAGCAACTCGATCTCATCATTGTAGGCTGTTGACAAGATATTGCCCCGCCTTCGAGCGAACCAGAGCTTATCCCGATAGTTTCTTATTTGTGCCGTCACCAAACTGATTTGTGTCACTTGTGCAAATAATGTCATTATTATAGGATTATGTCATTGGACAGGGCTGTTTGATATGGCGTCGGAGCAAGAAATCCGAACCCGCGTCAACGAAAACGGGCGCGTTGTCATTCCCGTCTCCTTTCGCAAGGCGTTGGGCATCAACGTTGGCGATGAAGTTGTCCTGCGGATCGAAGATGACGAACTGCGCATCATGACTCTGAAACAGCGCGTCGAACGAGCTCAACGCCTCGTCCGGAGGCATGTAAAACCTGGCACCTCGCTGGTTGAGGAATTGATCGCCGAACGGCGGCAGGCCGCGAAGCGTGAGTAGGATTGTGTTGGACGCTTCGGCGGTGCTGGCCATACTCAACGGCGAGGCCGGAGCCGACAAGTTACCACATCGACTCTTAAATGATGCGACCGTGAGCACGGTGAATCTGGCCGAAGTGCACAGCAAGCTGGTCGGTCGCGGACTCGATCCTGACGAAGCCTGGGAAGCTGCTCTCAGTCCGGTCCGTTATGCCGAGCCCTTTGCTGACGAGCACGCGAGAATCGCTGGCGGTCTGGTAACTCAAACCCGCAAGCTGGGGCTATCTTTGGCGGACAGGGCTTGCCTGGCATTAGGAATCGCGCTTGGAACGCCGGTTTACACCGCCGATCAATCGTGGAAGGGCCTCCGTCTCGGCATTCGGATACATGTGATTCGCTAGCCCCGTTCTTCGCCGATCCGCATCATAATATTTAGCACCATGCGGGCAGGCACTAGAATTCGCAGCTGGCTTCTACTGATAGTGGTCGCGTTAGTCCTGGCCATCCCCTCTTTCGCCCAGCAACTGGCGAAACGACTGATCCTCAAAGATGGTTCCTACCAGCTCATAACTAAATATGAGATTCATGGCGACCGCGTTCATTATTTCAGCGCTGAACGCAACGACTGGGAGGATGTGCCGGATTCATTGGTGGACTGGGACGCTACGACGAAGTTTGAAAAAGATCGCGCGACAGGCTCGCCCGTCCCTGAAGCTGTACAACTCGATAAAGAAATGGCGGCGGAGCGGCAGGCGGAAGAAGCCAAGTCCCCAGAAGTCGCGCCCGGATTGCGTTTGCCGGAGGATGGCGAAGTGTATTTGCTGGATACTTTTCAGACTGAACCCGAGCTAGTGGAATTGCAGGAAGACAATGCCGAAGTAGACCGCGATACCAAACATAATGTCTTGCGGGCAGCGATTGATCCAATTGCGAGCAGCAAGCAGATAATCGAACTTGACGGCCTGCATTCCAAGATACAAGCACACGTGATGCTGCCCTCGATTTACATCAAGTCGGGAGACGACGCGAAAGATCAGACTCCTGCTCCGCAGAAAAAGGCGAGTACAGACTCGGCCCAACAAGGCAAGCAGCAGGCGGAAGAACCTTGGGACCGTTATCGTATTCTTCGCTTGCAGCCGAAGCTGGACAAACGCATTATTGGCAACATCAAAGTTGCGGTTTACGGAAAGGTTACCCAACAGCAGGATTTTGTTTCCGCCAAAATTCAACGGCTAACCGGAGGCTGGGCGAAGATCACTCCGGCCAGCGATTTAACGTCAGGCGAGTATGCCCTGGTAGAGATGATGGACAAAAGCCAATTGAGTTCTGCCGTGTGGGATTTTGGAATTAATCCTTCTGCGCCGCCGAATGCTATGGTGGTGAAGCCCGAAGGATCGAAGCCGGCGCCAAGTCATCCTAAGGACCTTCAGCAGCGCAAACCGAATTAACGCGAACAAGTAACAGCCATCTTCAGCTGTCCGTTTGAAAACCAAAACCACGCATTTCGCGGCGTATAATCGAAGCTCACTTAAACTTCATGACAGGGCGGTATTACTAATGGTTTCTATGAACGGCGCTCCCAGCAACGGAAAAAATGGAGGCACTAACGGAGGGACTATCGTCCCAAAGCCGCGCGCGGAATGGATTGCCAGGCGAAGAGCTAGTCATAATGACACGAATTTTTCGCAAATGCACTTTGCCCGGCAGGGTGTTGTCACCGAGGAGATGGAGTACATAGCCCGGCGCGAGAAGCTCTCGCCGGAGCTCATTCGCGATGAAGTCGCGCGCGGCAGAATGATTATTCCGGCAAACATCAACCACCCAGAACTGGAGCCGATGGCAATCGGCATAGCTTCGCTTTGCAAGATCAATTCCAACATCGGCAATTCCGCCGTCACTTCAAACATTGAGGAAGAGCTTAAAAAGCTGCACACGTCCGTCCATTACGGCGCGGATACTGTGATGGATCTTTCGACCGGCGGCAATATTCACGAGATTCGCGAGGCCATCATTCGGCATTCGCCCGTTCCGATTGGGACGGTGCCAATCTATGAGGCGATCTCGCGAGTAAAAAGAGTCGAGGATTTGAACGCCAAAGTCATGCTCGAAGTCATCGAAGAGCAAGCCGAGCAGGGCGTGGATTACATGACCATCCATGCCGGCGTTCTAATTCAGTATTTGCCGATGGTTTCAAAGCGCATCACTGGTATCGTTAGCCGCGGCGGAGCAATTCTCGCGCAATGGATGGCTCACCACCACAAGCAGAATTTTCTATATGAATGCTTCGACGACATCTGCAAGATTTTCGCCAAGCACGACGTAAGTTTTTCTCTGGGAGATGGCTTGCGTCCGGGCTGCATCGCCGACGCCAGCGATGAAGCGCAGTTTGCTGAACTAAAAACTCTCGGCGAGTTGACCAAGAAAGCCTGGGAATATGACGTGCAGGTCATGATCGAAGGGCCGGGACACGTGCCTCTCGACAAAATCAAAGAGCAGGTCGAGAAGGAAAACGAACTTTGCTACGAGGCTCCTTTCTATACGCTAGGGCCGCTCGTGACCGACATCGCGCCCGGATACGACCACATCACTTCCGCAATTGGCGCGGCTATGATCGGATGGCACGGAGCGGCGATGCTCTGCTATGTGACTCCCAAAGAGCATCTCGGATTGCCCAACGAAAAAGATGTCAAAGATGGGATCATCGCTTACAAGATTGCGGCGCACGCGGCTGATATCGCGCGGCATCGTCCGGGCGCTCAGGATCGGGATGACGCCTTAAGCTATGCGCGGTACACATTCGACTGGGAGAAGCAGTTTGCGCTATCACTCGATCCGGAAACTGCGCGCTCCATGCACGACGAAACTCTTCCGGATGACTTCTACAAAGAAGCAAAATTCTGCTCCATGTGCGGCCCGAAATTCTGCTCCATGAACTATTCAAGCAAAGTGGACGAATACAACAAGCAGGTTCACGGCTTGGAAAAGAAAGACTACTCGGAGTTGGTCGAGAAGCTGGTTTCGCTGAAGTAGGCTCGCGCATCAGGCGGGCGCCTCGTCCGCCCGCGGCGAGACAGCAGTCTGTGGCTTGGCGTGTCAGTGGTTGTCGCCAGCAATCGCGCTGAAAGAAGTCGAAGATTCCTTGCTTTTAAACCTGCGGTAGGCAAACGTTCCTCTGACGCCACTGATTAGTACCAGGATGAGAGTCAACCGAATAAGAAGTACGGCAGGTAAAGGGTGTATAGCGAATTCGTAGACGCTCTCGAGGACGAAGATGGTGAGCGCCAAAACAGCCCATATTCTCGATAACCGCCTAATTCTCCACCCGGCTATTGCAAAGATTCCTCCGTCAATGAAGACTCCAGCGTCCACCCAATAACAGGCTTACCCAGCCATAGGCTCATAGCACCGATAATGGCTGCACCTCCAGCTACAACGAAGCAAACACCTGCGCCCTCGTGGGCAGCCTTCTCAGACTCTTCCAGGTTGGTTAATTCGGGCCAATACCATTTCACTGAGTCGCAGTCCTCTGCATTTCCTGTGAGATTCGGGACAGAGCAATTTTTCTTTGTCGACGAAGAGACCTGTTGCCACTAGCGCGTCGATGACGCTCTCGACAGCCTGCGTCGTGTCTCGGAATTGGCTGCGTTGCAGAAGCCAGTAATCAAGAGTTTGTTTCTTGTGATAATTCGCCAAGGCAACGTGTGATGCTCCCATTATGATGTAATTGCGGGTGGCTTAAATGCTAAGACGAAGTCGACGAGTTCATCTTCGTTGATCCGAGCGCCACCGCCATGAGGTAGATCGATCACGAGCGGATATTACTCCCGTTGGGGACAGAAGAACAGAATCAGCTAGGATCTGCTGGTCTGGAATGCTCTTATTATGCTTCGACCATTCACGACGCTTCGTCGAGCGCTTTTTCTTCTGCCGCGCGGTGAGCGGTTCGTCGTCGACGGGCGTAAGCGCCACACGGTCTAACCTCGGTACTGGGCAGCGCCAGCCGGGTAGCATGCCGGTCGCAATTCAGCGATAAGCTTCGCGACGGTGCTTCACCGATAGGATTTCGATGGCGTCGCCGAGATCGTGGAAGCGGACGCGGTAGTCGCCAACCCGGAGGCGGAATTCCGGAGGCTCGATATTCTGAATCCTCTTTACATCGCCTTCTCCGGTGGCAAGCATACGGGCTAAAGTGTGAAGGATGCGAAGCGCGGTGCCCTGCTCGATAGCGCGCAGATTGAGCTTGGCCCGGGCGCTCCAAATGACCTTTTTCGCCATCTGTTACTTGTCCGGACCATTCGGCTTTAACGGCGTGCGACCCATGCGCTCGAAATCCTGAGAACTGAGGCCGAACTCAGCTAGAACCTCGTCGTGTGGAATGCCTTCGCCACGCGCGAATGAGGCCTTGGCTTCCTCGACTTCGCGAGCCTCTTCCGAGCTGACCGGTTCATCGTCATATGGGGCACTAGCCAGGGTGCAGGAGAGCGGATCAAGCATAATCTCCAAGAGGCCGACCACTGCGGCGACTTGGCCGGGAGCCATGCGGTCGATCAATTCGTGCGCGTGCTGCTTTTCGTCGGTGGAACCGTATGCCATGAGATGAGTTTACCGAAATCTAGCATACGACGGAAAGAAAATGGTGTCTGTGCGTAAGTCTCCACGGAACTCCTCGCAACTACGCGGCGCCCGCGCCAAACATCTAACCTCTGAACTGCGCAGCGCCGTCCCATACCAACTGAACGGCCAACGCCAAAATTAGGAAGCCGAAGATGCGGTTGATTGCGCCGGTTGCGCCGGGGCCTAGCCGTTTCACGAAAGGCCCTCCGAGACAAAGAAACAGAAATACGATCACGCCCAAAGCGACGATGCCAATCACCATCCCAAAATAAGCCACCATGCTGTCGGCATGCGCCGCGAGACCCATCACCACTCCGATGGAACCTGGCCCGGAGAGCATTGGCATGGCCATTGGGGTGAGGGAAATATCTTCTTTAGTCGCAGCTTCGTGGCTTTCCGCCGGAGTCATCCGGCTGCTGGCGGTGACCATGCCCCATGCGGTGTTGGCGACGATTAGTCCTCCCGCGATCTGCAACACTGGGAGAGAGATTCCGAAAAAATTCAATACGAAGCGTCCGAAAAACAAAAATACGATCAGAATCCCCATCACATAGAGTGCTGTTTTCAGTGCGGTTTTCCTGCGCTCGGAAGGCAGCATCGCCGACGTGAGCGCGAAAAACATTGGCACGCCGCCGAATGGATTGACGATAGGAAACAGCGCAAGGAATGTAGCGAGAGCAGCGGAGGGCATATCCCGCAAGAAATGTTGCACCACGTTGCTGGGATTCATCAGGACAAATTCTAGCAGCCCCGAAAGTTGAAGCGCCTTACGGGAAACATTAAGAGAATTTTAACGATAATCCTGCCGACAGTAGCAGCGCGAGCACATCTCCCGCGCGGCGCGAGAATTGAAACCAGCTCCCTGTTTTCAGTTCCCAGTGGCGTTGTCTAAAACCTTGGCCGCCCGGTTCAGTGCCGCGGTTAGCGCGGCGATCTGCTGGCGAGTGCGGTCGAGGTCATGTTTATCAATAGCTTCATTGACTCCCGGAATGACAACCGCAGCATATCCGGTATATTCTCCCGGCGCGTAAATCGAGTGCCGGTACCAGGGACGATTTGGAAGTCCTTCCGGAATGAGCAGAGCGCGTTCGGCCTGTATCAAAGTCTGATTCAACTCGGCTACATCGTGGGGCGGATTTTGATGAGCCGAAAGAATTTTCGCGCCAGCTTTCTCAAATAGATGTGCCGCGTTTGCAGCTTCCGTAAAATCAGGCGCTTGCGATCCGAATTCAGTTTCCGCCTTCTTCCTGGCAGCCTCAATATATGCGGTCGTTTCTTTTCCGTATTCTTCATAGTCGTACGGCAGAACATCCGCATCGGCCATGCGAATGGCCAGCAGCCCAAAGACTCGCGCCATCTGCTGCTCATACTTGAAATCGGGATCTCCAAATTTCTTGAACCAATTGAAATTATCGAAGACCGAATGGTAAACGCCGTAAGGACCGGTTGAACCAATGTCGGTTGAAGGTACGCCGAGGTGCTGGAGAAATACCGCATAATCAGAGCCGCTTCCCAAATCGCCGACGGGAACATCCGATTTGCCGGCCTCCGGAGGACGGTATGTACTCGTGCTCGTTTCCTTTGTGTTTACAGTTTCAGTGCTCGTCTTTTGCCATGCCTCGTAAACCGTTCCGCCTTTCGGACTCGGAACCGCTTTGCTGACGTCTCGCAAAAACTGCTTCAGACTGGGCACTCCCGACGCGCCGAACTTCGATCCCGAGACAGCAACATCTACATTAAAATACGCAGCCGCGTTGGCGAGGTCCGCTTCATGCTGCTCGCCCCATTCGGTCGAACCCATCAGTCCTTCTTCTTCCGCGTCCCAACTGCAAAATACAATTGTGCGCTTGGGTTTCCATCCGGATTTCAATAATGCGCCGATGCCGTGCACTGCTTCGAGCATGGCTGCCGTGCCGCTGTTGGGATCCGCCGCGCCGTACACCCATGCGTCGCGATGGTTGCCCGCCACGACCCAACTGCTCGAGGCGTCAGTGCCTGGGATACTGCCAATCACATCCCATATTGTGCGGAACTGATAATCCTGCTCAAGGTGCATTTTTACTCGCACTGGCCCGGGACCGGCGTGATACGTGAAAGGCAGCGCACCTTGCCACTCGCGCGGGGTATCGGGCCCTCCCAGATGCTCAAGAATCGGCCAAGCCTCTGCATACGAAATTGGCGTGGTGGGAATTTTTGGTACCTGCGCGGACTGCGCGGGCGATATTCGCTTTGAATCGGGAAGATCAGGCGTAGAAGCGATGCCGGGCGTTGTGGGATCGCCGGGAAATTCGAACATGTAACCAATCGAACCGCGTTGCACTCCAGTATCCGGATGCCATGGACCCTGGGGATACTTGTCGCCGCGCTGCCAGCCGTCATCAGCGGGATCGGAATAGATGATGAGACCGGCTGCGCCGTGTTCTTGGGCGACAAACGCCTTAACACCGCGAAAATTCTCTCCGTAGCGAGCCAAAACAATTTTGCCGCGCACATCAATTTTCAGCTCGTCCAACTTCTTGTAGTCAGCTGGAGTTCCGTAGTTTACGTAAACGATTTCAGCCTCGGCGTTGCCGGAAGGCGACATGCCGTTGAAAGGCATCACCACACGGGGGTCATCCTGAAACGGATCTCCATCAACATGCTCTCGCGCAGGACCGTGCATGTGGATTCCAGCGGGCGCAGTTACGTCCACACTGATTGCCTTCGGATAGTTCATCCACACCCGGTATTCGACAACTTGAGTTTCAAGGCCCGCCTCACGGAATTTTTTCGCCACGTAATCTGCCGTAGCCTTGTCTTCAGGAGTACCTGCCATGTGAGGTGCCTGGGTCAGAATCCTGAGATGTTCTTCGGCAAGCTTGGCATCAGGGACAGCGAGAAAGCGGGACTCCACAGCAGCTTCGTCGGCCGAGTTGCGAAAGCCGAAGATAGACTGGCTTGTGACTGGGGAATCGGAAGTGTTCCCCACGACTTTTGGTGAGAAGGTTGCGAGTACGATGACAGACGCAAAAACAGCAACGAACAAGGATTTCATTAACGGTCCTCGTATGAAATAAAAAGGCTAGCACAAAGTGAAAGGCGCCTGCCTGAAAGGGATTTCGCTTTGAGTGAACCCCCCAGGCAAAGTCGCCCACTTAACAAGGAAACGAACTTACCTTGTTTGCCCGGTTCCAACAACTTCATACTTTGTTGAGGTGAGCTCAGCCAACGCAAAGGGTCCACGGCAGTGCAACTTTTGGGTGCTGACGCCCATTTCTGCACCAAAGCCAAATTCACCGCCGTCGGAAAATCGCGTTGAAGCATTCCAGTAAACCGCGGCCGAGTCAACGGCCCGTAGAAACTGCCGCGCATTCTTTTCATCTTTGGTGATGATGCCGTCGGAATGTTTCGTTGAATACCGATTGATATGAGAGATTGCTTCGTCCCCGTCAGCGACCACCCGAACTGCAATGCATAGACGCAAGTATTCTTCTCCCCAGTCTTGCGGTTTCGCCGCGTCCACGTGTAATCCGGGAGACAGTTTCAAAGTCGCCTCGTCGCCGCGGACCTCGACGCCATACGCGATCAGCTTTTTCACGATGCGGGGAATGTACGCCGCCGCAATTCCTTCGTGCACCAAAAGCTTTTCAGCTGCGTTGCAAACGGATGGCCGCTGCGTCTTGGCATTGATGACAATCCGGTCCGCCATTTCAAAATCTGCCGACTCATCCACAAAAATGTGACAATTTCCCGCGCCAGTTTCTATCACTGGAACCGTCGCGTTCTCGACAACGTATGAAATGAGGGACGCCCCTCCACGTGGGATTAACACGTCTATAAACCCACGCGCTTTGATTAATTCGTGAACCGAATCGCGGGTACCGGAATCCAGCAATTCAATTGCGCCTTTAGGGACTCCACTAGCACCAGTCAGGATTTCGACGACCCGCTGATTGCTGTGGGCCGCCTCTTTTCCTCCCCGCAGCACGATGGCATTACTGGTCTTAAATGTGAGTGCAACGGTATCGGCAGTAACGTTGGGACGGGATTCATAGATAATCCCCACAACGCCCAGTGGCACTCTCAGTTTTCGGATATGAATGCCATTGGGCCGCGTCCACTCCGCCAAAGTTTCATAAACCGGATCGGGAAGACCCACGACATCCCGCATACCCTCCGCCATGGACAAAATGCGCTCGGAATTCAGCAACAATCGATCAAGCAGGGCGCCGGTCAAGCCGGATGATTCAATATCCTTGCGGTTGGCCTCAAGAATGCTTTCTGCACCAGCTTCAATCGCATCCGCCATCGCCAGCAAAATGTTATTTTTCTGACTCGTGGAAAATTGCGCGAGTTGGACAGCCGCGTTTTTCGCCCGCGAGAGCTTATCGCGCGTCGAAAGCGTTGTATTGACCGTTGTCGCCATCAAGAAGCCCCAAGTTGCGGAGGGAAATAGGTTCCGATTTTCCGCTCGATTGCTCCCGAAATTGCGTTGGTGTCGCGTCCATTTGCGATCGCAACATTCACGCCGCCTTCACTGGCGGTTTTCGCCGCGCGCAATTTCGAACTCATCCCTCCCGTGCCCAATTTACTTTTGCCATTGCATAACGCTTCCATCTGGGGAGTGAGTTTGCGCACGGTTCGCAACAGGCGCGGGCGCTTGCCATTAGGTACATAAAAACCATCCACATCGGTAAGCAGAAGTAACCAATCTGCTTTAACCGCGGTCGCAAGCAGCGCGCTTAATTCATCATTGTCACCGAAAGCCCCAACCAATTCGCGTACAGAAACGCTGTCATTCTCATTGACGATCGGCACAACGCCCAGCTTAAGCAGCTCATGCAGCGCATTTTGCAAATTCTTGTAGCGCACCGGCGAAGTAAAGTCGTCACTGGAAAGCAGCAACTGAGCCACAACTTTCTTGCCGAAGAAAAGCCGCTCGTACGTGTTCATGAGCACGCTCTGCCCCACGGCGGCGCACGCTTGCATCAACGGTACCGTGGATGGCCTCTTGCTGAGTCCCAGACTCGACATACCCGAAGCAATGGCTCCTGAAGTGACGATCAGATATTCGTGTCGCGACGGTTCGAGCTGATCAACCAAAGCTCTCATCCGAACCGTGTCAATGCTTCCGCGCGGAGCAATAAGACTGGTGCCGACTTTGATGACAAGGCGCATCGCTACCGATAATTTAACAGTTCGGCTGCGAGACGGCACTCATGAGTTTCGACAACTTATCCATAACCATTGCTAATTTCAGATACCGACGATTGAACATTTGTTTGTGGGCGGACCAGACAGCTTCTATTTGAGAGAATGGGCGTAGAGCAAGACTGCAGTGACGTCACATCATATTAGATGGGCGAAGAACTCCACTGGTCAGTTCTCGTTGCTCCATTGGGTCTTAGTACACGACTCTCGATCGGTTGGAAGCAAAGGGGCTAATCGAGACGTGGATGGCTGATCCCACGCCCCAACGGGGAGGCCGCTCAAAGCGTATGGCCCGCGTCACGGCATAAGGGCGTCATAGTGGCGGCGACGGGTTTCTATGACGCTGTAAAGCGTGCAAGCCGCGGTGTCTACATTGGGAAGCGAATCCGTAGATAAGGGCGCGCAAATGAGACGGACCTGTGGGATGTGAGCGGGAATTACTGCGTCCAGCTGCTCAGATCCCAAAGAACGCGGAGGGGGAATCACGGGCAGAATACGTCGCTTCCGGACGTAGTACAACGTAAATAAAGTGAAAGAAGAGCTGAGAGCCAAGGCCGACCGGATACCCTGGTAGAGATGATATGTGGTCTGGAGCACAATGCTCATTGTGGCAGCGAGATTGGTGTTCGCGAAAATCGCCTCGATCTCTGTAATCAAAAAGGCCCTGACGAGAAGTTCCTCGAAGAATGGATTGACAAATGTGAACAGGAAGTTAACAGAGTCACTGAGCTTCCGAAGATCGCTGATCGTACGTCCGTTATATTGGGGAAATGGCCGACGAGCCAATACGAGAATACAGTCAGAACCACGAGGCACACCAAGTTCCCTAGAAATGCACCAAGGAACAATAGTATCGAGTGCGATCCCCTTAAAATCTTAAATTATAGAAAGTCCAATACTGGTGATTCGGCTACCTGCCATTGTTGAGATCGAAATTCCTTGGTATATAATCCCAAGGCAAATAACGAAGTGACTTCGTCATTGGAGTACCAGACGGCCGCGATGGCTGGAGCCGGGATGCCATAACCCCAGCAAAGACGAGAATGGAACTATACGTCTGGCAATAAGATTTAGCTAGTTAGCGCCTACAACGCCGTTACATCTATGACTGGCGAGAAAAGTTGCGACATTCCGGTCATTTGCAAGCGCACTCAGAACGTATGAGTCTTTCTTGAGGACGGCGCGACATAACGGCAAATGATTTCCGATTCGAGGTCACGGTTAAGCATGGCGTCACCGCGTGCCTGTTGCCCTTCACCTGACTTGTGTGGTGGAATCTGTGTCATGAATCGCCGGGATTTTATTCGTCTCTCTGCGGCGGCCTCTGCCGCGGGCCTTTCGTTGCCGTTCAATTTTCCCACCGCTTTCGCTGAGACTAATCCTGCTGCGCCGGTGCGGCTGACTTTGCGTCCCGACCGGCTTGGTAACAAGATTGGCGACGACTTCACGGGACTCAGTTATGAGTCGGCGCAGCTAGGTAATCCAAACTTCTTTTCCGGAGACAATACGGAGTTGGCTGGATTTATCCACAGACTTGGGCGATCTGGCGTCTTGCGCATAGGCGGCAACACCAGCGAATTCACCCATTGGGCTGGGAATGGGGCGAACAAGGCCGACACGCCTCAGAATCAAAAACTCCGCGAGCAAGACAAGACAAATCCAATAGCATATTCATTGGCCGTTGGTCCGGACACGGGACACAAAGCGCCTGCGCCCGTGAATATTACGCCTTTGGCTATCCGAAATTTACGGGATCTTCTTGATGCGTGCGGATGGAAGCTGATTTATGGCTTGAATATCGGCACAGGAACGCCGGAACAAGCGGCGGACGAAGCTTCCTATGTGATGGACGCCGTAGGTTCGAAGTTGATCGCGTTTCAGCTTTGCAACGAGCCTGATCTTTTTTATCGGAATGGGATTCGCAAATCGGATTACAACTTCAATCAATTCGCCGAAGAGTGGCAGCGTTTTTATCAGGCTATTCGGGAGAGGGTTTCGAATGCGCCCTTCGCTGGACCGGATACTGCCTATAACAATGAATGGCTGGTTCCGTTTGCGAATCAGTTTAAGAACGAGGCGATGTTTCTGTCGCAGCACTATTACGCGGAAGGCCCGCCGACCGATCCCTCAATGACGATTGCAAGGCTGCTGAAGCCGAATCCCAAGCTTGAGGCCGAGTTTGAAGGAATGAAGGAGACGGTGCATGACTCGGGTTTGCCATTTCGGCTGGCGGAAACGAACTCGTGTTACCAGGGAGGCAAGCAGGGAGTGAGCGATACGTTTGCTTCCGCGCTCTGGGGCGCGGATCTGATGTATCAACTGGCGTCCGAGGGCGGCATGGGAATCAATTTTCACGGCGGCGGCTATGGCTGGTATACGCCCATCGCCGGAACCCGCGAAAACGGGTTCCTGGCAAGGCCAATCTACTACGGCATGTTGCTCTTTGCGCAGGCTGGGCCAGGACAACTCATCGAAAGTAAGCTAGACGGCCTGGAGCAGGCCCCGCTACTGACGGCCTACGGTCTCCGCAGCGATTCAGGGAAAATTAAAGTAGCAGTCTTTAACAAGAATTTGGACCGCAGCGTTCGGCTAACAATTGAATCGGGACAGCGCACGGAACGGGTGACTGCGCTTCGCCTGCACGCGCCGCGAGTGGATGCCACGACGGACACGACCTTTGGCGGATCACCCGTAGGCGCAAGCGGCGCATGGTCAGTCGCGCAAGAGGAAAAAGTGAGCGTGGAGAATGGACTTGCTTCGATCGAACTGCCGGCGGCAAGCGGCGCGCTGATTGCGTTCGAAGGTTAGCGGCATCGGCCGTGCGGGGCGCGATCTTCGTTTTTATCTTACCCAAGACTTATGGCTCGAGCTGTTTTGATCCGTCCCTTTGGGTGCGGTTAAAGACTATGCGGCGGCTTCCTGTTTCAGCGCATGATCAATTTCTGCCATTTCGCTTTTGCTGAGGCGGAATTCTGATGCGCCTATGATCCCCGAAACTTGCTGGGGACTGCGAAATCCGACGATTGCGCCGGTTACGGCGGGATTGTCGAGCGTCCACGCAATTGCGACTTCTCCCGGAGTGCGATTGTGCCGTTTGCCGATGTCGCGCAACCGTTCTACCAGACGCAAATTGCGGGAGAGCAGAGGCTCCTTAAAGTTGGGAAGATTCTTTCGCCAGTCTTCGGAAGAAAAATTTGCAACGCGCTCGCGAGTCATCGAACCTGTGAGCAGCCCGGCCGACATTGGCGAATAAACGATGACTCCGATGTTGTGACTCTTGGCATAGGGCAAAATTTCCTTCTCTATTTCGCGAGTCACAATTGAATAAGGCGGTTGAAGCGACGTGATGGGCGCAATGGCCTGGGCACGTTTCATTTGTGTAACGTTGAAGTTCGAAACTCCTATGTAGCGGACTTTGCCTTGTTCTTTAAGCCGCGCCAGTTCGGTCCAACCTTCTTCAATATCTTCGTCCGGCTCCGGCCAATGAATCTGATATAGGTCAATGACGTCAGTTTGCAGGCGGCGCAAGCTGTCTTCACACTCGCGGCGGATAGATGCTGCTTTCAATGACGCTCCAACTTCGCCCTTGCTATTCCAAGCCCGCTCACACTTGGTAAAGATGTAGGGACGCGGTGACCGTCCTTTCAATGCGCGCGCAACCACTTCTTCCGAATGGCCAAGACCGTAAAGTGCGGCGGTATCAATCCAGTTGAGGCCGCGATCGAGCGCGGCGTGGACCGCCGGTATGGAGTCATTCTCGTCCTGCGGACCCATACTTCCGAGCCATCCGCTCCCACCAATTGCCCAGGCGCCGATTCCGAGGATGCTGATTTTTAAGTCGCTGTTACCAAGTTGGCGAGTTTCCACCGATTACCTCCATTTCGCCCACCTCGATTTCGTTCGTTATACGTTGACCATCGAATGTCCTAAACATGCAGTTTCACTGGATAACAAGAATCATCGGTGCGAGTCTGCGTCGTCCGCTGCATTATAATGGCACGCCAAATATATCTGCATCCAGAGGGCATCATGCGCATGGTTCTGCTGGTTCTAGCCGTTGCCGCGATCTGTTCCTCCCTCTTCGCTCAAAAACCCGCGTGGCAGCCCGCGTCTGGGAATGTCACGCTTTCCATTTGGCCGCACGGAGCGCCAGGAGCGAAATCCAATCCAGCCGACGAGCTGGATACCACGAACACCAAAGACCACCTTGTCGCTGGAAAGCAAGTCATTCGTCTGGGTAACGTTTCTAAGCCGACTCTGACGGTTTATTCGCCGAAGGGGAATAACACGGGTGCGGCGGTTGTCGTATTTCCCGGCGGCGGTTATCACATTTTGGCGATTGATCTCGAAGGCACGGAAGTATGCGATTGGCTGAACTCTATCGGTGTCACATGCATTCTTCTCAAGTATCGGGTACCTGATTCTGGGCCCTATCCCAAGTCATCCGCCGCCCTTCAAGATGCACAACGGGCTCTTGGTATTGTTCGTGCCCACGCAGACAGCTGGCACTTTGATCCGCATCGGGTTGGCGTGCTCGGATTCTCCGCTGGAGGTCATTTGGCCGCCGCCCTCAGCACTCACTTCGATCAACGTCTTTACGATCCCATTGATACGGCTGATCAAATGAGTTGCCGACCAGACTTCGCGGTCATTATCTATCCGGGATATCTCGCGCTGGCGGATCAGAACTTTGCGCCGAATCCGGATATTCACGTCACCGACAAAACCCCGCCGACGTTTCTGGTTCAGGCGGAAGATGATCCCGTGCACGTTGAAAACGCAATCGTTTATTTCACTGCACTCAAGAATGCAAAGGTTCCGGGGGAAATGCACATTTACGAAAAAGGCGGGCACGGATACGGACTGCGCCGCACTAACCTCCCGATTACCACTTGGCCGCAGTTGGCCGCGACGTGGCTCCGAACATTTGAGATTGCGCCTCCCACTGCACCGTGACCATTCTGCGACAAATGAAAAACACAGCCTTCTTTCTCGTTACGGCCTTCGTTTGCTCGCTTCTTTCATGCGCCAGCGCGCAAGAACAGAAGTTCGCCGAACTTGGTGATTTCAAGCTTGAGAGTGGAGAAGTAATCCGTGATTGCCGCATCGGCTACAGAACTTTTGGACAATTGAATCGCGAGCGTTCTAATGCGATTCTGCTTCCCACATGGGCTGGCGGCACATCCGAGCAACTAAAGTGGAGCGTTGGAGAACACAGCCTACTGGATGATGCGAAATATTTCGTGATCGCAGTGGACCCGCTCTCGAACGGCGTCTCTTCTTCCCCTTCCAATAGCGCTTCTCAGCCCCGCATGAAGTTTCACAGGATCACGATGCGTGACATGGTCAACTCGCAACATCGCCTTTTAGTTGAGACGCTGGGGATCAAACATTTAAAGGCAGTGGTTGGGATCTCGATGGGAGGCATACAGGCATTTGAGTGGATGGTTGCATACCCCGATTTCATGGACAAGGCGGTGCCGATTGTTGGTTCGCCCCGGCTGGCACCATACGACCTCTTGCACTTGCAAACGGAAATAGATGCTATCAAGAACGATCCCCGGTGGATGAATGGCGACTACACGCAGAACCCGGCGCGACGATTGGAGTTTGAGCTCGGAGCGCTCATCTTGACCACTCCCGATCGGTATAACAAGAAGAAGACCCGCGAGCAGGTCTTTGAAGACCTGAACAAAGCAGAAAATAGCCCGGGGAATGACGCGAACAATAAAATCCGCCAGGTCGAGGCAATGATGTCCATGGATGTCTCAAACGATTTTGGACATTCGATGGAAAGGGCGGCGGCAGCGGTCAAAGCAAAGGTACTGATCATCGTTTCGCGGTACGATCACGTGGTGACGCCGCAGCCCGCGCTGGATTTTGCTGCGCTGCTTCATGCTCAAGTCATTGAGCTGAACTCAGACTGCGGACATTCCGTCGCCGAGTGTGACAACGCGAGAATCAACGGCGCGGTCGCGGAGTTTTTAGATAAATGAGGGGCTCTTCCCCTGAACAAAGGCGCGCCATGCTTGGCAGGCCAAAACTGTTACAAATTTGAAAGAGGCACCTTCTGCTGAATCTGTATCTTCTGGTCCTGATAATTATCGTCGCCGTTCTTCTTGGCGTTAGCATCTTCCGCAGCCGGCTGGTTAAAAACAAAGCAGACTTCTTCGTTGCCGGACGCAGTCTGCCTTCGTACGTGTTGATTGCCACGCTGCTTTGTTCGTGGATCGGCGCGGGCAGCCTGTTCGCCGGCGCTGAAAATGCATTCCACAACGGATTTGCCGCTCTCTGGCAGCCAGCCGGTGGCTGGGCAGGTCTGCTCATCATCTATTTCGTTGCGCCGCGCGCACGCAAATTCGCTCAGTACACTCTGCCCGATCTGCTTGAGACTCGATACAACGCCACCGCGCGCGTGCTCGGGACTATCGCAATTTTGTTTGCTTATACGGCCATCACTTCCTACCAATTGAAGGGCGGGGGAGACATTCTTCATCTCGCGACAGGAATTGATAACACTCAGGGCATGTATATCGTGGCCGGATTCGTCATCGTGTTCACGGCAATGGCAGGTATGTCGTCGGTCGCTTATCTCGATCTGGTAATTGGCATCCTGATCACCGGCACGACGCTGATCGCCACACCGATGCTGTTTCACGCGGTTGGGGGATGGGCTGGATTGCACGCTGCGCTTCCGCCCGACCGGTTTCAGGTTTTAGGTCATCTGACGTTTGCGCGCGCCATGGAATTTTTTATTCCGACCATGCTTCTCATGCTTGGAAATCAAAGCATGTATCAGAAATTCTTTTCAGCCCGATCCGCGAAGGATGCAAAGATCGCCGTTGCGGGATGGATTGTCGGAACGCTGTTTCTGGAAACCGTCATCATCACAATCGCGGTAATCGGGACGGCGATGTTCGACACCAATCCTGAAGTATCAGAAAAGCCTCGCGAGATGATTCCGTTTGTGGCCCGACACGGTATGCCAGCGCTGATGGGGGCTTTGCTGATGGGGTCAATTTTCGCGAAAGTTATTTCCACGGCCAATAACTTTCTGTTTTCTCCGGCGACAAATCTCATGAATGATGTCTATATACGTTTCATTAACAAAGACGCGTCGCAATCGAAGATTATTGTGCTTTCCCGGTTGATGGTGTTGTTGTTGGGGCTGTTTGCGTTGGTGCAAGGAGCGTATCTGACGTCCGTGTTGGCGATGGCTCTGTATGCCTACACGATTTATTCCGCGGCGATCACGCCAGTGGTGATGGCGGCTTTTTTCTGGAGGCGCGCCAATGCTGCGGGCGCGGTCTCGTCCATTGCAGTCGGCACTGCGGTGACAATTGCATGGAACTTAGGAGGCAAACATTTCTTGCCGCCAGTGTGGGCTGAGCGGGATGCGATTTTCCCCGCCTTGGTAGTTTCGGTGCTGGCGCTGGTTATTGTGAGTCTTGCGACGCGCGCGCCGAGTGAGGAGAAATGGAAGCCGTTTGTTGCTGAGTAGGAATAGCATTCAGCACTCAGAAAAACTTAGGAAAGCACTCAGCATTCAGCGCTCAGGAAAGGCCTGGGAATGCATTCAGCCATTCAGTAGGCTGATTGCTGAATGCTGAGTGCTGGGCCGAGTGCTCGGGCTACGGAATGCTGAGTGCTTCGCTACAATTGAGCTATGGCAAACTTAACTCTGGTTTACGGATTACGTCTTTTACCCTCGGAAGAGGTCGCCGAAGTTGGGGATGCGACGCTCAAATTAAAGAACGGCAACGAAGCTCACGTCACTATGCACGTGCTTGAGGGCAGCAAGAAAGATATAGAGAAGCAGTTGAAGAATAGCCTCGATGCTTTTTTTGATTTCTATCCCGAGATTTGAATAACCGAGTTTGACGGCTGGATTTGAATTCCCCGGCAGCCGCGCCGCATCCATATAATGCAATTCAGTCATCTTGAATCATGCTATCCCGTTACCGCTATTATCGCCTCCGATTGAGTGAGGCAGGCTTGCTGCCCAAGAGCAAGCTCGCGCAAATCGCATGGTACCTGCTCTGCCTCGCGTTGTTTCTATTCGTTCTGCAACAGATACTTTCGCGCTTTCACTCATCATACGGAACCAGCCTTGGCGGTTGGGTCACTTTCCTCAGCCTGGTGGTGATCGCGCTTTTCGGATTTCTAGGATTTCGCTGGGCGAAGGGCAAAATGCTTTGGCGGCTGCGCAACCGCCTCATTGTCACATGGGTATTTGTCGGGGTAATTCCTGTGGTTTTGCTGGTCGGGCTGACAACAGGGTCTTTTTACTTATTTGCTGGACAGTTCGCGACATTTATCGTTACCACACGACTAAACTCCGAATTGCGCGATTTGGAAGCTGCGAATTCGGCGATTGCACATGAGCTCGCAGCACGGATGGAGAGCGGTGGCGGGGCTGAAACTGCGGCTATCGAAAGCTTGCGGCAATCGAATAAGGCCTGGTCGGGACGCCATGTTTACGTGTGGCGGAATGACAAACTCATTCTAAGCAACTCTCCTAAAGGAGTGCCGTCAAGTCCACCGCCGCTGCCTTCTTATTTGAAGCCGGCATTCTCGGATGTGGTTCGACATCACGACAAGCTATCACTGCGAGCGTCGGAGACTATTCCCGAGGCCGCGCGGCGATCTGACCGTACTTACCAGCGAACCGCTGGATCGCAATCTGTTGCAGGAATTGGCTAATGACCTTGGCGAGATAACTCTGTATGCGTCCGGACTCACACTGCACAAAATCGAGCAGCCACAGTCCAGCGTAAGACTGGGCGCAGATGGCACCCCGCCGCGCGTTACCGAGACCAACCAGGCTGGCGTTTATGTGTTGGATACGGGCAAAGACTTACCTGCGCCAACGATCACCACAGGGAGCATCCCGCCGCCAACCCGCGCCATGGATAGGCAGGTTAGCTTCGCCACGGCCATTCGAGTGGTGGATTGGGAGACAGGAGAACATAACAGACCGGCCGCCATCAGCGTTCAGACACGGCTTTCAAAGCTTTACGACAGGTTGTTCGGGGCTTTGGGAGAGTTCGCTCCCGCCATCGAATACGGCTTGCTGATTGTTGCGTTGGTGTTTGCCTTGATCGAACTGGTCGCGTTGCTAGTCAGCTACCGGCTTACGCGCTCAGTCACGGGAGCCGTGGCGCAGCTTTACAAGGCTACGCAGCACATCAATCGCGGTGATTTCAGCCATCGAATTCCAGTGAGGTCCAGTGATCAGTTGGCGGAGTTGGCCAATTCTTTCAATTCGATGACCGCATCGCTGGAACAACTAATCCGCGAGCAGAAGGAAAAGCAACGGCTGGAAAATGAACTCGTCATCGCACAGGAAGTGCAGGCACAACTTTTCCCGCGCCAGATTGCGCAACTGGCGTCGCTGGAAGTTCACGGCTTCTGCCGTCCCGCGCGGACTGTAAGCGGAGACTATTACGACTTCCTGAAACTTGATTCTGACAGGTTGCTTCTTGCCGTCGGCGACATTAGTGGAAAGGGGATTTCCGCCGCGCTCTTGATGGCTACAATCCATTCGGCGGTCCGGGCCTACAGTCTCGAGGGCATCCCGATGTTGAGGGAACCGGTCACCGCCGGGGGGGGCGGATCAGGCATGAGCCTCGGTTCCAGTTTGCAGGGGGCGGAAGTTTCTCCCGGAACGCTGCTTTCATTGCTGAATCATCAACTCTACGAAAGCACGCCGATGGAAAAATACGCCACGCTGTTCTTGGCAATCTACGAGGGCGACGAGAGGAGACTCACGTACAGCAATGGGGGTCATCTCCCTCCAATCATTTTGAGCGAACAGGGTTCCGTGCGGAAACTGGATCAAGGTGGCACCGTTGTGGGAATGTTCGAACGGGTCAACTACGACGAGGGATCCGCTGCAACTTCGACGCGGCGACATCTTTATTGCTTACAGTGATGGGGTAAGTGAACCAGAAAACGAATTTGGGGAATTCGGTGAAGACCGCCTCATTGACATTGTGCAGGAGAACCGGGATCTGCCGCTGGAACGAATCACGGAGATCGTGACCGCCTCAGTTGACGACTGGATCGGAGATCACGAGCAGCCCGACGATGTGACCCTGGTGCTGGCTAGGGCGCGGTAATCCACGCCGCGTTTGCGCTTAAACCCAAACTGCCAGAAGCGCGCCCATCGCCACCATAGAAATCAGTTGGAATCCATTGTTGATGAGAAAGAGTTTTAAAGGCCGCTGCTCGTAGAGCGTGAGAGTAAGCGTCACTACTGCGACAAACCCAAGCCAGCAATGGAAGCCGACCGACGCTCCTGCGAGCGCGGATGTCGCGCCCAACCAACGCACAAAGTGCGCCAGAATAAATGACATCACAAGATTTCCCAGCAGATCTGCTGCAAATATTTTCGGCATGGCTTTCTTAAACTTTTCTGGAGTGCATTGGGTCAGCGCCATCCACGCCGCGCCAAACACTGGCGGCGCGTACCAGATCATGCCAATGACAAACTTCCCCACGGCGGCCACGATTATTGCCCAGACATTTGGTTCAATGTGGTGCATTATGTCCTCTTTTCTGGGTTCCTTAGTTCGAGGATTTCCCGTTTAGCAGTTCTTTGCTTTGCTCCGCCGCTTCTTTCACTAGAAAGCCCATCTTCGGATGGGAGGGTTCCATGTCAACTCCAACCCCGTGCTCTCGCAAAGTCTCAGAAGTTACGGGCCCAATCGAAGCGACCACGGCGGCGTTCAATCCGCCCAATACATCGGCTCGCAGTTTCATTTCGTCCGCGATCTGTAAAAGATGGACGAGTTGTATGGATGAGGTGAATATGGCAACGTCAAATTCCTTGCGCGAAAGGGCGGAAACGGCTTGCCGTAGCGGTCCTGTGTCTTCGGGCAACGACCACTGATAAACATGGACGGGCACGACCTCCGCGCCGCGTTCCCGCAGTCCTGCGTAGAGTTCCTGACTCGGCGCCCCGTGTTCCTGCACCGCGATCTTTTTCCCGGCCACGGCGACGGTTTCTTTCTTTTGATCAAGCACCTGCAAAATCTCGCGCCAGGTATTTGGTTCAGGCACGGCGAGGGTGACCGGTACTCCCAACTCGCGCAGCACCGCGACCGGCTTGGGACCGCGAGCCACCACATTTGTTCGACTCAGAGCGGCAACGAACTGGGCACGCGAACAAACTGGTTCCACGGCCTGTGCCAGTGCGCGTGTTCCCACTCCCGTCATGAAAATCACCACTGCAAATTCGTCCTGCAGCAAACTGGCCGCGAACTTTAATTCCTCGGGATTCGCCTGCGGGACTTCCCGCGTGGAAGGCGCAACCGTCGGGACGCCCCCGTTATTAATAATTAATTGCCCTATTTCTTTGGACCGCCGGCTCTCCAACGCCAGCACGCGCATCCCGTTGAATCCGACATTCGCCATAGGATTCCTTCTTGATCCGTTCAGGGAAAGACAATTTCGCCCCGCCGGGAACCTACTTCCTACCTAAATCCCCGTATTAACAGGCTTTTACCAGACGGGCCATCCATGATATAACCGCCCGTAAGCTATTCATGGGACTTTACTAGGAGCAATATATCGCGGACCTGGCATTTGCGGGTAAGAATGGTCAGGAGCGAGGAGGTCTTGTGTCCGAAGCACGGACGGGAAAAAGATTCCCTTTAGAACTGCCGATCAAGATTCACCGGGCCGAAGAAAGTTCAGAACATAGCGGCATCACCGGCAATCTCAGCGCCGCGGGCGTTTATATTCGTGCAGACGCGAATCTCGAGATCGGATCGAATGTTGAGTTTGAGATTTCGTTGCCGCCTGAAGTCACCGGTGCCAAAGAACCGGTGATGGTGAAGTGCAGCGGCCGCGTAGTGCGGAGAGATGAGCCTTCTGCTGGAGGCAAGACTTCGGAAACGCACGGCGTAGCCTGCGTGATTGATTCCTACGATTTCGTTCGTCACGAATGACATTGAGGTGCTGACGCGATGCTGAAACTAATTCTGGCCGATAATCAGGCAATTTTCCGGGCGGGGATCGCCAAAGTGCTGGCGGTCGAGGACGAAATGCGCATTGTGGCCCAGGCGCAAACGCAGGAACAGATGTTTATGGCGCTGGATAAATTCCGCGCGGCGGTGCTGATCGTCGCCGGCGGATTCCATTCCGATTTCAACGGAATTCTGGTCGCCTCCACCAAAGCAAAAACTCGCGTGATCGTGCTGGCCGATACCGGCGAAAGCGCACAACGTTACATGGGCGCGGGAGCCAATGGCGTCGTATATCGAAATGTGACCAGCGCGGCGCTGGTGGATTGCGTCCGCAAAGTCGCTCGCGGTGAAAATTGGGTGCAGGACATAGCAGTGCCAAGCGAGTTGACCGAGAACGATATGGTCGGATTGCGTGTGCGCGATCGCCTGACCGCAAAAGAATTGCGCATCGTCGCGCTCATCGTTCAGGGATATAAGAATAAAGAAATCGCCACGCAGCTCGGGACGACCGAGCAGGTCATCAAGAATTATCTTCGCAACGTGTATGACAAGATCGGCGTGTCCGATCGCCTGGAGTTGGCGCTATTCACTATCCATCACCGGATACTGAACGAAGCCGCTGCGGCGACTACGGCCGCGGCGATGCCGCAGCCTGGACATGGCGCGGGCGTACCGTCATAGAATCTGTCGCTCATCAATCACCAGGTAAGGACAGTCGCCCTCGGCTGTCCAGTCGAGCGAAGCCCGACAGCCCAGAATCGCCTCGGCCGCCTCTCAAAACTGTAATACGGCTAGCTCAAGTTCGACAATTGCTGGTTCTCCCCGCTCGACGAAAGGAGACCTTCTACCCTCTCACCACATCTCCAAAACCACAGGGCAGCAAGGGAAAATACGATTACCCGCAACAGGTCAAAAAATGTCATCAGTGAATAGTACTTTGCGAGCTGATCTTGACCTATCAATACGCTGCGATGGCTCACATGATGAGTCAGCTCAAAAATCTGATCTGGCAAATATGTAATACTCGCGAAGGCCCAACTAGCAAAAAATATAGCTAATGCGCGGCTTACCAAGTGCACGAGTTCTTTCTTCGACATTATCGTCTCCACGATTGGTTTTGAACGAATAGTACCACTGCGGCTGCCCCGAGGTGTCCTTGGCGACTCTCGCGCGATACCTTGTGTTCTAATGTCTTCATCGCATCGTCTTCGCTGATTCTTGATACGAGGAGCACTCCTATTGCATCTAATGAGCAAGTGATATTGTGGGCGGATAATCTAAAGAAGTCCTTTCAGATTTCAGCTTCGCAATTAGTGCTCTTTGAAAATCTGTCGTTCCAGGTCCAACGAGGAGAAATGCTGGCGATCGTCGGCGAGTCGGGGGCGGGCAAAAGTACTTTGCTGCATATCCTCGGCGCTCTTGATAACACTTCTGCAGGGGAAGTATATTTCGCGAACCTGCGATTGAGTACGCTCTCCGAAAATGATGCTGCCGATTTTCGTAACCGCGAAATCGGCTTCGTCTGGCAATTCCATTATCTCTTACCCGAATTCACCGCCCTCGAGAACGTGGCGATGCCGCTGCTTCTGCGAGGGCATTCTCGGCAGGAAGCAGAGATAGACGCTTCGCGTTGGCTTGGTGAAGTAGGGTTAGCGGCACGAGCGCATCACCGGTCGGGGGAGCTTTCCGGAGGTGAGCAGCAGCGAGTTGCCTTGGCTAGGGCGCTCATCACCAAGCCGAAGCTCTTGCTTGCGGATGAACCCACGGGCGATCTGGATGCCAACACCGCCAACGCGGTTTTCGAATTGATCTACCGGCTGCATCGGGAATATCAATTGACTTCCCTGATTGCGACGCATAATTTCGCTTTTGCCAGACGTTGCCATCGCGTCTTGCGACTCCAAGCCGGTCGAGTTGAGGAAGTCGCACCTGAAACGTTAGTGGGATAGCACGGAACGGCGATTGACAATTCGTCGGCAACGTGACGAAATGGTCACTGGGGGATGGGTAGACAAACCATTGCACCCAAAGGTTGCAATTCATTGCTTTTATAATCTTTAGTAGGCTCTTCGGTAACTGCCTCCCAGGTACCGGCAGCCTATTCAGAGTCGGGAACCGTTGGCATCCCGATTGCATCAATGATTAATAGGCCACGGGGTTCGAGGAAGAGGCGATTCGTTACGAACGCCAGTCTTTCTTAGAACTCGGGGGAAAGGGCTATATGTTTGAACGGTATACAGAAAAGGCAAGGCGCGTAATTTTCTTTGCCCGCTACGAAGCCAGCCAGTTCGGGTCTCCATATATTGAGACAGAACACCTTTTATTAGGACTTTTGCGCGAGGATAAGGCCCTTACCAACAGATTTTTGCGCTCTCATGCTTCGGTTGAATCCATTCGCAAGCAAATCGAAGGTCATACCACTATCCGGGAAAAGGTTTCTACGTCTGTTGATTTGCCTCTAAGCAACGAATGCAAGCGGGTTTTGGCTTATGCAGCGGAAGAGGCGGAACGGCTTTCCCACAAGCATATTGGGACTGAGCATCTTCTTTTGGGTTTGTTAAGGGAAGAGAAGTGCTTCGCCGCTGAGATCCTGCACGAGCGTGGATTGCGGCTTTCTACTATTCGCGAAGAACTGGCCCGTACCAGTCAGGAGAAATCTCAGCCCGCGCGGCAGCGTGAATCTTCACTACTGAGCGAGTTTTCTCGGGATCTGACGCAATCGGCAATGGATAACCAGCTTGATCCGTTGGTCGGACGTGACGGCGAAGTCGAGCGTGTAGTACAGATTCTTTGCCGCAGGACCAAGAACAATCCAGTTTTGATTGGAGAGCCTGGCGTTGGGAAGACCGCCATCGTTGAGGGACTCGCGCAGCGCATCGCTGACGGCGAGGTTCCGTCGTTCCTCGCCGACAAACGCATTCTCGCTTTGGATCTTTCGCTGATCGTTGCGGGAACGAAATATCGCGGACAATTCGAAGAGCGCCTCAAGACCATCATGAAGGAATTGATGGAGTCGCAGAATTCCATCATCTTCATTGACGAACTTCACACACTCGTTGGCGCGGGTTCGGCGGAAGGTTCGCTCGATGCCGCCAACATTCTGAAGCCGGCATTATCTCGCGGCGAAATTCAGTGCATTGGCGCAACCACGCCCGGCGAATATCGCAAGTCCATCGAAAAAGACCGTTCGCTGGAACGCCGCTTCCAGGCGGTCAAAGTTCCACCGCCCAACGAGGCAGATGCAACCAAAATTCTTTTCGGAATTAAAGACCGCTATGAGAAGTTCCACGCCGTCACTTACACTGACGACTCGATCAACTTCGCGGTCTCCCATTCCAACCGCTACATCCCGGATCGTTTTCTTCCGGACAAGGCCATTGATCTAATAGACGAAGCTGGAGCGCGCGTAAAACTGCGCCAGACTTCGCTGCCGGAAGAAATCACCGAGGTACAAAAGCGGATCAAGTTCATCGTTCACCGGATGGAAAACGCCATCGCGAATCACGAATTCGAGAAGGCGCGCTTCTATTCGGACGAGGAACGCAAAGAGCGCGAGAACCTGCGCGCTCTTCGCGAAAAATATCATTTGGACGAATCGGCAACCGGTGTTGTCGGACGCGAGGACATTGAAGACGTAGTCTCGCGCTGGACAGGCGTCCCCGTGATGTCGATCAAAGAAGAGGAATCGGCGAAACTGCTGCGCATCGAAGAAGAGTTGCACAAGCGCATCATCTCGCAGGATAAATCAATCGTCGCGTTGGCTCGTGCGATTCGCCGTTCGCGCGCGGGGCTGAAGAGCCCGAACCGTCCGATTGGTTCGTTCTTATTCCTCGGACCCACAGGCGTTGGCAAGACAGAAGTCGCACGCACTCTGGCTCAATTCATGTTCGGAAGCGAAAAATCACTGATTCGTTTCGATATGTCCGAATTCATGGAGAAGCATTCAGTCTCAAAACTGATTGGCTCGCCTCCCGGGTACGTCGGCTACGAAGAAGGCGGCCAGCTCACCGAACGCGTGAAGCGGGCTCCTTATTCCGTCGTGCTGCTCGACGAAATCGAAAAAGCTCATCCCGATGTCTTCAACATTCTTCTTCAGGTATTTGAAGACGGGCAGCTCACTGACGGCCTCGGCAACACGGTTGACTTTAAAAACACGATCATCATCATGACTTCGAATATCGGAGCGCGTCACTTGCAGCGCCGCGAAGGTCTGGGCTTCCAGTCCAGCAAGGAAGACATGATCTCCGAAAAAGTCGAAGATCTGGTGAAGAACGAAGTCAAACGAACGTTCAACCCCGAGTTCCTGAACCGTCTTGACGAGATCATTCTGTTCAGCGCGTTGAGCGAAGCCGATCTTATCCAGATTCTCGAACTCATGGTCAACCTGCTGAACCAGAACCTGGCACAGAAGTCGATCACCGTAACGGTCACCGACGAAGCCAAGAAATGGATTCTCAGCCAAACCCTCGGAGACAGAAGTTACGGAGCGCGTCCTCTACGCCGGGCCCTTCAGAAATACATCGAAGACCCGCTGTCTGAGGCGTTGATTCAGGGAACAATCACCACGCGGCCAGCCTTCATCGAGGTCTTCCTCGACGATAACAAGCTGTTCTATCGTCCCGTGGACTCGGAGAAGACCGAAGGCGTGCTGTTGTACGAGAGCAGGTAGGGCAAGCACTCAGCAATCAGCAATCAGCCGTCAGCTAAAAGCTGGCGGCTTTTGCTTTTTCGGGACAATGGTCGGCATGTCGAGGGACAATAGATGAGACGACGCCTGGTATTGAAGCAACTCAGAGTTAACAAGCTCATGTTAGATAAGTTGGATTCCACGTTGGGGTCCACCACCGATCCAGTTCGCATCTTGAGCATTACTAAAGAGCGATTAGATCTAGCAAAAGCGACGGAACGGCTAACGGAGTCGTTAGAGGCTCCTCCCCAGGGTAGGTTATTTACGTGTGTTCGATGTGGTCAAGCTTACCGCGACCGAGCAAAGGTTGGCAGGTGTCCAAGCTGTGGGCGCATAAGATTCAAGTCTTGGGATGCGGGATATTAGAGCTGAGGGTTGACCATGGAGTTTTACAGGGGCGCATACGATCAGTTTCAGTGGGACGTTCACGTCCTAATTCAAGGTACGCTGCACGCTGGCATTCGATACCTCGATGCGGAAGCAAGCAAAGAGCTTGCGAAAATTGAAGAGGTAATTAAGAAGCCCATTGATGATGAATACCATCAGCACTTGGTTGAAGAGCACGTAGATATCCTTGCAACAAACAGTGGCCAGGAACGGTTCCTCAGAAACATGGCACTCGTGGCACTTGCGTCACGTTTAATAGACGCCTTGCGCCAGATGACTAGATCCGCGGAGTCCTTTAGCCCACGCGAGAAAAAGAAATACGGCAACAGTGCGATGAGCGACTTCGAGAGACTTTGGTTCGAATATACGGAGCGGTTTGGAATTGATTTCAAGGCAAATGCGAACCGAATCGCATTTACGGGCACTTCCCAGAAGGTAAGAAATCGGATCGTTCATGACGGAGGTGAAGCAAACGGATTCAAACCGTTTGATGAAATAGACTTGAATAAGGGCGATGCCGGTTACTTGGATACGCGGTTCTCTGAAAAATACCCTGAGTATGTTTGCGGCAGCGGACTCAACGCAGAAGTGAGCGTCAGCGAGAGCCAGTTGGAAAATGCCATTAAAGCGTCCGTGGAACTTGTCGGATGGTTAGCTGGCGAACTTCGGGCGAGGCAACTATCGGTACTTAGAGGACCGAAGTTGTAAGCCACTTGTGCGATAGCGAAACTAGTCTTAGCGCTAGATCACTCGGTTACACTTAAATAACGATGCAAGTCACTGTCTACTCCGCGTTCTGGTGCCCCGACTGCCGTACCGCCAAACGCTTTCTACAGCAGCACAATATTCCGTTTACCGACATTGACATAGAAAAGACTCCCGGAGCGGCTGAGGAAGTCATCAAGCAGACCGGCAAGCGCGCCATCCCGCAGTTTGTGATTGATGGCGAGTGGGTGCAGCCTTATCGGGTCGGCGAGGGATTTCTCTATGAAGAAATGTTGGAGCGGCTCGGCATCAACCAACAAGAGGCTTCGCAACCATGATCCGCGCCTACAAAGGCATCACACCGACCATTCCCGCATCCTGCTACGTTGACGAGTCGGCACAGGTCATCGGCGACGTTGTTCTTGGTGAGCATGCCAGCATTTGGATGAATGCGGTCGTCCGCGGCGACGTGCATTCGATTCGCATTGGCGCGTATTCGAATATTCAGGATTGCAGCGTGCTGCATGGGATGAAAGAACAGTACGGAGTCTCCCTCGGCGAGTACGTCACCGTCGGCCATACGGTTACCTTGCACGGGTGCACCATCGAAGATCGCTGTCTGATCGGCATGGGTTCGATCATTCTTAACGGCGCGCACATCGGCGCCGGTTCGATCATTGCGGCGGGAACGCTGATTCCTGAGAAAACGGTAGTCGCACCCGGATCGCTGTGGATGGGGTCTCCCGGAAAATTTCATCGCAAGCTGGAAGAAAAGGATCGTGAAGCCATCATGCGCTACGCGAATAATTACTTGGGATATAAAGAAGCATATTTGGCGGAACGCTAAACACAAATTGTCATGCTGAGTGAGGCTGAGCTTCCGCTTGCGGAAGCTCAAAGAGTCGAAGCACCCCTACAACCGGTAACGATCAACGCATCATGTGAGATTGCAGGGGCCCTTCGACTTGATTCTTCTTCGCACGCGAAGAAGAACAGGCGCTCAAGATGACAAAATGTGAAGAAATATGCAGACTGACGAAATCGCCGGATTGGTGAAGCATGCAGCCCGCGACGCCGGCTTTGAGCTTTGCGGCATTGCAGCAGTTCGTGACCACGCCGAACTCGCCCGCTTCCCCAAATGGATTGACGCAGGTCGTGCCGGCGACATGAAATACCTCGAGTCGAAAAATGAATCCGGCCAACTAAAACGTGCGGCCCTCTCCAATATCTTCCCTTGGGCGCGCAGCGTCGTCGTTTGTGCAATCAACTACAACACGACAGCGCCCTATTCAACTCAAGAACACAATCCGGACGAAGGATGGATATCGCGCTACGCCTGGGGCCAGGAGGATTATCACGATGCGGTCCTCCGCCGCTTGCGAAAAATAGAAGATGCGGTTCGAGCGGCGACTCCAGAGATAATCACGCGATGCTATGTTGACACCGGACCCATCGTCGAGCGTGTCTATGCCAAATATGCTGGCGTCGGATGGACTGGCAAGAACACTTGCATACTGAATCAACAGCTCGGATCGTGGTTATTCCTCGGCGTAATTTTGACGTCTCTGGACCTCGCACCTGATCTGCCTGCCGCTGACCGTTGCGGCACCTGCACGCGTTGCATTGACGCTTGTCCAACCCACGCCTTCATCGGACCTTACGAACTCGACGCCACCCGTTGCATCTCATATCTCAGCATCGAAAAGCGCGGCAGCATTCCCGAAGACTTGCGCGAGGGTATGGGGCATCATATATTCGGTTGCGATATCTGTCAGGACGTTTGCCCCTGGAACCGGAAGTCTCCGGTGACGAACGCTCCAGAGTTTCAGCCGCGAGAGGGTTTGGTGAATCCAGCGCTGGATTGGCTGGCGAATATCGGAGAAGAAGAATTTCGAGAAAAGTTTCGAGGCTCGGCGATCAAGCGCACCAAACGCGGTGGCCTGCGGCGCAATGCCGTGATTGCGATGGGCAACAGCGGCGAACGTAAATTCCTGTCTTCTTTGGAAAAGTTGGTAAAGGACGAAGATGCGGCGGTTTCCGAATCCGCGGAGTGGTCGCTTGCGAAGTTGCAGGAATAATTTCGATGCAGAGACGCGAGTCCCGCCCGTTATGCCGGCCGGGGACACCCGGCGCTCCATCGAGAGTACCTTTTGTGCCGTCCTGCTATGCGTCGCGTTGCTTCCCGCCGCCCATGCCGCGACTGGCCAACCAGCGAAGCCCAAATGGATTCGGATAAGCTCTGACCATTTTTCGGTTATCACCGATACGGACGAGAAGCATGGCCGCGAGGCCGTCGTCCGGTTAGAGCAAATGCGCTCGGTTTTCGGACAGCTTCTATTCAGGAGGAAGCTGAATATGTCCGAACCGCTGGAAGTCATCGCTCTCCGTACGGATAAAGAATACGCGGACGTTGCGCCCGCTCGACAGGCGTCGGCACCAGGTTTTTTTATCGCTGGACCGGACCGCGATTTCATAGTGCTGAATTTATTCGAGCCAGACAGTTGGCGCGCGGTTTCTCACGAATTCGCCCACTACTTTTTGAACTACAACTATCCTCCGACGCAGCCATGGTTCGACGAAGGTTTCGCGGAGTATTTTTCGTCAATCTACCTGGACAACAATCAGGCAGCTTTCGGGAGCGACCCCGAGCTAGGCGCGACGTGGGATGAAGACATTTTCGGGAACCAGATTCAAAAGCGCAATCCTCCCCGGTCGCTGACCGAAATGCTGACGGCGCCAGTATGGCTCTCGATTCCCGATCTTTTTTCCATGCACGAATACAAGGCTGGGTATCGGGAGGGAACCCATCATTCGCTCTTCTACGCGCAGTCGTGGATGTTCGTGCATTACTTGCTCAACAAAAATAAACTAGCGGAGACTGGAACCTACTTCGATCTCGTTGAAAATCAAAAAGTGCCTGTGCCGCAGGCGATTCAGCAGGCATATGGCATGTCCATGGCTCAGTTTGACCAGGCAGTGAAAGATTACTTCAAATCGCTCACCCCTCTATTTCTGGCGCTGGACGCGTCAAAACAACCTGGCACGAACCCCTTTGATCCCAGTCCTCCTGCTTATCAGATTTACCACCTGCCCGCGCCCGCCGCGGACGACATTGGGACAAGCTTTGCGCAAATTTCCGATTCAGAAGCCCAAGCATCCGTCGCAGAAATGGAGCTTCGCTTGCCCGAGCACCGGCAACAAGCCATCGCACAATTAAAGACGATTGACGATGATCCAAAGCTGGAAAATGCGGTTGCCCATCGTGCGCTTGCCTGGTCCTATATGCAGAATAAGGATTACGAACAGGCCAACGCAGAATTGGGGCAGGCATCGCTCATGGATCCGAAAGATCCATGGGTCCATTATTATTTGGCGCTGATGAAATACCAGCAGGCTCCGGCCGGCGGCGACCCCATTCCTGGACTTCCGAACATGATGCAGGACCTGCGTGCCGTTATTGATTGGAATCCGGAATTTGCCGAGGCTTATAACATGCTTGCCATGGCGCGGCTCGAAGGAGGAGGGAATCAGTCTGCGCTGGATGCCATAAAGCCCGCTATTCAACTCAGTCCCCGCAATGGAACGTATTTATTGAATCTGGCGCAAATTGATATGGCGGGAAAGAAATGGGATGATGCCACAGCCTTGTTAAACCGGCTCAGCGGCAGCG
The DNA here is from genome assembly GCA_963796015.1 of uncultured Acidobacteriaceae bacterium. Taxonomy (GTDB): domain Bacteria; phylum Acidobacteriota; class Terriglobia; order Terriglobales; family Acidobacteriaceae; genus PALSA-188. Next base: position 128,879 of record CAWCJR010000004.1, on the reverse strand, counting down.
CTGATCCACAGATTGCGCGGGCGGCGAGGAAAAATCTCGAGGATTTGCCAACGTTAAAAAAATACGGAGTTCTGCCGCAAGCGGGAGGCCCCCAATCGGCGACCGTGTATTGGTCCAATCAATCCGGGTCATCTTCTTCCAATTCCAATGACGACTCAAAGCAGCCCGATGAGGCGGATTCTTCTCCGCGCCAGGAAGAGCCCGTTCAGCCAGATAGGCGCCCAGTGAAATTCTTGAAGGGAACTCTCACGAGAATTGATTGCTCTCACCCTCCTGTAGCAGTCTTAACGGTTGTGAGTGCCGGAAAAACCCTGAAGCTGCGGACTGCGGACTATAAGTCTCTGGTCCTCGTCGGGGCAGATCAGTTTTCATGCGAGTGGGGCCGTCGCTTCGTAATCGTGAACTACAAAGCGGGCGGGAAAGCCGATGGCGATGTGGTTTCGTTGGAAGTGCAATGAGAAATGAGGCCATTAGCGATGGCTGCCACACTTTTACGCCTTTCAAAGCGGGAGGGTAAGCCTGTTGCGAAACTCGAATGGATTTTTCAAGCCACGCGAGAGTGTGAGGATTTCTAAATTGTCCATGTTAGAGAGACATCTCCTGTTTACCGATCTTGGATAAATAGTGTATTCCAATGTGCAATTGGTGTTAGCCTTCCGCGTACTTGACTTTGTGAGCGGGCAACCGAGCGCATTAAGGATGAAATCATGGCAAACAGATTCGGTTCAGATATTCTGATTCAAACGCAGGACCCAAGGAAGGCTGCGCTCTTCTACGTCGAGCATCTGGGATTTGAGATCACGGACAACAACCCTAAGATGATCGGGCTTCATGGCAAGCACATCAATTTATTCATTGAGCCTGGGCCAATGCTCGGGCCTGTGTTCGAGGTAACGGTGAACAGTGTGGAAAAAGCCAAGCAGCTGCTTGTAAAGGTCGGTTGTGTGATCGTTAAGGATGAGCCAGACGTTCCCAGGTGCTATATGAAAGATCCGTACGGCTTGATTTACAACCTTACGACCTGACCAACCATAAGGTCCCCTTTCCAACAGAAGCGGAAGGAATGCCACACTACGCTGCCAGACAGATGGTTGGCGATAAGTCTCACCATAATACTCATCTCACGACTGCGAGTAGCTGGGTACGATCGCCTCCTTACGGAACAACCAGAGTTGCTTCGACCGAATAATCAGAGCCGAACCGCGGGCGTCTTCCTACTAAAGTTCAGTTGAAGCCTGTACTATCTCCGCCTATATCGAGGTTGAGCGGTAGCCCTTGATTCGAACTCTGGCTTTATGTTGTTATGGCGGCTATGCAACTCGCCTACCATCCGGCGGGACCGCTTGCGGCCTATGTAGAGAAGATCTGGTACTGCGACGGATATCAGGGGGCCCATCGGAAGAACCTTGTGCTGCCGAACGGCAGATTTCAACTGGTAATCAGCCTTGCGGAGGGTCCCTTGCGTGCGCCGGGTGGTCCGGCGGGGGAGTTGGGCGAGAGTGCGTCGTCGTTAGTCCTTGGAATACGCTCGCATTTCAGCGTAATTGACACGGCCACGCTCAAATCGGCAATGGGAGTGCTCTTTCGGCCGGCTGGTGCGTGCGCTTTCTTTGATGGTCCGGCCGACTCGTTTTACAACGAAAATGTGCAGCTTGATTTGATTTGGGGTTCGACGGCGAGCGAGTTGCGTGACCATCTGCGAGAAGCAAGCACTGTAGCCGAGAAATTCCTCGTGCTGGAAACGGCGCTTGTGGAGCGGGTGAATAAGCGGCTCAAATTGCATGCCGGGGTGCTGTATGCGCTTGGGCGATTCGCGCGGGTGCCTCACATCCGCAGCGTACTTAACGTGGCCAGAGAGGCCGGTCTGAGTCGGCGTCGCTTTGCCCAGTTGTTCCGCGAGCAGGTAGGGGTGACACCGAAGCTTTATTGCCGGCTCCGCCGCTTTCAACATGTAGTGCAGCAGATTTCGCGAGATGTGCCCGTGGATTGGGCTGACTTAGCCCTGGCCGGCGGATACTGCGATCAGGCGCATTTGGCCAATGAATTCCGACATTTCTCAGGTATGTCACCCACAGCCTATCTGGGGATTGATCGTTCGTAAATGATGCGCCCATCGAATTGAACAAAAAAACCCTTTAAGTTCACATTTTTACAAGACGCGGCCGCCCCCTTCCTGAAAAGCTGCGGTGTGTCCCAGAGGACGGCAGGTTCGCACAGATACAAAGGGGGAGAGTTGACTTATGAAAACAAACCGCAAATTGGCGCTGGCAGTGCTGGCTAGTGTCTCGGTCGGTGTGGCTGGCGACAGAGTGATTCATGCACAACAATTCAAGACCGTGCCTGCCTACCTCATCTCGGAAGCTGACACAATAAAGGATCTCACTGCCATAAAGGAGTACGGAGGAAAGGTCCCGGAAACTCTGGCGCCTTTCAATGGCCATTACCACTTTATCGTCGGTGGCGGCAAGCCCCAGGGCCTCGATGGCGAAGCGCCCCAAGGCATTGTAGTGATCGCATTCGACAGCGCGGAGCAACTGCGTGCCTGGTACGATTCGCCAGCCTATCAGGCGATCAAGCCTATCCGGCAAAGCGCAGTAAAGGGCCGCATGTTTCTTGTCGAGGGCGTCAGCCCCAGGTGATTCGATCAAAGGAAGAAAATGACGACAGCTCACATCGTTTGATTCATCCCAAGGTGGCGAACCTGACGTGGAACCGATTTGAGTCAGAGGGCCTGAACATGGACACAAGCTGGACGCGCTTCGGCATGACATTATTGGCGGGGGGAGTATCGTCGTCGCTGACGGACTGGCTATTCATGGGCGACTGGATCTACAAACGATTCGATCACTCCCCAGAGATATGGCGCTATCCAGGTGGTCTCGGAGAAACGCAGGCGATCATCTGGTCCAGCCTCTTTCCCTTCCTCACCTGTGCTGTTTTCATCCTTCTCTGTATCCATTTGCATCTTTTCTCGTACCGCGCCACGATTGCCCTGGCTCTGGCAATCTGGTTGATCGGACCTTTGCCGCTGACTATTACTAACGCCCTCTTCATGAAATTGACTCTCGCTGTTGCCACTGCTCATTTGCTGGGGTGGCTGGTGAAATTATGTCTTGCTGCGATCGCCGTCGTAGTAATTCTTGGGTGACTGACGCCATCTCCAGAAGAGATGGACCACGGTATGAAGACCATGGATTCCGGGGTCGGGCTATGCGCGTATGTAGGGAAGAAGGCCGCTCCGGCGGTCAACTTTGTGAAGCCATCTCCCAGTCGTGGAATGGATCGGCGGCGGAGCGGAAGCTCACGAAAATCATATGGCACTGAATCTTGAAGAGCGTTTTGAACGTTACCGGTTGGCCTATCTACCTTCCCCCATCCACCATCTGGAACGGCTCTCAAGAGAATTAGGAACTACGATATGGGCCAAGAGGGATGACGTCTCGTCAGGTCTAGCATTCGGGGGAAATAAGATACGGAAATTGGAGTGGCTGGTGCCGGATGCTTTAAGGGCAGGCTGTGACACTCTGGTTTCCATCGGAAATATACAGTCCAACCATACAAGGCAGGTTGCCGCTGTGGCCGCTGTCCTGGGACTCAAGTGCCGTTTAGTGCAGGAGAGTTGGACAAAGTGGGACGATCCGGTGTACGACAGAATCGGGAACATTCTTTTGTCGCGTCTGATGGGAGCCGAAATATTGCTTGAAGGCGAGGGCTATTCGACGGCGGCAAAAAAGACGTGGGAGCAGGCTTTAGAGCAGGTACGGCGGGAAGGGGGAAAGCCTTACGCAATTCCCGCCGGCGCATCTGATCATCGGTTGGGCGGTCTCGGCTATGCGAACTTTGCCGATGAGATCGAACAACAGGAAAATCAAGCCGGGATATTCTTCGACACCATTATCACGGCTACGGCGACAGGGTCAACGCAGGCTGGCATGGTAGTGGGGTTCAGAGCCCAGGATCGAGAGCGGCGACTGATTGGAATAGACACAGCTGCCGACGTCGAGCTAACGCGCAGGGCGGTCACCAAGATTGCGCTTGCGACTGCGGAACTCATCGGCGTAAAACGCGACATTCGCAACCAAGACATTGTTATCGAGTCCCGGTATTCCGGGCCAGCATATGGAATCCCGGACGAGTCTACGATTGAAGCCATCCGCCTAATTGCCCGTCTTGAGGGCATCATTACAGACCCCGTGTATGAAGGGAAATCCATCGCTGGGCTGATCCAATTGGTGCGTTCGGGTGAGATTCCCCGGCAAAGCCGAATTCTTTACGTACACCTGGGTGGGGCCCCCGCGATAAACGCGTACTACAAGGCATTCGAGAAAATTTCCAGAACGCGATGCCCGGACGTCACACAATGAAGACAAAGCGTGCAATCCTGGCTTTGCTTGTCATGGCTTCGTTTTCGTCTTCAGCACAACAGCCAACGCGGAAGGATTCTTTACTTGATCATCTGACCGGCAGTTGGATCCTTCAGGGCACTATTGCTGGACACGAGACCACGCACGATATCGAGTCCGAATGGGTTCTGAGCCATGAATACCTGCGACTCCACGAAACATCGCGGGAGAAAAACGTCCAAGGCCACTCCGCGTATGAAGCGATCGTCTTTATAGAGTGGAACCAATCATCGAAGGAATACAAATGCCTGTGGCTCGACTCGACCGGAGGCGGTGGTCTCTCCGGCCCCTATTGCCCAAGGCAAACGAGGCAATGACGAAATCCAGTTTTTCTTTAAGGACAAAGATAAGAACAGCGGCGTCCAGACAACATTCGTCTACAGCAAAGGTACCGACACTTGGAGCTGGCTTATTAATAACGAACACAACGGCAGGCTAACGTCTTTTGCGCGAGTAAAGCTCACCAGGAAATAGAAACTACAGCATGCGGACCTTGCTTATGGGTAATCACGGTGACGTTGGCTGCGATCACGTCTTGGGCAAATGCGTGGGACGCGAGAATGAATCCAAGAAAAAATACAATGATGCGCATACCTGTGAGGATACTAGGAGACGCCTTCTATCATTGAGTAAAGAATTGAGCCTAGACGACAAACCCTCCCAGGGGAAGCTGAGAGGGTTTCTCCGACACTATGGTGACGCTATCCCCTGCTGACGTTTGACGCTTGAAAATTCCTTTGGGTGGCCTTCTGTACCTATCCGAACCACGACCCTTAAGTTCGAGTCAATAGTTCCCAAAACAACAAACCCTCCCAGGGGAAGCTGAGAGGGTTTCTCCGACCTGTATATTGCTATCCCCTGCTGACGTTCGACGCTTGAAATCCTTTGGGTCCTTTTTGCAGGTCAAACTCCACGGTCTCGCCCTCGTTTAAGGTGCGGTAACCGTTCTCCTGGATTGCGGAAAAATGTACGAACACATCTTCCCCCGTGGAGCGCTGGATAAATCCATAACCCTTGGCCCCGTTGAACCACTTGACTGTACCTTTTTCTCTCACAAAAATTACTCCTTTCGCCAAATTTGAATCCCGAATCTTCCGTGAAGCCGCTGGCTTCTTATTACCCCCTCGGAAAACTTTGGGAAGTGAACAGTGAACGCGCATGCGGCCGCATCCACGTAAAAGAGAAAGGCCCCGAAATTTATGCCGCCCAATGGATAAACATCCCTTGGGAGTCCGGCACAAAACTTCGAAGCCTGTCGCAATTGCGCGAGATTCGACTGCAATTCACGGAACATCTACTCCGAAACATGCACAGCATTTACAACAATTGTGCAATGAGCCAAAGATAATATTCATGAACATGCATTCTGGCAAGAAAAGAAATCAGATCTGGAAAGTTAAGCTTTCGGGTTAAGTGCTGGTGCGAGCAATCGGGATTGGCTCTCAATCCGCATTCGTCCGTAAGCTATTGTTAACGCAATAGTTAGTGTCCCTTGAGTCTTTCTTGAAAAATGAGCTACGGCCCTCGATTGCACAGCTCAAATGGTCGTTAGGTGTGATGAACATCACATCGTTACTCTCGTCCGCAGGATAATATTGCTACTCCCGTCAGTGGCTGCCTTCGAATTCACGAGGGTCGCCGTGCATTTCGCTTTTCCGAGATTTTCCGCCTTGCGTACTATTATTTTTCTGCCCGCATTGGCCGCTGCATTGACTGCCACGTCCGCCGCGCAGGGTCGGTCTATCGCCGGACGCATCGGAGTGCCCATATTTCAGAAGCTTAACCGTGACTCGGGCTACATTTTCTCAGGCACAGTGACGTCCATATCAGCGGTCGAATCAAGTTCTCAAAATGGTGTAGGGGCGATCAAGATAACCTTCCACGTCGAGCATGCATTCCGGGGCGTTCAAACGGGTCAGACCCTGGCAATTCGTGAATGGGCGGGGCTCTGGGCGGCGGGCGAACATTATCGTATCGGCGAACGAGTAATGCTGTTTCTTTTCGCCCCGGGGAAATTGGGATTAACCAGCCCGGTGGGGCGCGAGCTTGGCCGATTCCAAGTTGACCCCTACGGGCACGTTCTTTTGAACCGGGAACATATTGCGGCCATTTCTGCCGACCCGGTGCTCGCAGGCCGTTGGCAGGGGAAAACACAAATCAGTTGGAAAGAATTTTCCCGTGGAATCCGGGGTGAGATTCAGGACTACTGACATGCGAAGTACTGATATACCCCCGAGTTCGGGACCTTGGAATTTCGGCCAAGGGTCAATCTGCCCTGCCAACTCGCCAATCACAATCCCGTTCAAAATGGTCCTTAATATCTTGGAGATGGTCGCCGTCTCAGTTTTCCTGGCATCCGCCGCTCTTGCCGGAGGTCCGAAATATGTCGCTGGGACCACCTACTTCAATTCTGGAACTGCGGGTACGCCGCTAACATGGTCGCAGGGAGCGGTTCACTACTACACGGATCAGGGCAACCTTAGCCCGATCCTTCCCGGTACAAGCGCGGATGCCTTCGTCGCCGATGCATGGAACCAGTGGACATCCATCCCGACGGTTGCGGTCTCGGCCGTGCACGCCGGGCAACTCGCCGAAGATGTCAGCGGCGCCAATGTCACCGTAAATCCTGACGGCACCATCAATCTTCCAGCCGACATTACGCCCGGCGCATTAGCCACGCCCGTGGGGATTGTTTACGACGCTGACGGCGCGGTTACCGACGCGCTCCTGGGGCAGGGAGCGGGTGGAAGTGCGTCCTGCTTCGACAACGCGGTGTTTGGCGGGATTGATAATTTTAGCGGCGATGCGTATTTCCTCCACGCACTAATAATTTTGAACGGCAATTGCGCTCAAACATCCGCGCAGCTACCGGACGTGCAATATCGGCTAGTGCGTGTGATTGGGCGAGTGCTCGGGCTGGATTGGTCGCAATTGAATCTAAATGTGATTACAGGCAGCCCGCGTGCCACGGCGGACGACTACACCGGCTTTCCGGTCATGCACGACGCGGATTCCGTGAACTGCGTTCCCATCAGCCTGTGTTACTCCAATAGCGGACTGACCAGTCCGTACCGTCCGAAATTGGACGATCAGGCGGCGCTCGCACGGTTGTACCCCGTGAACTCCCAGAACTCGGGCAGCTTTCCCGGCAAACGACTTTTCGCGCAGACCACCGCTCGCATTCATGGCAATGTGTATTTTGAAAACGCCTCAGGACAAGCTGGACAGGGCATGCAAGGAGTCAATGTCGTCGCGCGGATGATCGACCCCTCAACCGGCCTGCCTTCGCGTGCCGATGCTGCTTCATCAACATCAGGGTTCCTGTTCACTGGCAATGAGGGAAACACGATTTCGGGATTCAACGACGCAACGGGCCAGCCCTTTACCAACTTTGGCGCTCTTGATGCCACAGTGGAAGGCTCTTTCGATTTGTCCGGATTGCAAGTTCCCAATGGTGCGCAAAGTGCCCAATATCAATTGAGCGTCGAGGCAATCGACCCGTTATGGTCGCGGGATATGGGGCCTTATGCGCCATTGCAAGTTAATCCCTCGGGCACATTCCAGCCCATAATCGTGACCGTGACGCTGGGAGGAGATACGGCGCAGGACATCTTCATGCAAAACAGTGCGGTTCAGAGAGCGAACTGGTTTGGTCCCACGACCTACGCCGCGCCCGCGCCCCTGCCAGAGGGCGGAGACTGGGCTGGTTCGTTGAACGCGTACGGCGAAACAAATTATTTCTCATTCAATGCTCAAAGCAATCGCACACTCTCCGTGATGGTTTCGGCGATAGACGAATTCGGCGCGGCGGTGCAAAACAAAATTCAACCTGTCGCCGGAATGTGGGCGCTTTCCGATCCAGGCACATTTCCCGCTCCCGCCGAGACACCTTCGGCATTCAACACCACATTCTTCGGAGAGACGCGACTCGATGCAACACTGCTGAAATCTACGGCATTTCGAGTGGGAATTGCCGATTATCGCGGAGACGGCCGTCCCGACTATCGTTATCACGCACGAGTTTTTTACGGAGACAACATTTTTCCTGCGCGCGCGAGCGTGGCCGGCAACACTCCGATTGCGATTCAAGGGCTGGGATTTCTGGCCAACACTTCCGTCGGCATCGCTTCCATAAATCCTCCGCTGGAGGCGATCTCTGCGAAGCAAATTCTGATCAATGCTCCTCCAATGGCGGATGGAATTCAAAACGTCGTGCTTAGCGACGCTTCCACTGGAGGCAGTTCGACGATGACCGGCGTCCTGACGTATGGCGCCGGGCCAACGGACATCATCGTCTTGCTTCCAGGCCCGAATCCAGCAATTCCGGTAGGCGGCCAGCTTGTAACTCCCGTTCGCGTGCAGGTGCTCACAGCCGACGGCAAGACCCTTATTCCCGGAGCCAGCGTTTTCTTTACATCCTCGCCCGCCATTGCATTCTCGGCCTGCGGCGGCGGAATCAGTTGTACAGTGGTGACCGATCAAAGCGGACAGGCCGCCACTGGGCTCACAGTGCTGACGGCGGGGGCTATGACCATCACCGCTCAACTCGCGCCAGCTTCATACGCGAATCCGCAGCAAGTGCAAACGACAATCGTAGGAAGATCAACAGCTCTCGACATTTCGCTTTCTTCGGCGTACGCGTTTATTGCCAGTGGAGCGACGTTGACTCTGCCGATCACTGCACGCGTTCTGTCGAATGGATCTCCGGTCGGCGGCAAGCCTGTTGACTATTTCGTAATGAAAGGGTCGGGAACGCTCAGCTCTTCAACAGTGAATGCCGATTCCAACGGATTTGCCACAACTAACCTCCAGTTGGCGGCAGTATCAGGCGACGTGGAAGTGAGCGCTTGTGTCGGACCAGGAAATGCGCCATGCCAAATCTGGAGCGCTGTGGCCGTTCCGTTCAGCGCATTGCAATTACAACCAGTGTCAGGAGATATCCAAGTTGTTGGCGTCGGAACTAACTTTGCGCCATTCACAGTTCGCGTTACCGATCAGGCGACGCCGCCCGATCCTGTTCTCGGCGCGAGTGTGTTTTTTCAGTCGCTAGTTGGACGGGCGCCGAACGACGAACCGATTCTGTGGATCGCACAGAGCGGGATATCGCAGCCGACCATACCTATCATTCTGGCGCAGTCACAAGCGACAGTCTTGTCCGACTCGAACGGACTGGCGAGTGTCCAGCCAACCGCAGCGGGAACCACGGGACCAGTTCTGGTTCTAGGGTCGGTGTCCGCTGGGACGAGCACAGTAGATTTTGAACTGCAATCGCTCCTGCCAGTGAACTAAATCCCCTTGTCATGTTGAGCGAAGTTGAGCTTCCGCTTGCGGAAGCTCAAAGAGTCGAAACATCCCTTCCCTCGTCCAATTTTTGCCGGCCGTGCCGCTGGAAAAACCAATGCTTGAACGAAACCGGGAAGGCCCGACTTTTAGTCGGTCCGTAATCATTGCGACGCAGACTCATACTGCAATCGCCTTGAAAGGGCGCGCCTTCAGGCGCGCCGTAAAATCCTTGATCAGAACATCGGCGGGGCTGAAGCCCTGCCCGTTCAAAAGCGCTCCGGCGACCTACTTCCCCACCCACTGATCCACCCAGTCATTCACCGTCTTGTACCAAAGCTGGCTATTCTGCGGCTTGAGGATCCAGTGTCCTTCGTCGGGGAAATAGAGCATTTTTGAAGGCACGCCCTGCCGCTGCAACGTCGTAAACAGATCGAACCCTTGCGATACATCGAGCCGGTAATCAAGCTGGCTATGAATCACCAGCGTCGGCGTTTTGAAATTCGTCGCAAACAGGTGGGGAGACCATTTGCGATACAGTTCGCGATTCGTGTACGGAGTTCCTTTGAACTCCCATTCGTTGAACCATAGTTCTTCCGTCGTTCCCCACGCCGATTCGGTATTGAACATGCCATCGTGGGTCACGATGCACTTGAAACGATTGGTGTGGCCGAGAATCCAGTTGGCCATGTATCCGCCATAGCTGGCTCCCAGCGCGCATTCCCTGTCTTTGGCTATAAACGGATAATGCTGCTCTGCGTAGTCGAGTCCTTTCATCAAGTCTTCGAACGGCGCGCCGCCCCAATCACCATTGATCGAGTCAATGAACTTCTGTCCGTATCCGGGAGAGCCGTGAAAATTAATGAAGATAACCACGTACCCGTCAGCAGCAAATAGCTCAAAGTTCCAGCGATAACTCCACTCGTCGCCCATCGGAACTTCCGGACCTCCATGAATAATGAATTTCACGGGATACTTTTTGCTGGGATCGAAATTCGGCGGCCTGACCAAAAAGCCTTCGACCTTGTCACCGTGAGCGCCAGTGAACCAGAACGACTCGAGTGGGGACGTCGAGACTTGGGAGAGGACGGAGTCGTTGATATGCGTGAGCTGATCGCCTTTCGGAAGATTGTTGAAATCGAATTCAGTCGGAGGCGATGTCAGTTTCTGTATCTCAGAAGGACTCTGAACGGACATGCGCGTGAATAACAGCGTCTGCCCGTTTTCGGTAACAGCCAGGTCGTCGTCGTAGCCACGCGTGACTCTCGATACAGTTGAAGGCTCGGGTACCTCGCTTATCGCACTGCCGTTTTGCCCAGGAGATGGCTTAATAGGATCCCGATGACTGAACCCGATACGGTAGACCGTCGTTGATCCTTTTTCTTCCACCGAAGTGTAGATTTCCCAGGCACCCTTCGCCGATTGTGGCGCCCAGACAAAGCTACCTGCCCATCCTCCAAACCTGTCCGGTATAAGATCTCTCTTCCGGCCGGTCTTTCGGTCGTACAACATCAGCCGGAACCTATCGCTCTCGTATCCCGGGCGCTGCTGGGCTCGATATGCGATGTACTTTCCCTCCGGCGAATAGAGTGGGGTCGAGTCGCTGGCGGGATTGTCCGCGGTGATGTTCTTGGCCTGTCCTCCGTCCACGGAAACAAGCCACAAATCGTTGTTCGTCGAAATCGCCGGAACTGGGTCGTGATTCGAGGTGTAGCAAATCTCCTGCCCATCCGGCGAGAATGCGTAGTTATCCTGCCCACCCAGGCTGAACGGTGGTGCATCGTAGTCCCCGGGCGTCAGGTCGTGAGGACGCCGGTAGAATTCAACTTTGTCTTCTTCAATCCCCGCAGATGTAGGGAGATCGGAACTAACCACAAACAGATGCGTTCGCTTCCCCTCCTTATAAGCGTTCCAATGCCGGTACAGCAGATGCGTGAAAATCTGTGCCTTGATTTTGGAATTCTTTGCCTCTTCCAGTTTCTTCGCATTACAACCAACTTCTGACTGGGGTGTCCCGTCGCATTCCGGATAGACATCCGATTCGAAAAGAATGTTCTTTCCATCCGGCGACCACAGTTCTCCGTTCGCTTCCGTCGCAATCGCAGTCAGCTTGTGCGTGGCCGTCACCGTTCCGGTCGCGTCATCGAAGTCCGCGATCCAAATCTGCGACCCACCTTCTTTTGTTGAGACGAATGCGAATCGCTTTCCATCCGGCGCCCAGCGAGGACGATCCGCATCCTGGTCGCCGATGATTTCGCGCTCTTGCCCGCCGGCGAGAGGCACCACCCAGACATGCGGCGTTCTCGTGTTGGCTTTCAAACCCACATCCACGGCAGCGAATAAGACCCATTTGCCATCCGGAGAGGGCTCGGGCTCTTCGACGCGTTTGAGCGCCATCATGTCCTCGAAGGTAAAGGGGTGTTTCTGGGCGAGGAGCGGAAGGGGCAGCAAAGTGGATAGCAAAATCAAAAAAAGGCGTCGCATGTGATCTCCTGCGGAATAGAAGCGGAATAGAGAAGTGTAAATCAAACGCTGCCGTCTAGGCTCTGGAGCCTTGCGGGAATAGAGGTGCTTCGACTCGCAGACCTTCTGCCAGCGAAAGGCCTCATTCGCTCAGCATGACAGAGACATTAGGATTTTGCGGTTGCGACGCACTCCATTATCTCCGCTTCGCTCAACGTGTGGTCCGACGCTTTCGCGCGCTTATAAATCTTTTCGACGATCTTGTCGGAACACGCCAATCCGCGCCGTTCCAGCCAGAACAGCACATTCGATTTTCCGCTCATTGGTCCAATGTCAATGACCTGCTCCATGCCAAATACATGCGATGGCACGCCCGAATAAACTGCATTGGCCAACTCGATATCATTCTTTTTATATGCCTTGATCACAGCGGACGCATGAACTCCGGTTGCGGTGCGAAATGCATCTTCGCCAATGACCGGGTAATTTGGCGGAATCGGAACTCCTGTTGCCTTCGACACGGCTTCGCAATATTCGCGGAGCCGGGTCAAATCCTGTAAATCCCAGGGAGGAATCCCCATCAACTTGAGGTTCACCAACATCAAATCCATTTGCGTATTGCCAACTCGCTCGCCGATGCCTAACGCGCAAGCATGCACGCAATCCGCGCCCGCCATGAGTGCAGCCATTGAATTCGCAACCCCAAATCCGCGATCGCAGTGTCCGTGCCACTCCACGCGAATCTTCTCTTCCGATGGTTTCACAACTTCGTCCAACACAAACTTTACCAGCGCGAATGCACCAGCCGGGGTGGAATGTCCGGCGGTATCGCAAATTACAACCGCGCGTGCGCCGCAGCCAATCGCACAAGAGTACAAACGCTTCACCATCTCCGGATCGCATCGTGAAGTATCTTCGGTCACATACATCACATCCAGGTCTAGCGACAAAGCATATTTCAAAGCCTTCTCAGTCGTCTGAAGCAGAAAATCGTCAGTCCATCCTTCTGTATACCGGCGAATCGGGCTGGATCCAATAAAAGTTGCCGCTTCAATGGAAAGCCCCGTCCGTTGCACGATCTCGGCTATCGGGCGGATGTCATTCTCATGCGTGCGCGCGGCGCAGTTGGCGCGGATATTCATCTTCCCCTGAATAATTTCTCGCGCGAGCGCTTCCACGTGCTCGACCGCACGCTGTCCTGCGCCAGGCAAACCGAGATCGAGCGAATCGATTCCCAACGCCTCCATCAAATGCAGAATGTGGATTTTCTCTTCGATCGAAGGGTCACGTACCGAGGGAGATTGCAGACCGTCACGAAGGCTTTCATCATTCAGAAGAACCGGGCGGGACTTCGATAGAGCTTCCGGTGAAATCTGGTTCCAGTCGTAAATAAGTTCAGAGCTCTTCACGTATACCCTTCGCGACCTGTTTTGATTCTACTAAGATTTTCGGCAACCGCGGTCGTGCAGGCAGGCGACTTCTCATTGCTGAGAGATCGCAGCCCGACTCGCGTCCGGTCCGATTACTCCCTAATATTCAACGCTGACCAAATACAAACCGCTTGCCGGAGCTGTCGCAGCAGCAGCCGAACGATTTCGCGCCTGCAAAATTCGTCTCATGTCTTCCGGCTGAAGGGTTCCCTTGCCTATAAGTAAAAATGTTCCTACCAGATTCCGCACCATGTGATGAAGAAAGCCGTTGCCGCGGACCGCATAAATCAGTTCTTCGCCTTGCTGCTCCCAAGTTGAATCAAAAATTCGGCGGACATTCGACACGCTCCCGTCTTCCCGCAAACGCTCGGGGTTCACTGCGGCGAACGATGTGAAGTCGTGCTCGCCCACCACCAAAACGGCGGCCTGTTTCATCGCATCCCCGTCCAGCGGATACGGATAATGCCAAACATAGCGGGCGAGAAACGGCGAGCAAGTCGCGCCCCTATAAATGCGATACCGGTAAGTCTTTGCCCGCGCGGATTTTCGAGCGTGGAAATCGGCAGACTCCTCGGTAACGTGAAGCACACGGATTGAATCCGGCAGCACGTCATTGAGCGCCTTGCGAAGATTCTCCGGCGGTATCGGCGATTCGGTACTGAAGGACACCACTTGCGCAAGCGCATGCACGCCAGCATCCGTTCTGCCAGAGCCCTGTGGCAAAACGTTTTCCCCAGTCACGCGTCCAATAGCCGAGGACAATACTCCTTGAATGCTGGCGAAATCCGGCTGCACCTGCCATCCGCAAAAATCGGTGCCGTCGTAGGTAAGAACTACTTTCAGATTCCGCATGCAGGAACCCGCGATTCCATAAAATCTTGAAGCTTCTGGGACTCTTTACGAATCTGTACGGTTTGAGCAAGTTGCCATCTTAGAACTGGATGCACGTTCAGCTATACTGTGGCATTCCAGATTGATCCTGCATGTCGAGGCATTTGTGGCGGAGTCGCACAATTTAGGAACTCTACAATCGTGAAGCTCTGCCCTTGCGCCCGACAATAAATGAAACCTGACCGCAGTGTTATACGTAACACTGCTTGACCAGGGAGAAGCAGTCTTTATTTTCAGCCTTAATGTTTGGAGATGATCGAATGTCTTTGTCCAGTCTGATTTCACCGCGGCTCGCCCTAGCAGTTATTCTTGCGGGACTTGTTTCAGGCAGCTGTTTTTCTCAAGAGGCGCAGCAGGCCGCCCAGCCAGTCCCTGCCGCGCCAACGCCGCAGGGTCACTCCTTCGTCGTAAAAGATTATTCCAAGCCGCGCTCCGCGTTCCCGAACATTCTCGCGCCCTATAAGTCACGAACCGTCGAAGAGCCGAATCTCACCAATACCTCTCGCATTGATCAATTGCTTCATGACGGCAAGCTCATTCTATCAATGGATGACGCTGTCGCCCTGGCACTTGAGAACAACCTCGACATCGCCATTGCGCGCTATAACCTCAATATCGCCGATACCGACATTTTAAGGGCGAAGGCGGGAGGCAATATCCTGGGCGTGAATTCGGGAATCGTACAAAATACCCCGGGCGGCGGAGTCGGCGGACTGGGGGGCACCGTTGGTTCAGGCGCTGGCGGCACGGCCCCCGCTTCTGGCGGAATCGGCGCGGGAACGAACGGATTAGTGAACTCAACTCTTGGAATCGGCGCGCCCATTACCAGCTTCGATCCAATTATTACCGGTAATTTTCAGATGGATCGTGCCCACTCTCTCTCCACCAGCGCGTTCAATGGCGTGCCCATTCTGAGTAACAACACGGGCACCGCCGATGTCACCTATCAGCAGGGGTTTCGCTCAGGCACCGTCTTGGCTGTGGGATTCAATAACACTCATGAAACCACCAATCAACCTTTCAGTACCTTAAGCCCGGTTGTGAGTTCCAATTTCCAATTCAAGCTTACGCAGCCTTTGTTGCAGGGATTTGGCTTTCTGCCTAACACCCGGTTTATCCGTTTGGCGAAGAATAACCGCGAGATTTCTGATGTTGCTTTCCGCCTCCAGATCATCACTACCGTAGATCAGATCGAAAACATGTATTGGAACCTCGTGTACGCCTACGAGAACGTGAAAGTACAACAAGAGGCGCTGGCGTTTGCGCAGAAAACCATGTCCGACACGCAAAAGCAGGTACAGATCGGGAGCATGGCGCCGATTCAGGTAGTGGGCGCGCAAAGCACAGTCGCAACCGACCAGCAGGCGTTGATTCTGGCCCAAACCAATCTTGAACAACAAGAACTGCTGATGAAGAACGCGCTGAGTCGCACGTTGATGGATCCGGTGTTGGCTGAGGCCGAAGTCATTCCAACGTCCGATCTTCAACTGCCCGCGCAGGAACCCGTGATACCGACCCAGGATCTGATCAATGATGCGCTAAATCACCGGGCGGAGCTCGCGGAATCTAAAATTGATCTCACGAGCCGGGATATCAGCAACAAGGCGGTTCGTAATGCATTGCGGCCAACGCTGAACTTGTTTGCCTATTATGGCGGATCAGGATTGGGCGGCGACATTAACCCCAACGCGCAACCGTGCAGTGCGGCGAATCCCAGCGCCTTTTGCCTGAACCCCTCAGCGCTGCCTCCGCAGTTTGCCAACTCGCGTGCCGTTGGCTATGGAACGGCACTGGATAACCTGCTCACATCGGCAGCCCCAGATAAAGGCGTGGGAGTCACTCTGAACGTTCCCCTAAGGAACCGGGCTGCGCAAGCCGATCAGGTTCGCGCGGAATTGGAATTTCGCCAGGCGCAGATGCGGTTGCAACAGATTGAAAACCAGATTCGCATCGAAGTGCGTGTAGCGCAATTCTCACTTCAGCAGAATCGCGCAGCTGTGGAGGCGGCACGGGCCTCTGCGGAATATGCCCGGCAGACTCTCGACGCCGAACAGAAAAAGCTGGCGCTGGGTGCTTCGACTTCAACCTTAGTGCTACAGAATCAGTCGGCATTGACGACCGCAGAATCGAATCTTGTATCCGCAATGGCGGCCTACGAGAAATCGCGCGTGGAGATGGATCGCGCTACAGGTCTGCTGCTCGACCACGCCCAGATCGTCATAGACGATGCCGAACGCGGAGAAGTGACCCACATGCCCAAAGTTCCTGATATAGCTCCGCGTAAAGATGTGGAGTCAGTTATGCCAGCGCCACCGCAGGAGACGCAGCCGGCGCCGCCACCGCAGCAATAACGGGAGATTTGAGAGACGGCTGACGTGGGAATGAAGCTATAACGACGGACCGCCTATTCTCCGCCCACCGTGAGGCCATCCACGCGAATCGTTGGACAGGCGACGGAGCCGCGGAATTCCAGATCATTGCCGATCTCTGAGATGTTAAAAAACAATTCCTTAAGATTGCCGGCCACCGTAATTTCCTCTACGGGGAAGGCAAGCTCTCCGCCGGAAATCCACATCCCAGAAGCTCCACGCGAATAGTCGCCGGTGACCAGGTTTGCGCCGTGTCCGAGAAATTCAGTTACGTATAGCCCTTCTTTGATGTTCGAGATAATCTGCTGCGGAGTCTTCTCGCCAGCCTGCAAAAAATAATTTCCCGGCCCGATTCCCGGAGTGCCGGCCAATCCGCGCGAAGCATTTGCCGGTTGTCTGAAGTCCTAGTTTCTTTGCGGTATAAGTGTTCAGCAGATAAGAGTTCAGCACGCCGTTTTCAATGACGACGGTGCGTCTTGTGGGAATGCCTTCGCCATCAAAAGGGCTCGTGCCGAAGCCGCCCGGAATGGTTCCATCATCAATGATGGTGACTTGATCGCCTGCGATTTTCTGCCCTAATTTGCCCGCGAGGAATGAAGCTCCGCGATAGACCGAATCTCCGTTGATTCCCTCAAAGATGTGCTCGAGGATCGAAGTCGCGACCATGGGATCGAATACGATCGGCACCTGAGCGGTTTTTGCTTTCTTCGCGCCCAGCCTGCGCAAGGTGCGCTGCGCAGCTATTTTGCCAACTTGCTCGGGAGAATCCAGGCGGCCTAGGCTTCTTGCGACAGAAAACCAGTAGTCACGCTGCATGGCGCCATTTTCCGATTGGGCGATGGGAATGGCTGCAATCGGAGCAATACGAACGTTTATATTCGCCGACAAAGCCGTGCGAATTCGCCAAAATCTTGTGGCCGGTCGCGGCGTCAAAAGAACCGCCTTCGGAATTCTTGATGCGTGGGTCGAAGTCGAGTGCGGCCTTCTCGGCGCGGCGGGCGTAGTTGATTCTTTCTTCGCCGGGAAGAGAATAGACGTCGGCGCAGTACAGATCGAGGTCGCCGGACAATGAACCGAGCTGCGATGGTTCGGGGATTCCGGAGTATGGATCTTCTGATGTGATTTTGGCTAGCGTGAGTGCTGAATTCAACATTCGATTCAATCCGTCGCGGGAGAAGTCGCTCGAGTAGGTGCTGGCGGAGCGCTTGCCGTGGAATATCCGGACTCCGATAGATTTCGATCCGGATTCCTTCAATGTCTCGACTTGGCCCAGGCGAACGAGGGTCGAAAATTCATCGCCTTCGCGAACGACGCATTCGGCGGCCGTGGCGCCTCCGACCATGGCTCGTTTAACGATGTCTTGGGCGAGGTTGTGAAGGTCAGTTTCAGGCTTCGCACTTTTGGTTCCCAATTGTGTTGAGGGCATGAGTTCTTATTATCCCAGCAAATGCGCTGATTTTCATAGGGCGGCGTTGTCTTTTATACAAGCCGGCAGACATTTCCAGAATTCATTGCGTGTAATGCACTTTTGCATTACAATTGAGCAGCAGGGACTTGCATGACCACCTTGACAGTGACAGCGCGGGGACAAGTAACATTTCGGAAAAAAGTGTTACAGCATCTCGGTATCAAACCTGGGGAGAAGCTTGCGTTGGAATTGCTCCCGGACGGCCGTGGCATCATTCGGGCGGCACGGCGGACGGGGAAGATCCAGGACTTCTTTGGGGTGCTCGCAGGCAAGACGAAGAAGGTGGCAACCATCGAAGAGATGAATGAGGCTGCGGCGCGCGGCTGGGCTGGCAAATGATGGGGAAGAAGTGAAAGTCGCGGTGGACACGAATGTTCTGGTGCGGGCGGCAGTAGGCGACGACCTCGAGCAGAGCAACGCCGCGACCAAGCTCATGGCCCGAGCCAAAATGGTCGCCATCGCAGTGCCTTCTCTGTGCGAATTTGTTTGGGTTCTGCAGCGCGTTTATCGCTTTCAGTCATCGGATATTGCCAGGGCAGTTCGTACCTTGCTGGCAGCGGAGAATGTCGAAACAAACTGGCCGGCAATCGAGGCTGGCCTAGTTGTGCTCGACGCTGGCGGGGATTTTGCCGACGGTGTAATTGCCCACGAAGGGAGATGGCTGGGTGCGGAAACATTCGTCTCCTTCGACAAAAAAGCGGTGGATATTCTCACGGCTCAGGGCGTTTCAGCGCGGTTGCTATAGGCTGGTCTCCAGGAGCGGTACTGGCATTTTCCCAAAATTTACCACAGAGGCACGGAGACACAGAGAAAACAAGAACTAGAAAAAACAAGACTGTCAGCTTAGAGCCTCTCTGTGTCTCTGTGGTAAGAAGCGAAGTTCACTGCATGAACCCGCCGGGATCCTTTTTGGCGGTGCCGCCTACGGTCAGCCGATCAATTTTTATGGTCGGTATGCCGACGCCAACCGGGACAGCCTGCCCATCTTTTCCACAGGTTCCGACCCCTTCATCGAGCTTGAGATCATTTCCCACCATTGAAACCCGTGTGAGTACATCCGGACCGTTGCCGATCAAAGTGGCGCCCTTTATTGGCGCCGTGATCCGGCCGTCCTCGATCATGTAGGCTTCGGAAGCGGCAAAGACGAACTTGCCGTTGGTGATGTCCACCTGGCCCCCGCCGAAATTCACGGCATAAACGCCGTGCTTCACGGAACGGATAATGTCTTCAGGATCGTCGTCACCGGCAAGCATGTAAGTATTGGTCATGCGCGGCATGGGAATATGCTCGTAGCTTTCACGGCGCCCATTGCCGGTGTCGGCGACACCTAGAAGGCGGGCGGAGAGTTTATCGCTGAGATATCCCTTCAGAATTCCGTTTTCGATGAGCACGGTGTTTTGTGTCGGCTCCCCCTCGTCGTCCACATTTAGCGAGCCGCGGCGGCCCGGCATGGTTCCATTGTCCACCACAGTGCACTTTTCGCTGGCTACGCGCCTGCCGATCAGTCCTGCGAATGCCGAGGTTTGCTTGCGATTGAAATCCGCTTCCAATCCGTGACCCACGGCTTCATGCAGCAGCACTCCGGGCCAGCCTGGACCGAGAACCACTTCCATCTCGCCAGCCGGAGCCTCACGAGCGTCTAGCTGCAAAATCGCCTGCCGGGAAGCCTCTTTGGCAAAGTATTCTGGCGTTTTCTCGCCGAAAAAGAAATCCAATGCGACGCGACCGCCTCCGCCGGAACTTCCTCGCGCGGAATTAGTTTCGGTCTTGGCAATGCAGGACACGTTCAATCGGGCGAGTGGTTGAGAATCTTCCGCGAAAGCGCCGTCTGACCCAATGACCAGGATGTTGCGAAGCTCGTCCATGAAGCTGGCGCGAACTTCTTTGATTCGAGGATCGTAGGCTCGCGCAGTCTTGTCGGCGCGCATTACGAGTTCGACCTTGGCAGATATTTCAGCGTCCACTGAAGGCAGCGCAATGGGATACAAACTGCGAGCCGGTTTTTCCTGGAAACCCACAACCGGGGTCTTGGCCGGCCCGGTCGCAATCAACGCCGCAGTTCGCGCGGCATGCAGAATGCGCTCCGGAGAAAGGTCGTCGGTATAAGCATATCCCGTGCGCTCCCCAGAAATGACGCGAACACCGCATCCAGCCGAAATGCCTTGCGATGCCGACTTAACCATGGACTCGTCGAGGCTCAATGCCGTAGAAGAAAGATACTCAAAATACAGATCGGCGTAGTCTCCGCCTGCCGATAATGCTGCCGCAAGATAGCTCTCAAGACCTCGCTCGGTCAGTCCGTAATGCTCGAAAAAGAACCTATTCTTGTCCACGTTAATTGGATGCCGCCTTGCCGGGAAAGACTCCCTTGATGGTGTTTCTAGATTATCCCATATCAAGTTACGGACGAAAGCGCCGGGGTTGAATCATTGGTCACTCGTCACAGACATGCCTCTGCCTGAATTGAAACAATGCCGGCATGACTCCGGAATCGTTGGCTCGCGAAGTGGAAGAATTTCTCCTGAGTACTGGGACCGCAGTTGTGGTCGAAGACGGAGACATTATTTTTGACCTGGCGGAATCGAAGTACTCAGTATCTGGAGAGATCCATAAGTGCCTCCTGCATATGTGGTCATCCGAACGGAACGTTGTGCGGCGGGTGCTCGATGCCGAAGTCAAAAAGGATGTCCTGCTACTGCACGTCCAAAGGTTAGGGCAAAACAAACCAACCAAGCTGGAAATTTGCCGCAACCGCGACTGGCGAACTCCGTCGGCGAAAAAAGTGTCGCGGTTGGGATATCAGCGGTTGCTTCAGAGAGTGCTTGAGCGGCGCTTTCCGGGGTTCTGCCTTTCTCATCTGACTACTTCAACTGATCTGAAACATTCGTTCGGGCCGATTTACACGAGGGGTATCGTGCAAAGAGGCCAGTCTGCCTTCGCCGTTTTGGGTGTGAATGGCCAGGAAACTCAGGGGTCTATTGACGCCGCCCTCACTTTCGGCATTTTGTGGCTGGATTATTGCCGGCAAACGCACGCGAAGCTAGTCGTGGAAGGCCTTAAGCTCTTCGTCCCGGAGAAAAGTTCCGCAGTCATTAAGGAGCGAATGGCCCATCTGAACCCCGGCACCGCCAAGTGGCAGTTGTACGAACTGAAAGAGCGAGACGCCGAACTCGTCGAAATAGATATCTCGGATCGCGGCAATATAGCAACTCGCCTCGTTCGCTCGCCTGATGAAGCTGCCGTCCGTGAACGTTTCGCAGGCTCAATCGCACAGATTCGCGATCTCATGCCGGAGGCTGAAATTGCGATTTTGTCTTCGGCGGAAATTGCCTTTCGCCGGCATGGTCTGGAGTTCGCTCAAGCCCGGCTCGCTCATGATCCGGCATCGTTTCGTAGTTCTACCGAAATTGTTTTCGGCGTGGGGCGGGCCGAAAGAGTTCTCACCAATGCGAACGAGAAATACTTTATGACGCTCGTTCGAAGCATTGGAGAAGTTCGTCATCCTGAAGGTCCGCGCGACCATCCCCTCTGGCGAATGCATCCTGAGCGCTGGCTGGAATCTTTGGCGGTGCTCAATCTCGCCTCACTCGATGGAGACCTGGGTGGCAGACTTCAGTATTCGCAAGTCCCAGCATTCTCGGCTTCGGACAGGGCAATGATTGATGTACTAACGACCACCCGGGAAGGACGCCTTGCCGTGGTCGAACTCAAAGCCGACGAAGACATACATCTTCCATTGCAAGGGCTCGATTACTGGTCAAGGGTCGCATGGCATCACGCTCGCGGGGATTTCGCACGATTCGGATATTTTGCTGGTGTCGAGATTTCGGGACGTGATCCCCTATTGTTTCTCGTTGCTCCCGCCTTGCGTGTTCACCCCACGACTGACATCTTGCTGCACTATTTTTCTCCGAAAATTGACTGGGTACTGGTGGGAATTGATGAGCGCTGGCGCGAGAATCTGAAAACCATATTTCGCAAACGCAGCGGAAAGAGCAATGCTGGTCAGGAACGCTCGCAGGTTGCTTGATCAGCTTCATGGCGCGCCACGTCATTTGGCTTGACTGCTCTATTCCGGGCGGCTGAACCCTATCCTGACGTGCAATACTAGATATCCTAAGGATCGCCCTTGAAATTCTCTCATCTGCTCACCGCGCCCAATCAGCTTACGCTGCTGCGAATGGCATTCCTGCCATTTATCGTAATCAGATTGGTGGAAGGCCATTATGTTGCGGCCCTGATTCTGTTTGTGCTTGCGGGCTTTAGCGACGGCTTGGATGGCTTGCTGGCGCGCACGCTCAAACAGCAGACGTTGTTGGGGCAGTATCTCGATCCGATTGCTGACAAGCTGCTTCTGAGCACGATGTTTCTTGTGCTTTCAATTCTTCGCAAAGTGCCATGGAAATTTACAGTGCTGGTGTTTAGCCGGGACGTCTCTATTTTATTTGCCAGCGCGGTACTTTTTGCCATTGCGGGGCTCCGCGATTTTCGCCCCAGCATCTTTGGCAAAGCCAACACATTTGCTCAGGTAGCCGCCGTATTTTTTGTGATGCTGCTCGAAGTGGACCCAACGCGCTGGATATGGATTGCCCGCACGACGTTTTTGCGCGCCACTTTCCTATTCACCATAATTTCCGCGCTGCATTACATCGTGCTGGTCGGGCAGCGTCTGCATGGCCCACAACCGGCACTTTCAGCAAAATCCGCAGGCAGCGTTTGACCACATTTCTGCCGTCCCCCTAGAATTACAGGTTCTGCGCGCTTCGGTTGTTAATCATGGTACTGCGCCTTTACAACACGATGTCTGCGGGTATCGAAGAGTTCGTTCCTCTGGAACCGAACCGCGTGAGTATGTATGCATGTGGTCCAACGGTTTATGACTACGGTCATATCGGTAATTTTCGAACTTTTGTCGCCATTGATCTTCTGGTTCGGTTTTTACGGCAAAGCGGATATGACGTGCGCCACGTCATGAATATCACCGATGTGGATGACAAGATCATCCGCAATTCCGCGAGGGACGGCGTAGGTGTGAAGGAATACACCGCGAGATTTGAGAAGGCATTCCTGGAAGATTTGGCAGCACTCAATATTAAGCAACCGGAACTGGTTCATGCGACAGACCACATTCCGGAGATGGCGAAGTTCGTCGCCGATTTGCAACAGAAGGGGTATGCCTATCGCGCCGAAGACGGGTCTTATTATTTCAGGATTGCAAAGTTTCCTGGATACGGAAAGCTCTCGAAACGTGATTTTGCGGGGATGGAAGATGGCGCGCGCGTTGACCTTGATGAATACGAAAAAGATAATGCCCGGGACTTCGCGCTTTGGAAGGCACCTAAGCCCGGTGAAGCATTTTGGGAAAGTGAGATTGGTCCGGGAAGGCCGGGTTGGCACATCGAATGTTCAGTGATGTCCATGGAAGAATTAGGCGAGACTTTCGATTTGCATGCGGGAGGGGAAGACCTCATTTTTCCCCATCATGAAAATGAGATCGCCCAATCCGAAGCGCAGACTGGGAAGCCGTTCGCCCGCTTCTGGTTTCACGCGCGATTTCTGCTGGTCGAAGGCGAGAAAATGTCGAAGAGCCAGGGAAACTTCTATACCCTGCGCGATCTCGTCTTGAAGGGGCACAAACCCTCGGCCATTCGTTACTTGCTGGCTTCGGTTCCTTATCGCAATCAGGTCAACTTTACTTTCGATGGATTGCAACAGGCGTCTGCGTCGGTGGAACGTTTGCGAAACTTTGAAAGTCGCATCTCGACCGGTCACTTTCCGGATGGTTCGACTGATGCCATGCCAGAACTGGCAAAGCAGGCTCAATATCGGATGCGCGCCGGAATGGAAGATGACCTGAATACGGCCCAAGCGCAAGCGGCGATTTTTGATCTGATACGCGCCGCAAACGCCGCCATGGATGCAGGGCAGGTCAAACAGGGGGATGTGCCGCTTTTGCTCGCGGCCCTTGCCCAGTTCGATGAAATATTTGCGGTGTTGAAAGATGACGACGGTCCAAAGATGCAAGCCATTGCGGAATGGGCGAAGAAGGAAGGTCGCGAGGCCGAGATCAGCGGCGTACTCCTGGAGTCCGTTGCGGCCCAGCAACTGTCTGATGCGGACATTGAAAAGAAAATCTCCGACATGGAAGCTGCTAGAAAAGCGAAGACTTTCGCTGTTTCAGACAACATTCGCGGCGAGCTCGCGGCCGCCGGCATTGTTGTCGAAAACAGCAAAGAAGGCGTCCGCTGGCACCGAAAGTAGCGCGCTCAGCATGACATTAATTGACGATTCTGAGCAGCCTGTCGTAGACGTCCCTGACTTGCGCTCCCGTTTCCGCCAGTGATCCGGAGTTGTCAATCACATAGTCGGCGGCCTTCATTTTCACTTCATCCGGCCATTGCGCGGCGAGACGCCGGACTATTTCTAATCGTGCGTGTTCAATGGTTATTTTCCTGCTATTCGCCCACCGGTCGGCGCGCTGCTCTGCACGGCAAGTGACGAGCACAAGTTTGTCGAAGTGGTTTGCCAGGTTCGCTTCCAGTATTAAGGCCGCTTCCACCATCGCAATGGCCTTGGAATTTCGCCGTCCTACCTCTTCCATCCATTGTTCCTGCTTTTGAATTACAGGAGGATGAACAATCCGGTTCAGCTCCTCAACGCGAGCCACTGACATGGATGAATCCGAGACAAAGGCAACTTTCGCAAGTTTGGCACGATTGACCGTCTCGTCTGCATCGAGAATGTCCTTCCCAAAGCGTCGCACTATTTCCTTGTAGACGGCCTCGCCAGGCTTCATGAGATCGTGTGCGATATCGTCGGCTCGAATGACGTATGCGCCAAGGTCAGCAAACATTTTTCCGACAGCTGTTTTGCCGGACGCAATCCCGCCGGTCAAACCTATCTTCAGCATGCGACGCTCAGCCGAACTCCACTGCCTCGTCGCAGCCGCGCCGCCCGCACCGTGTTGGACATCAACATCGCAATCGTCAGCGGCCCCACGCCTCCCGGAACCGGCGTAAGATAACCCGCAATTTCTGCGGCCTCCGGATGAACATCCCCCACAAGTGTTGAGCCTCTGGTTTTGAAAGCTTCTTCCCGCTTGGCGTTTCCGGCAAACATCCTCTCGAATTCAGACTGATCCGTAACCTTGTTCATGCCGACATCAATCACCGTTGCTCCCGGCTTCACGTAATCGCGTGTGATCATTCCCGCGCGCCCTATCGCGGCTATCAAAATGTCCGCACGCCGGCAAACTGCGGGGAGATCGCGGGTCTTTGAATGGCATACCGTAACCGTCGCGTTGCCATTGATCAATAACATCGCGACGGGTTTGCCCACAATGTCGCTCCGGCCAACCACTACGGCTTCCTGGCCTGCGATTGGAATATTGCTTCGCTTTAAAATTTCAATGACACCAGCGGGCGTGCAAGGAACCAGCCCAGGACGTTGCGTGGATAAGAAACCGACATTGATGGGATGAAACCCATCAACATCTTTCGCGGGGTTCACGGCCATCAGCACTTTCTTCGCATCAACTTGTGGCGGCAGCGGTAGTTGGACAAGAATTCCATCAATATCGTCGCGCAGATTGAGTCCGGTTACGAGTTCGAGCAATTCTGCGGTCGAAACGTTTTCTGCGGGAGTATGTTTCTCGCTGTAGATGCCGATTTCTTCGCAGCTTTTTACTTTCCCGCGGACATAAATCTCGGAGGCGGGATTATGACCAACCAACACAACCGCCAGCCCTGGACGAATCCCCGCATCCGTCATGGTTTTCACTTCGGTAGCCACTTCGGTGCGAATCTGCGCGGAAATTTTATTTCCATCTAGAATCGTTGCTGCCATGAAATCTCAATCCTCGTTTTCAAAAGTATTGTCCTCATCGCTTATACCGCGCCTTACCTGAAATATCGTGGTCTCAAGTTTCGCACGAATCAAAAACAATCACCGCGGGTTGCGAACATTCGCCTCGGCAAATTCGCGTACTCGATCCAGCGACATTTGCAGTTGGGCATGAAACGCCTCCATCTGATGGTCGTCCGCATTCGATGGCACGGGAATTTGCTGGCTTACCCGCATGAAAGCCCGTGAGAACGGCTTGGGAATCATGCAACCGTCCCATGTTTTTAAAATCCACGGATTTTCTATGGCGATATGAAATGCCACCATTGGCGCGCCGGTTGCCTTCGCCAGCAACACGGGCCCAGGTTTGGCAACATACTTCGGACCCTTTGGACCGTCAATTGTAAACGCGACCGTCTGGCCATTTGCAAGCTCCCGCCGCATCTCCAGCAATGCGCGAACTCCGCGTCGGCTGCTTGATCCGCGAATTTTCACAAAACCAAATTTTCGGATAATTCTGCCCGTATATTCGCCGTCAAAGCTATCGCTCGACATTACTCGAATGCCTAAATTGCGCCAGACATAAATCGCGGGAAACACACAATTGTGCCAGAACGAAAGCACCATGGGACGAGCTTCCAGCCCTACAGGGCCTCCTTCTTCAAATGAAACAGCGATTTTCATCGTTGGGGCGATCAGTCGTATCGCCGCCACTCCGGCCCAAGTAATGAGCGACAGCAGGATTCTTTGCTTTAACGTGAATTGTGGAGCGGATGGAGCCTGAGCTGGCGGGACGGCTGTTGTGGAGGCTACGCTCACAGTGGCTATTGTATCCGCGGCTGAAGGCGAGAATGAATGGCTGACAGGGCTGGGGTTCCGAGTCGCAGGTTTAAACTGAGGAAGAGATACTGCTTCCGTGCATAAAATTGCATTTCTTTCTTTGGGGTCGAATATTGGCGATCGCACGGCCAATATAATGACGGCATTTGACCGCTTGCGCGAGATCGGGGAGATCGTCGGTATTTCTTCAATCTATGAAACGGAGCCAGTTGAGTTTACCGCCCAGCCCTGGTTTCTGAATTGCGTCGCCAAGCTGGATACCGAGAAAATGCCGAAGCAACTACTCACGGCAATTCTCAAAATCGAGCAAAGTATGGGCCGCCGGCGTCAACAGAAGAAAGGTCCTCGAATTATTGACATAGACATCTTGTTGTTTGGAAATTCCACAATTGAAGCCGAAGGCCTCACAATTCCGCATCCGTCCTTGCATGAACGGCGTTTTGTCCTGGAACCTCTGGTGGAAATTGAATCGGGACTTCGTCATCCCATCTTGAAACGAACCGTGCGGGAATTACTTGCGGAACTGCCTGCGGGTCAAGCTGTGCGGAAAATTCAGGCGCCACTAATTCCCGGAAATAACTCAGGCTAGCGGAAAATTCCTTTGAAAAACCCTTTTACTTTCCCAAAAATATTATGGTGCTGCTTTTCCGTTGTGATGATTGTGATTCTGGATGGCGAGGTTCCCTCCGGCGGTGCTGAGGGATCCGATGTGACCCGTGAATCCTTCGGTTTTGCAGCCGCCGCCGACTTCGCCGGGGGCAAATCGGAAGCACGGAAGATCAATGGCGCTTCTACCTGCGCCTGCACATCATTAGGCTTCGATGGCGGCGGTGCCGAAGTTTCCGAGCCAGCGGGTTCTTGTGCTGGAATGTCCGCTTCAGGCCCGCTTCCTATCGCTCGCTGGGTTGTTGGCGAACTCGCCTGCGCCAACTGCACCGATGACGGCACTTTTGAATCTGGGATTACAGGGCCAGTCGGTGCGGCCGCGCGCATAACCGGCGCTGGCGTCGGACATCCGCAGCTTCCAATCATGTTGTGATCCGCAGCAGACAGCCGTCCAGAATGAAACATTACTTGCTCGCTCGGCTTCACTTCGTAGCTTCCGGTTCCCATCAATTCAGAAACAATGGCGGAACGCGTATTTCCCGGCAGTGCGCTCACGCACGTGTTTCCGCGCATGTCCGCGCTAATTGCATATTCAAAGATGCCCGGCCCGGCGAGAAGAATACGAAAATCGGGCGTAAGGACGGAGTCAATCGAGGTACCGAGATTGTAGTGAGTTTCCAGGGCGCCAGTACTCATGCCCAGCATCAAGTCATGTCCGTTCGACGATGTTGTGACCGAGGCCGTGGTTCGTGGGCAAAGATGAACTTCGCCGTTTCTTCCCAAACTGAGGACGGCGGTATCCGTTCCTGCCGTGATCGTCGAGCCTGGTTCGATCCGGTTGCCCGCGAAAATGACAGCGCCAAATCCTCCAGGTGTGACTGGGACAAGCCCGACTTGTGGTCCCGAAGATAAACCGGGAAGCGAAGGTGGCGCGGAAGAAGTTGTCGGCGGTTTCGACGGCGGCGCCTCGGCCGCGAGAGGTGACCCCGCAGGCTCCGCCGACTGAAGCCGTACGGTTAGCCGGTTGCCCGCTGCTTCCCACGTGTAAGCCAGGGGCTTCCGTAGATCAATAACCATGTGAACGGCTTGATTTGTCCCCTTCTCTTCGTCCAAATGAAGGTCGCCAAGCTGTTCCGTATTGATCGGAATTTCTTTATGCTGAAGCGACATGCTGGTATTCGGAAGGTCAATCGTCAGCCTTGAAGGTCCATCAATTTTGTGGATAGAGGGCACCACCGGACGATCCGTAACGATTTCCAGCGCCGGAAAATCTTTTGTAAGGAGCACTCTTACGCGCAACACTACAGCTGGATGTTCCGCCTGGGTCTCTACCGACGGTGATGGGGATGGTTGATTCGCCGGTGCGTCCGCTTGAGCAAAACCCGAACCTACAAGGACTGCCGCGAGGGATAGCACGGCAAACGGGAAACGCATGCGCTGCAAAAACGTCATTGCTGGATAAGTAACCTATAGAAGAAACAATAACATCAGCGAGGCTACAGAGAAAAGTGACGGAAGGAACACGAAAGATCGGCATCTTTCGCGGTGAAGGAAAAAACGTGTTTTATTGCGGACCGGAAAGAAATTCGTATTCATCAATCACCGCCGCGACGGCGACTTTATGGTTTTCGGTACCATTGTCTACGCGGACTACTTTCCCCTTACATCGCACGCGAATGCTTTCCGTCAAGGTAATCTCAGGTGGAAGGGTGAAAGTGAATTCGATGCCGGCCCCGACGGCAATATTCGACTCAACGTAGAAGCAAATTCCCCGGGCGCTGACGTCCCTGGTCTGGGCAGCCTTTAGATCCGAGTCATTCTCTGAATCGGATACAGAAACAGGGAGCCGCAGCGCAAAACGGCGCGTTGCCCGCTTCTCAGCGCTCCCATCGGCGGTAGTCTTATCGGCCAAATCACTGTAAGCATGGGGTCTGGGCGTCACTGTGTCAAGGCCGTTTCTCAACTATGGGACAGCGGCAAGTAAGGCACGGAAAGCAAAAATGGCATCTTCTATTCGAACTTCTCTATGGAAACCTCTCTTAGGAACTTTAGGATAAGCTGAACACATGGTTTTCGTGCTGGATAACTATGATTCATTCACCTATAACCTCGTGCAATATTTAGGTGAACTGGGGGCCGAAGTCGTCGTCCGGCGTAACGATCAGGTCACGATTGGCGAGATAGAAGCTCTGGGCCCCGAGCGGATCGTAGTCTCCCCAGGCCCATGCACCCCACAAGAAGCGGGCATCAGCATCGAACTCATTCGCAGCTTTGCTGGGAAGATTCCGGTTTTGGGAGTGTGCCTTGGACATCAGGCTTTAGGCGCGGCATTCGGCGGAAAAGTAGTTCGCGCGCCAAACCTGATGCATGGTAAAACCAGCGAAGTGAAGCATGACGGCAAGACCATCTTCAAGAGCCTGCCCTCTCCCATGACGGCCACACGCTACCATTCGCTGATCGTCGAGGAGCGAGACCTGCCGGAAGAGCTCGAGATCAGCGCGTCCACAATAGAACGCGACGGCTCGCGAACGATCATGGGACTACGCCATCGCAAATTCCAAGTCGAAGGCGTTCAGTTCCACCCGGAAAGCGTTTTGACCAACGAAGGCAAGAAGCTGATGCAAAACTTCCTGCAACTATAAGCGCATGAAGCGGGGAGGGACGGGCCCCCCGACCGTCAGGGGTCGAGCGAAGCTCAACAGCGGCGAAGCAGATTCCTCTACTCGCGGTGGCTTAAGTCTCCGCCTTCACGGTCGGCATCTGCGAACCAACCAACTTCAGCCGCGGCTCCTTCTCGACCGCCGTGAGCAATTCCTTCATAATTTTGTCGTCAATCTCCGAAGCAGTGCCCATTTCCACCGGAAACCGGATATTCACTTCGATGCCTGCCGCCGTAAAGTGCAGATGAATCTTCGGCTTCAACTCTGTCGCGGAAATTGAACTGAGAGTCATTTCCATTTGACGACTCTGATTTTCCATCTTTTCATGATACTCGCCAAATGCCGCATTCACCGCGGCCGTGACTCGTTCACGCACGACGTGATACTCGCTCTCGGGCGCAAAAATCAGTTCAATTTCATGCCATACAAAACTCGTTCCCGGAATCTGCTTGAATAAACCCGAAGCTGGCTGAAAGACAATCGAATTCGAAAAAGCAACCACACGCCCAGTCGGCTGAGCGTCCGAACCGACTTCCATCAGATGAAAACGCACCAGTCCGATATCCACTACCTCGCCTGTCACTCCGGAAACCTGTACTCGGTCGCCTACGCGAATGCCAAATTTTCCAATGAGGAAAAAATATCCGACCATTGAAACAATTACGTTCTGCAATGCGACCGCAACGCCTGCGGTAATCAATCCCGGCGAACGTCACGACTGAACCCAACTGCGTGGCAAAGGTGAATGCGATGATGAGCGCTATCACCACCCACAAAACGATTCTTCGCAGAAGCAAGAACTGATATCTGCGCCGTACATCGTGCACATAGCGGAAGATGGTTCGTCGCCAGACTTCTCCCAGTATAAAAACGGTGAAAATCACGACAAGCAAAACGCCCAGGCGCGCCAGCAGGTTTCTCATCTCCGACTTAAATTCGGCATGGGTTGAGTCTTTCCAGTTGGCAAGGCTGCGCTTATAAAGATCAAGTACGATTCCCTGTTTGCTTAGTGGAAGAATTGCGGCGGCCACAGATCTAAAATCCGCGGTTAGCTTATCCAGTTGCTGCCTTTCCTGGTCGAGACCCGCTTGGGAGCTGGTATCAGCCTCCTTAGCCAGTTGGTCTCCGGCATTAATCATGCCCTTCAATTTTGTGACCAGTGGCGCGCGAAGTCCTTTCGAGCTTTGAATTAACGCGTCAGTCGCGGCGATATCCTGTTTTAGGACGTGCTCCTTACGAGAAAGCCTGAACAGATCGGCGCTCAGCCCCCATATGCCGGAAGGGGGTTCCCGGTTCGCGATGGGCGCCGTTTTGACGGAGTCTTGCTCCTCGTTTTGGCTCGGAGTTGTGTTCGAAGGACTGCTCAGATTGGAAGGAACTGACCGCGCCAGCTCTTCAATTTGTTCCCGCAATCCACTCGCGCCTGCACCGTTCCCGCTCGCCCCGCTCGCAAACTCGGCCATGCTCCGAAGCGCGTCCCTGCGAGCGCTAAATAATGCGACTTCGCTCTGCGTCTCCGCAATTAACGCGTTGATGCCTGCGCGTTTGCCGGCAGGAGCTGTTTCCAGCTTTTTCTGAAGCGGCGGGATTTCCGCCTGTGTCTCCTGAACTTCCTGATCCGCTTTCTCCGCCAACTGAGCCAGCGATTGATATTGCGAAGGGACGCCGCCTTGCGCTGGCGTCTGAAGTTTTTGCTTGGATCGCGAATCCGCTTGCTGGCGGGCGAACTCAAAGGCAAGCTGCACAACCTGTTGAGCCACGCGGCGATTGTCCTGAAAAAACGTTAAATCCGTAGGCTCGGTGATCAGTTGCTGCTCGGTTGCGGTCTGGTGATACCAATTGATTGTCGAACTGAGAAACTGAATGATCTTCAGACCGATCTAGAGTCACCGGAGTGCTGCTCTGAGAAAATCCAATTCCCGCCCCAATCATGACCAGTGCAACAAGAGCGACATTTTGGATTTGCCGAATCCGTAGTCGCTTGTTGAAAGAGAACGCGGGCTTGGAAAAAAGGACCATTCCGGTTTTCGATGAGCTTCTCAATCGGAGAGGTTAGTTTAAATCACTTCGCAGGAGCAAAAACCAAATCTCGAACCACCAAAAACACGAAGGTTCACGAAGGCAATCCGCGTTAGATCACCTTTGTAAACCTCCGTGCCTCTGTGGTTAATTTCTTCTAGATGCCCGAAGATTTAGCCCGTGCTTTAATTTTCGCAGATCGCCCCATTGCCATATCCACAATCTCGCCAATTAACTCGGTATAACTGCGGCCAGACTCTTTCGCCGCCATGGCAAATTCGTGCCCACTCGCGAGCCAGGGGTTCGGGTTGGCTTCGATGACATAAACTTCACCCTGTGCGGAGAGCCGCATATCAATGCGGCCATAGTCGCGAAGCTTTACGGCATGGTAAGCAGCGAGAGCAGTTTCGGTTAAACGCGAGATCATCTCATCGTCCAGATTTTCCGCCACTTCAGATTTGGTCAGCTTGTGCGCCCGCGTGTTTTTTTCGAATTTCACATCATAGGTAGCAACTTTTGGCAGGTCCTTTGGCATTTTCGAAAAATCAAGTTCCACGAGGGGAAGCGCGTGCGCCCGCTCGTAGCTGCCCAAAATCGCGGCGTAAATTTCACGGCCTTCGATGTATTCCTCAATCAACGCCGGAGAGTCAAACTCATCCTGGATATATTCGACGCGTTCCATCAATTCCTTGATACTGTGCACGACCGCGTTCGAATCAATGCCAATTGAGCCGTCTTCTGACATCGGCTTTACGATGAGCGGAAACGAAATATCGTGCGCGTGCTCAATCCGTCCGCGATAGGCCGTTGCGAAATAGGGCGTCTGAATCCCGTGGAAGGCGAACATCTTTTTGGCAAGGCCTTTATCCTGGGCCAGAAAATGTGCGTGAGGGCCGCCGCCAGTGTAAGGAATCCCGACCAGATCTAGATACGCCGCAACGTTAGTCTCCTTGGTGTCGTCACCCGCAAACGACTCCGTCAAATTAAAAATCAGGTCTGCTTTGCATTTGCACAACGCATTGAGCGACTGCATGGAACCGTCCAGCACGTGATACGACGGCTCATGCCCAAGCTGTGTCAGGGCCTCAGAGATTTCATCGCGGTCCTCTTTTTCTTCATGCTTAACTTTTTTGGACGAATTCCTCACACGCTCTGCTAACTTCGGAGGAGTTGTCTCCACGGAAGCCGGGTCTCCCCAAGAGTCGTAAAGGACCGTGATTTTCAGATGCCGGTCAGCCATTTAGTCAAACCTCATGACTGCACGAAGTTTCCGCGCGCCACGTAATTCATTGCCAGCGCCGTCGCATAGACAGTGATATTCGTAAGGTGCTCCGATTCGCGACCGCGATCAGCAAGCAATCCGAGTTCGCCGGTTTTTTCTTCGATTACTGAAATGAGTTTTCTCACCAGCGGCCGTTGCGCCCCCGTCCAATAAGCAATCTTGTCCACGATCGACTTGCGATGTTGACGCAATAAGTTTTGCGCCGGCACCGATGTTTTGCGCCTTTTCGACGCGTTGAAAATATCCCGCAAATCCGTATCCAGCGCCAAATCTCCCAGCGCCACTTCCTCGCTTGTTCGACGATAGAACTCCCCGACCGTGGACTCCATCTCATCTACCGTTACGTCAGGAACGCCTCGCCGTCGGACCGGATCAATGCCGCTTAGTTCACGCGCGATGCGATCCATATATCGCAACTTGGTAATTGCGCCCCAATTCTTGTAACGCTTGCGCCATCCTGAACCGGGCGTGAGCCACACCGCAAAAGTTTCCGCGAAGTCTTCATCGGGATGTTTTTGTGCATACCATCCTGCTAAATGCCGCACATAATTCCTCGAAAATGGAACCGGCCGGTAGTTATCGCGATAAGGCCGCCGAAACGATCCAAATAATTGTTTCCATTGTGGTGTGCGGTGCAGTCGATATGCATAGTTAAAAGCGTGCCCAGCCTCATGCCGCAAATACATCATGATCTCGCGAGCATCCTCAAGATCGTTCACGTCCTTTTCGAGCGAAGAAAGATCTGGGCTGGCGAGATAAAAGGGGATTCCGATCACGGGCTCGCCGGAGGGGCATCCCCACTCGTCGGATAGGTAACAAACAGGATGAAACTTGGTAATCCTTTTGCGTTCGAGCTCGCGATAAAGCTGTTGAACGAAGCGATGCAATGCGGACGATTCGATCGCGAGACCAAGATCGCTGATCTTTTTGTCCAGGATTTCCTTCAGCCGAATTTCTCGCTGCTGACTCTTATCCAGCCGAACTTCGCGAACGGAAGTGCCCTGAATGTGGGCTTCCTGCACTCGTATTGGTTCAGTGCTCATACTGGTTTTTCGAGGTCGCGCAAGAGATCTCGCTGAATGAATTTAGCGTTAAGCGCGACAAATTCGGGGAGGACCCGGGACAAAAGTCTGATACATGTACAACAGTAGCAAGGCAGATGGTCGTGGCCGAAGGTCACAACGGGCCACGAACTTTAGTGCGCAACATACTTCCGGCGGGAATGTCCTCAAGAATGCTGGGAAGACTGGAATCAACCTGTTTTCAGAGCGGGCCGGGGTACGGGGTTCTCGGAAACAAGCAGAATGCCATGTTTCGAAAGCTCGGTGACGAACTCTTCTGCGTCCCGCTCGGCTTGTTCTTGCTCCACGTCGTATTCCTGGCAAATTCTCGCGGTGATTTTCGACAACGGAGTTTGTCCATCGGCCGCTTGCCATATCAGAGTTGCGACTCCGTCGAGCGTGAAAAAAGTAGAATCCGCGGCCGACATAATCATCATCTCGCCTCCAAGCATGCGGGCCGCGATCGCGTCACTCTTTGAAACGTATTTCTCACTCAACTTAACTTCTCCACACCAGGGTTCAATTGGGAATATCAGGAATTCATCCGCCGGAAATGGCAGGACTGCTGCAATCGACTGACCTTTCCGCACGACAACGCCCGGGTCTCGAATACCCGCTCGTAGCGGAAACTGGGTTTACAGTAGGGCTTTTTCCCCTTCCCATTCTTGCCGCCGTTATTTTCCTCGTCAGCGGCGCGATCCTTTTCAATCATAGAAGGTCAAGCGTACAGTGAAATGGCTTCCAAACCCAAACTATCTTCAAAAATTCCTTTGTGCTGTTCCAGAATACTCCAAATCCCTTGCCGGATGGGCTGAGCGTCCCGCGTCGGGGTCGCTAGGCTGATTTTGCGCTCGAGGGTAGTTTGACTTTTTCACCGTTGAACGATTAAATTTTGCACTCGAGTTCGTTCTTTCACAATTTATTGGTTCGCGCACTCTCATCATGCGATGAGATGGGAAGCGGGTGCAAATCCCGCGCTGCCGCGCAACTGTAAGCGAGGAAACGTACAGCCGCCACTGGAGGAAACTCTGGGAAGGCCGGTTGTAATGACGGATGCTGACCTCTGGAATAATTCCAGCGAACATCCTTACTCGCAAAGCCAGGAGACCGGTGCGAGCCGCCAACACCAACCCCTTTCGCGTGTCAAAGGAGGAGTGCCATGACGTTCGCCCGGTTATTCGCTTGTTTGCTTATCTTCTCGGCCGTCGCGTCCGCGACGGAAATCAAAGTCAGAGTTCTAGATCCTCAATCGGCAGCGGTTTCTGGCGCTCAGGTTGAGCTGTTTGGACCTAACGATGCCAGACCTGACGTGGAAGCAACATCCGCCGAGGGAATTGCGGTGTTCAAGAATGCGACATCTTTTCCTTATCGAATTCGCATACTGGCTCCGGGATTTGCGCGAGAGACTGCCGATTTGCCTTCGCCGCCAGTTGACACCGTCACCGTGCAACTGAGACTGGCTCCCGCTGCCGAGACCGTAGTTGTGACGGCCACTCGCACCCCGGTGCCGGTCGAAGCTTCCGGCGCCGTAGTTGAAACCCTCGGCACTGACCAATTGCAGCTCATGAATCCAGTCGCGGCCAGCGACGCTCTTCGATTTCTTCCAGGTGCCGTCGTGGACATGGCTGGACAGAGGGGTGGGCTCGCGTCGCTCTTTGTTCAAGGCGGCAACTCGAACTACAACAAAGTTATCGTGGACGGCGTCACCATAAACGAACCTGGCGGAACTTTTAACTTTGGCACGCTTCCGCTTACTGAGGCCGATTCCGTCGAGTTCATGCGCGGCTCGCAAAGCACCCTCTATGGCTCCGATGCGATGACTAGCGTGGTGCAGGTATCAACTCGCACCGGCAGCACGGAGACTCCCGAATTGCGCTTCGGAGCGGATGGCGGCAATCTCTCGACCGCCAATGGCTATGCGTCCTTGGCCGGCGCTCGCAACATTTTCGACTACGACGTTTTCGCGGATCAATTCAATACCGGCGGACAGGGCGTCAACAACGAATATTCCAATTCGCTGCAAGGCGGGAATATTGGAGTCAAGCTCAATGACGAAACCTCCCTCCGTCTGCGCGTACGCCATGCGAACAGTTTCAGCGGTGTTTCGGACGAGTGGAATTTCAACGGCGGCCAGATTATTCCGCCGGACCAGTTTGAGTACAACCGGCTGAATAATCTGTTGGCGGGTCTCACGCTCACATTAAATGCCCCCTCAGGATGGCAGCATCAATTTACCGGCTTTGAATACCGCTATCGAACGAACAATGCTGACCCGGAACCGACGGATGGACGAATTTCACCAACCTTTGGCAACATCAATTTCGTCTACGACGACATCGCACACATCAATCGCGCGGGCTTCGAATATCAGGGGGATTACTCGGAGCGGAGCTGGGCGCACACCACCGTTGGGTACAGGTTCGAGCAGGAAAATGGAAATGTTGGGCCGGTTGGCGCAACGAGTTCAGGCCATCGTCAAAGCGAGGACGTTTATGCGCAACAGATGCTGACATTCAACCGGCTATCCGTGATTGCGGGCGCACGCTTCGTACACAATAGCGCATTTGGCAATACTGGCGTGCCGCGAATTGCGCTAACCTTCCTGGCATCGCGGGGCGGCAATCTTTTTTCTGGTACGCGATTGCGGTTTACTTATGCGACGGGATTTAAGGAGCCTCGCCTGGAGGAAACGTTTGCGGGCCCTCCGTTCAGCGTACCCAACATAAATTTGCAGCCGGAGAAAAATCGCTCTTTCGAGGCGGGGTTCCAACAAAATTTGTTCGCCAGCAGATTCGCCTTGAGCGCCAACTACTTTAATAATCTGTTCCATAACTTGATAGACGGGGCCACCGATCCAACCACATTCATCACACAGTACGTCAATATTGATAAATCTTTCGCGCAGGGCGTCGTAGTGGAACTCAACGGAAAGATTTGGTCCAACCTGACGTTGAGCACAGCCTACACCTACACTTCTACGCAAATCCTTCAGGCTCCGCTCTGTACGCCAGCGAATTTCTGCGACCCTCTTTTAGCCGCCGGACAGGCTTTACTCCGGCGTCCCAAGAATTCGGCGACGGCCCTGTTCACCTATATCAGGCCGCGATGGGGAGCGAACCTGGATGCCAGCTTTGTGGGGCGGCGACCGGACTCCGATTTCTTTGGCTTTGGCATTGACCACAGCCCGGGCTACGTGCGTCTGGATATGGGCGGATGGTATGCGCTGAATTCGCGGGTTACAACCTATGTGAATATTGAGAACGTCACCGATAAATTCTATGAGGAAGTGACCGGGTATCCCGCGCTGGGCGTGAACTTCAGAGCGGGCATGAGATTCAGAATTGGCGGAGAATAAACGGATAGAATGTAAGCCCAGTCTTCACCAATATGAACAATTCGGCCGTTCTGCTCATTTCATGCCCTGATCGCAAGGGTTTGGTTGCGATGATTTCTGACTTCGTTTTCCGTCACAGTGGCAACATTCTGCACGCGGATGAACATGCCGACGAGGGATCGAATCTTTTCCTGATGCGCGTGGAATTCGATCCGGCGGAATTCGATATTGATCTTGCCGAATTCCCTCGATATTTTTCGCCAATCGCCGCCGAAGCCAAAATGGCATGGCGATTGGCCTGGTCGGATCGCCGTCCTAAAATCGCCATATTGGTTTCCCGCTACGATCACTGTCTTGTGGATTTGCTCTATCGCCACAAGAGCGGTGAGTTGGCTTGTGATATTCCCTTAGTCGTTTCGAATCACCACGACAATCAAGCAATCACTGAGTTCTACGGCATTCCTTTCTTCTTCGTTCCGACGGAATCCGGGGACAAAGAAAAAGCCGAGAAACAAATTACAGCCTTGCTCAGCGAACATATGCCAGACTTAATCCTGTTGGCGCGTTATATGCAGATTCTCAGTCCCAATTTTGTGAACCAGTACGCTCACCGTATCATCAACATTCACCATTCGTTCCTGCCGGCATTTGTCGGTGCCAAACCGTACCATCAGGCGTTCGCCAAAGGAGTAAAGTTGATTGGGGCAACCAGCCACTACGTTACCGAAGTTCTCGACGACGGTCCCATCATCGAGCAGGATGTGATTCGGATCTCCCATAGCGATTCGCTGGAACACCTGCTTCAAAAAGGACGCGATTTGGAGAAAATTGTTCTCTCCCGCGCCGTGCGCTGGCATATTGAGAACCGCATTTTGCTCTATGGCAGCAAGACCGTCGTATTTCACTAGACTGAGCAAAGCCAATCCCTCGCCGACCCCCTATGTAACTTTAGTGTCCACCCTTAAGAGAGTCTTGTGGATGCAATCAAGTTAGTCTTAACTTGAGTATTACCTTTTTGTTACCGGACCTTCGACGAGAAGGCCCAAGGGGAGACGTTGGCCGAAGATCCGAAATGGGAACTCGCCATTCTGGCAACCGTGCAGGGCTTCTCTGAGAAGCTTTTACAGGAATCTGTAGGAGGAGAAGTTCCCGTCCCCACCGGACTGGAGGCGGTTTCGCTTCAGCAGACCGATGGCGGCGTGATGGAGACGCTATCTTCCATGCGGCGCTGGCTGCGCCTGCTGGATATGGCGATCACTCCCGCCATGTTGCGGCGTGCATTCACCCCTGACACCGACCCCGAAATTGCCGAAGCGATGCTTCGCTACTTTACCCGCAAAAAAGATCTCAGCGATGTGAATCGCGAAAAGACCGATCTGATTGCGACGTTTCTTTATCGCCGCCCCAGAGTACCGGGTCAATGGGAGCGCACAGGATACGGTTTGGACGGTTCTTTGCCCCTTGCGCCGTTTGAAATCGCGTTAATTGAAATCCTCGCGGATACCGATGTTCCATCCTTGCCAGAGGAACATGTTCAATTGCTGCGCCGATTCGACTCCCTGCAAAAACAGGTTGAAGATTACCGCGATCTCTACTCGCTTCTGGATTCTGGCACTCTCCCGATGGTTCGCCAGATCAAACAATCCTTCGATTCTTCTTTTTATCATCCCGGCGTACTGGCGACCATTGCTCCATACAATGTTGCTTTTGGCCGCAAGTTCGATGATCTCTTTCTCGCCGCCACAGCCGAGATTAAGAACTTCGCGGAAGCCTTGCAGCAGCAGGGCGGCAGCATTCTTGGAACTGTAGATGGAGTTGACGTCACCGTCGAAGACGTTGGCAGCTTGAAAGAACCCGAGCTGTTGAGCCTGGATTACGGACTGGCTTTGCAAAAGTTCTGGCGTGTTTCGCAATTGAAAAAGGTTTTGGACCGCAGGCCTCCACTGCGACGGGTACCGCAACTGGTAAGGAATCCAGTCAAAGTTCAGAGTGCCCCGCCGCAGAAAGCCGAGCCTCGCACAATTCTGAAGCCAATCCTTGACGTCCCGGCAATGCGAGCGGCGCTCACCCCACAGCAAGTTGCCGCGGAAGAGGCGAAGCTTCTTCAAGTTGAGGAATCCATCCGGGTATTCGTTCGTGTCGCCGATCCGAAATTCCGCCAGATTGTTCCTATGCGTTTCTTCAATCTGGCACTGACCTCGACTGAAGCCGATGCCTATTGCGCCGGTTATTTAGAAGAAAAAAGTTTGCAGGCCAGTATTGCGCGGGTGCAATTGAGGCTCGTAGCCGTGACGGCCCGCATGACCACTGAACTTGAGGAACTGAAGCGGGCCGGGAACTCGCCGTCACTGTGGAAGCTGCATGTGGACTCCTTAATTGCGTTGCTCGAGGTTGCCCGTTCAACTTGTGAGAATGCGGATCGAGTAGTAGCCTTGGCAAATCAACATGGGAGCAAAGAAGAAGCAGACGCCCTTTTGAAATCAATGCAAAAACTTGTCCACTGTTCCGATACGGCGCTTAAAACCCTGACTGGATCTCCGCAGGAAAAGAGTGCCAGCGCATCCTCCTCGAATTAAAAGACCACTAAGCGGTGCGTAGTACAATTCACCCTTCATCCTTCCATGCGCAAGGCAGTTCTTCTCTACAATCCACTCTCAGGGCGGCGTCCAAAGCGCCGGGTCACCGAAATTGAAGCGGTACTGGGAGTGTTGCGTTCAGCGGGACTCGATGCCACCGCAGCGGCAACAACGTCGTCCGCGGGGACGAGCGAGCAAGCCCGACAAGCAATTGCCGAGGGATCCGACACGATATTTGCCTGCGGAGGAGACGGCACCATTCACGACGTCTTGCAGGCACTGGTCGGAACACAAGTTGCTCTCGGCATCATTCCCCTCGGTACTGCGAATACGCTCGCCCACGATCTTCGCATCCCATTGTCTGCCGTACCCGCAGCTCATTCGGCGCTTGTTTCCCGCCCCCTGCGCGTCGCAGCCGGGAGAATTAGTTTCCAGGACCTTTCCGGTCATTCCTCCTTCCGCTATTTCACCGTGACCGCAGGAGTAGGCGTGGATGCCCACCTGTTCTACAAACTCAATGTGCTCATTAAAGGCCGTTTTGGGATGCTTGCCTATTATCTGAAGGCCACACGGTTGTGGCTTACCCACGACATGAGAACATTCAAGATAGAGATGCCTGGGGGCGAATCCGCAAACGACCAGATTCGCAGGGAAGAGGTGTCGCAGCTCTTGGCCGTCCGCATTACCCAATTTGGCGGCGTGCTCAGGGAACTCGCGCCCGGAGCTTCTCTCGCTCGAAATGATCTGCGTCTGGTGTTGTTCAAAACCCAAAATCGTTTGCTGTATCTCGCATATATTTTTCGCGGATTGTTTGGCGCGCGGTGGGCCGTGTCGGGAATTGAATTGACTGATACAAAGAAGGTTATGTGCACCGCATCAACTCCTCCGGAAAAGGGATCGAGAATTTTTGTGGAAGCTGACGGCGAATTGCTTGGTACTTTACCCGCCGAGATTTCTATCGTGCCCGACGCTTTCACTCTGCTCGCACCGCATAACTGAGATCCGGGAACTAAAAACTGAGAACTGAATTATCCAGACCCCACCCACTGATAGCTAGAATTCCAATCCGCGTCATATACTAACCGTTGGAACCAATCACCCATTTCCTGACGGGCGCGTGCCTTGGACGCGCCGGCCTCAATCGCAAAACAGCACTGGCCACAGCGACTGTCACGCTTGCCGCCGAAGCCCCTGACATTGACGTCCTTGGCCGGTTCAAGGGACCCGTATTCGGGTTCGCCCATCATCGCGGATTCACCCACTCTTTTCTTGGACTGTTCCTGGTTTCCGCGGTGGTGGTCGGTCTGATGTATTTAGTTTGGCGTCTCCGAGGACGGAAGACCAACAATCCGAATCTTCGCCCCAAATGGGGATTGCTATTTTTGTTTGCCTATCTGGCAGGTCTTACTCATATTCTTCTCGACTTCACTAATAATTATGGAGTCCGTCCATTCTGGCCCTTTTCCGAAAAGTGGTATTCGTGGGACATTGTTTTCATCTTCGAGCCAGTTCTTTGGATTGTCCTGACCCTGGGTT
Source organism: uncultured Acidobacteriaceae bacterium (assembly GCA_963796015.1). GTDB lineage: Bacteria > Acidobacteriota > Terriglobia > Terriglobales > Acidobacteriaceae > PALSA-188. The sequence continues at coordinate 86,819 of CAWCJR010000004.1, read as the reverse complement.
TGCTGTGCCCCTTGTTGTTCTCACTGGTAAATCAGGAAATCGGCGCACGGCCCAAAGGGCGGCAAGGACGCCTGGCCGCCACTCTCGCGTTGCTCAGCATGATCGCGCTTTGGGGAGTCCGTGACTATGAGCATCGTCGCGCGGTAAATGCCCTCGAGGCCCGACTTTATCATAGTGCCGATCCTATTCGCGCCTCGGCTTATCCTTATTGGTGGAATCCATTTCACTGGCACGGAGTGGTCGAAACTCAAGGTTTCTTTGCGACCGTGCCCGTGGATTCATTGACTCCGGAAGTTGATCCAGAGGGCACGATGCAGATTCGATATAAACCCGAAGAGACCCCTGCATCCTTGGCCGCAAAGAACTCCTATCTCGGCCGGGCTTATCTGGACTGGGCAAAGTATCCCTTAATTGAAATCGAGCCTAATGCTGCCGGACTGACGAATGGACAATCGGGATACATCGTTCGCTTCGAGGATTTGCGCTACGCCTATCCTGAGATGAGTGGACGCGGCACGCTTTCCGCAACAGTCGAGCTGGATCGAAACTTGAACGTCGTATCAGAAACGTGGGGATCGAGAGGCCGCTGAATTTAGTACTCTAGAACCCCCGCGAACTTGACGACTTCCCCGACAAGAGCCACAATCATATTTCGCATATTCTGAGGTGACCATGCTGCCATACTTGTTCATTCTGTTTGCATTCTTGTTCCGCTTTATCCCGTCTCATCCTCTGGGATTTACTCCTGTTGCCGCTGCACTGCTCTTCTTTGGCGCCCGCGGATCACGCCGGCAGTTTTGGATTCCGCTGCTCTTGATGGCCGTTTCGGACGTAATTCTCACCAAGTTCGTTTATGCGTACCCGTTTATGTGGGACCACTATGTGACGTTCGCCTGGTACGCGGCGGTGTTGTGGTTGGGAACGAATCTTCGCGAGAATGCGAAACCAGTCCGTGTGATCGTCGCAGCACTAGCGAGTTCGGTTTCCTTTTTCCTGTTGAGCAATTTTGCTGTTTGGGCATCCTGGCCTGACCTGTATCCCAAGACCGTGGCGGGATTGATAACGTGTTATGCCGTCGGCGTGCCGTACTTTCGTCGCGCCGTCGCTGGAGATTTATTCTTTACCGCGGTGATGTTCGCAACCCCCTTCGTTCTTCTCCACGTGTCGAAAGCATTCCGTAACGACGGTGACCACATCGCCGCCGCGTAGAAACTGAAATCGAGAGATTTTGACCCCAGATCTGATAGTCACAAGGAGCGACTGAAACGGAAGTTGACGAATGCTTCAATCTCGAAAAAATCTTAGCCGCCTCCGTGACGTCATATCGAAACGTTCACTCTGACGACACCGAATCTGAGTCGAACCAACTACGCGATGTTTGTTCGGCATTGGCCAGATTCATGGGGCGATTGCTTCAGGGCGATGAAAAGTGGAGTAGCTATTATTGGGTGGATGACATAGTTCCGATATCCGCAATGTTTTCTGCTTCAGGTGAGTTAATGGTTCAGGGAACAATGATCTGGGGCCAAGCGAAACAGGGTGGAGAGTACGCAGAGCCATTTTTGGCTAAAATACAGGTGTCGGCACAAGGCGAAGCGATCTCCTACACGATACTCTGCGTAGATGCAACTCAGGGATTGGGGACGATGCCTTATGGGGCGCGACATCGTGCCGGCCACCCGCATCCCACAGAGTGGTTGTTCACGTTTCAAAAGAAAATCTAAATCTGGAACTTGAACTCCTTGCTCGTTCGTTACACCGATTCGATCTATGACCCGGCGGCGGACCGTTTGTTTCTGGCCGATCTTCTTTTCACCATCAACAGCGAGACAACCAACGCCGCCGCCACTACAATCCATATCCAATACAAGTGCGAACGGAACATCTCTCCCAGCACATGAACAAATCCCGGCCCAAATTTTAGGATCAGTAGCGATAAAATCAAAAACCGAACAACCCGTCCCGAAAAAATCGCCAGCAGGAATTTCCAGAATCCCATCTCCGATGCCGCCGCCGCCAGCACAAACAATTTGAACGGCGTCGGCGGAGGCAGCATCGCCGGAAACATCAAACTCCAAAATGGATGTTTCTCGAATGTGCTATGAATTTTCGCAAAACGCTCGGCGGGAATGCGCTTTCGCAGCAGTTCTTTGCCGCCTTTATATCCGATGACATAAATAATAATGCTCCCGAATGCCGACCCAGCAGAAGCCATGAGCACGTACAACAACAGCCGTGCGTGGTTCTGATACACGTATCCCGCAACCACCACATCTACCGGAAGCCCCACTACAGAACCATCCAATGCCGCAATCACAAAGATTCCCCAAGCGCCTAGCGGTTTGAGCAGCGCCCAGAGAAATGCCGTGTAGCGGGAAAGAATGTGTTTGATGGTCTTCAAACTTGGAACTGGCAACTAAGAACTGAGTTGCAGTGTACGCGAACTATTGATGTCCAGTATTTCCAGAAAGTAACTGCAAGGCGTGCGGCAACACATCAATCACCGCTTCGAGGGATTCGACCGCGCCCTTGGGGCTTCCCGGCAAATTCAAAATCAGCGTCCGCCCAGACACTCCGCACACCCCGCGGCTAAGCACTGCAAGGTGAGTTTTCTTGCTGCCTTCAAATCTCATTCGTTCCGGTATTCCTTCAATCAGCCGATCACAAATCGCCCGCGTGGCCTCCGGAGTAACATCACGAGGTGCAATCCCCGTTCCTCCCGTGGTCACGACGAGCGCCGCTTTTCCCGCCAAATCAAGAATCGCTTTTTGTATTGTTGCCTGTTCGTCCGGAACGACTTCGGCGGCGACCATCGCAAAGCCGCGTTCTTTCAGGAAATTGGATACGGCAGGGCCCGATTGATCCACGCGCTTGCCCTGCGAGCACGAATCGCTGACAGTGAGGACGCCGGCGGTCAGTTCATGAATCGAGGAGGACATCTTCTTCCTCTTCGCGCTTGGCGCCACCATTCTCGCGATTGGATTCGTCGAGTAGGCGCAGGCCTTCCATCAGCAGGCCTTGCGTGTTTAGGGTGGTTGTTTGCTGCGACGTCTTCGCCTCGAAATTAATTTGGAAGCTGCCACCGGTCCATTTCAAAACTTTAAACACGGCAGCATCGCCGGTAAGACTGCCGTACGCCGCGTGCGTGACCTGGCCTTCCTGAAAAAACATTTCGCATTTGTCTTTGCCGTTGACCATGGTGAGCGAACAGCTCTTACGCCCCATTTCGAGGGACTGCACCAGATCAATCACATTCATCTGCGAAAGATTGCCGCGAACCACTCCATCAGAGGCGGTGGACTTCGCCATCTTCTCCAGCGCGATCTTGTCAATCAACCGCTTGATGCGGTGCGTGGCTTCCTTGAGGAAGAACGGCTTCTCCAGAAAATCGTCCACCGGATATTCGTGCATGGAAAGCTTCTCCGCGATGTCCGCTTTTGTCGCCACCAGCACCACCGCAATTCCCGCCGTCGCCGGACGGCTCTTCAATTTCTCAACCAGCTGCCGCCCATCCATTCCGGGCATGCGGTAATCGCTCACCAGCAGGTCCGGGATATCTTCGACTGCCTTCAGCAGCGCATCGGCGCCGTCGCTCGCCGTGCTGACGATCGCCAGCGGAGCCAGCGCATCGCGCAGCATCCCGAGAACCATGGGATTGTCATCCACGATCAGCAGCTTGACGTTATTTGCCATGCGATAATTTTTTGGCGGGGCGAACATAATCGCCCGACTTGCCGCCGGATTTGCGCTCCAGCATCACTTCGCGAATCTCGATACCCTTGTCGAGCGCTTTACACATATCGTACACGGTCAGCGCGGCAATGCTGACGGCAACCAGCGCTTCCATCTCCACTCCGGTGACGGCGGTTGTGGTTACTTTTGAGTGAATAGAAACGCCATTCTCGCACAGCCGAAGAGTCACATCAACGTGCGAAAGCGGCAAAGGATGGCACATCGGAATTAGTTCTGAAGTCCGCTTCGCAGCCATAATGCCCGCGAGGCGAGCCACCTCCAGCGGATCGCCCTTAGGATTCTGTGGCAACGCTTGGAGCACCGCAGGCTTCAGAACAACAAAGGCACTGGCTTCGGCAACCCGCTTCGTCGCGGCCTTAGCGGAAACATCCACCATCGAGGCGCGTCCGGTGCGGTCGTAGTGAGAGAGTCTTTTGGGCATTGCAGAAGGATTATCTTACTAGAAGCTATATGGGATTCGGATAACCCGACCTTCGAACCGGAAAATCAGAAGCCTGAGTTGTTCTATGAATAGAGACGCGACACAGAGGCTTTTATGAGTGGCGATTCCTTACCATTAATTTTGCCTTTCTCGCACTTTGCGACCGACTCGTGCGAGGCTACCACTCTGTATCGCGAACTGCGCAGACCACTGCTCCGGTATCTGGTATGCCTGGGGCTCTCGAGTGACGAAGCGCAGGATGTCGTACAAGACGCTTTTCTTAGCCTGCACAAGCACCTGGTCTCGGGCGGGCCGCGCGATAACATTCGCAGCTGGCTGTTTCGTGTCGCACATAACCAGGCCAGAAATCGGCAGCACACTTATGATCGACGTTTCGGCACATCGCTCGATCCCGACCTCGATGCGATTTCGCAGGCAGCGACGCCGGAAGAGGTCGTGCTCGAAAAGGAAAAATTCCGCCGGCTGGGAAGGGCGATTCGTCTACTGACGGCATCCGAGCGGGAATGCCTCCTGCTTCGCGCGGGTGGTTTTCGTTATCGCGAGATCGGCGAAGTCCTCGGGATTTCAACCTCCGCCGTAGCCGATACAGTGGATCGCGCAATCAAGAAACTAGCGGAGAAATTCAATGTGTGACTATTCAGGAAAGCTGGTTGCGTGGATGGATCACGAGCTCCCAGACAGCGAAGCCGCGGATGTCGAGCATCACGTCCTTGCCTGTACGGAATGCCGGCGGCGCGTTGGTGCGTATGAGCAAGTGAGCGCCAGTCTCGTCGCCTACTGCGACGCCGCTGTCGACCAAAAGGCGCCTTCAAGGCTACGGCACTGGGTGCCTGTCCTATCAGGCGTTGCAGCGGCCGCAGCGCTGTCCCTGGTGTTCTTCTTGCGCGCACCCATCAAACAAATTCCGGTACGTCCGCAAGAGGCAGTGGCCTCCCCAGCGATCGTCCCAGAAACTGCGCCAAGGCTCGTCAATGCGGTCCATCGACAACGCTCACTTCCGCGTATGAAGACACCAGATGTGAGTTGGACGCCAGCTGGACCCGCCATCCAGATCGTCATCCCGGAGGAAGCTATGTTTCCCCCTGGCGCTGTACCCGAGGGGATCAACTTTGTTGCTCAGCTAGACATTGCGGCCGATGGATCGGCTCAAGGACTTCGTCTGCAGCCGTGATTTCACTGAATTGAAAAGGAGAACTTCACAAATGAAACTCGCACTGATCTTTCTTATTCTCGCAGTTTCTTCCTGCGCATTCGCCCAGGATGCAGGCAACGTGATGTATCAAAGCGCCGGTCCCGTCGGTCAAATCATGGGATCGTTCGAAAGAGGGCCAGCAGCGCCGATTAAGGGCGCGCCCTATTCCGCTACGACAACCAACGAGTCCATCCAGACCCTGGCGGATGGCAATCGCATCGTTCAAACCAACACCGGAACGGTCGCGCGGGATTCACAGGGCCGCACACGGCAGGACGCTCCTCTGCCGCCGATTGGCAATCTTTCCGCCACGAACGCCCCGCATCTCGTATTCATCCGAGACCCTGTTGCGGGCACTTCATACACCCTTAACTTGAGTGACAAAACTGCGTGGAAACATCCCACCCCTCCGGACGGAGCACCTGGTCAAGAGGTCATGGGCTCCGGCACGTTTTTCATTCAAACACCCGGCGGCGGTGTGCCTCCTGTTCCTGGGCCGCCACCTCCCATGATTGCCCTCGCGAGACATCTAGAGGATGATAAGTCTGGAGCAACCACCGAGTCCCTTGGCTCGCAAACGATGGAAGGAGTCGTTGCAAATGGGGTTCGCACTACGCGTACGATTCCTGCCGGTCAAATAGGAAACGAGCAACCAATCACTATCGTTACCGAAGTATGGACTTCGCCTGATCTCAAAACGATTGTCTCCAGCAAGCGGAACGATCCGCGAATCGGAGAACAGACATTCCAATTAACGAACATCATGCGCGCGGAGCCGGACCCCTCATTGTTCACGGTGCCGGCAGATTTCAAGATCATCAACGGCGGCCCCAAAACCATCATCTACCGGAGAAATCAGTAGTGGCTTCTTCCTAAGTCTCATGCGTCGGTCCGGAAAGTTTAGAAATGGCAGAGAGCAGTTGCGCTGCGCGCTCATCGCCGCGGTCATGCAATTTCTTGTACTGTTCCAACGCCGCATCTCGGCTGCCAAGCTTTATATAGACTTCAGCAAGGCTATGAATAATCTCTTCTTCGTCGGGCCTCAATGCAGCGGCTCTTTCGAGAAATGAACGACCCTCCTCCACTCTGCCCAGTTCAGAAAGCGATTCGCCCTTGTTCGCCAATGCTTCTACGCAATCCGGTTCTTTGCATAGCACCGATTCGTATAGCTCAATGGCGCGTTCATGATCCCCCTTTTCAGCCGCCAACATGCCTGTCAGGACGATGGCGTCTGAGTAGTCGGGGTTCAACTTTAGAGCACGATCGAGCGCTTCAAGCGCCGCATCAGACTTCTTCAGATGGAAGTTCATGAGCGCGACATTAAAATAGCCTTCCGCGTAATTCGCTATTCTCGCAATCGCTTGCTCGATAGCAATGATAGCTTCAGAAAACCTCTTCTGATGACCTAACGCCCAGCCCAAACTAACCCAAACTGTGCCATCCTCGTGTTGAAACTGCGCTACATGCTGCCACACGGGGATCGCGGCTTCGTATTGCTCCGATGCAGAATAGGAAACGGCAAGGTTCCGCCAATTGCTCAGGTCCTCAGGGTTGAGTTCGATTGCCTTTCGGTAACACTTCTGTTCTTCGAGGTGTTCGCCGAGCTCCCCATAGGCGATACCGAGGTTGTAATACACTTCGGCGGCATCCGGGTTAAGCGCTAACGCTCCTTCGTACGCCTCTATTGCCTTTCTGTAATCCTGGAGAACGTAGAAAGCGAAGCCTAAGGCCTTATATGTTTCGATATGGTCAGGTCGAAGTTTCGCTGCATTATTGAGGTGTTCGACCGCCTCCCGATGACGCTCCATGTTGCCTAACGTTAAACCAAGCTCATATTGGGCTTCTGCGTCGGCGGGCTTGAGCTTGACTGCCTTCCGTAGGGCGTTCTCGGCGTCTTTATAATTTTCGAGTGTGAGGTGTGCCCAACCGAGCCCAAGTTGGGCGTCTGCGTCTTTTGGCTCAAGCAGTGTTGCCTCTTTGCAGGCTTCGAGCGATTTGTCAATTTGTCCCAGTTGCCCGTAAGCTCTGGCAAGCGATGTTTGGTATTTGGCGTCTTTTCTGAGTTTTGGATCGATTCGGAACGCACGAGCAAATGCGTCCACCGACTCTCGAGCCCTTCCGAGATAGACAAAGAGTCGCCCGAGTTGAGCGTGGGCATACGCTGAATCCGGCTTGAGTTGCAAAACACGGTCGTAAGTGGCGACCGCTGCTTCATACTGTGTGAGCCAACAATAGCAGTACCCCACATGGCACAGGGCGAAAACGCTTCCAGGGAATAACTGGACTACACGTTGGAAATACTTCAAGGCCGAGAGGTAGTCGCCACTCATGGCTCTTCTTCGGCCGAGCCAAACCCACCACTTGGCTTTCAATTTCTTGGACATCGGATGAAACGTTCCCGTTGCTTTCTGAAAGATGATATTCGATTGGATTGCAAATATGAGGGAATCGCGCAAGGCTATTAAGCGTCGCTCCAGCCACGAGCGCGCCCTAAGCGTACCGGAATGGCCGCTCTTCAGTGCTCTTCCAGAAATACCCGAGGATGATCACGCTTGCGATTGCTGCGTACGCGCACCAAAGTGACGTGAAGGCGTAGCGCTTGAATGCCATGACCACCAGGAGAATCGCAAGGTTCGCCGCGCCGAAGACTACCATCATTTTTATCTTGGAGAAAAATAGCGAGCCGCAAGTGACAATCACGTAAAGCACGGCAACCGCCGTATTGTTCGTCGCCTGATTGATGTACACGATACTGTTTCCCCGAACGAATAGTTGTAACGGATACGCCGTCAGCGCCCATAGTATGTACAGCGCGGTTCCTACGCCGAGCACGACGAAGGGCAGCATGCTGGCGCGGCTTTTCTTGTCGGGCTCGAAAAGATAGATGCTTAGCGGCAATAAAAACGGCAGTAGTCCCTGCGCATAAAGCATGAAGGCCGAGCCCATGTCGTGCGCCACCGTGGGCGAGAGAACTTTGTCGAAGCCGAGCCAGACGAATCCTTCGATGAACTGATGAATGGCAAACAGCACCGGCAGCGCCGCGAAAAGCAGTTCCCGCTTGTGCTTCACCTTGGTCAACGTGACCACGCCGACTGCGCCCAGAACTCCGCTACCGACAAAGTTGGCTGTCGCTGAAAAGCACATGGATGGCTCGCTCCGCTGTGAGCGTTACATCTGTGGATTGGGAACGCAAGAGATTTTTAGAGTGTGGTGAGTGACAAGATCGGAACACGTCTCGAATCATTTACAAGAACGGCCAGGGGCAGATGCCCTCATCTGACCCGCGGAGCGCAGCTCCGCTGAAATTGTCTATCGCAGCATTATTGGAACCCATTCCCCCGCAGCAATCCGCTCACGATCCGGCGAAATCACGACATAGCAATTCGCTCGCGCCGTCGCGGCAATGTCTCCCGATCCCTGCCAGCCCGCCAATTCGACTTCTGCATGCTCGAATTCACCGGAGAGAATCGCCGGCAAGAATCGCTTCAGGCCGGTCTTGGTTTTGATTTCCGATTTCGATTTTGCGTGCAGGAAAATAAGTTTGCGTGGCGACATGCCGGCTAGTGCTTCGATCATCGGCCTCGCGAATAGTTCGAACGTGACCATAGTCGAGACCGGATTTCCAGGAAGGCCGAAGAAATATCCGGTGGAAGTCCCTTCCCGGGCGGGAGCGCCCGCGACACCCGGCACTCGTCCAAAAACTGCCGGCCTTCCCGGCTGAATCTTTACCGACGTAAAGAAAAATTCAGTATCGAATTCTTTCAATACTTGCTCGACCAAGTCATATTTTCCCATGGAGACTCCGCCGCTGATTAGCAGCACATCGGCTTCCAGTCCGTCATTTATCAACTCTCTGAGCCGCCCAGGCTCGTCCGGAGCGATGGGAAGCACAACCGGCTCGCCGCCCGCGGCTTGAATCTGCGCAGCCAACGAATAACCATTGGAGTTTCGAATCTGAGTTGGACCCGGCTGGACCGAGACGTCCACAAGCTCATCGCCAGTCGCCAATACCGCGATCCGAGGCTTCGAATATACGAGCAGGTGCGCCCTTCCAACTGAAGCCGCAACGCCGATGGCGGCATGATCCAATCGCGATCCCGGGTAGAGCAATCGGTCGCCGCGCTTCGCTTCCGAGCCCGCCGGAACAATATTGTCTCCTGAAGAAATCGTTCTCCCGATTTCGACCCGTTTATCATCCGTTCGCGATGTGTGCTCGACCATCACGACTGCGTCCGCGCCCGACGGAGCCGGAGCCCCGGTCATGATCGAGGCAGCTTGGCCCTTTTCGACTCGCATCGCAGGATTTTCCCGGGCGCCAGCTTTGATCTCTCCAATGATCTCCAATGTCGCCGGAACATTTTGCACGTCGGCCGCGCGCAGCGCGTATCCATCCCGCGCGGCGCGGTGAAACGGAGGGAAATCACGATCTGCGAATACAGGCTCCGCGAGAATCATCCCCACGGCGCCAAGCAATGGAGTTAACTCTTTCCCGCGAGGATGCAATTTGGCGGCATGTTCCTCCACCAAGTGGCGCGCCTCGTCGAAGCTCAGAACAATAGGACTTTCGGGGAGTGCGGACATTCAGGAATGATATGCGAGGTACGAAACCAAACCAAAGGCGTTTCTCACGGAGTGAAAGAGAATGTTCCGTTGTTTTTGTAACAGAACCGAGATTTCACGCTACTTGGCCCGCCGCGCCGCGACCTTCCTCAACTGCTAATGGAGGCTTGCGGGCGTCGCGCGGTCTGTCCATAACATCCATGTAAATGTCTTCGATCTGGCTCGCAATCTGCGGCCAAAGATAGTGATTTTGAATGCGCTCTCTTGCTCTCTCCGCGGCGCTTTCTCGAAGGCCCGCATTCTCAATCAGCAATTTCAACATTCTCTCAAGCGCAATCACATCGCCACGTTCGAATGTATAGCCCGCCCCGTCCACCACTTCGCGGTTTTCGGGGATATCGCTGGCGAGCACGCAAACCCCGGCGCCCATTGCATCCAGCAAGGCCAGCGACAAGCCTTCCAAGTCCGACGGCAATACGAACAGGCACGCATTGGTGAGAAGCTCGTCCAGAGCCTCTCCTGACATCCAATCGAAAATTCGGACTTGATCACTCTGATGTTTTCGCAATCCTCTAACGTACGCATCCGAATGACTCGATCCGCCCGCAAGTACAAGTTTTACGGATGGCTTGAGGTTTTCATACGCTTCGATCAGTAGATCACAATTCTTCTCAGGAGAAAGCCTTCCCAAAAACAGAATATATTCGCCGGATTGTAGCCCCCAATCCTTCAGCCGGCCGCTTTCACTAAGAGGACGAATCAAAGTTCCATTCGGCACGTAGCAGGTTGGCGAACTGTTGTCTGATTGGTAATGTTTGAGGAGGGTTTGTGAGACGACAATCGTGCTGGTGGGAAAGTGAGTCGCTGCTTTTTCTCCAAAACGCAGCACTCTTGCAGCGATACAGCCCCATTTCTTTCGCTGCCAATCCAAACCTTGAACCGTGACAATAGTTTTTTTCCCCGCCCATCTGGGCAGAAATGAGAAAAGGGCGGGACCCAGCGCGTGATAGTGCACAATTTCGCAATCACTAAACATAACGTGCACGGTGCTCAGGAACGTATGCACCAGAGTTTCCAGATGTTTCGTGCGAATGGTGGGCAATCTCACCAGCCGCATATGGTTCAGGGTCCGCATCGGAGGAGTGAAGTGCGAGCGGCAATACACCGTGACCTCATGTCCCATGCTCGCGAGCCTTTTCCCGGCCTCTTCGTAGTAAGTTTCAATGCCGCTATATTTGGAAACCACTCCTCGGCCGCCGATGAACGCGACGCGCAAGGGCCTGTTCTTCTTGGAAGTGCGGCCACTTTTTTCAGCCAACTCGCCATAGATCTTGATCAGCTGCGCAAAATGATTTTCTTGCGAGTGTTTTTTTCGCACCCATTCTCGTGCTTCACCTCCCATTCGAACCGCAATTTCCGGCGAGGCGTAAAGTTGGGAGATGATTTCCGCCAGTTGGTCAACATCTCCGGGCCGAAATAGAAGTCCTGTCTTCCCTTCGTGCACCAGTTCGCGTCGTGACCCAAGGTCAGAGGCCACGACGGCACGTCCGCCCGCGAAAGATTCCAGGATACTTTTGCCCATCGTTTCGTAAGCTCGGGACGGAAACACGGTGAATCGGCAGGCGCGGATCAGCGCGTTCAGGACAATAGCGTCAACTTGCCCCTTAAATTCGATATTCTTCAGATTCAGTTCCCGCCCGAGCGCCTCAAGTTCCTGACGCTGAGGACCATCTCCCGCAATGATCAAACGGATTTCTGGGAGTCGTTGCATTGCGCGCAAGAGATCAGCGACTCCCTTCTCCGGCGACAACCGGCCGAAATAAAGGATGGTATTTTCGCCGCTCAAATTGGTAGTCGCTATGCCGGGAATGAGCTGGAAATGTTGAAGCACATCAATCCGCTTTTCATCCCAGCCATTTTCAGTCAACTTATCTTTCACAAACCGGCTTGGAGCGAGGAAATGGTCAACGCACTTTTCGTACGTTCGCAACCATTTGTGAACGTAAGCCTCCGCGGCAAGCATCCAGCGGGCGCCAGCTGGCCCCTGGTAGCAGCGCTCAGTCACAACATTCCAGAATCTGCCGCCATGACATTTCTCGCAAGGGCTCCCGCGCAACACCATGTTGTAACTCGGGCAAATCAATTTGAAATCGTTTACGTGATACAGGACCGGTATGCCTTGACGTTTTAACTCCCACAAAATCGAAGGGGAGAGATGGTGATAGATGTTTCGAACGTGCGCCACATCAGGCCGGAACTCCCGAATCATCCCTCGTAATTTCCGTCGTGCCTCGGTCGAGTAAATCGCATGGGCCGCATGCCGGGCTTTGCCTAGCAGACTGGCGTTCGGGCTTTTGAAGTCAAGGGAATTTACGAAGTACTGATCGTAGGGCGTAGGCTTGCCCCGCTTATCAGTCATAGAAAAGAGCGCAACTTCATGCCCGCTCGCGCGCATGAGTTCCATCGCCTCGAAGAGATAAACCTCGGTGCCGCTGAAGGGAAAGTTATATTTGTTGCAGTACAAAATTCTCATGCGGGTTGATTTCTTCGGCGAGTGTGGTCTGCTTCACAAGCAAATCAGTAAACGAAGCTAAATTTGTTTCGCGATCAAATTGTTCTAGAATTAGTTGGCGCGCCGAGCTGCGGATACCGTTCAGAGACTCAGTTGAAGAGCTGCAAATCTTCTCCACTTTTTCGATGAAATCGTCCGTTGATCCCTCGCGAAAAAGAAAGCCAGTCTCGCCGTCTTTCACCAGTTCGGGAATTCCGGTAATCGCCGGGGCGAGTACGATCTTTCCCCGGGTCATTGCTTCCATCAATGTGAGTGGCAGACCTTCGCTGCGGCTTGTGAGAACTACCAGGTTGGAGTTCGCGTAGTATCGCTCGAGTTGGGACGGCGAAAGATGTCCCAGGAGAATTACCTGATGTTCCATGTCTAGGCTCCGGATAAGAAGTTCGAGCCTATGCCGTTCTTTCCCTTCACCGGCCATCAGGCACGCGAAAGAACATCGTCGCTGTTTCAATCGAGCACAGGCATTAATCAGGAAAGCGTGATTCTTGACAGGATGCAGGCGCCCGACTGACAGAATGATCAGCGGAGATTGGTCCGCCTTCTGCGACGGCATGGGTTTCGGGTCTACCCCCATCCGGCGGACAAAGATCTTCGTTGGATTGATTCCGGGATACTGTTCCAGAATGTAACGGTGATTGAATTCAGAGACCGTAATGCAGAATTGGCAGTTGGTGAGCTTAGTTTTTAAATAAGCCTTGTGCAACATCAAGTCGGAACCATGCAGCGTTACGCTGTAGGTGATTCCGAGAAAACGCGCTGCCACCATTGCGATCCAACAGCTGAAATAACCATGATGAACGTGAATATGCTCAACGCTGGTGCTTCGCAGTCGAACGGCTAAATACACACCGAGAAGCGTGTGGAATATCGCTTTCGCTCTCCGCCTGGGTGGCTCGTGCCCTTGAAATAATGCTAGCCGAAGTACGCCGCAAAGTGTTCTGGCTTTCCGTAAGCACAGCCACGCAGCCCGAATCATAAGACCTAATCGCAGTGGCTGGAGATAGAGCGTTTCTGCGGTCCACGATTTCAATCTGTCATCCAATGCGGTTGACCGTCGCGCACTGCACGGGGTGACTGCAATTCCGCGCCGCCGTAGTTCGGCAATTTCTTGCATAACGTACGGTTCCACTGCCGAAGGAAATAAGTTCGCGATATAGGCAACCGTGCGCATGTTTATCGCGATGGTGCGCAACAGGTCTGAATTGAGTCGGATCGGCGGTTTTGAGAAGCCAAGATCCCGGCAATCGTGAACAACAGTCCATTCACGAATTGGTAGCCCATGACAACAAAGCTCGCATTAAACAGATAGACGGCCAGTAAGAACGGCCAGATTTTGCGAAACTCGGCGTCGAGAAAATTGTCGTTCTCCAGCGGCGCGGATCTCCGTCGCAGTCTGCCCAACCTGAAAAGATCAATGATCACCCAGACATACAAAGCCAGTCCCAGCAGCCCATGCCTCACCACAATCTCCAGATACGTGTTATGAAACAGGAAAAATGGTGGATGGAAATTGCTGATTCTGCGAGCAAGTTCGGGTTGGATACTGTTCGCGCTCCATCCGGCAATGGGTTTCTCCAGGAACATCTCCCACCCGGCAACATACATGCCCATGCGGAACTCCACCGGTCCCCGTTCCTGAAGGCGCTGGGTGAAAGAAGTGTTCGTGTTATCCATCAGGGAGAAACTGCCAATTCCAACCGTGCTGAAAATGAGTACGCAGAAGCAGGCTCGCCTCACCCTTCCACTCGAACTGAGCAGCGGGAGCAAGAGTACGGACGCGGCAAAGGATGCCCACACGGCCCGTGTTTTCGTCGCGAGGATAGCCAGCGGTAACGCCAGCATAAACATCAGGGCGAGTGTTCCGCGCAAGCGCTTCCGGCGGAAAGAGTCGAGTGCAACCAAGCCCAGCAGATTTAGCGTGACCCCATTCGCGACTGCCTGGAGGAATGGACCTCGCGCGCGATCCGCGTGCATACCGATGCTTTCGTCCAAAATAAAGCGGGGATAGATTAGCGACCGCGCATCTATCAGAAAGAAGATTGCGGTCACGCTCAAATAGGCCAAAACGGCGATCATAAACATTTCGAAGCGCCGAATGGAAGTGGCATCCGTAAAAACCAGTCCCGCGAGGTGGTAGAGGACAAATGGCACCAGCCATTTAGCAGCGAACAGGCTCCAATTTTCCGGCGCATAGGGTTCCACCAGAACGCTGCAAAACGCTAGTGACAACAAACCCAGCATTGGCAGCGTAACCGGACCAGCGATCCGCAGCGGTTGCTGCAAAGCCAGTGTCCGAAGCAGCACGACGAAAATAAGTGCGAAAAGGGCGATTCGATCCAGCAAATAAAATTGCACATCAGGAGGACGGAACAGCATCACCGCGAGCGTCGCAATAAAGAGGAGCGAAGGTTCGGCCAAGAGCGCATGCAATGGACGAATCACAGACAATAGAGCGACTCGCGCTACACGCCCTCGTACGCCGGGCCGCGGCCTCGGTACGACCCAACTTGTGTCCGTCCCACCGGCGAAAGGAAGACTCACGCGCCAGTTCCTCGCACTACCGCGAATATGGTTTTGTATAAAATCCGCATGTCCATGAACAGCGTCCAGCGCTCGATGTATTCCAAATCGAGCGCCATATTCCGCTGAAAGGATGGGTCCATACGCGCCGTTACCTGCCAGAGTCCGGTAATTCCCGGCATGACATCGAGCCGGCGCAGATCCCGGGGAACATAAAAGCGGCAATCATCAAGGGGATGTGGCCTTGGCCCTACCAGGCTCATGTCGCCAATCAGTACGTTCCACAGTTGTGGTATTTCATCCAGGCTGTAACGTCGGAGAATTCTCCCCACCCGCGTAATGCGCGGATCGCAGGCCATCTTGAAGAATGCCCCACGGCGCTCATTTTGACAGCGGAGAATTGCTTTGAGGCTGTCGGCGTTGTGGATCATCGTTCTGAACTTGAAGCAAACGAAGGTGAGTCCGTATTTCCCCGCCCGCGGCGCGGAGTAGAAAACAGGACCTGGTGAATCGAACTTGATGAAAGCGGCAATCGCCGCCAGCAGCGGTGAAACAACGACCAAACCCAACGCAGCCAAGACGATGTCCATGGTCCTTTTCGAGAGGCGTGCCAATCGCGAACCGCGAGGCTTGGGAACGACGGTAGCGCGGAAGAGCTGAACTGGCAGCATGGGAAGGTCCTGCGCAACCGCGGATTCCAGTTTTCTACGCGCCGCAACTTTCTGCTTAATAGCAGGCGCTGCGAGAAAACGTGAAGCAAGGGCTTCCCCTTCAGGATGTCTAGATTGGGGACGGTGCGAAGTTTGCATATAGCTCATTTCGAATTCAAGCGTTTTGATCTAGAAAAGCGATGCCGTGATGGACGTGCTCATAGCCTTCTGTAAATTCCTTCTGGAATTGGGAAGCTTCGATTGCTCAGCACCGTGCCCAGCAGGCGGGCATTTGCCGAGAAGAGGCGGTCTTTCACTTTCATGGCCGTGATCCTGCGGGTTGAATTGGCGGTCAACATCAGCACAACTCCATCGCAAAGATGGCCTAGAATCGCACCATCACTGCACTGCCCGGTAGGAGCTGTCTGAAAAATTAAGTAATCAAAGTCAAGGCGAAGCTCGTCCAGACGGTCACGAAGCCATGCCGCAGAAAGGATTTTTTCACTTTGAAAAAAAACGTCGGAGGGCACCAGCCAAAGCCTCTTTGACACCATGAGAGCCGAATCGCGAATGCAATCAAACTCCTGACCTTGCTGGGTTGACACCTGGGATTTGATATCACCCGATTCCTTGATGTGGAGCGGCCGGCGAATCGCATCCACGATGCAAACCTTTCCCGAGGTTTGAGCGGAGAGGACGTGACCCACTTGCAAGCAAATTTCTTCGACATTCGCATTCTGGTCCACCCCGCTAAAGACCACTTGCCGTGGAGTTCTAGCTCCGCCCGAGAAAAAAATCTGCTGAACCAGAGAACGAATTTGCTCTTGTCCAAAGCGGCGGCCATTCCAGACAGAGGGAGTACTCGTACTTTCTTCGCCCCGGTAGTCAGTTTCGCTGTCGCGAACGTCATAGCCAAACAGGGTGTTAAGAACCGTCGCGCTGCTCATGGGCGATCACTCCTAGTGACGCAAATTCTCTGGTGAGGTTCTGTTAAATATTTCAAACATCGAATTCCATCTGCGGTAATCCGGTCTCTCCCGGTAACGAAGCGAGCACCGGTGAACCCAAATAGGCCGTTACTTCTTCCGGAGTTCTAAATCCCGGAGCCAAATAATCGGCGGTAAATGCCAAACCTGTGCTCACGGTCCCTCCCAGCAGCAGCCCAACTGCTGCAAACGTCCAGAGGGACCACAGTGGCAAGGCGGGAACTCGAGGCTTTTGCGCGATCGCTACGTTGAGAATGCCGCCCTGGTCAAGAGCGTCGCCGATCCTCGATTCTTCACGCTTGCCTTCGTAAAGGAGATATTTATCCTCTGCAACCTTCAAACTGCGCATGAGTTGCTCTTGTTCGATCGCTTGGTCGCCGAGTTGTTGGGCGGTAGCCCGGTACTCCGCCACGACGCTCTGGGACGCATTTGCACGCGCTTCGAGTGCGCCGATTTCAATGCGGCTCTTCAACAGTTCCGCGCGGCTCCATTGATTGTTGGGATCTGGCTGTGTGGTAACGTCGCGAACGGGAGAAGTGTCTTCAGCCGCGATCGCGGCTTTCGTGTCCGCTATTTGCTTGTCCACTTCCTCAACCACCCGATAAGAAGGCTGAAACTTGGTGAGCAGATCGGTACGCTTCAACCCCAATTCGAGCAGTTTCATCTTCAATTGCCCCAGCAATTGCGGATTGTCGGCGCTGCGAATTACCGTCGTGGTTCGCTCCGGCAACACCTTAAGGCTGGCTTCGAGACTGCGAACTCGCTGCCGTGCCTCGGCGAGCGCGACGGACGTTTCACGGTAGCTGGCATCAGCATCACTCAGTCTCTTCAACGCTGCGTCGCGCTCCTGCGCAGCCGAAACGACGCCTTGCATCTGAGAAAAATCCATGAGTTGAGATTCGGCCTGGTGAAGCTCGCGCTCAGACCCCAGCATTTGCTGCTGGAAGAAGTCAAATTGCCCGGACGGCCTGCGTATTTGCTGGTGCTTCTCCAGGTAAGCCGCGGCAAGCGAGTGCAGAACTGCGGCTGCCCGTTCCGGATTAGAAGAGTTGTACGTAACCGTAATGAGCGCGGACTTTTTGACGGCCTCGACATCAAGCTGTTTGCCCAGCCGACGCATTGCGTGCGCCAGTCTGATCTCGTCGTTGCCACCGAGATTCCAGGGCATTCTCCATCCCGAAAGCAATCCTGAATTGGCTACCGCTACGCGCAGAATGTCCTGGTCTTGCATCAACTCCACTTCGGAGTTCAGTTCCTCTTCGGTCACGTCCTCATCTTCAATGAGAGGCGACTGCGTTGGCGTAGGAGTTAAGAGCGGGTCAAGCCGGCCTTTACGAACCAGTACCTTCATTTCCGCTTGATATGAGGGAAAAAATATTCCCCAGAAGAAAATCGCCAGAAAGATCAGTGCGAATGAAATCACCCAAATTTTTCGTTGGCGAAAAAAAATCGCTACAACGTCGCGCAAGCTTGGAGACGGAGCCCATGCCGCTCTCGGAATCACAATCAGATCTTCGGTCATAGGTTTTTTACGGACTTCAGATGTCCGCCGAGGTTTTAAAATTTTGCCGGAGCGGAGTAAAGGCTCATGTCCGATGTCGGCAGGAATCTCTTTATCTTGGAAATCGTGTTTTGAGGTACAAAGAGGAAATCTCCCGGCATCAAGTGAATATCCTCTTCCACATTTCGCGACTTGAGCATGGACTTCACGTTCAACAAATGTGACTCAACGATTTCAGGGGTCACGCGCCGGAAGAGTACGACTTGCGAGTGTTTTGATCTCTCGGTAAAGCCGCCGGCAAGCGCAACCGCTTCAGTCAACGTAATATCGGACCGCAAATCATATTTTCCCGGCCGGCCTACCTCACCTCCAGCAATGAAATATGGGCGTTCAAAGTCTTTCAAGAAAATGTTGATTTCTGGGTCACGCAGCACTGGCAAGTAAGCCTTTAAGATTGCCTCTTGCAGTTCAGGAATTCTCAATCCTTCAACATATAGTTCGTCGCGCCCTTTTAATGCTATGAATCCGTCAGGCTGCACGCTGACCGTTTGATCGAATTCAGGTTCGAAGGTGAAACTAATGTCTAAGACGTCACTTTTGTGCAACCGGTAAAGCGGATGGCGTTCCCCCGTCAGGGCTGGGCTCCATGAGCTTGGACTCCCGATGCCATCCGCCGTATCGGGCCTCGTGGTCTGCGCCGGTCCAGAATTCGCTGTAGATCCCGGCGACGATTCCTGAGCGGCGGCCACTATCAGAGCCTGGGAGAGCAGTCCGCAGGCAAGAGCAAAAATGAACCTTTGAAACCCGAAGCTGATTTTGGTTTTCACGTCAGATCGTAGTGCCGGAACATTTCCGGTACCTGCAATCTATTGGGCTGGACATTAACCAGCAAGACATGGGAAGTTCTGGCCACGAAGGTGGATGATCTGCGCAAATGTCCAACTGGCCGCATAGCCGTTGAAAGCCGCCATGGTTGGCGGCTTTGCAGCATTCCACGAGAGATTTGTACGGAAAGTTAAGGGAGAACTGCCGACTCAATCATCCACTTTGGTAGTACACCTGAAAGTGGACTTGATATTGTCTTCCCACCAAAAAATGAAATAGCAATTGTCATCCCGAGCGCCGGTTCTTCTTCGCTCGCGAAGAAGAACCAAGTCGAAGGACCAGTACCTAATAATCAATGTCACTTTTACTCGTCAAAATCCACGAGCGCGCAACGGTTCCCATGGATGAAGACTGGCAGGGGTAGGGGTGCTTCGACATCTGACCTTCCGTGAGCCGAAGCTCAGGCTCAGCATAACAATTTAGAAATCACAATCGTGCTTGAAAAGGGCTTTCCGGGCCGAGTTTTCCACTCCCGGCAGCACAATTTCGCGTGTTGCTATATCACAGAATTCAATCTGTCACGCTTGTACGATGAATACCCCAAT
Organism: uncultured Acidobacteriaceae bacterium; assembly: GCA_963796015.1. Lineage (GTDB taxonomy): Bacteria > Acidobacteriota > Terriglobia > Terriglobales > Acidobacteriaceae > PALSA-188. The sequence continues at coordinate 67,213 of CAWCJR010000004.1, read as the reverse complement.
TCCATGAGAACCAAAGTAAAGCCGCCTCGCCGTCAATCCGAAACCATCGGCCTGCTGGTCGCCGATTCCAATCAAATGCAGTCCCAACTACTGGTGAATGCGCTGCGCCGCCGCCCGGAATTCGTGGTGACCTCCTGTCCCATGAACATAGAAGCAGTTCTGGATGCTGTTGCGTCGGGGCGAGTGCAGGTCGCCATTTTGAATCTCGACCATCCGAGAGATAGTTCCCCAGACATGGCGCTGGTGCGCAGATTTCACATCGCGCATTCGGAAATTCCCAAGATATTGCTCCTGGATGCCTATGACCGGGAAATTGTAGTCAGCGCCTTCCGATCCGGTGCGAAAGGCATTTTCTGCTTCTCCGACTATCCGTTCCGGCTGCTCTGTAAGTGCATTCGTTGCGTTCATAATGGGCAAATATGGGCCAATACCTCACAACTGCAACAGCTTGTTCAGGAGGTGACTCAAGTCCCTTCCCTGCGAACCGTCAATGCAATGGGACTGAAGTTGCTTACTCCGCGCGAAGAGCAGGTCGTGGCCCTTGTGGCGGACGGACTCAGCAATCGCGAGGCTGCGCGCGAATTAAGCCTTAGCGAGAGCACAGTCAAAAAATATCTTTTCCATATCTTTGACAAATTGGGAATTTCAAGCCGGGTCGAACTTGTGCTGTTCGCCGTCAGTCACGGTGAACCGCGAGAGGCGGAATGGGTTGCGGGCCAACAACAGAGACCTTTCTGAGAATCTCAAAATGGCGATCAAACAGATCGTCCGGAAATGCAAAATTCAAAGCGCGAATTCGTCGCCTTCAGTAATTCTGCTACCATTCCGGACGCAATCTCATCTGATCCAGAATGTATGTAATTGCCACCATCGCCGGATTCGCTCTTATCTTCAGCGTCCTGCTGGATGCGTTCGAAACCATCGTTCTGCCACGCCGCGTCCAGCGTCATTTCCGGCTAACCGCGTGGTTCTATCGCCGCACGTGGCGGCCGTGGAGGGCGGTGGCGCGTCACATCAAAACCTCTGGCCGCCGCGAGAATTTCCTTGGCTATTTTGGGCCGTTATCGCTTATTTTCCTGCTGGCACTTTGGGCTTTTTGTTTGATTCTCGGCTTCGCGCTCTTGCAGTACGGCTTCGGAAAGCATGTGCAACTGGGAAGCGAAAGAATCAATTTGTGGAGCCTGCTCTACTTGAGCGGGGAAACTTTTTTCACGCTTGGCTTAGGAGACATTTTGCCCACCGCCACCCCCGGCCGCGTGCTGACTGTGCTTGAGGGTGGCATGGGCTTTGCTTTTCTGGGCGTCGTGATTGGATATCTGCCGACTATTTATTCGGCTTTTTCCGAACGTGAGATCGAGATTTCCCTGTTAGATGCGCGCGCTGGCTCTCCTCCCACGGCCGGCGAGTTTTTGGTTCGCCTGGGAGGATGCGCACAACAGGCCGTGCTTGACGACATTTTTAAGGATTGGGAACACTGGGCTGCTGAAGTATTGGAGAGTCACCTTTCGTATCCCGCGCTTAGTTTTTTCCGCTCGCAACACAACAACCAATCCTGGCTGGGAGCTTTGACCATCATGCTCGATTCCACAGCTTTGGTCATCGCGGGAATTGACGGGCTCCGCAATGAGCAGGCGAAAATTACGTTCGCAATGGCCCGGCATGCGGCGGTGGATTTGGCGCAGGTGGTGAACGCGCGATACGATCCCAGCGACCATTCGAACCGCTTGCCTCCGGAGGAATTCATTCGCCTGCGGGAATCTTTTGCGAAACGCGGTCTTCGTCTGAAGGAAACTCCTGAGGCGGAGAAAAAGCTAGCCCATTTGCGCTCACTTTATGAACCGTATGCGGTCGGAATCGCAAAGAATCTGTTCATCACTTTGCCGCCCTGGATTCATGCCGAGAAGAGAAAAGACAATTGGCAGGCCGGACCGTGGGATAAACAGATTCAATCTGCCGCGGGCCGTCCCGAAGGCGACGCCGCCCAACCCGCCGAAGAACATTTCTGATTTCTAAAACACGTAGCGACAGCCGCCCCCGGCTGTCCAGTTGAGCGCAGCTCAACAGTGAGGTCTCCAAAGCAATTGTTCTGCAAAGCCTTCTTGCAAAATCCGCCGAGTCTCGCTCGGCCGGACAGCCGAGGGCGGCTGTCCCTACGAGTACCTTTAGTGCTTGGCCTGCAAAAATCCCTTGCGGCGCTGTTCGCTGTAACGATGCAGCGCATCGCTGATTACCGGATACGCCTCCGCGGCAGGACGTATCTCGTCCACTTCCACCGCTTTACCTTCCAATAGTTTGTAGTCTTGAAAAAAACGCCGCAGCATGATCATGCGATGCGGTGGCATCTCTTGCGCCTCCCGATAGGAGTTGAATTCAGGATCTTCGGTGGCGATGGCGATGATCTTGTGATCTTTTTTGCCCGCATCAATCATGGTCATCAGGCCAATCGCCCTCGAATGGATGATCGTTAGCGGCACAACTGTTTCCTGGCAAAGCACGAGAACGTCAAGCGGATCGTCGTCTTCCGCCAGTGTTTGCGGAATGAATCCGTAGTTTGCCGGATAATACACGGCAGAATAGAGAACTCGATCAAGCTTGATAAGTCCGCTTGTCTTGTCCAGTTCGTACTTAACGCTGGAGCCGAATGGAATCTCAATTACGCTCTGAAATTCCTGCGGCAGCAGGTCACCGGGGGTAACATCGTGCCAGGGATGAATCATAAGCTGCTAAGTCCTGAGTTTGTAATATCCAAACGGGAGACCATCATTCTATCGGAACGAAAGTGAAATTCCCCTGAATTCACCATGAATAAATGCCCCGATAGTAAGTAGCGTAACTTGATTCTTCCCGGCGGCACGGCGTAAAGTTTGCGTTGGGGATACATAACGCGAAATGTCGAACGAAACTTCCAGGTTCCTGAAATTCGGGGGAGCAACTGCCCTTATAGTCTTGTCGCTGGCTTATTTGGCTTATACCGGTGTGCGTGAGAGCAAGAGTTATTACGTCACCATAAAAGAGCTTCGGGGCATGGGTGACGGAGCATACAGCAAGCGGTTGCGCGTTGCCGGGAATGTTCAGCCCGGGACAATCAAACGCAGCGGAACTAACGTTCAGTTCGTGCTGGCGGAAAATGACAAATTATTGCCCGTGATCTACAGCAGTACCGAGCCGCCTCCAGATACATTTAAAGACAATTCTCAGGCGCTCGCGGAAGGCAGTTTCGGTCGCGACGGAGTTTTCCATGCCACGCAGTTGCAGGCGAAATGCGCTTCGAAGTACGCTCCAAAACAAACGACAGGCGCGCCCGGAACGACGCAACCGGCGACGCAAACTTCAATGACCGACTGAGAGACGACCAATTGAAGAGCGCAAGCTATTGTCGCTGACCTAAAGAATTTTGAGCGTCTTCGGCGAGGCAGTCAGGGCAATAACTCTCCGGTGGTCCGAAATAGCTTGGTCTTACCCCGCCAAGATTCACCACCAGCTTCTGAAGGACAACGCCGGGATCTACCATCCAAAATTTCAGAGTGTGATATCCAGGGTTTGCCAGAGTGTAACTTGACTCACTCTTGCGTACTTCGTCCTTTACCGAGGTCGCCCAGTCTTCCAGCGAGTTCTTGCCTAGGGCATCAATTATCTGCGGGGGCTGATCGTCAAACGATATTGCGTACCGCAGCCCGCGTCCTGGAACGAAGTTCAGCGTAGGAGCAAGAATAGATTCGACATTAACCTTGCCAGAATCGAACAGATACATTTTGTATTCGAGGCACGGCGAATCTTGCGGAGGGACTGCGCTCTGCGCCGTCACAGGAAATATTGTCATGGAAGATAAAGTCCGCCCGTAGTCATCGAGTTTTTCCCAGCCTGTCGTGCCGGCGTCAATCTTCTTTGAGTAGTGTTCCGCTTCCATCGAAACATAGCCATCGGACTCGACAAAGCCTTTCACGGAATTTCTTGAAGGCTCGGCAGGATTGAACACGCTTACTCGTATCGAAACGGAATCCGCGCCGGCGCGGGTTATGGTGACGCTGCCGTTGCTCGATCCTTTCGGCGCGTTTCGCCAATCCACAGTCACCCAGATTCGCTGATCCTTGCCCAGCGTTCCGTGCGTTGCGCTCAAGGTAATCCACGAATCGCTTGTCGTAGCCGCGAACTCGAGAGCGGTCTGACCGCGATTGAACACATCAATATATCTCTGCTGCTGATTGAAAACGTCGAACGTGGGAAGCACCGGCTTACCCTGCGCTCCCGGCCAGGCTGACTCCGACCCTTCGACTGCGACGCCAAGTGCCGGCTTAAGCGGAACGTTCGCTTCTGTGAGTGCTGGCATCACATTTGCTGGCGGATCATGCCACGATGTGTACCCAATATGAGGCTGGTCCATCATATGATCCCACCTGCCATTTTCCATGATGTGGTTGTAATCGTTCGATAAATTGGCATCTGCTTGAAACAACGCGCGTGCTTGCGCCGCGAAGTTATTCGCGCTGACGCGCCCCTGACTGGCGTACAGATGATTTTTTCCCACTGCAACGTACAATTCGGCGACATGCGCCGAAGCTTTCGCCGGATATAAGACGAGTTGAAAAAAGGCGTCGCGCTCATTCGCGGGAAGCAGGCTGGATATCTCTTCGGCTTTTTGTGCAATTGACTTCCATTCCGCCACCACGCGATCCGCCTCTTGATAATTCACCAAGCTGAAAGTATCGGGCTCGAGAAGTTCCGGTTTCCTCCAGCCGTTGTACTTCGTATATTTGGAGAGAATATCCGCGATCTCCGGGGCGTCCTGGGGGCCGAACTCGCGGGCAGCCCACAATTTGGTGAATTCCGAAACGCTATTTTTCGGCCACCTTGCCGGGTTCCACGCCAGATCAAGAAAAAACTCTATGGGAAATTCCATCGGCTTCAAATCGCCAACGTTGACGATCCAGATGCGGTTCGCGCCATAGTTGTAGGCAAGATTCATCTGCTCCCAAACTTTGGTGATTGGATTAGTGTTGAGCCACTTGTAGGACCTCGGATCCCCTACGTAATCGAAGTGGTAATAAATTCCCGCCCCTCCGCTTCGGTTGCGTTCGGCCTCCGTCGGCAGCCTGCGAATGTTTCCCCAATTGTCATCACACCAAAGCAAAGTCACATCGTCCGGAACGCGCATGCCTTTCTCGTAATATTCCTGCACCTCTTTGTAGAGCGCCCAATCCTGCGGAACGGCCGATAAATCGGGATTCATATGATCGGCAAGAATCTTTCGTTGGTCCGCGACTATCTTTTCCAGCAACGCAACATTGGCAGCCATGTCGCCGCCTTCTACCATTGGCTTGTCGCCGTCGCCACGCATGCCAATCGTCACGATACTTTCGTAGTTTTTGTTGCGTTCGATGCCTTCGGTCCAGAACTGGCGCAGAACGTCCGAATTTGTTGTGTAGTCCCATGGACCTTTGCCGTGACGCTTCCATTCCTGTTGCGCCCGTAGCATTGGCTCGTGATGCGACGTTCCCATGACAATGCCGTATTCATCGGCCAGTTTGGGATTCAGAGGATCATCTTCGTTGAATGCGTTGTTCCACATCGCCGGCCAGAGATAGTTGGCCTTCAGGCGTAGCAATAGTTCGAAAACTTTTTCGTAAAACTGATGATTGTAGTTCCCAAACTTTTCATGCACCCAGCCGCTGAGCGACGGCGCTTCATCATTCAAAAATATGCCGCGGTACTTCACTGCCGGAGGTCCTTGCACGTATCTGCCAGATTTTACGAACAGCGCATTTTTATGTTGCACCGGAACATCGGCCCACCAGTACCACGGCGAAACTCCCATTTCTTCAGAAAGATCGTAGATGCCATAGATTGTGCCGCGCTTGTCGCTGCCGGCAATTACCAGCCCTCTCGAAACGCCAGGTAAGGGCCTCGTCACTACTTGAATGAGAAATGATTCCCATTTCCCACGGATCTGCCCCACATCAATCTTCTTCTCGTGAATCAGCCGGTCAATGATTGCGCTTTTTCCAATCGTGCCGACGATGATTGCGTCTCCGTTGAAACTTTTGTCATCATTGGCGACATCCGGTTTGCTGTTGGTGACGCGAACAATGTCGGCTTGCAAATCATTCACCGCGCGAACCACGCCGGGATAATCGTTCGAGTCTATGGAAATAGTTGCGACGGATTTTCCCTGCACGATTGGGAAACTATCTTTTCGATAGAAACTCTCGACGTATTGCGGTTGGCCGAGGCCAAAACTGGTCCCGACAAAAAGCAGAGCAAATAAGACAATCGGCAATGGTTTGGTGGGAGGCGGCGAACTGATCTTGAGTCGGACGGGTCTGGCCAGCATAATAACTTTCATGTTTGGAAACGTTAAGTCTTTTGCCAGGATTCAGCAAATCGGGCGTCGGATCTACAAAAAATCAACGATTTTGAAGGATAGCAGCATGGTGGCCAGGATCACGACAATCGAGACGAGGCTACAACTGTAACGATTTTAACGGCTTACAACGATCATGGATTTCCTGGTCTGATCAGAAATGAATCGAAAAGACACCGGAAATCGCACTGTCACAAGTGCCCGTGCGTTTTAGAGCGTCTATCAGGCGCGCAAGTCTCACGAGCACAATGAATTAGCCGTTGCTGACACTAGATTCGTTGATTATTTCAACGTCGAAGCAGTCTCTTCGCAGAAAAATCCGCGCCAATCGGAAATCGCTTGGAAAAGGGCAGGCGCGGACCTGCCCTTGTAGGAAATTTCGCAGCAAGAGAGTTTCTCGCGGAGAGTTACGCCTGTTTCTCCGCAATCGAAATGCATTCTTCCAGCACTTGCATCGCAACGTCCGCTTCATCTCGCGTCACGATCAGCGGCGGTGCAATTCGAATTGTGCTGGGACCGCATCCCAGGAATAAGACTCCGCGCTCGAATGCCAACTCGATAATTCGGTCGCGTTGGGCAGGATCATGTTCCTTGGTCTGCTGATCTTTCACGATTTCGACGCCGATCATCAACCCGCGTCCGCGGACGTCGCCGACCAGCTTGTGCTTGCTGGGCCATGCCGCCATTTGTTTCAACATGTGATTTCCCACCTCGGTGGAATTCGTCATGAGGTCTTCGCTTTCAATCACATTGATCGTGGCCAGCGCTGCGGCAATGCAGACTGGATTGCCACCGAAAGTTGATGCATGCGATCCCGGAACCCAATCCATGATCTCGGCTTTGCTCATCGTGATCCCGAGAGGCATACCCGAAGCAATGCCTTTCGCCATGCAAACGATGTCAGGATGCACGCCAGTGTGTTCGATGGCCCACCATTTTCCGGTGCGGCCTGCTCCACTTTGCACTTCATCCGCAACCAGCAGAATTCCATGACGATCACAGATGCGGCGAAGTTCCCGCATGAAGATATCGGGCGCGACTACGTAACCGCCTTCACCCTGCACTGTTTCCACGAAAATAGCCGCCACTTCCTCCGGAGGAAGCGTGGTCTTGAATAATTTGTCTTCGATGAAGCGCGCACAACCCAATGCAAACGCTTCAGCAGTTCGCCCTTCGGGGCGGCGATACACGTCAGGATAAGTTACATGCGTGACGCCCGGAACCGGAGGTCCAAAGCGTCGTTTTTGCTGCGGCTTTGAGCCAGTCAGCGACAGTGCGCCCATGGTGCGTCCGTGGAACGCGCCGAAAAACGCAATGACATTCTGCCGTTTGGTGTGATAGCGCGCGAGCTTCAGAGCACATTCAATCGCTTCCGCGCCAGAATTTCCGTAGTAAAACTTATGCGGGCCCGGCATGGGAGCGATCTTCGTCAGCCGCTCAGCGAGAGTGACCAGACTCTCATAATAAAAGTCAGTGCCAGACATGTGAATCAGCTCGCCAGCTTGACGCTTGATCGCAGCAACCACTTCAGGATGGCAATGCCCGGTCGAAGTAACCGCGATGCCTGCCGAAAAATCAAGGAACTCGTTGCCGTCCACATCAATGACGATCATGCCGCGGCCTTGCTTTGCCACCAGCGGATACGAGCGCGTGTAAGACGGCGAAATATATTTCTCATCGCCGGCGAGAATTCGTTTTGCGTTGGGACCGGGAAGGGCGGTAATAATCTTCGGTCCAATTAAGGTAGCGGTTGCCATAAAATCCTCCAAAAATCACGATTGCGAGCGGGTAACTGCCTGGCTGGGCGAAAACGCTTAAAGATTTTTCGCGCGAGCCCGTCAAAATCGGAGAGGTCTGAAACTAGTCGCTACCAAAGAGACTGGGACGTACCTGGGAAGGGAGCACCGCTAAGTGACGCCGCGGGCAAACTAGGAAATGCAGCCAACAAAAAGGCAAATGCGAGTTGGGCCGTTGAAGCCGCATTGAAATATAATCCTGCATTCATTATAGTCCCGGGCCGCAAGTGTCCGTAACCCCCTATTGGGCCACGCCCTTGGTCATCTTTCGCGGCCAACTGCGGCCCACATCACGAAAATATACAAACTCGTGACAGTCTGATGACAATCCGGCGTATGTGTTGGCTAGGATTCGAAGCTGGGTCAGAATCCTTCAGGCAAACGCCGGTCCAATGGCCGCGCAGATCGGACCTGACTCCCCAAGTCCGCACCTAAAAGGAGAATTCCCCCATGCATCGCCGCTCCATTGCTCTCGTGTTTTGTGCTGTGGTGGTAATGTTTTGTGCTTCCACTGCATCTTTCGCCCAATATCAACTCACCAACCTGGATTCCAATCAAGTAGGACAGGCAAGACACATTGATCCATTGTTGGTAAATGGATGGGGGCTTGCGCGCGCCGCGACCTCGCCCTTCTGGGTCGCCGATCAAGGCTCCGGCTGGAGCACTTTGTATAACGGCTTAGGCATTAAGCAGGGGCTGGAAGTTGAGATTCCTTCTGCCAGCGGCTCCGGAACTGGCTCGCCGACCGGGATAGTATTCAATGGCTCCGCGGATTTCCAGGTGAAGGGAAAGTCAGCGCCCTTCATCTTTGCGACACTCGACGGAACGATCAGTGCCTGGTCGCCGGGCAATGACCCCAATAACTCAATCATCGTCGTGCCCGCAGCAGGAGGCGCTTCCTACACCGGTCTGGCAATTACCAGCAATGCCTCGGGAAATTTCCTCTTTGCGGCCGACATTGCGAACAACAAGGTGGATATGTTCGACGGCACCTTCACCCTCGTAAAGTCGTTTACTGATACGAGCCTTCCGGCGGGCTTCGCTCCGTTTGGTATCCAGGACCTCAATGGCCTCTTGTATATCGCATTTGCGGATGCGTCCGGCGCGGCTGGTGGATTTATTGACATCTACAGTGAAGACGGCACGTGGCTGAAGACTTTGGCCCAAGGCAAACCATTAAATCAGCCCTGGGGCATCGCGGCCGCGCCAAAGAATTTCGGCCCGCTCAGCAATACCTTGTTGGTGTCGAACAATACAAATAGTGGAACGATCAATGCGTTCAACGCCATCACTGGCGAGTTCGTTGGCACGATTAAAGATACGAACGGCAACGCAATCCACATCAACCAGCTCTGGGGAATTGAATTCGGTGGTGGGACAGCAAGCAACGGAAGGACGAATGAATTGTTCTTCACCGCAGGTCCTGCGAACAATCTCGCAGGAACCTTCGGTTCGGTTTCACTTAAGTAGCGGTGACGCTAGCGCGGCAGATGCGCAAGGCCGCCTTGTTTAGGCGGCCTTTTTTCTTGCCGAATTACTGCAATGCAGATTGCGTCAGTTTGACTGCACAATAGGGAGTCGCGGCTCCCCCCGCAACGTGGCAATTTTGTCCATTGACAGAGCCCGGTGCCAGCGTACTGAAGTACAGGTTGGTTCCACCGTTCGATACCTGGTTGTCAACAACGATGCTACTTGTGCCTCCGAGCTTACTCGGCGTGGTGACACAGGTCGAAGTCGGGCTGCCGGTTGAACAACTCGTCGCAGCGGGAAGTCCGGCGGTGATGCTCGAACTCTTCACAAACCCGTCGCCCGTGCCACCGGCTCCGAAAAATAAGCGATCCGTGGTTCCATCGAAAAACTCAATCAATGGAGAACACTCATCGCCGAGAGAAGAGTTAACCACCCAACTAGTAGTTGGAGACGTAGCGTTGTTAAGCATGCCTGCTGTAAAAGGAAACATGTACGTCTTGGGATTTGATGGCTTCAATGGTGCAGCTCCAGTTCCGGAGACGAATCCGCAAGCCATCATGTGTCCCTTGGCGCTTCCGTTCAACCAAAATTGATTATCGAAATCTCCGGCGTGAACATTGCCCGTCGTGCAGTCACCATTTCCTGAACCCGATCCAAGGTTAACCGTATCGGTTGCATCCACCACCGTGGCGGAGGTGAAATTCGCGGGAAGCTGGCTTATCGCTCCACCAATGTTCGGAACGATACTGCATCCCGTAAATGCGAAGACCTGATCAACGGCGGGATTGGATATATCGCTAACAACAATGGGGGGATCAACAATTCCGATGCCATTCCCTGGGGGCGCTTCCGTCGTCCATCCAATCGAGAGCGTGGCAGCCGTTGTTTTAGCCGGATTAGCTAGGTTTATTGCATACAGAAAGCCGCTTCCGTCGCCGATGAAAATTCTTCCGGCATTATCATCCACCGTGGGATTAGTCAGTACTTTGCTGAAGGTGGCCGTTGAGACCGTTACGGGCCAATTAGTATCCGCGGCAACCACTGGCGTTCCGCCGCCAAAAACCGGGCTGATCTTGTAGAGCTTGCCGTCCGCGGTGCCAACGTAGGCAGTATCGGTGCTGTAGTCAATCCACGGTGAAGTGGGCGTGCCCGCGCCGGAAATTTGGACTGTGGTCATGCAATTTACCGTTGACGGCTTGGCGCAAGACGAAGGCGTCGCAGGAGCGCGCACTGTGCCGGTTTGCGACGGTGGCGCCGGAATTGGGTTCGGCAAAACCAACACGTGAAAATACGAACCGGCCGTCGCCGTTTCTACAAAAGCTACTTTGGTGCCATCTTCCGAGATGGACGGAGACGTCGTAATCTTTCCCCCGCCTTGGGTCACCGTGTTGTAGGCAAAAGAGACCCAGGGCGAGCCGCCGTTGCAGGCAGGACTCGCACCGGTGTATAGATTATTTATTCCGACCAGGTTGGCCTGAACGCCGGAAACGACCGTCAGGCCGAGGACAACGTAGTCGCCATTGCAACTTTCTTTGGTGACGTCAAAGCCATATTTGGCTGGAGACTGATTGGCGGGAACGAATCCGTTTTCGAGAGAGACCGCCCAGTCAACCTTCATCGCGTTCTTACGCGGTTTTCTCCTGCCACGCTTGGCCGCCTCAATCGCAGCCCTGCGCATGACCATGTTGTAAACATGCCTTGGTTCGGTGACGCCAGCCTTTAGTGCAGCCGAATCGTCGTCCCCGGTCATTACGATGTGCCGCGAACTCCAATCCTGGGGATACCCAAAATGGGTTTCAGAAGTAACGTTGGGGTCTTGACTCCCATTTTCAGCCGCCTGGACGAACGCGGGAAGGCTCACAACAAAACCGAGCAACAAATGGACCAATACCTTGTGTTTAGACAGCTGCATGCGGCTCACCTTTCGCTCGGATGATAATGTCTTTGTACGTCCAATATTACGGTAATTGGCGCTCGATTCCCACTATAGGATGTAGCTCCCGCCACCCCCTTTCGTAACCAAAGCAGGGTACGCGCGGGAGGAAACCAGGATCAGAGAATAAAGTGCTCCTGCCACTCCGCTCTTTAGTTGCGAATTGAGTCGGGAACAGAACTTGGGCATGATTCCCTTACGTCTAAATCAATCGACCTGAAGTCAACCGCGGGGCGTTATCGGCGACCCCTAGTGGGGGCAACCGATGCACGTCCTTGGAGCGGGCAGGGCGTCATGTCGCACTGGATTGTCACAATAAGGCGGGGCATTGCCACTTCGTCTTTCCTCAGAAAGCCTCGATGACGCAAAGATTCAACCGTGGCATAAAGTTTACGCCGCTCCGATTCGATAATCTTACCAAGCTGGCCCTGGTACGCGGTGTTGTTGGTCCACACTATCGTGAAGGAATCGATCGGCTGCCAGGACATCTCGCGTTCGGAAATTCCGAGCCAATGCGCCAGAAGCCGGTGTCGTGTCGAAGGATTGAGTTCTTCCACGCCGCCGCAGCTTCCCGATCCAACATTCTTCTTGATACGCCGGGAAAATATTTCATCGCCGTCCACGTCAACGAGCACTGGCCCGCTCACTTCCCGATTGTTTGCCTCCTCGAGTAGATACGTATAAACCTGTGGCCAACCCGGGGTGAGTTCGTAGCCAAGAGAATCTCCGCAGGTCCCTCCTCCGGAAGCCGGAACCGCAGTGTTATCGGCGCGGATGCTGATGTGAACGTCATCTTCGGACGCGTCGACAACGCGGGCGACAAATTCGACCTGACTCAGATTCCATACTGCGGTACTTGTCAAAGGATCTTTCGCAATCATCATCGAGGCGATTCGTGCAAGTGTGCGCCCGCTCCAAGTTCCTGTGGCCCCGTAGGTCCAGTCATCCAGGGTGCTGCGGGAGGCGGACAAAGGAAGGCGGTCAATGAGGATTGCAGCCTGGGCCGGGAACGTCGGGGCGATCGCTTCAATCGCCGGAACCGGGACCTCGGCGTTCTCCTGAATCAGTGCATCGAGAATGGCGAGTATGGCGCGGCGCTGTGCTGCCTGAGAATCGTCCCCGCCGTAAGCTGGCGGCATCGTCCAGTGTTCGAGCAATTCTGGCATCTCAGCAATGATTTTCGCCTCATGCCTGCGGCGTGCGAAATCGGCCCCCCAAGCAATCAAGCGCGGGTCTGTATTATGAAGCCACTGATTGAGTGTGTCCTGATCAACCGGCGTCCCGGAAGTTATGGCAGGTTCCTGAGCAGACAGAGCACCGGCAATGAGGAGAATGGCGAGCGGCGCGCACCATAAATCGTTCATGACATTCCCGAAATTCGATCTGGCTTCCGACAGCCGTAGGTCACCGTTTTGGCTCGGGGCAGAGAATTTCTATTCATATTCTTAGACTGTTAGAAGACACAGGAATGTTGCCAAGATCGCGCAGAAAACGAAATAGAGAACTTGACACTACCTAACGCGAGAAGAAAGCTTGCAAGGCGAGAGGGAATTTCTGCGGGTCATGGCTGCGGCACGCTGACCCTGTGAAACATGCCACCCATAGCGCGCGAGATTTTTCTGACGAGAAGAATAATGATGGTCAGAAACAAAAGCACGATAGCGGCTGCGGAATAGGGGTGTGCGGTAGCGAACCAGGTGAAACCTACCGCGAACGTATCCTCTCCGAAACTCAACGCCGCATTTGAAAACGGCTCTGGCGATGGCGTTACCAGCGCGCGCAATGCTGTCTTGCTGCTATGAGCGGCGAGGGCAATAGTTCCTCCAATCAGCGCGGCCAGCAATTGCTTCGGCGGAGAAAGTTGCGATGTGGCGCCATAAGCAAGCAGCGCGGCGACGGGCACACGCACGAAAGTATGCAAGGCGTTCCACATCAAATCAACAACCGGAATTTTGTCCGCGACAAATTCGATCGCAAATAAACCAATACTGGCGCCAATGACCCACCAGTCGGCTACCGAGTGAAGGCCCGGAGGAAGCTCAAGCAAATGCGCATGAGACAGCAGTCCCAAGGTCGCAACCGTCGCATACACGTTAAGTCCGGCCGCGAAACTGATCGCAACGAATAGTGCCGCAATTTCATTTGCGGGGAGACTGAGCGCGTGAAACATCGTAGGAATGTTATCCCGCAGCTTCGTTCTTGTCGAAGCCACGACCTTCTGTCGAAAGTTACGCCAGGACCTGCTTCACGTATGATGTCCGGCTGGAGGCTCACTTTTATGCTCACGATTCGTCCTGCGACGGTCGAAGATGCGACGCTGCTGAGAACACTCATCCTCGAGCTAGCCGATTACGAACATGGACTCGAATACGTATCCATCACCGACGCGGATATCGTCCGGGATGGTTTCGGTAAGTCGCCAAAATTTCGTGCCGTCATTGCAGAATGGAATGGAGACGCTGCCGGATACGCTCTGTTCTTCGAAGTCTACTCAACTTGGCGGGGCCGAGCGGCGTTGTTTCTCGAAGATGTATTCGTGCGCCCACAATTTCGTGGCAAGGGAATTGGCGGGGGGTTGCTGGCACACGTCGCCGCCGTGGCCACCAAACAAAACTGCTACGGAGTGAAGTGGGAAGTACTGGACTGGAACCAGCTGGCCATTGACTTCTACAAGAGCATTGGCGCGGATTTCAGAAACGAATGGCTCTCGATGCTATTAACTGGGGAATCGTTGTGGGGATTCGCTCGGGATGGAATTTCAACCTAACTTCGTACGGACGAGCGCGGTGATTCGCGATTGCCAATGAAACGCGGGCAACAGTGTCCGGCTCTATGCCGAAATCCTACGGCCAGCGCTTCGCGGTATCTTCCCACCCGGCGGCACGCGCGGGTTGAGGAGGGACGGCGTTCACCGCAGCGGGCTGAGGTATCCGAATAGGCGTCTGCGCCGGTGCGGGTGTCGCCAGCGTCGGCTTGTTACCCGCTTCCATGCCAGCTTCTTTCTCGTCCGACAACAACGGAGCGGCCACCCTTAACGCTTCAACTTCTTTTTCCAGTCTGGAAAGTTCGAGTTCTTTTTGTCTCAAAACTTCGTAAACATTCTTCATAGCCTGGGCACCTGTGAGAAATATTTTCCGGCACAAACGTTAATTCGCACTCTAGGCACACCGCACATTTTTGTCAAGAAGGAAGCTGGAAGAAAGGACCCGGGAAACAGTGCTCAACTCGAATCTTACCTAAAATTCGGCGCCCTGTCCTCGACACAACCGTGACCTCACCCTGAGCCAGTTTTAACCGCGAAGGTCTCGCGCATAGTGGTTATCCACCGTACGTGCTCCGACCAGCAAATTCCTTCTCGTAGCTGATTTACACTTTACTTCATGGGAGAACTCGGCAAAACCCTGATATTCCTGGGCGGAACGCTTGTCATCGTGGGGATAGTCCTGGTTCTGTTCGGGCGCGCCCACGTCCCGCTGGGACGCCTTCCCGGCGACTTCATTTATCGCGGTAAGAACTCAACATTCTATTTTCCGCTGGCGACTTCGATCCTGGTGAGTGTCGTGCTTTCGATATTGCTTTATGTAATCGCAAAATTTCGACGATAAAAACAACTACGTCACTTTGGAGGATGCCGCACCTTCTCGCTGAAAGCGGTAGTTGCCTTTTCTTTCAGTTGCGATGGCCTCCGCAACGCTCAAAAAAGCTCGTGCGGCATGAGAAAGGCTGGCGGACTTTCGATAAATCATCCGCAATTTGCGATGCAAGCGCAATTCTTTTACCGGGATTCGCACCAGTTCGCCTCGCGCAAGTTCGCTTTCCACGCTGATTTCGGGCAAAAGGGCTACGCCGTTTCCCATAGCGACGAATGTCTTGATGGCTTGCAAGGTGGGCAGCTCAATATCCATGTGCAAGGGCGTCTTGTGTTGCTTGAAAGCCTGAATCACCTTTTCGCGATAAGGCGAGGGCACGATGTGGGCCACGAACGATTCCGTGCCCAATTGGCGGATGCTGACTTGAGTCTCCTTTGCCAGCGGATGTTGCGGGGGAACCACAAAAATGAGTTCGTCCAGATAAACGATCGTTGATCGCAGAAGAGGTTCCTGCGGATCGTAAGTCAGCATGCCCAATTCGCAGTTGTGGTTGAGCACGTCATCTGGAATATGGCTGCCAAGCGAGCGCTGAACCATCACTCTGATCATGGGATGCAAACGGAGGAATTCGGCTAAAACTGGAAGAAGATAGAGCGCCGTGAATTCATTGGCCGCGATTGCCAGCTTGCCTTTTTGCAGCTCTCGCAATTCGACTAAAGCTTCCTGGGCGCTCACTCGCAGATTTAGTAAGCGTTCGGCATAGTCAAGCAGAACTTTTCCCGCGTCTGTCAGCAATCCGCCGCGAGAAGAGCGGTCCAGTAGCGGCTCACCCACATCCTGCTCGAGCTTTTGTATCGTTTGGCTGATCGCGGACTGTGTCCGATGCAATTTTTCGGCGGCCCGCGAAAAGCGGCCCTCACGCGCGACCGTCAGAAAGACTTCAAGCTGTGCCAGATCCATTCCTTCAACCCCATTGCTGCAAACGATGAGCCGCAACACCCGCCCCATAGTATCTTTTGCGGGCCGCATGGCCAACAACCTCGGTCATGCCGGACGTACGTTATTGAGCTGTAGCATATAAGCATCCTCCCCAAATAGAGAACCCATGGGGTGACACCAATGAAAAAGTGGAAGATTGACCGCATAATCAGCGTGGCTACGTTGGTGTCCTCGGCATTGGCGCTATTCCTGGTTCTTAAGAAGCCGCAGCCCGTGGCGCAGCCGCAGCTACCTGCCGTCGCCGCAGCCAACGCACAGTCATTTCAAACCAAGGTCCAACAGTTTGAGCAACCCAAGGAGCCGGGACAACCTCCAGCCGAAGTTCGCCTTAATTCTGACGAGGTGAGCGCTGCGCTGATGCAAGCTGCGTCCACCATTCCGGCTTCCGCGATGCAAGCGGCGGCAGGATCCGATCTTCCCAGCACGGTTCCTTCGTCCCCCGATGCGGCGATTGCGCCGGGAGAGCCGGACGTTAAGGACTACCAGGTAAATTTCGATGGCGACGTGGCGCGCGGACAATTCGTGACCAAGATCGGCGGCAAGGACGTTTATGTGACGCTCGCGGGTCACTTGGGATCGAAGGACGGATATGCGACGTTTGATCCCACCGAGTTCAAAGTCGGCGATCTTAATGTGCCAGTGTCATTGGTGAACGATGCGCTGCAAAAAAGACTGGGAGAACAGAAAGACCGCCTGAAACTGCCGGACAGCGTGGGCGATATGAAGGTTGAAAACGGCCAGTTGGTGATGACGCAAAAGTGAACGAACGACAACGCCCGACTAGCAATTACGGCAGGAAACCCAATGAGCGTAATTGCGATTTTTGCCAACCGCCCAGAAGCATGTCCTTTACAATGCCGCTGTGACACAATGAGTCGCCAGAATTTTATTCCCGGGCTGTTTTTTGGATTAGTCGCGATCTTTTTGCCCTTCCGCTCTTCTGGCTATTCGGGGGCGTGAGCTGGCTGGGCGCCCAAGTGTTTCCGCCTCGACGCCCGAAGAGCATGCCGGAAAATGCTGTTTGGATTGACGCGCCGGCCCTTCCAATTTCTTGGCATCACGGATGGTGGTTCGGCTGTGACATATCTTCTTCGGGCACGGCGAACTACTGCCGGCTCGAGATGGCGAACGGAGAAGAGGTTTATGCGGGGGCATATTTACCATGCCGCAGCAAATTACCAGTGCCGGTCTCCGCAATGCATTTGGTGAAGCCTTCCGATAATGTCGAAATGTGGGTTGCGGATAGGCGGTTGACCACCCTAGCTCCGATTGGGTTCTTGCGAAACGGCGATTTTCTGCTTCCCCTCGTGGTTCTTGATCGTTGCGACAAATTCAAACCCGCTCACCCTTGACTAACAAAAACATCGTTCCATCGTTTCCATTTTCTAAACGGGCTTTGAAAGTGCATGTCCTTAGGCATAGGGTTAAAGGCAAGCGTGATCCAACGATGTCCTGAAGATCAGCCTTCAAATCTGGCAACTTGGATCATCGAGGCAATCCTGTAACATCCATTCATGCGACGGTTTGGAATTGTCATTGCATGGACGGGGTTGTTGCTCGGTTGCGCATTGTTGTTCGGCCAGCAGTCCTCGCCTTCTTCCAAACATTCGCCGACCAGCAAAGGTCTGCCGGAACCTGGTTCAATCACTAACAACATCTATCGCAATAATTATTTTCATTTTTCTTTCCAACTGCCATTCGGATGGGTGGATCGCACAGCGGATATGCGCGAGGATACGGACACCGACAAATCAAAAGTCTTGCTGGCAATTTTTGAAAGGCCTCCGGCGGCAAGCGGCGAGACGATTAATTCTGCGGTGATCATCGCCGCCGAGAGCGTGGATTCCTATCCCGGCCTCAAGACCTCTGCTGACTATTTTGGGCCGCTGACGGAGTTGACCGAATCCAAAGGCTTCAAGGTTGTCAACGAGCCTTACGATCTTCTTGTAGATGGCAGACAAATGGTTCGCGGCGACTTCACCAAAGAACGCGGCAAACTGGAAATGCTACAGACCTCCCTGGTTACTCTCGAAAAAGGATACGTTTTGTCATTTACATTTCTCGGCGGCAGCGAGGACGAAGTAACGGAACTGGTCGAAAAACTGAGCTTCGCTGGTCGAAAACTAGTCTCGAGAAAGTTGGGGGGAGGAAAATGAAAAGAGTTTCCCGCGCGCGTGTCCTGCTCGCATTCGCGGTTTTCTTGGCCGAAGGCGTAAATTTCGCGGCGGGTCATGACGGCAAATACATTCTATTTGTAGGCACATACACCAAGGACGGAAGCCAGGGGATTTATTCCTATCGGTTTGACGAGAGATCGGGCAAGCTGACTTCGCTGGGACTGGCTGCCAAAGCCGATAACCCCTCATTTCTAGCCGTCGCGGCGGGGAACAAATTTCTCTACGCCGTAAATGAAATTCGCGACTATAAAGGCGCGGCGAGTGGCGGAGTAACGGCGTTTTCGATTCATCGCAAAACAGGAAAGCTAAGGCAATTGAATGAAGTCGCGTCCCGTGGAGGTGACCCTTGCTACATCGCGTTCGACCGCAGCGGCAAATATGTTCTGGTTGCCAATTATGGAGGGGGAAACGTCGCTGTGTTCCCGCTGTCGTCTGACGGGCGCATCGGCGAGGCGTCGTCTGTGGTAAAGGACACCGGTCCGCTCGGCCCCAATCATGTCCGGCAGGAATCGCCGCATGCCCACTTCATCGCGGCTTCCGCCCGTAACCGGTTTGCGTACGTGTCAGACCTCGGCTTAGATCGTGTCTTGATTTACAAGTTCGACGCGACCAAGGGCACGCTAACTCCCAGGCAGCCCGAAACAGAAGGCCACGCCGAGAACGGAAAAGATTTCTTTTCTGCGACTCTGGCCCCCGGCACCGGTCCACGCCACATCGCTTTTTCGGCGGATGGAAACTATATGTACGTCATAGGGGAACTGGATTCTACCGTGACAGTTTTCGCAAATGACGACAAAGAAACCTTTCGCGCCATACAGAAAATATCAACTCGGCAGCCGGGATCAACTGGAGCTAATGGGGCTGCGGAGATTGCCATTCATCCAAACGGAAAATTCTTGTACGCCTCAAATCGGGGTGATGACAGCATCGCTGTATTTTCCGTTGATCGCGAGAGCGGGAAACTCACAGTGGTTGAGCGAGTGACGAGCGGAGGTCATACTCCCCGCCATTTTGCGCTCGATCCGGATGGTACTCACCTACTGGTCGCCAATCAGGATAGCGGCAATATCGTTGAATATCGGGTTGATGCCGCTACCGGAAGGTTGCAGCGGGTGGGCGATATTGTGAAGGTGCCTTCGCCGGTATGCCTGGTGTTTGTGCCGGAGGAGTAGAGGGTCGAAGAAAAAGTGCCAAGTCGTTACGATCGCGTCTAGTCCAAGACTTCGGGGTGTAACGCAATATTCTTCTCGCCCGCAGCTTTCTTTTCCCGATACTTCTTCAGCCACGCTTCCCAGCTTTTTCCGGCGGCTGGGTCACGGTCGCTGAAAGCGAGCGCGCCGATATCAGCGTAAGAGATTGAAGTCTTTTGATTGCTGGATTTCTCGAAGATGCGGACAAACGAATCGGCTAACGTCAGCCCGCTGCGGCGATCGAATAAGTAACCTTCGATCCTGGTTCCGTCTTTGCGCGTGATCGTGATGTCACCACGAAAGTCGAATGCCTTTTCCAAAGCGTGCCGGATTTCCATTTCAGTGGCAAGCGACGGAATCCAGCCTTCGAGTTTTTCTCGTGCATGTCCTGGTGCGATTTCAAGCGTGTCTGGATTGGCGGAGGGGGTTTGTATTCTGTCAGGCGCGGGGTCGGATGCCCGATCAGCTTTCATGCGTTAGTTTCCTGCAAAGAGTCAGGCGCTTCAATCTGCACAAGGGGACCAGGAACTCGGGATTCTGACGCCTCATCCAGTAGCCTCAATGCCCCGCGATCAGGGTAACGACTAAAAAGAGTGGCTTTGACGGTTGCCAGAAATCCGCTTAGCGATCCAAACTGATCGTTGACGGCTGACGCTTCGTATCCGCTGTGCACCATGCAATTCGCGCACTTTGGATTGCCTGACTCGGTTCCGTAATTCGCCCAGTCGGTCTCGATCGAGAAGTTCCTGAAACGTATCGGCGTATCCATCCTGAAGCAGATAGCAGGGTTTCTGCCAGCCGAAAATGTTGTAGGTCGGCATTCCCCATGGCGTGCAGGCGTACGTGACGCTTGCCCATCAGGAATTCCAGGAATAGTGGGGACAGATTAAACTTCCAGCTCTTCTTTCGATTGGAAAGAATGGCGCGGAATAATCTGCGAGTGCGGGCGCGTCCCAGAAAATGCTGCTGATCGGGAGCCTTGTCGTAGGAGTATCCCGGCGAGAGCATCATGCCTTCGACGCCGAGGTCCATCATTTCATCGAAGAAATCGCGTACGCTATTGGGATCAGCGCCGTCGAACAAGCGTGGTATTCGTCGTCACACGGAATCCGAGCTTCAAAGCTTCGCGAATTCCATCCACGGCAATCTCGTATCCACCTTCGCGGCATACGGAAAAATCATGATGCTCGCGCTGCCCGTCCATGTGAACGCTGAAGGTGAGATATTTGCTTGGCTTGAACAGGTGGATTTTCTCTTTCAGCAGTAAAGCGTTAGTGCAGAGGTAGATATATTTCTTGCGCTCGACGAGCCCTTCGACGATCTTGCCGATTTCCGGATGCATGAGCGGCTCGCCTCCGGGAATGGAAACCATAGGCGCGCCACATTCGTCTACCGCCCGGAAACATTCTTCAGGGGTCAGTTCGCGTTTCAGAATATGGGCCGGATATTGGATCTTGCCGCATCCCGCGCACGCCAAATTGCAGCGAAACAAAGGCTCAAGCATGAGGACGAGCGGATATTGCTTCCGCCGTGCGAGCTTCTGACCGAGGACGTAAGTTACAACCGTCCACATTTGCGATACTGGTACACCCATTGTCCGAACGTTCTCCTAGTTTTTTTAGGTCTCTCTATGTTATCAGGTTGACCTCGTCAGATGGTGCCCGAACCGACAATGTCTTGTGTCCATCAACATGTTCTGTCACCTTTGCGGTGAAGACGCAACAAGCTCCGCTCTAACAGATTTTGTATTGTAAATACGGCCTTTACGGGCCTGATTCTCGTCTCTAAATTGATCCACTCTGTGCTATAATTACCTAAATCCTTCATTGCTGTAAGTGCCAGTAATTTCAGTAGCTTGAGTGAGCAAACGGCGATCTGCAAACAACGCTATCAAGACACTTTAAAACGCAATTTTTCACGCGGAGTTGAATGGCCACTAAAGAGATCACCACGCCTGTACCAGCCGATACAAAAGCCAAAAATGGACGACCCGCAAATGACGGGAACGGCAACGGCGATTACAACGCGGACTCGATAAAAGTCCTGGGCGGAATGGAAGCAGTTCGCTTGCGGCCCGCGATGTATATCGGCTCGACCGGCGACATGGGATTGCACCACCTCGTCTATGAAGTGGTGGATAACTCCGTGGACGAGGCGCTCGCTGGACACGCGGACAAAGTTGAAGTCACCATCCACCTCGACAACTCCATCACCGTGGTGGACAACGGCCGCGGCATTCCCGTGGACTCGATGGACATTGACGGCGAAAAAGTGGCCGCTGCCCAAGTCGTGATGACCAAGTTGCATGCGGGCGGAAAGTTTGACAACTCCTCTTACAAAGTCTCTGGCGGACTGCACGGCGTGGGTGTCTCGTGCGTAAATGCGCTCAGCGAAGATCTGGATCTGGAGATTTGGCGCGACGGATTCACTTGGGAACAGACATACTCAAAGGGCGAGCCGACCAGCAAGCTGAAAAAAGCCGGCGCTACGAAAAAGCGCGGCACTAAAGTTCACTTTCTGCCTGACAAGAGCATTTTTACGGTCAGCGAATACAACTACGACACCTTGGCCCAAAGACTCCGCGAGCTTGCTTTCTTGAACAAAGGCTTGCTGATTACGCTGACCGACGAGCGCACCACGGACGCCAAGACCGGCGGGCCAAAGACTTCCGACTTTAAATACAACGGCGGCATCGCGGAATTTATCAAGCACCTGAATCGAGGCAAGCAGGTTCTGCACGACAAGCCGATCTACATGGAAGCCGATCGCGACGGCGTGGTGATGGAAATCGGGCTGCAATATAACGACGCGTATTCCGAAAGCGTTTTTAGTTTCGCCAACAACATCAATACGGTTGATGGCGGATCGCATCTTTCGGGTTTTCGTACCGCGCTCACCCGCACCATCAACTATGCCGGGCAACAGATGGGCCTTTTCAAGGATGTAAAAGAAAACCTCACCGGCGACGACGTGCGCGAGGGGCTGGTTGCGGTGATCAGCGTAAAGCTTCCGCAGCCTCAGTTCGAGGGCCAGACGAAAGGCAAGTTGAATTCCGATATCGCAGGAATCGTCCAGGCATTCGTGAACGAACGGCTCGGAGCTTATCTGGAACAGAACCCGACCGTCGGACGAAAGATCATCAATAAAGCGATTGAAGCTGCCCGCGCGCGTGAAGCCGCGAGGAAAGCGCGCGACCTGACCCGTCGAAAAGGTGCTCTTGATGGCGGTGGCCTGCCCGGCAAACTAGCGGATTGTTCTGAACGGCAGCCGGAGCGGTGCGAACTGTTCCTGGTAGAGGGTGAATCGGCAGGCGGTACGGCGAAGCAGGGCCGCGACCGGCGTTTTCAAGCGATCCTCCCGCTCAAAGGAAAAATTCTTAACGTCGAGAAGGCTCGCTACGACAAGATGCTTGGCCACGAGGAAATTCGCGCCATGATTACGGCGCTCGGCACTGGCATCTCGAAGGAAGATTTCGATCCGTCGAAATTGCGCTACGGCAAAATTATCCTGATGACCGACGCTGACGTGGACGGAAGCCACATCCGAACGCTTTGCTGACGTTCTTCTTCCGTCATATGCAGGAGCTGATCAAGCGCGGAAATGTGTTCATTGCCCAGCCGCCGCTTTACTCGATCAAGAAAGGCAAGTCGCAGCAGTACATCAAAGACGATCGCGAGTTTGTCAAAGTAATGGTGAAGCGCGCGTCCGATGGCTTAATCGTCCGCTACGGAGAAGGTGCTGCGAAGTTAGAAGGCACGGCTCTCGCCCGGTTCATCACCGTGCTGAATGAGTATCTGACATTCTTCGACAAAGTCGGAAAGCGTCTGCGCGACGAACAGGTGACGGAACTTCTGCCCAAGCTTGATCTTTCGAAGCGCGCTGATTTTGAGGGAGAGAAGAACTCTCCACCAAAGAAAATCGAAAAGCTGGAAAAGGAATTGAAGAAGCTACAGAAAGCCCGCGCCTTCAAAGAAGTCGAAAGCCGCTTCGAAGAAGAACATAGTTTGTGGGAAGTTCGATATGTCAATTCGCAGGGTGCCGAGCATTTAATCAACTGGGAGCTGGCTTCCACAGCGGAATATCGCCAATTGCTTTCGAAGTTCAAGCAGATTGAGCCGTATATGGAGCCTCCATTCATGGTTGAGACCATCAGCAAGGGCGCCAAGGCAGATGCAGCCGACGAGTCTGCTGAGAATGAAGAGGCCGATAGCTCCAAGAAAGCTTCTGCGGAAGCGCCGGGAAAAGCTGGCGCAAAAAAGAAGCCAGCCGAGGCACAAGTTGTCGAAAAACAAAATGCCCGTGAACTATTCGAATATGTTCTGGCCGAAGGCCGCAAAGACTTCACCGTGCAGCGCTATAAAGGTCTCGGCGAAATGACTGCTCCGCAGCTTTGGGAAACCACCATGGACCCGGAGCGCCGAACTCTGCTTTCAGTCAAGCTGGAAGACATCGCCGAATGCGAGACGATCTTCACCACTCTGATGGGCGAAGACGTCGAGTCGCGACGGAAATTCATCGAAGAAAACGCGTTGGACGTCAAGAACCTGGATATTTGAGGAAGTGGCTTCTGCATGAAAGTTGGAGATACCGTGAGGCTAATCGGCATTCCATCAAACCTCAAAGGCTCGCGCGTTGTTCGAGAGGTGCTTAGGCGAGTCCTTCCCGGTAATCGGCCTCAAATCTGTTGAAGGACTTCCCTTCGATCTGATTGAGCTGCACCTCGTACAACTGCTGGGGAAACCAGGCTACATGGATTCCATCTGGGTGGAACCCGAATATGTGTGGCTTGAGAACCCGAAATAGTTTGTCTGCCCTCCCGCTGTATTTCGCTTTCCTAACGGCATAAGTCTTGAAGGGCATGCCTTCAGGCATGCCGTAATTCTAAAGCTGACCAACGGCGCGGCTGAAAGCTGCGCCCCTTCAAACAAACGTCACTCAGGATGCCTTTTTCGTCTTCATTGGAGCGGGAACCTGCACTAATTGAATCTGGCTTTGGTGGCGCTTCTTCGCGTCCGCCTCAGCCTCTTCCTGTGTCTCACCTGTTCCCACGACGTTGCGGTCATCAATGGAAATTGCCGCCCAGCTTCCCTCTTTCAACCCAACCAGCAACGCGCCATCAATTGCCGCGGGGGACGCTTGCGAAGACTCGTTCCCGTCAGGATCAGGAATTGACGACGAAGGATCGCTGCTGGGAAAGGAATCAGCCAGGGTCTTATCAAATGATTTTTCCTGCTCCTGACTCTCATGATGGGTATGGCGTTCTTCGGGATCACGGCGGCTGCCCAGATGTTCCGGATCATGTGGGCCGATTTGTGGAGCGCCTTCGACTTTTTTATTCATTGTTCACCTCGGCACCAAAGCTTTGAGCCTTGCTCTAATCCGCTCTAATTGTCGCCCAAGACAGCCACATTCGCCTATCGGGTCTTTACTTCATGAGCGCTCACGCCCGTTTCGGGCGCCAATCGGCTTTAATCCGGCAAATTGGGGTTGTACTTAACTTACTTCCGAGCTGATCAACACAGGGAGTGTGTAGTGTAACAATAGTTTCGATAAATTTGTCTGTGTCGGACAAATAGTATTACAATGTCAGACACATGGCATCAAACCGCATAACCGTTCGCGTTCCCCAAACCCTCACCGCCCGCCTGCGCAACCGTTCGCGCGCCCAAGGAACGACGGAGTCTGACCTTGTTCGCCAAGCCCTCGAAAACTATTTGGGACATCCTGAGGGCGGTCGCTCGGCCTACGAACTGGCAGAGGAGGCTGGAATCATCGGTTCCGTGCGGAATGCGCCCAGAGACTTGAGCACAAACTCGCGACACTTGAGAGGCTTCGGCAAAGCGAAATGAAGCGGGTCCTCGCCGATGCCAGCCCCCTTGTCGCCATCCTCAGCCGCCGCGATCAATATCACCGTACATGCGTCGAAGCTCTGCATGATCTCCCCGGCCCTCTGTTCACATGCTGGCCGGTGATCACCGAAGCCGCATGGCTCCTCCGCCGGGACAACAATGCTGTTCAAAAACTGCTAAACAGCCTCAACACCGGATTTCTCGAACTGTTGCCCCTAACGGTCTCCGATGCCAAGCCAATTGCTTCCATTCTGAAAAAGTACGGAGACATCCGAATCCAACTCGCAGACGCGGTGTTGGTCCATCTCGCCGCCCGAGCTGGGCTGGACACGATCTTTACCCTCGATCAGCGGGATTTTTCGGTGTATCGGCTGCCTCAGGGAAAGCCCTTTCGGATATTGCCCAATCGGGCCTAGTTCGGCAATTGAACGGGTTTATACGTGTTTTTTTGGGGTGTGTAATTGATTGTGGAGTATAATCCACAGTGTGCAGGTAGTTCAGATCGTCCTCGACAAGCATCTCTTGCAGGCCGCCGATCAGGCCGCGCGCCGGACCAGGAAAAACCGTTCCGCCTTAGTGCGCGATGCGCTTCGGGAGCATCTTCAAAGATTGGACGTGCGGGCCAAGGAAGATCGCGACCGCCAAGGCTATTCGCGAAGGCCACACGCCGGCGACGAAACGCTCGCCTGGGAAGCAGAGGCCATATGGCCTCCAGAATAGCTCGAGGCGACGTCCGGCTCTACCGGTTTGCACCGCCGGACAAGAAACGGCCCGTGGTCGTCCTCACTCGCGGCAGCGCAATCACTTATTTGTCCACCGTCACGGTCGCGCCCATTACATCTACGATCCGCGGCGTGCCGTCCGAGGTAGTGTTGGATGACGAAGACGGCATGAAAGCGCCTTGCGCCGTGAATCTGCACAATGCGGTCACGGTCTCTCAACAACGCCTGGGACGGCGAGTCGCCCAGCTGGGGCCCTCGCGAATGAACGAAATGTGCGCCGCACTGAGGTTTTCGCTGGGATGTGATATCAGTTAGCCGCCAACTAAACCCCAAAAAATGTCATTCGGAGCGGAGCGGGATCATCCGCGAAGGCGGATCGGCGTGCGGAGTCGAGGAACCTGCTGTTCTCTTGAGCCAAACCCGAGGCCGAGCTTATCGAAGACTTGATATCGCTTCTTCTAACTCTGTCTGGATAGTTTCGGCGTTCTCAGCCTGCACGTCGTTCAATGCTGCAAAGGCCTTGGCATATTCATGGGATCTGAAACGATACTCGACTACACCGCTCTCGTGATCCCCCAGCTTTACCGCAGACGTTCGATCATAAAAGTAGCCAACGGGCAGTGCGATAATAAAGAACCCAATGTAGGTTACGAATCTGGGAACTTGAAACCAGATCACGGCTGCAAGCCACAGAATGCCAAACATGCCGCCGACACAGGACCAGATGAAGCGGCTCCGCTTAAGTTCGGCTGCACAATTGGAGCAGTGCGGCACGGACGAGACGACGCTGGTTGTTTTCCACCAAAAACGATGAAACCGACGCCGCTCAGGCGATCCGAAACGTAGTGAACTGCTGGTTTCTGATCTGCAACATCGAGGACACATTGCTGGAAACTTGATTCCTGCGATAGGTGCTGCCACCGTGTACCAACCATGAACCAATTGCACGGTCTCGGGAGTTTCCTTCGCCTTCGCAAGGCGATTTCGCAGTTCCTGAATTAAAACAAGACGCGCTTCAGGGGTTAATTCCTGTCCAAAAGCCGCTACTTGCAGCAACTCCGAATCGGTCTTTGACCAGAAGTTCTGTTGGACAGCCACAGTGGAAACTTCCACCCCAACCTCCTTGCGCGCTCCTCAGATTGTCGGCTTTTTCTCTAAGATGAGGGACCTGATCTTCTCCACGAACTCTGCCGACAATAGGTCCTCGGTCTTCTCTTTTCCGCGCGTTCGCACATTCACTCTCCCCGCCTCCGCTTCTTTGTCCCCCACCACCAGCAGGAACGGCACCTTCTGCATGGCATGTTCGCGAATCTTCGCATTCATCTTTTCGTTGCGCGCATCCACTTCAACCCGAACTCCGGCCGCTTTCAATTCGGATGCGACTTTCTGCGCATATTCCGCATGGCGCTCTGCAATCGGAATCATCACCACCTGCACCGGCGACAGCCATACTGGAAACGCGCCCGCATAATGCTCGATCAGCACGCCGAAAAATCGCTCGACCGATCCGTATAGCGCTCGATGCACCATGAGCGGCTGCTTGCGCGATCCATCTTCCGCGACATATTCCAGAGCGAATCGTTGCGGCAGATTGAAATCGAACTGCACGGTTGAAAGCTGCCACAGACGCCCAATCGCATCCACCAGCTTGATATCAATCTTCGGACCGTAAAAAGCAGCCTCGCCAGGAATCGTTTTATATTCGATGTTCCGCTGCTTCAGTACGTTCTCCAGCGATTGCGTCGCACTATTCCACTGCTCTTCGGTGCCCACAAAATTTTTGCGATCGTCCGGATTCCATGTCGAAAGCTCAGTCTGGAATTTGTCGAACCCAAAATCCTTCAGCACATCCAAAGCAAAATCCAGGCAGGCTTCGATCTCCGCCTCGATCTGATCCGGAGTGCAAAAAATATGCGCGTCATCCTGCGTAAATCCTCGCACCCGCAATAATCCGTGCATCACTCCCGAACGCTCATAGCGATACACCGTTCCCAATTCCCCGAGCCGCACTGGCAGATCCCGATACGACTTCAGCGAATCCTTGTAAATCAAAATATGGAACGGACAATTCATGGGCTTCAGCCGGTATTCCGCGTCGTCCAGCTCCATGATGTCGAACATATTCTCCGCGTAATAGCCTTCGTGCCCAGACGTTTGCCACAACTGCCGCCGCGCCACATGCGGCGTGTAAACCAGCGAATAGCCGCGCTTGATGTATTCCGCGCGCATCCAGTCTTCCATCTCCTTGCGGATGATCCCGCCCTTGGGATGCCAGAAAATCAGCCCCGGCCCTGCCAGTTCCTGAATCGAAAACAAATCGAGCTGCTGCCCAATCACGCGGTGATCGCGCTTCTTCGCCTCCTCAATTCTGTGCAGATGATCTTCAAGGTCTTTCTTCGAGAAAAATGAAGTCCCGTAAATCCGCTGGAGTTGCGGATTCTTTTCATCCCCCAGCCAGTACGCGCCGGCGATATTCAACAGCTTGAATGCTTTGATTTTTCCAGTTGAAGGGATATGCGGGCCGCGGCAGAAGTCCGTGAACTTGCCCGTGCGATAGATCGAAATCTTTTCATCGGGCTTGGTGAACTGCTCGATGAAAT
The DNA here is from genome assembly GCA_963796015.1 of uncultured Acidobacteriaceae bacterium. Lineage (GTDB taxonomy): Bacteria > Acidobacteriota > Terriglobia > Terriglobales > Acidobacteriaceae > PALSA-188. The sequence continues at coordinate 38,529 of CAWCJR010000004.1, read as the reverse complement.
GGCACTTCATGAAGTCGCCTTCTTTTTTGAACTCCGCCAACCCCTGCTCGCGAGGCAGAAACTCGCGCGCGTAAGGAATATTCTGCTGCGCCAATTCCTGCATCTTCTTCTCGATCTTTTCCAGATCCTCAGGCGTGAACGGAGTAGGACGATAAAAATCGTAGAAGAATCCGCTCTCGGTCGCCGGACCGTGGCCAAGCTTGGTCTCAGGAAAAAATTCCAGCACCGCCGCCGCCAGCAGATGCGCCGAAGAATGCCGGTAAACTTCGAGAGCCTCGGGATCTTTCTCGGTCAGTATGCGAAGATCGGTATCTTTTTCCAGCGGCCGCGTCAGATCGATCAAATTCGCCGTTGGTCTTCGCCGCCAGCGCCGCATCCGCCAGTCGCGGACTGATAGACTTCGCAATGTCGAGCGCAGTCGTGCCCGCAGGAACTTCCTTAACGCTCCCGTCGGGGAGCTTCACATGAATGCTATCTGCCATAGTTTCGAAGCCTGAAGTTGTTAGAACTTTGAGTTTATTGGAGGTGAAGAGGAGGGTCAAACGCGTCTAATCGCGACTCCAACATCTTTCATGGAGGTCTATCCGGGTGATGCGGCTCTAAAGAGCCGCTCTTTGGCCATTTGCTCAGACTCGGATCAGGAGATCCCGGGATCAGAGCCGCACCGGATCAGGACAGCATGTGGAAGAGCGGCCATTTATGGCCGCGTTGAGAGTTTTGATTTTAATCACGGGCTTTAGCCCTCGCCTAAAAAGCACAAGCCACAGCGCGCGAACCGTCACAAGCCGAATGTGCGGACGTCACAGACACAACCATGGCGAGAAGCTAGCATTTTTCGGAGATGAGACTCGATCGAACATTCTTCATAACAACTGTGACTTGGCAACGCACACCCCTTTTCATCGTATTCGCGATGAGGGGGACTACGTCGGTCACGCGGAGTACATTCGCATGAATCCGGTCCGTGCGTGCCTCGTTGAAAGACCGGAGTTGTATCCATATTCGTCGGGTGCCGCGATTTGGGCGACACGTGGAAGAGCGGCCATTTATGGCGGCTTGAGCCAGCACCACTTCACAGATCTCAGCCCGCTGCCCTCCGTAACGTCCACCCCTGTGGCGAGGACACTCTCCTGTGTTGCGAATCGCTCGCAATTACAAATCGCGCGCGCCGTTCGGATTGAATTGAGCCCTTTACGGCATCAGGCTACGGTTAAGTAACCTCAGGTTGGTTCTGTGCATCCCGGCCTGCAGCCTTCTCCTGCAACTCGAGTCTCCATTTGTTGAAGGCCTTTTCCTGCTTGTCGCGCAGCGCAGTGTCGGGGGTGTTCGCGATATAGCCCAACGCTTCGTCAACTTTTGCAATAGCACTTTCAAGTTGTCCCTCATGTACGAAAATGAGGCCTTCGGCGAAATGCCGGTTGAGGCGCGGCTTATCCGAGCGGTCCAATGCGAGCCATCGCCGGGCTAGATCGACGCGTTTGCGACGGAGCACCTGAAATTTGGCAGCCTCGACGATAAGCTCTTCGCGAAATCCCGGTGTCGTACTCGAGCAAGTCGCGAGGCAATTGTCTAGGTATTGAGCTCCATCTTCCGTATCTTTACATTCCTGATACGCGGCCCAGTTCGCGAGTACCTGAGCGCCAGTCCGATCGTCGACAGATGCCCACTTTCCGACTTCGTTGCTCTTTAGCAACTGCGGCTCTTCTGCTTTCCTTACATCAGCAGCAAAACGCAGAATTGAGATGAGCCGCTCACTCTTCTTTCGACTGAAAAGCAACGCATATAGTCTCATCCCGTCATTCATCTGGCCGTACTTAGTGGCCGGGAAAAGGCTTGCAATGCCGGCAAAAAGGGATTGTGCAACAAAGACGTATACACAGGCCAAAAGGAACGAATCACCAGATGGGGCAAACCGGAGAGCTAGACAACCCGAGATCAAATTGCTTGCGGGACCGCCAAGGGTGGAAAAACACAACCGCCAGCGCAGGGCGGTCTTCGAAGTCGGGAGTGTGCGCGTCTCCCCAGTTAAGATGCTCCCCCATCGCCATTCCCAGCGGACGTTCTTAGTTCGGTCGACTCGCATTGGACCGACTCGGATGTAATCGAACTTATCCCCGACCAGCGTGCCGGCAAGAACGTGGCCCGATTCGTGGATTAGAACCACAAATATCCAAAGAACATAGGCCACCCGGACAGCCTCAAGCAGCAAGCTCGTAAGGAGAAAAACGGCTTGCCAAGGTTTAATTCTTGAGTACCCTCGATTAGGCGGCGGCAGCGGGCGCTGCATGTCCAAGTACGGGGTCTCCGATGGGGCCTCAGCTGTGGGAAGTGTACTTATGGACATTGCGCCGATTTTACTTAGAGCTCGCTAAAGAGGAAAGAGCGCGATTTCTCGCGCCCTCTTTATTCTGCAATCCAACTTTCGCTAATCCCGAACCCCATCCAGGAACGCCCGCAGCTTCCGCGATCTCGACGGGTGCCGCAGTTTCCGCAACGCCTTCGCTTCGATTTGCCGGATGCGCTCGCGGGTCACCGCGAACGACTGGCCTACTTCTTCGAGCGTATGCTCGCTGCCGTCTTCGAGGCCGAAGCGCATCTTGATGACCTTCTCTTCGCGAGGAGTCAGCGTGCGCAACACGTGCGAAGTTTGGTCTTTCAAGTTGACGTTAATGACCGCTTCCGCCGGAGAAACGACAGCACGATCTTCGATGAAGTCTCCCAGATGCGAATCTTCTTCTTCGCCAATTGGAGTTTCGAGTGAAATCGGTTCCTGCGCGATCTTCAGAACCTTCCGGACTTTCGCTACCGGAATGTCCATGCGCTTGGCGATTTCTTCCGAGGTCGGTTCACGCCCCAGTTCCTGTACCAACTGTCGAGAAGTGCGGATCAGCTTATTGATCGTCTCGATCATGTGCACCGGGATTCGAATCGTACGCGCCTGATCAGCAATTGCACGAGTAATCGCCTGCCGAATCCACCACGTAGCGTACGTGGAGAACTTATAGCCGCGGCGATATTCGAATTTGTCCACCGCCTTCATCAGGCCGATGTTGCCTTCCTGAATCAGGTCGAGGAATTGCAATCCGCGGTTGGTGTATTTCTTAGCGATGGAAACGACGAGCCGCAGGTTAGCTTCGATGAGCTCCCGCTTCGCCTGCTCGGCGTCCATGTCTCCCTGGATAATCTCGCGCTGTGTGCGCTTGAGTTCCTGGAAGGACACGCCCGCTTCAAGTTCTAATTTTTCACGCTCGCCTGAAATCGCGCGCGACTGCCGCTTGTATTCTTTGCGTTGATCCTCACTGCGGGTGGCCTCGGCTTTTTTTTCGAGGTTCAGCGCCTGACGATCGAGCGACCGCATGGTGTCAACCGTTTTGTTGACGCGATCAATCAGCCGCTTGCGTTCGTTGTTGGTGAATCCCAGCTTCCGGACACAGAGCGAAACCTTCACAATCGCGCGCGCAGATCCCAAACGATAGCGGCGGAAATCCTTCGGGCGCTTCTTCTGCGAGACGGTTGCGAACTTTTCTAAAACCTGGTTAGCCTTTTTGTAGGCCTTGGCTAGATCGTCAATTTTCCCGGTGAATTCGGCCAGGCGGTTTTGCAAAATCTCGTCGGTGATTTCCTCTTCATCGAACGTGACTACTTCCTTGATGGAGCGGACGCCCTTCTTGAGGTCCTCGCCCATCGCCAGAAGTTCGTTGATGACAATGGGAGAGCGAGACAGAGATTTGAGAACGCGCAATTGCCCGCGTTCGATGCGCTTGGCGATTTCAACTTCGCCTTCGCGTGTGAGCAGCGGAACGGTCCCCATTTCCCGCAAATACATTCTTACGGGGTCGTTAGTTTTTTCGAGTGCGCCGGGAGTTAAGTCGAGTTCGACATCTTCCCCGACTTCTTCATCATCGAATTTTTTATCGAGCGCCGACGAGGGAAGTTTCGGCCCCTCGAGCACATCAATTCCTTGCGTACCAATAGTGGTAAGCAGATCGTCCAGGTCCTCGGAGAGTGCACGTCGTGCGGGATAAGGTCGTTGACCTGATCATAGGTCAGATATCCCTTCTCTTTACCTGTATCAATCAGCTTTTTAAGTTCATCATATTTGTCATCGAGAGCCAAAGATGGATAACCTCATCGTCCTCGCGGAGGACGTGGAAAATTGTTTATAAGACGATGGGAACGGGAGACGGTGAGCTGCTCATCAGCGCAAACCTCGAATTATACACCAGCGAAACGGCAGGTCGGAATCCCATTAACCTGTTGATAATTAGATGGCGGGTGGGGGGATTTAGTTTCAGGGCCAAGGTCACGGTCGAGGGGGAACGTCAAAGTTCAGTGCGAGACGTAAGGCTTGCCATGACTGACCGTGTTACCCTGCACCGGTGAAATTCATACTTGCCCTGCTCGCACTCGCCGTTGTCGTGGCGAGTGGTTCACAAACTCCGAAACCATCGATCTGGTCTCAGCCTTCTCATAAGATCAAGCTCTTTCGGCATCATTCCACGATTGCGTGGGAGTGCGGTTCGTCGGATGCGGAACCTCTTATTTTTGAGGCCGGTTTGGCGGTTGACGCAGACGGGGCGCTTAGAGCTTATCACCCGAACAATCGGCTGGGGCTCGACACCGTTGAACATGCAGGTCATCCGGGCAACTGGTGGGCATTGGCTACTGACACAGGCGAACCAAGCGGTCGTCCGGTCGTGCAGGGCAAATGTGATCCCGCGCCCGGATATTACGTCTCGATGACTTCGCTTTTCGACGCAACTAATCCCAACGAGCGTGATCCGCGCCGATTTGTTGACGCCGCCAGGATTCCCTATGTAGTGCTTCCGCCTGTAGGTCTCAAACACGCCAAGCTCGGAGACTTCGCGACGGTAGTCAATCTTCAAAATGGAAAAGTGGTAGGCGCAATTGTCGCGGATGAAAGCGCTCCGGAGTTAGAGATGGGCGAAGGCTCGATTGCCCTGGCCGTTGCTCTCGGTATTGATTCGAACCCTCGAACCGGCGGAATCGAGCATGGGGTAGCTTATGTCGTCTATCCGGGTTCGGGAAACGGCAAGCCCCGAGACTTGGATGAGATTGTCTCTACTTCGGGACGATATTTTCAAATGTGGGGTGGCCTGCAAAAACTGAATACCTGTTTAAGAAACTAGCGAAAAACTCGTGTCTGATTTAACGGATCCGAATGGTGACATGTTGAGGACTTTTCTAAGTTTTTGCCTATTAACCCTACTAGTCTTGTGGTCGGCAACAGCGTGGAGCGCCGACGCGACCGGATTCAGTGTGACCGTGCCCTGCGGATCGCCACCATTCGGCGCCGGGGAAACGGATATGCATCTATACCTGACTCACTTCCCGAAACAAAGACACGGACAAGAATTAGTAGTACTCATGCCCTCACAGGTTGGCCCGGCGGGTCTCACGGATTGGGTGGATGCTGTGGCGAAGGTATGCAGCATTCCGGGCCCCATTTCCTGCACGGACGCACAAAAAGCGCGAGTCAGGGTCCTGAATTACTCGGAGCCTCACTTTTTGGGACATTTCTTCAGCTCTCATATTTCGGGAAGGTTTGAGGTCAAATTCTCAGACGGCACCACCATTGAAGGGACTTTCGCCGCGAAAGAGCGCAAGCCTAAAGAATACTCACAAGCGATATGTGAATGAGAACGCGCCAGACCCCGTGGCTCCGATTCCCCTTACATGTGTAGTTGTGAGACAAGCTAATTTCAGAATTGATCTTAGGAGCTTAAAAAATGGAAATAAAGAGAGTTGGCACGCAACCTTCCACTAAAGGTCCGGCAGAGTGGTTCACTGACACCGTGCGGATTGATCCATTATTTCAAGCACCTGATCCGGCATTGGTTCAGGGTGCGAGCGTAACCTTCGAACCAGGTGCGCGAACGGCATGGCACACGCATCCGCTCGGTCAGACTCTCATCGTCACGGCTGGATGCGGCTGGGCTCAGCGCGAAGGTGGCCCGATCGAAGAAATTCGTCCCGGTGATGTGGTCTGGTTCTCGCCTGCCGAGAAGCACTGGCACGGCGCTACCCCGACCACGGCGATGACACACATAGCCATTCAGGAAAAGAAAGACGGCAAAGTGGTGGACTGGATGGAACACGTCACCGACGAACAATATCGCAGCTAAACGTCACTTCGTCCGAAAAGAAATTCCATCGTCGCCGGATCCCACATCTCGCAAAATCGGCGAGATATGGGCCACCCGGAATTTATAGTTGGGGAGGGAACGGATATGGCTGCGCCAAAAGAATCCCTGAAAGAACATCTTGCCCGATCCAGCGAAATTACCATCACTGTGACCGGCAGAAAGTCAGGAAGGGCAATCTCGATCCCGATCTGGTTCGCTTTGGAAGATCACAAACTTTACCTCCTGCCGGTGCAGGGTTCCGATACACAATGGTACAAAAATGTGCTCAAGAACCCGGAGATTCGGATCGAAGCAGGCGGGAGAAAAGCTGAAGTCCAGGCTGTTCCCGTCAAAGACGCTGCAAAGGTGAAGTCCGTGGTCGAGAAGTTTCGGAAGAAGTACGGGGCAAGCGACGACAAGAAGTACTACTCAAAGCTCGACGTTGCGATTACCGCTGAGCTATCGTAATTATCCGTGCGAGCTGCTCGCCCACCCGGGGACGTCTGGGGCTACGTGGTCATCTAAAAAGAGCAGCTTCAGGAGTTCCCAGCTACCGTACGCAGCTTCCCCGGCAGGAAATGATACGGAGGCCAGGGGCCGCTGATCACCAGTTCGCAATTTTTCAGCTGTTTGGCGGCGCTGGTGTAGCGGTTCTGATATTTTTCCACCGCTTTGGAGTCAATCAAGTGGGCAATGTCAATCAACATGCCGTTAGTGTTAACGCGCTTGCAGCTGACTTCTTCTTCCAGCGGATTGAACAGTTTGTGAACTTGAACGGATAACGCCCGGGCTTTGGTCTGGCGCTCGCGGTCTTTGAAGGCTTTGTCGCGCAACTTCATCAGATAGTCACCGCCGACTGTGTCAGGCAGGGGAACGTCAGCCACCGGTGGCCGAAGAGATCCGTCGCGAACCAGCAATTTAAGGTGCATTTCGGCTTTGCCGCGAAGTTTCGCTACGCTCTCTCCAAAAGCGCGCTTATTGGCGCGAACGGCTTGTCGCAGGGCGTCGTCGGTGTCAAAAATCGTGCCGAAGCGGAAGGGAAGGACGGTCCCGGTGCGGAAACAGACGCTTACCACCCTGGCATGCTCAATCACATGCTTTTCTTCGAGCTCGCCATTTGCGGCGGCGCGGTCGTACTCCGTGACAATCACGGCAAAATCGCCGCTGGGATAGCTGAGGACGGGGGCGCCGTTCACGCCTTGAATTCCTTCCATCAGGAAAGGACGGCGGCTGCGGGTTCCATTTTGTAGGGCTTGATGCTCAGTAAGGCAGTACGCGTACCACGACATAGGGTCTCTCCGAACCTACTTCGAGGCAGAACCTACCTCGAATGGGGGATAGCTCGTTACGACTCTAGTACTTAAGCTAGTACTTAAGGAAGATTGGCAGTACTTACGACGAGATGAACGCCAATTACCGCGTCCATCTTGTACTTTACTACCGAAACAGGAAAAATTGCAACCATTTTGTTGCATTGCACAGTTTTCGGGCGAGCTTCAATTCGCCATCGAGACATACATTGGGTGCTATTATGTTGCCTTCCTTAGTCTTCTGAAAAGGAAAAGACTGCTTCTGGGATAGCTGCCCTCGACGGTGCAGCTACTCTTCATGCGTATAAAACGACGCCTCCCAATTTTCCTGGCTGTGCTGCTGGTTGCCGCGGCAGTTGCATTTCTTGTTGTGCTCCGCAAACACGCGCCGCCGGAGCCAGCCCGGCTTCTGCCAGGTGCTGACGGCTTCGCTTATATCAACCTGGAATGGATACGGCGGACGAACATCACCGGCCAATTGCCGGCAGTTCCGCATGATCCAGAGTATGAACGATTTATCCGGGAGACAGGGTTCCAATTCGAGCGCGATCTCGATCAGGCGGCCTTTGCCGTCCACTACGCAGGGAGTGCGGTCGGAGATTCGCAAGAGGCGAGGTTCTCGGAAGTTTTCGTTGGAAAAATTGATGGCGAGCGGTTGCGCGCCTACCTGCACAAAATCTCCAGCTCGATGGAAAACTACGGTTCGACGGACATTTACATCATTCCACTGGCGGGGCGCACGCTGCGGGTTGCGATCCTGGGAGTGGACACGGTGGCAGCGTCTAACACCAGTGATCCCGAAGTAATTCGCGGAATCATTTCGCGCTCGCGCAAGCTGGCATCGCCATTTGGCGGACCAGCGCTATTGCGGCAGTATTACAAGCATGTTCCGCTCGGGAGTCTTGCGTGGGCAATTCTGCGGACCGGAGGGTCTTCCTATGGCGCATCTGGGAATGTGACGGCCGGCGATGTGGCGGCCGGATCGAATCCCCTTGGTCTGAATTCGTCTTTTCTATTCTCGAAACCTGCGGTGATAATCGGCTCAGCACGCTACCTAGTTTCAGTCCACTTGAGGGCCGAGGCATTCACGGGGAGTGAAGAAGAAGCGCAGCAAGTGACGGAAAAAGTTAAGACGTTCTTAAATCTTTTTGGATCTGCGGAGATCTCAGTCTCGGGCGCATCAGATCCAGACGTGAAGAAGCTGTTCGGGAGCTTGAAAGTCGAGCAGCACAAAGATCGAGCCGTTCTGACGGCGATTGTCCCAACAAATTTTATTCGCAAGCTTGTGGCGGAAGCGCCGAACCAAGTGCAACAGCAACAAGCCCCTTCTTCAAAAGAACCCCAGCCAGGACGCTAATAAAACTGTACGTCATGCGGGGCGAAGTTGACATTCCGCATCGGAAACTCAAAGAGTCGAAGGCATTCGCAAATCAAGTAAGACCCACGTCTCCGGCAAATCGAGGGGAGTAGAGATCCTTCGACTCGGTTCTTCTTCGCAAGCGAAGAAGAGCAGTCGCTCAGGAAGACAATTCCGGTGTTTGGTAACTCGAGATCACCTGAACGCAATCATTGGCACGGCCAGTAATGCCGCGATTATCCCGGCCCCTTTCCATCGGGTGAAATGTTCACGCAGAAAAATTCGGGCCAGCAACACGGTGACTACCGGATAAAGAGAAGTCAGCACGACCGCCTCGTCTAATCTGCCGCTTTGGGTGGCGCGAATGAACATTACGCTGCCGCTTACATCGAGACAGCCGGCCAGTACAGCCAGGGCAGTTCGGAACGAGTCCGTACCGCGGAACATTCGACCGAACAGCACGATAGACCCGGTGAGGATTAAAGAAGATACGCGGGCGGCGGAAGCAATCCAAAACGCCGAGCCGTTTCCGGCCTGCTTAATGCAAATGAAGAAGCCGGCAAATCCGATTCCCGCGAGCACCGCCAACCCTATGCCTTCAGGCGGCCCTTCATGTTCGGGACGCGAAACCATCCATATGCCAAGACCGGCGAGAAGAAATCCGGCAATCTGTACCGGACCTGGAATGCCTTCCAAAAAGATTCCAAGGGCAGTTGGAATTGCGGCGCCGAGCACCGCTGAAACAGGCGCGGCAAGCCCCATTCGGCCGCTTGCGAGTGCCTTATAAAAGAGTGCCAATGCGAGGCCTCCGGAAACGCCTGCGGCCAAGGCCCACGCGAGACTGCGATTGGAGGGGATGGCGGAATGTTTCGTCACTGCAATTGTCGTAACAAATAGCAGGCTGCTTGCGTGAGCTATGGCGGTAATCAGAAAAGCATTGACGCGGCGGGAGGCGTATCCACCGATAAAATCGCTGGCGCCCCAGCACGCGACGGCGGCCAAGCTGAATGCAGCGGGCGCGAGTTGGAGCGATGCAGGCATATTTCCTGTGTCGGGGATTATAAGGTCGTTAACCACTAAGGACACGAAGGTTCACAAAGGAATGCCCCCAGAATTTCGCTTCGCTGCTCCTCCGTGTCCTTCGTGGTCACAGCTTTTCGCGAAAAATTCCAGCGTGCCCAAACCTCCGCGAACAGGCAGAGAGTGGCAATTATTCGACAACCCCGACTTCCCCGCGTGATAAACTTTCCCTAAGTATTCTCCCGGGAACCCAGGTTGATTGAGCTAGCCCCCTCTATTCTATCGGCGGATTTCGCGCGCTTAGCGGAGCAGATACATGGTGCTGCCGAAGGCGGCGCCTCAGTAATCCATGTGGACATCATGGATGGGCATTTTGTCCCCAATATCACGGTGGGGCCGCCCGTGGTGAAATCACTGCGAAAGGCTACGGAGCTGCCGCTCGATTGTCATCTGATGATCGAGAATCCAGACGAATTCATTCCGCAATTTGCCGATGCCGGTGCGGACTGGATTTCGGTGCACCAGGAGGCATGCCGGCATTTGAACCGGACCGTGCATCTTATTCAGAGTCATGACTGCCTGGCGGGCGTCGTGCTCAATCCGGCGACCCCGGTGGAACTTCTGACCGAAGTGCTCGACATTGTGGATTATGTGCTGGTGATGTCGGTCAATCCTGGCTTCGGGGCGCAGGAATTTATTCCCGGGTCCGTTCATAAGATCCGTCGCCTAGCCGACTTGCGGCGGGAGCGGCGGCTTAATTTCCGCATCGAGGTGGACGGCGGAATCGCGCACGATACAGCTGTAGAGGTGGTTAGGGCAGGGGCGGAAATTTTAGTCGCAGGCAACGCTATCTTCGGTCGGGGCGATCCAAAGACTAACGCCCAAAATTTACTGAAGACTGCCAATGAGGCCAGCTTGCTGAAAGTGTGACCTGTTCAGCGATCGAGCCGTATTTCAATTCGCAAAAGGACTTAAAGGATTTTATGTCACGTCGTATCACAACAGCATTTCTATTCGGGCTGCTCATATTTGCGATCGCATGCAGCAACAAGAAGGTTAGCAACCCGCTGGCTAGCGTCGGTTCCAAGCAGCCCGACAAAGTACTATTCGACCGCGCCATGGACGCGATGAAGCACAATCAGTTCGAAACAGCGCGGCTGGATATGCAAACTCTGATTAATGCTTATCCTGACTCCGAGTACATTGCGCGCGCAAAGCTGGCGGTGGCGGATTCCTGGTATGCGGAGGGCGGTACGGCGGGGTTGGCGCAGGCAGAGGCTCAATACGAAGACTTTGAGACGTTCTTTCCAAACATGCCGGAGGCAGCCGAGGCCCAGTTGAAGATCGGCAACATCCACTTCAGGCAGATGGAGAAGCCGGACCGTGATTACACCCATGCTGTGCGCGCCGAAGATGAATACCGGAAGCTGATTTTGCAATGGCCCGACAGCAAACTAGTCCCCGAAGCGAAGAGGCGTTTGTTGCAAGTTCAGGAAGTAATCGCAGAGCGTGAGTTTCGCGTTGGCCGTTTTTATTACGCCCGGCAATCTTATCCGGCCGCTATTGCGAGATTGCAGTCGCTTGCGGATGAATATCCTTTGTACAGCAAAGCCGACGAAACCCTGTATTTGCTGGGGCAATCCTACGAAGGGGAAATCTCTGTTTTGCGAAGCAAGCAAGGGAACGAGGTGGTTAAGTCTCGAATGATCCAGGATTTTACCAAGCGTGCGGCGGACGCTTATTCCCGGATACTCACTCGCTATCCGCTGATGGACAGTGCAGATGACGCGAAGAAGCGGTTGGAAGCGTTGAAGCAACCAGTTCCGAGACCGACGAAGGCGGAGGTCGCGCAGAACAAAGCGGAGGAAGCCAGCCGCCATGAAGACACCGCGGTGTCCAAAGTGATGGGGACTTTCGAGAAAAGCCCCGACACGTCGGCAGCGGCGACGGTTGGCAATCCTGCGCTGGTCGAACCCAAAGTGACCAGTGCGGGGGAAGTGGTGCGGGAAGCCAATCGCGCAGCCATGGGCGACTCGGGGAAAGAGGGCGCGTCTGTGGAGACCGTTAAGGGAGTGCCGGCGCCAGATCAGCCTGCGCCCCGATCCGATTCTCCTCTTAATAGTGATGCCACGGTGACTGGAGGAACTGCCGATGTTTCGGTGGTGGATAACTCCGTCGCGCCGCCGGCGCAGAGTGATGCCAATGCGTTAACTCCGAACGCAGCTCCTGATCCGAATGAGCTGAAACCGAACGTGACTGCGGACAATGGACAGCCCCCGACGCCGCCGGCACAGGTGAATGAAATTACGCAGGCTAATTCCGATGCGGCAACTGACACGAAAACTGATGCTGCGGCTGCGTCTCAGGATCCCGCTGACGACAGCTATATTTCCTCAAGCAAAAAGAAGAAAAAGAAGGGACTGCACAAGGTCGTTCCTTTTTAAGCCAAGGCACGCTCACGTTGGGTTTCGGTGATCAGATTATTAGTAATCAATTCAACATGCGTGGAATCTCATGGGTCAGTCTGGGATGTTTGTTTTTCTTACTTTGTCTGTGCGGGTGCGAGAGGACCGCTTCGCGGGAGCCTAAGAGCCGTCCGTCAGGTGTCCCGAGCGATGCCTTATGGTTTGGCGGCGCGGATGGTGGGGCATATGTTCGCTGCACGCTTGATCCTCCCCATGATGTCAATCGCTGCAGCGTTTGGAATGACTTTACTGGTCACTTGGTGGAAACTGGCGCGTATAGACTCCTCGAGGAGCGGCGCGCCGCTAAGGAATCGGAACTGAGAGTTGCATATCCCGATTTCTCGGGCCTGATCTATCTACAAAACGGTTTAATCCTGAAACGAATCCAGGTAGATGCTACGGGGCAATGAAGAACGGGCGGTCTGATGACAATGCAACAGCCGTGAATTTCCTCTCGAGCGCAGCTCGATAACATAACACTCAGCACACCTGCTGTTCTGCCTTTGATTTGCTTGTAAGATTTTGCGCATCCCATATATATTGAAAATCCTAAAAAATTCTTGCGATTCCCGATAACGGAGAGACGTATGTCCTTCTTTGTTCACTGTGCGCTGGCCGTCGTACTGGCGAGCGCTATCGCAGCCGCGGCTCAGGAGATGCCCAAATCTCAGCCGCCTTTGTGGAGTACCAAGCCCGACGTTGCCGCCTTCGAGAAAACTGAGAACGACCGACTGGCGGCGGCACAGCGTTCGATTGATGAGATTACGGCTGTCAAGGGCGATAAAACCATCGAGAATACACTCGTCCCTTACGATGAAGCGGTTCACCAGATTAACTCCGCAACCTATTTTGCGGGATTGATGCAGGAAGTGCATCCCGACGAAGATTTCCGCAATCATGCGACGGAAATGACACGCAAGGTGAGTGCCGTTGCCACCGCCCTCTCTCTTAACCAGAGCGTGTACCACGCATTGGTCAGCCTCGATCTTTCGAAGGCCGATTCGGCGACACGCTATTATGTGCAACGTCAACTGCTCGAGTTTCGCTTGTCCGGTGTTGACAAAGACGACGCTACTCGCGCCCGCCTCAAGAAACTGAACGATCAGCTCACCGACGAGCAATCCATGTTCGACCGCAACATCGCCGATGGCCAGAAGACGGTGGAAGTGGACAGCGCCAAAGAATTGGATGGTCTTCCGCAGGATTACATTGATCGCCACAAACCCGGCGCGGACGGGAAAATTGTCATCACCACCGATTACCCCGACGTTTTTCCGGCGTTGAAGTTCGCCAAGAGTGATGCGTTGCGGCGCAGGCTCTGGGAGGCGCTTGATAACCGGGCTTATCCGAAGAATCGTGACGTCCTGCAACAGATGATGCAGACGCGTTATGACATAGCAAACCTACTGGGCTACCCTTCGTGGGCCGATTACAATGCCGCCGACAAAATGATTGTAAAGGGCGAAAACATTGGCGATTTCATTCAGAAGTTGGACACCGCGACGCGGCCTCTGGTTAAGCGCGAGTTCGCCATGTTGCTGGCGGAAAAGCAGAAAACAGATCCTCAGGCGACGGAGATTGGAGATTACGAGGTGTCTTACCTGAGCGAAATGGTTCGGCGATCGCAGTACGATTTCAGTTCGGAGACGGTTCGCCCCTATCTGCCTTTCGTCCAAGTAAAGCAGGGCATTCTGGATACAGCGTCCAAGCTGTTTCATGTGACCTTCCGCCAGGAGCAAAACGTTCCCGCGTGGGACCCTTCAGTCGAGACCTGGAACGTGATTGAGAATGGCAAGGTAATCGGCCGGTTTTATCTCGACATGCATCCGAGAAAAGGCAAATTCAGCCATGCCGAAATGGTTCCGGTATTAGACGGCATCCGGGGAAAGCAATTGCCGGAAGCGATTCTGGTTTGTAACTTTCCGATTCCCACCGCAAGCGACCCCGGCTTGATGGAATACGGAGATGTCGTGACCTTCTTCCATGAATTCGGACATTTGATGCATCACATTCTGGGCGGCCAGCAGGAATGGGCGGGGATCAGCGGCATCACCATGGAAGGAGATTTCGTCGAAGCTCCCTCGCAAATGCTCGAGGAATGGATGCGTAGTCCGCAAGTGCTGGCGACGTTTGCGCGCAATTACAAGACGGGTGAGCCGATTCCGGCTGATCTGGTTGCGCGTATGAACCGGGCGTCGGCATTCGGACGGGGAAACTGGGTCGCGACCCAAACCGAATACACCGCAATTTCTTACGATATGTATAAAAGCAAACCGCAAGACGTTGACCCGGAAGCCGTCTGCCGTGAGGACGCAAAACGCTACACTCCTTTCACCCCAATGCCGGGCACCCACATGTATACGTCCTTCGGGCATTTAGGCGGTTATTCGTCAGCCTATTACACGTATTTGTGGGACAAAGTGATTGCTGAAGATTTCTTCGTGCAGTTCGATCACGACAATCTGCTCGCCGGAGAAGCCCCGATGCGCTATCGGCATGTAGTGCTCGAACCGGGAGGCTCAATGTCGGCCAATGATCTGGTTAAAAACTTCCTGGGACGTCCACAGAACATGACGGCGTTCCAACAATGGATGGGCGAAGAATTTGAGCCCGCGGAGAGTACGAAGGCCGGGCAGTAATAAGTTCTTTTAGCAAGTGAGGTACGACGGCTGATCTTTCAATTGTCAGCTTTGGCTTTTGGGGCGGCGATTGCCCTTTCGGTCTTGCTCATCTAAAGCGCCATTGAGCTTCTCCAAGACACGAAGTGCCGAAGGCCATTTTTCCATGGTTTCCTTCGTGACCCTTCGTGTCCTTTGTGGTTGATGGGTTTCGCCCCTTAACCGCTGCCAAGATATCCGATGCGGCAAGATGATAATCCGGAACCGGCTGTCCAACCCATCGTAAGCGTTTACGGTGTATACTTCGGCGCGCTTTAAAGTAATTAAAATTTTCCAGCCTCGCAAAAGGAGCCAATTCCGTGCGCAAGTACTCCGCCCAGCTGCTGCTCATTCTAACCGTCTCAGGTTTTCTTGCCATCGCTACCGTCGCGCAAAATCAACCCTCCGCGGGAACCGCGCCATATCTGAATCCCAAATTGGCGGTCAGTGTGCGAGTGGACGACCTCGTGTCGCGAATGACGCTGGAGGAAAAAGCCTCTCAGTTGGTGAATCAAGCCCGGGAGATCCCGCGATTGCAAATTCCTGCTTATGACTGGTGGAGCGAGGCGCTCCACGGAGTCGCTCGCGCCGGAACCGCAACGGTATTTCCTGAGCCGATCGGACTCGCTGCAACTTTTGATCCTCCGCTGATCCATGAGATGGGAACCGTCATTGGCGTCGAAGCCAGAGCCAAGCACAATCAGGCGGTTCGCGCGGGAAGGCGTGATATTTATGAAGGTCTGGACTTCTGGTCGCCGAACATCAACATTTTTCGCGATCCGCGCTGGGGACGCGGGCAGGAAACTTATGGCGAGGATCCATTTCTCACGTCGCGCATGGGCGTCGCGTTTGTCACCGGATTGCAAGGCGACGATCCTAAATATATTCAAGTCATTTCCACTCCCAAGCATTTTGCCGTGCATAGCGGTCCCGAGCCCTCACGCCATAGCGTCAATGTAGCCGCGACCAAACGCGATATGACAGACACATACCTGCCAGCCTTTCGCGCCACCATCACCGAAGGCAAAGCCGGATCGGTCATGTGCGCCTACAACCGTATGAATGCCGAGCCTGCTTGCGCGAACAGCTTTTTACTGGAGGACGAACTGCGCGGCGCATGGAAGTTCAACGGCTACGTTGTATCGGACTGCGATGCGGTCGCCGATATTCAGCGCGGACATCACTTCACGGAAACGCTAGCAGAAGCCGCCGCCGTCTCGTTAAAAAGAGGAACAGATAACGAGTGCGCCGACTTCGGCCAGAAACCCGCCGACAACTCCGACTATCAAAAATATGTGGACGCTGTTAAGCGGGGCTTGCTTAGCGAAAGAGACATTGACACTTCACTTAGGCGGCTCTTTACCGCCCGTTTTCGCCTGGGTTTGTTCGATCCGCCGGAGATGGTGAAATATGCGCAGACTCCCGACTCTGAAATTGACAGCGAAGCCCATCGCCAACTGGCCCTGAAAATTGCCCGTGAGTCTATGGTGCTATTGAAGAACGACGGCGTTCTCCCTATCAGCACTGCAACCAACAGAATCGCTGTCATCGGGCCCCTGGCTTTATCATCCCGCGCGCTTCAGGGGAACTATAACGGCACGCCCTCACGGTCCACGACCGCGCTGGATGGTATCCGCAAGCAGTTTCCGCAAGCCGAAGTGACCTTCACGCCCGGCACCAACTTCTTGCGCGAAGACCTGCCCATCCCTGGTTCGGCGCTCACGACTCCGGACGGAAAGCCCGGCCTCAAGGCAGAATATTTTTCTGACCCCGCCTTCAAAGGTGCGCCGGCAATTTCACGCACCGAGCCTGACATCAACTATGAATTTGCTCCTGGCACTCCCGGCAAGGAGAATATTTACGCAGTAAGGTGGACGGGCTATCTGACTCCCGCCGAGTCTGGAACCTATCAGCTCGGATTGAATGGAAGCAGGGAGCGCCTGTCGTTGGATGGCAAAATAATTGTGGACGACCCCAAAGGACATTCGTCCCGCCCCGTCGTCTCCGAAGTGACTTTAGAAGAAGGACACCGCTACGCAATAAAAATCGAATACTTGCAGGGCCGCGCTCGTGGCGTAAAACTGGTCTGGTCGCGGTCGAGTTCCGATCCCAGCGCGGATGCGGTTGCAGCAGCCGCGAAAGCGGACGTGGTGATCGCGGTCGTCGGTATCACGTCCGACCTCGAAGGCGAAGAGATGGATGTCGCCGTCCCCGGCTTCAAGGGGGGAGACCGTACCACTCTTGATTTGCCCAAACCCGAAGAAGACTTGCTCGAAGCGCTAAAGACAAGCGGAAAGCCGCTTGTCGTAGTTCTCATGAACGGCAGCGCACTTTCGGTCAATTGGGCAAACGAAAATGCAAACGCAATTTTGGACGCGTGGTATTCCGGCGAGGAAGGCGGCGCCGCCATCGCCGAAACGCTTGCCGGAGTCAACAATCCCTCAGGACGTTTGCCGGTGACGTTTTACAAGAGTGTGGATCAGTTGCCGCCGTTTGAAGATTATTCGATGAACAACCGCACTTACCGCTATTTTGACGGTCATCCGTTATATCCCTTCGGATACGGGTTGAGCTATTCGAAGTTCACTTACAGCAACCTGAAACTTTCGGCAGCCAGCCTGAACGCCGGCGATTCACTCACTGTGGACGCAGATGTCAAGAATGAAAGCGATCGCGAAGGAGATGAAGTTGCGGAGCTGTATTTGAGTTTCCCCAAAGCATCCAGCCCGCAGATTCACGCGCTGAAGGGCGTGACGCGAGTACATCTGAGAGGCGGAGAAAGTCAGCACGTCCACTTCACGCTGGATGCACGCGCGTTAAGCGCGGGGGATGACAACGGCGATCGCATGGTTTTCGCGGGCACTTATGGGATCCATGTAGGCGGAGGTCAGCCAGGAACGGGCGTTTCCCAGGCCGAGGCGAGCTTCACTATTACGGGCGAGCAGAGACTCCCAGACTAACAAGACGCGGTTGGCCGTAATTGAAATTCTGGCTGCTGTGAAAGGGCGCGGCTTTAGCCGCGCCGATAACAATGCGGAGCCCTTATGGCGCGGCTAAAGCCGCGCCCTTTCACAGCCACCAAATTCCGTACACGATTTCTCACCTTCTCCCACAAACTGTTAATCTGTGCACGAGGAATCCGAATGAAGTTCATCATCCTTTTCACTCTCTTCTGGTGTTTAATCCTGCAAGCTCAAACCTCCTCCAAGCCCACAGTTGCGGATGCTGAGCAATTTATGAGTCAGGCGGAAACCCGCTTGAACGACATCAACGTGAAGGCGAATCGCGCGGCGTGGGTCCAGATGAATTTCATCACCGACGACACCGAAGCGTATGTCGGCTGACGCGCAGGATCAACTGACTGCGGAGACGACCGAATTAATTGAGCAAGCAAAGCGGTTCGATGGACTCAAGATGCCACCGGAGCTAGCCCGCAAATTCATGCTGTTGCGATTGTCCCTAACTGCTCCCGCACCGAAAGATCCCGCGTTGCGGCGCGAAATGTCTCAGATCGGAGTTTCGCTCGGTTCGGACTATGGCAAGGGCAAGTACTGCCGAAAGCCGGACGACTGCCTCGACATTACGGCGATCGAACACATCATGGAAACCAGCCGCGATCCCAGGGAACTCAAAGATGTTTGGGTAGGCTGGCACAATATTTCTCCTCCGATGCGAGAGCGTTATGCCCGGTTCGTCGAGCTCTCGAATCAGGGCGCTCGCGAACTGGGATTCAAAGATACTGGCGCTTTATGGCGGGCGGGATACGACATGCCTCCCGACCAATTCAGCGCCGAGGTCGAAAGGCTCTGGCAACAGGTGCGCCCTCTGTATCTTTCGCTTCATACTTTCGTCCGCGCCAGGCTTTCGCAACACTATGGATCAGAACTCGTTCCGCCTGGCGGAATGATTCCTGCTGATCTGCTAGGAAATCCGTGGGCGCAACAATGGGAAGGCATTTTCCCGCTGCTGGGATTGCCCGAAAATAGCCGCGGCTACGATCTCACCGAACTGCTCCAGGCCAAGAATGTTGACGCCAAAGGCATGGTGCACTACGGCGAGAATTTTTATAAGTCGCTCGGCTTCGCCCCACTGCCGCAAACTTTCTGGGAGCGGTCACTGTTTACAAAGCCCGCCGATCGCGACGTCGTATGCCATGCCAGCGCGTGGGACATTGACGATCAGGACGACGTTCGCATCAAGATGTGCATACAAGTGCGCGATGTGGACTTCGTGACCATCCACCACGAGCTCGGACATAACTTTTATCAGCGAGCTTATAAAAACCAGCCGTACATGTTTGAAAACGGCGCGAATGACGGTTTCCATGAGGCCATTGGCGACACTATTGCCTTAGCTATTACGCCCGAGTATTTGAAGGAAATTGGATTGCTCGACAAAACTCCTCCGCCCGAGGCCGACATTCCAATCTTGCTGAGAGAGGCGCTCGAAAAAGTCGCGTTTCTTCCGTTTGGATTAATGATTGATCAGTGGCGCTGGAAAGTTTTCTCAGGCGAAATCAAGCCTGCCGATTACAACAAGTCCTGGTGGGAGTTGCGCGAAAAATACGAAGGCATCGCTCCGCCGGTAGAACGCACCGAGACCGACTTCGATCCCGGGGCCAAGTATCATGTTCCAGCAAACGTTCCGTACATGCGCTATTTCCTCGCCGACATTTATGAATTCCAGTTTTACCGCGCACTATGCCGCGAGTCCGGGTACAAAGGCCCGCTGAATCGCTGTACGTTTTACGGATCGAAAGCCGCCGGAGAAAAATTCAACAAGATGCTGGAAATGGGACAAAGCAAGCCCTGGCCCGACGCATTGGAGACATTAACCGGAGACAGCCATCTGGATGCCGGAGCCATCCTGGAATATTTCGCGCCCCTTCAGAAGTGGTTGGACGAGCAGAATAAAGGGCAGAAGGAAGGCTGGTGAGCTGACGACGACACGAATGTGGGCAGGCGACTTTGCGTTGCCAGAGAGACCCGAATGCGTTTGGATGTACACGCGCAACTCTGGGTACGGACAAGGCTGGGAGTACAAAGGCGCGTGATAAAATCCTGATTGGCCGAACGTTCCACGCCAGCGACAGCCTTTGCTGGCTTGTTGAAAACATAATGTAGGCGCGTAGCTCAGTTGGTTAGAGCGCTACCTTGACACGGTAGAGGTCAGGAGTTCGAGTCTCCTCGTGCCTACCATATCTTTCAATTACACATGGGAACCCGTCTGGAAAATCAAGGTCCATTCGTGTCTTCTGCGGGATCATAATTCAGGTTTGGCCCGAGCCATCGCTCGACTTCACCCACGCTCATTCCTTTGCGTTTGCTGTAGTCAGCGACCTGATCGCGGTCAATCTTGCCGAGGCCGAAATATCGCGATTGGGGATGGGCGAAATAGAGTCCACTCACGCTTGATCCGGGCCACATCGCGAATGACTCTGTGATCTGCATCCCTGTGTTCGCCTGAACATCAAGCAACTGCCACAGCGGGCCTTTTTCCGTGTGATCGGGACAAGCCGGATAACCTGCCGCCGGCCGAATGCCACGATATTTTTCGTGGATGAGATCCTCGTTGCTCAGTCCCTCAGCGCAGTCGTAACCCCACTCACAACGGACTCGCTTGTGCAGGCATTCGGCAAAAGCTTCGGCCAAGCGGTCGGCGATGGCCTCGGCCATGATTGCGTTGTAGTCATCATGCTTGGCCCGGAATGCGTCACAGAGTTCTTTCAGGCGTATTCCGCTGGTTACGGCGAACGCGCCGATGTGATCGGGCAGCCCGGTTTCTTTCGGCGCGATGAAATCGGCGAGCGACCGGCAAGGCTCGCTTCCTTCTTTGTTCGATTGCTGACGCAGGAAGTGAAATCTTTCGCGGACTTTCTCTCGCTTGTTGTTCGTGTATAACTCGATGTCATCCCCCACGGCGCGGGCGGGAAAAAATCCGTATACGCCACGTGCAGTGATGAGTTTCCTCTCGATGATGACATCTAGGAGAGCGTTGCCTTCGCTGAAGACCTGGCGCGCCTGCGCCCCACGCTCAGGGTCTTCGAAAATCCGGGGATAAATTCCTTTCAGTCCCCAGGTGTGGAAGAACGGGCTCCAGTCAATGAACTCTCGTAGTGTCGCAAGAGGAAAGTCGTTCAGTACGCGGACGCCGGTGAATGAGGGCGTGGGCAGGTCTTCCGCACGCCACTCGATCGGAGTCCGCCTTTTACGGGCTTCCTCAAGCGAGACAACAGATAGCTTCGGCGCGGAGTAGGCTTTGCGCAACGCATCGTAATCGGCGCGATGCTGCGCCACGAATGCAGATTTACCCGCGTCGCTCAGAAGGCTAGTGGTGACGGGCACTGCCCGGCTGGCGTCGAGGATATGGACCACCGGCTCGCTGTAGTGCGGTGCGATCTTAACGGCAGTGTGTGCACGGCTCGTGGTTGCGCCGCCAATGAGCAATGGCAATTTGAAGCCTTGACGCTCCATCTCGCGGGCCACATGCACCATCTCGTCAAGAGACGGAGTAATCAGGCCGCTGAGTCCGATCATGTCCACCTTTTCCGCTTTGGCGCGTTCGAGAATCTTTTCACAGGGCACCATCACTCCCATGTCGATGACCTCGTAGTTATTGCAGGCAAGGACGACCCCGACGATATTTTTGCCAATGTCGTGAACATCGCCCTTCACCGTCGCGAGTAAGATTTTTCCCTGCGCCTTGACCACTTCCCCCGCTGCGACTCTGGCTTCCTTCTCGGCTTCCATGTAGGGAGTGAGGTGCGCCACGGCCTTCTTCATCACGCGCGCAGACTTGACTACTTGCGGCAAAAACATTTTGCCGGCCCCAAACAAATCGCCGACCACGCCCATGCCGTCCATCAACGGGCCTTCAATTACTAGTAGAGGACGACCGAACTTTACGCGAGCTTCTTCGGCGTCAGCTTCAATATATGTGTCGATGCCCTTGACCAGCGCGTGAGACAGCCTCTCCTCAACTGTGCCGCTGCGCCATTCTTCAGCCTTCTTCTCATTGGCTGCCTTGCCCACGCCCTTGAGTTTCTCGCCGTAATCCACTAGTCGCTCTGTGGCATCGGGACGCCGATTTAGCAGCACGTCCTCGACCAACTCCTTCAGTTCCGGCTCAATCTCTTCGTAGACTTCGAGCATTCCGGCATTCACGATGCCCATGTCCATGCCTGCCGCGATGGCGTGATAAAGAAATGCGGAATGAATCGCTTCGCGGACTTTGTTATTACCGCGGAAACTAAATGAGATGTTCGAGACACCGCCACTCACTTTCGCGTGCGGCAGGTTAGCCTTGATCCAGCGCGTAGCATTGATGTAGTCCACCGCGTAGTTGTTGTGCTCCTCCATGCCGGTGGCAACGGTGAGGATATTTGGGTCGAAGATGATGTCTTCAGGGGGAAACCCGACTTCATCAACGAGAATGTGGTAAGCGCGCTCGCAAATGCGAATCTTCTCATCGTAGGTCGCGGCCTGACCCTTTTCGTCGAAGGCCATCACGACTACGGCGGCGCCATATTTCAGAACTCTCGCAGCGTTCTGGCGAAACTTATCTTCGCCTTCCTTCAGCGAAATGGAATTGACAATGCCTTTGCCTTGCAGACACTTTAGCCCGGCCTCGATGACCTCCCATTTCGAGGAGTCCACCATAAAGGGCACCTTGGCTACTTCAGGCTCACTTCCGAGCAATTGCAGGAAGCGGGTCATTGCGGTGACGCCGTCAATCATGCCCTCGTCCATGCAGATGTCGAGAACGTTCGCACCATTTTCGACTTGCTGGCGGGCGACGCTTACCGCTTCTTCATATTTGCCCTGCTTGATGAGCTGCGCAAACTTCGGCGAACCGGCCACGTTGGTCCGCTCACCGATCATGATGTAGACGCCGGGCTGCTGGGTGAAAGGCTGCGATCCCGAGAGACGGAGAGGTTTTATCTTAGTAGGCAGGGGCGCGCTTGCGGTGTCCGACTCGCTCACGCTCGACTCGCAATCTCGGCGGGTTGAGCGAAGGATTCGTCGGGGCCATGCGGCCCCCACTTTCGCGGAGGTTGGCCTTCGAGCGCTTTCGCTACAGCCGCGATATGCTCAGGAGTATTTCCGCAACAGCCCCCGGCGATGTTGATCAATCCTCCCCGCGCGAAGTCGGCGAGATAGCGAGCCATGTCCTCCGGCCCCAGATCGAAGCCGGTTTCCGACAGCGGATTCGGCAGGCCAGCATTCGGGTAGCACGAGATGGCCACGTCCGCCCTTTCCGAGAGCTCCTCCAGGAACGGATACATCAGGTCGGGCCCGAGAGAGCAGTTGAGGCCCACCGACAACGGCTTCACGTGCCGCACCGCGTTCCAGAACGCCTCGGTAGTCTGCGCCGAGATCATGGTTTCGCCGCCACGCCCGACAGCTGCCGAGATCATTACCGGCAACTCTTTATCGTCCGCATCGAACACCTCGCGAATTGCGACCAATGCAGCTTTAGCGTTTAGCGAGTCAAAGATTGTCTCGACCAGGAGCAGGTCTACGCCGCCGGCTATGAGTCCACGTACCTGCTGAGCGTAGGCTGTCTTCACCTGATCGAAAGTGACGACACGAAAGCCTGGATCGTCTGCATCGGGGGAGTTCGAAAGGGACACGGTGAGCGGGCCGATTGCTCCAGCTACGAACCGCTGACGCGAGGTTGCGGCCCCTACACGATCGGCCCATTCGCGGCATTGCCGCGCCGACTGCTCATTGATATCCCAAGCCAGGGTGCCGAGAAATGGATCATCGACGACCTTTTGGTAGAACGCGGGATCTTTGCGACCGCCGCGCTCCCGCGGATCGTCAACAAAGAACTCGCTCTGGGTGATGCTGGTTGCACCAAAAGTATTGGTCTCGATGATGTCAGCGCCGGCTTCTAGAAACCGTCGATGGATATCGCCGATCATTTCCGGCTTTGTCAGCGAGAAGAGGTCGCCGTTATTCAGCAAGCTCTTCGTTGCGTCCTTGAAGCGCTGCCCGCGAATGTCCGCTTCGGTCATGCCATAGGTGCGGATGGTCGTACCCATCGCTCCGTCGATGATGGCAATTCGATTCTCCAGGATCTTTCCCAGAGGATGCTGGTGGACTTTCTTCATATCCTTATTGGATGACCTTAAACAGGTTTCGCTTCCGCCTTAATCTTGAGGCATTTCCGCGACATGTACTTCTTTTATTATAGCGACGGCCAAGATGTCGCAGCCGTTGCGGGTGTAGTCACTGATAATCTTGATACGTTGAATGAAAAAACTTTCCGCACGGAGAATTGAGAACAGTGCACACAACAGTTCGCCCAACGCGCGATGATCACTGCAAGCGGACTCGGACTGCTCGAAACGTCCGCGGTTGCGGAGTCGTTCAGCGTCGCGCATAGTATCGGCAAACTGATCCGGCCGTTGGCGGGCGATCCCGCGGGTTCGGAAGAATTCGACGAGGAGGTCGCATTCGGAAACGAGGCTAGATTTCTAAGGTGCAGACGAGCTGTAGGGAGATGATCGTGGTTCCTCGACAGCTCACGTGAAAAGTTGATTGGTTGGGTTGAGGATCTCAAAATGGATAATCCGACTAAATCTGATTTCTGTGCTGCTCCAATGTGATACGAATCAGTTGACTGCGAGTGCGTACACCTGTCTTGGAAAAGAGTTGCTGCAATGTTGACTTCACCGAACTCTCGGATACTCCAATTTGTTCTGCAATTTCTTTGTTGACCAAGCCCTTGAATACGAATCGGCCGAGGTAAACAGTCGTTCATCCAAATGATTGGCACCGCTGCCCACGAAGTTCAACGGCCCGTCTTCTTTGCGCGAATCATCATTATCGTTTCTTACTTGCCGATCTTTACGCTTCAGCGGGTAGAGGGCCGATTGTTCCGGCCCATGGCCTGGACAGTTACATTCGCATTGCTGGGCGCCTTACTTTTCGCACTACTCATTGCACCTGTGCTGTGCAGCTTGCTGTTGAAAGATGACATCAAGGAGTGGCACAACCCGCTGCTTCACTTTCTTCATGACCGCTACGCTCGCATACTTGATTGGTCCTTTGACCATCTGAAACTCACTCTGGGACTGGGCGTAGCCGCGATCGCCGTCATCCTGCTGATTGGCTTCAGCGGGATGATTGGTTCCGAGTTCCTCCCACACCTGGATGAAGGCGCAATCTGGGTTCGGGGAACACTGGCGCCGAGCACCGGGCCTTCCACCGGAATCGCACTTTCCCAACAAGCTCGTCGCGTACTCGCCGACTTTCCGGAAGTAACGCAAGTGGTCAGCCAGGTAGGTCGCCCGGATGATGGCAGTGACGCCAGTGGTTTCTATAACACAGAATTCTTTGTTGACTTACTTATGTTCAGGCGGCTCGAAGACATCGTCCTTTATGAGTCCGCAGATCTTGACCGCTCCGCACATCCTCAGCGACAATCCTGGTTCGATCCAGTGAATGGTCTATCTAGTAAACTTTAAGGACCTGATAGGTGCGACATGACTCATGACGCGGCCGTTTCGAAAGCCCGCGAGATCGCCAGTGGCGTGCTGGCGCCGTCCGCAGGGCAAAACGACAAGGCGGGACGATTCTCTACCGAAGCCGTCGAGTCACTCGGCGAGTCCGGACTGCTTGCGCTGATGTTACCCGCGGATTTCGGCGGTTCAGGTTTGGGTCCCCGCACGTTTGCGGCAGTGATCGCCACGCTCGCCGAGGCCGACGCTTCTGTCGCGATGGTCTATCTCATGCACATCCTCGGCACCGCGTCGTATCACGGCGGCGCACCCAGGCGCGCAGCAATCACTCGCGCCCATTCTGAAGGAGATTGGCGCGGGCCGCCACTTGTCCACTCTCGCCTTCAGTGAAGCCGGATCGCGCAGTCATTTCTGGGCGCCTATATCCCGCGCACATCGCAATGGTGGCGGCGTGCGCATCAGCGCCAAGAAATCCTGGGTGACCAGCGCGGGGCATGCGCAGAGCTATGTCGTCTCCGCGCTTGCTCCCGAAGGGGCGGGGCCAACCGATTCGACCCTCTATCTTCTTACGGCGGACACACGCGGCCTTTCAGTTGCGGGCGCCTTGGGACGGTTTGGGACTTCGGGCCAACGCTTCTGCGCCGGTTGCGCTGGAGGACTGCGAAGTCACATCCGATTTTCAGCTTACTGATGACGGCGCGGGCTTTCCGGCCATGCTGAACGTGGTGCTTCCGCTGTTTAGTTTAGGGACGGCAGCGGTCGCTTTGGGATTGTGCCGAGCAGCAGTCGCTGGAACTGCGTCGCACCTTAAAACCGCGAAATTCGAGCATCTAGGCCAGAGCCTCGGAGAGAGCCTGCCTACCCTGCGCGCGCAACTGGCGGCGATGCAGATTGATACCGACGGACTCTCGGCGCGCATTGACGATTTGGTTGATCATCTGGAAAAGCCGCGCGAGACGACGATGCTGCGCGTGCTTGAGACCAAAGCCGCGGCAGGCGACGTCGCTATCAGCGTTACCTCGACAGCAATGCGCATTTGCGGCGGCGCAGCATTCTCAAAGCATTTGAGCATCGAACGCCTGTTCCGCGACGCGCACGCAGGCGCTGTCATGGCGCCAACGGGCGATGTTCTGCGCGAGTTCATCGGGAAGTCGCTGTTGGGAATACCGCTGTTCTAACAAACTTCAAAATCCCCACCCTACGAAAACCGCGTAGGGTGGGCCACCCGGCCGTTGATGAGGGATGCCATGAGCAAAACAAATATAAGCAAAACAATCTGGCTCGGAGCCGTCGCATACAATCCGAAAGTGGTTACGATCTGGGAGGGCATGCGGCACTATTTTCACGAGGAAGCGCATCTTCCCGTTGAGATTGTTCTTTTTCAGAGCTACGAGGCGCAGGTCCTCGCACTCCTCGCCAAACCAGGCGAGGCTGTGCCGCGCATTGATATCGCCTGGAACACAAACCTTGCCTACCTGCAGAGCCGATGAGTGGAGCGGCCATGCCTGTCGTGCGATCGCCATGCGCGACACCGATCTCGGCTGGATGACCAAGATCGTCGCAGTCACCGGAGGTCCCATTTCTACGCTTGCGGATTTGAAAAATCGCACGCTCGCGCTGGGCAGCCGGGACAGCGGACACGCAGCCATTCTGCCCGTTCACTTTTTGGAGCAGCAAGGCATGCGCGAGGGCAGGGACTACCGCGCGCTGCGCTTCAACAGCGACCTAGGCAAACATGGCGATACCGGAACCAGCGAAGTGGAAGTGGTCCGCGCCGTCCTCGATGGACGAGCCGACGCCGGCGCGATCGGCAGTCCTTTCTGGAACACGGTTCGCAACGAGCGCCTGGTGCCCGAAGGCGGCCTTCGCGAGATATGGTCCTCTCCGCCCTACAACCACTGCATGTTCACGGCGCGTCCCGATCTTGACCCAGAACAGGAGCGCCGCTTCGCCGAAGCGCTCTCGGCCATGAGCTACGACAACCCGATTCATCGCCCGATCCTCGACGCCGAAGGACTTCAGCGTTGGCTGTCGCCGCACGTGGATGGCTACGCTGCATTGCGCGAAGCCGCGTCTCAACAGGGATTCTTCGAGCATGTTCTTGCCAAGTCGGCCTAGGGAGACCGAGATTGAAGCGTTCAGGATGACGTGAAGCAGGAATTTGTTTTACTTTTCCTTCAGGCGGCCCCGACTTTTTGAAGTTGTTCTTTCATGCCCGCCCAGCTTTGGCGGCTCGATTCTTCTGGAGTTCCGGCGCCGCGCCAGTGGGTTTCGAGACTGACAGCGTAATGATATCCGTCACGTTTGAGGGCGCGGAATTGTCCCACCCAGTCAATGACGCCGCGTCCCATCGCTGCCCATTCGTATTTGCCATCCGCATTGCGCGTCACATCTTTGCAGTGGACGTGGCCGATGCGATGTTTTGGAAGACGGTCATAGCCTTGGGGATACGGTATATCGCCGCGCATCACGGAGTTTCCGGGATCCCAATTCAGCATGAAGTTGGGCTCGTTCACCGCAGCCAATACTCGGATGGCTTCTTCGCTGGTTGCAGTGTTGCATTCATGCTCGTTCTCTAAAAGCAGGATGATCTTCTTAGCGGCAGCCTTTTGCGCAGCTTCCCGCAATTTCGCATTCATTTCCGCGCGGTAGGGTGCTGGATCGTCGAGCCGCCAGAAATCAAAACAGCGAAGGCGATCGGTGCCAAAAGCTTTTGCCAACTCTAGCCCACGTTCGAGAACCTGGTCTTGTTGATTGGAAGTAAAATCGGCCCCAAACTGATCTTTCTGTTTGGGGCTGAATTGAGATTTGGGCGCGCCGGGCCAGTCCACTTTGAATAGCGGACTGGCGATATCGGTCACTCGCAGGCGGTAGCGTTCGAGGAGGCGACGCGCTTCGGCAATCTCTTTTGCGTCGAGATCAAGAACGTTTTTGTTCCACATCCCGCGCAGTTCGACCCAGTCCAATCCAAAATCTTTGGAAGCAATCTCCAGGGCGCGGCCGAGGTCCTGAGTGATTTCATCGGTAATGACGGAGACCCGGAATGGGGAATTCATATTGCATATCCGAGTTTTTCTTCGAGATATTTCTTGCTGATGGCGGCGGATTCTTTGGGCGATCCTCCACCGGGCGGAACGGAATCAAGCTCGACGATTGCCCAGCCACGGAACGCGAATTTCTTTAGAGCTGCGGACACGGCGGGAAGGTCCACTTGGCCGCGTCCCAGCTCAACGAATCGGTAGCGGTCTTTCATGGTGGCCGATCCAGGCACACCCATTTGCACGTCCTTGATATGGAGGAAGAGCAGCGCGGCGTGATATTTATCGATCGCCTCGGCGGGGTCGCCCTTCGCGGCGAAATAGTGCGCGATGTCCAGTTCGAGCTTTGCATATCTGGGATCAACATTATCGAAAACGCGCTGCAACTCGTCAGGGTTCTGAACGAGAGAATTCATGTGATTGTGGTATCCCAGCGAGATGCCGAAGTCGGCGGTTCGTTTTCCCAGTTCCGTCAGCAAGCGCGATAGGCGCTTGTAGTCATTGGCGTTACTTGGGCGCTTGGGCCGCGAGCAAATGACCTGAAGATAGGAACCGTGCGCATCGTGAAGGAATTTTGCGTTTGAAGTATGTTTTGCCAGCTCCGGGGATTCGTCGTTTTCAATATTCAAGTCACCGCTGGAAAGAGCGACCAGCGTCAAATCGTGCTGCTGTAAAAGGTCGCGCAGTGCGGACCGCCTCTGAGCAAACTCGGCGACAACATTCGATCGCAGTTGAATGCCGGGGAATCCCAGCGAAGATATGTCGGTGATCGCTGCGCGGTCATTTCCGCCCCAGGTGATGGAGGCATAGCCAAAATGAATTTCGGCTGAACGAAGGCCGATGGGTGTTTCGAAATAGCTCAGATCCATCGGGGGATAGAGCGGCGCGAGGGCCGCGAGGGTAGGAATCGGCAAAGCCGAGGCTAGCGCGAATGACCCGATGCCTCCGAGAAATTGGCGGCGCGACAGTTCCGAAAGCGGTTTCATGCTATTTCCCTTCGCGGATTATATCGGAGGATGGCGAGAGGGGCTGACCCGACTTTGGGGGCTAGAAGGCGATTTGCGAAACCGATCAACCGCCGAGGACACGAAGGTCCACTAAGGAAACCGTAGAATTTCGGTCTGTGACACTTACGTTTCCCGGGGGCGTTCGTCAAATGTACAATGACGGTCATTATGCGGATGATTCTGGACATATTGGCGCAAATCTTCCGCACGCTGTGGGCGCACAAGCTGCGCTCGTTCCTTACCATGTTCGGAGTGGCGTGGGGTGTGGGGTCGTTGCTGCTGTTGGTCGGACTGGGCGAAGGCTTCCGTGCGGGAAACAAGCGTTCGCTGTCCGAGTACGGGCAAGACATCATGTTTATCTTTCCCGGCCGGGCCCCTGTGGTGGCCGGAAGCATGAACTCCGCCCGCACTTATCTGATTACTTATCAGGATTATTTGGATATACGGAAGGAAGCTCCCCACGTCCGCAATGCGTCGCCAGCCCTCTACCGCGATGACATACATAGTGTCAGCGAATTCGCCAGCGCCAACGGACAAATTTGCGGCGTGGAGCCTCAATACAATCAAATCCGCTATCTTCCTCTGAAGCAGGGACGCTGGTTCAATGACCTGGACGAATCGCAGAAGCGGAACGTGATCGTCCTCGGCGACGAGCTGACCAGAAACCTCTTTCCCGGACGGCCCTCGGTTGGCGCGACTGTCCTGCTGAACGGCGTCAGGTTTGAGGTCATAGGCACCGTGCAGCGCATCGGCCGTGGCGACGAAAACCTGACGAACATGCGCGGCTACGTTCCCTACCAGGTGATGGCTACCTTCTTTCCGCTTAAGGGCGAGAATCATCAGAACTCAATCTCTCTGATTAACTATCAGCCACGAGTACCCGCTGAGCATTTGGTGGCGAGGGAAGAAGTCCACAAGATCATCGCGCGCAACCACGGTTTCGACTATCACGATGAGGATGCGTTCGAGAACCTGGATACTGTCGAACAAGCCGAGATGGTTGGCAAGATTTTCGACGCCATGAACATGTTTCTTGGCACTGTGGGACTGGTGACTCTGACCCTGGGCGGGATTGGCGTGATCAACATCATGCTCGTGGCCGTGAGCGAGCGTACACGCGAGATCGGATTGCGCAAAGCCCTGGGAGCCACCAACCGCAGCATTCTGGTCCAGTTTTTTCTGGAAGGCATGCTTCTTACTTTGTTCAGTGGGCTGATCGGAATGGGGTTCGCTGGCGCTTTGATGGCACTGCTGGGCACGCAGCAGGGACCTGGCGGATTCGATCCTCCCAAGCTTGTGCCTATGACAGCGTTTCTGGCAATTGGTAGCTTGACTTTGGCGGGCGTGGCGGCCGGACTATATCCGGCGCGCAAGGCCGCAATGTTACAGCCAGTGGAGGCATTGCGGCAGGAGTAGCAATCAATGTTTCGCGATTTGCTCAGTGAAGCCTACGGCGCGATGCAATACAATCGCCGCCGCACAGCCCTGACCATGCTGGGCATGGCTTGGGGTATAGCCACGGTTGTGTTGCTGCTGGCGTACGGCAATGGCTTCGGACGGGCGTGCACCAACATCTTCGCCAACTTTGGCACCAAGCTCATGATCCTGGTCCCGGGCCGCACTTCCATGCAGGCCGGAGGCCAGAAGGCGGGGGCGCCAGTGCGCTTTACGCTCGAGGACGTGGACACACTCGCCAACAATATTCCTCAAATCACACAGATCACGCCCGAAGCATTCAAGCTGGCCAACATCCAGTACGAGACCAGAACATTTAGCTTCAACGTCAGTGGCAATTATCCAAATGTGCTTTCGATTCGCGCGCTCAAGCTCGCGGAAGGCCGCTTCTATAACAACGAAGATGAGATGCAGCATGCCCGAGTCGCTGCCATTGCCTCGGAGGCAAAAGAAAAGTTGTTCTCGGGACGCAATGCTTTGGGCGAGAGAATCCGTATTGATGGACTTAGTGTTGAAGTGATTGGGATATTGGGCCCCAAAATGCAAGCGGGCGATGACAATCCTAATCAAATGATCTACATTCCGTTCACGACCATGAGCGATGTCAGGGATACTCACTATCTGGACTCGATCTGGTTCAACTATGAAACAACTGCGTACGAAGGGTTGGAACACTCCGTGCGCGGGGTGATGGCCATCGAGCACAAGTTCAATCCGACCGACCGCCGCGCCCTATTTGTGTTCAACCTCATGGAACAGGTCCACCAGTTTGAACTGATTACGCTCGGCCTGACGATTCTATTGGGATTCATCGGTACCCTCACGTTGGGAATCGGTGGGGTTGGCCTGATGAATATCATGCTGGTTTCGGTAACGCAGAGAACCCGCGAGATTGGTGTAGAAAAGGCGCTGGGCGCGCGCAGGAGACATATTCTTCTCCAGTTCCTGGCCGAATCTCTTACCATCACTTTCATCGGAGGCGTGCTCGGAATCATCCTGGCCTATGGTGTATCGCTTTCCGTCGGAAGGCTCACTCTATACAGTGCGATGGCGAAGAATGCGGAAGCCGGCGACGTCCGGCTGATCATAGCTCCGGGTACTTTGCTCGTGGCCACGGTTATCCTCGGCGCCGTAGGACTGATCAGCGGAATGGTGCCCGCCGTTCGTGCATCGCGGCTTGATCCCATTGAAGCCTTGCGGTACGAATAACGGCCGCAAGGCGCAATTTACGTCTTTGTGGGGAGCTAGGTCAGCTGTCTAGGTTGGCTTCGGGAACGTGCGTAAACTGGCATCGCATCCAACGTAGCTAGAGGCCGTGCGAATCAATCAATGGACGCAAAGATCAAGAACGTCGGCGCGGGCTCCATGAGTTCCCACCTTTACAAAAAGCGCAAAGGCGGAGCCGCCAGAACTTTACGATTACTCGGCTTTTCTCTGCTGATTGCGTTCGGGTTCTCTGCCGAACAAAATGTTTTTTCGCAGAATACTCTGTCATCGCAACTTCCCGATCAAACTTTCGCTAACGCCGCGAATCAATGGCAGCTTATTGCTGTAGATATTAAGTCGCAACTTGATACCGTCACCCCCGACGAACGTGCGCAACGCAACTCCTACTGGAAAGGTCCGTTGGAAGAATTGCGCCCCCCTCCGAATGGTGCGTCATTCAGTAGTGAGGGAGTCTACTTGTCAGATACCCCTGAATTCGCGAGCCCCCAGGTTCTGCTTGGGTGATAGCAACATTTGAGGGCTTCCACGCATTTGCGGTCGACGCGGACTACCAATTGATTTATACGGAGATAATTTCCGTATCGATCAAGTCTTCAAGCAGCCGGCAAATTTGTCTCTTGCCTCTGGATCATTGATTGATGCCGGCATCCCTGGCGGAAGGATAATGTCGCCGAAAGGTGACATTACTTCCCTTCAAGTGCAACCCTGTCAGTATTTTTTCCAGCTTGGCCACAAGTATCTCGTGCGATTGTCGTACCAATCTCTAGGGGGCTTCTTTTGAGCAGAGAAGCGCTGGGATCTTTCATCCGGCACAGTGCAGCCTGACGACCCCGGCGAGATAGATAGAGCAGAGCGCGGACATTCTGCCATCGACGGGATGTCGATCACAAAGCTCATCGAGTATTTACCGTCTGTATTGCCGGACGAACCGAAAAAATAGGAAACGACGACTGCTATGTCGATTCACTGTCTGTCTTATTGCGAAAACTTGGCGAAATCGCGATTACCGCTAAGTATCGCCGCCACTTATCTCGCATAACGTTACGGAGAATTTTATGTTTGAGGGTTTGTTGCAGCCGGCGCACCTCATTGTGATTATCGGAATTGCGCTCCTTGTGTTTGGTCCCAAAAAATTACCCGAACTAGGAAAGGGGTTAGGGGAGGGGATACGAGGATTCAAGGCAGCCATTGCTCCTGCGGAAGAAAAGGGAAAGTACGCGTACGTTTCGAACAATCTTAGCGCCTCCATCTCCAGTTACTCGGTGGCGTTTGGCGGCACCGTTACGCCGGTCAGCCCAGTTGCCGCGAGCGCCTCCGGACCGAACGATCTGGCGACGGCGCAGGAAGGGAACTTCTTGAGCTTTCTTTACGTGGTTGAAGCCGGCTCAAGCACGGTGGGTGCCTTCCACGTCAATTTAGCGAATGGCTCACTGACCCCGCTAACCGGCAGTGGTGGCTTGCCCGCCTTTAGCCAGGGCCTCGCTGCTTACTGGGCTGGCTCTATAGCGCCAGTCCAGTCGCAACTCGTGCCGGATTCGAGGGCTTCGGGTTAAGCTCTCGAAGAGAGTCGCAACGGTCTCAGACCGGATTCTTAGGTCCCGCAATGCCAAATCAGGTAACAGTTCGGAGTTCCCAGTTCTCAGTTATTTTTGCTGATGGGTGACTGCGGGGGAATCGATGGGCGAGGTTCGAGGGGATAGCTGTGGAGGCGATGTCATCGCGCTTTCAGGATTGAGTAGGTGGTCGTGGTCGGGTCCGAGGCCTAATTTAATCAACGCTCGCGAGTCGGGAACAACTTTGGTCTGCCAGCCGTTCGACGCCTGATAACGTTCCATTGCGCGTTGACTGGCGTCGTTCCATGTGCCGGTAGCTTCTCCGGTGAGATAGTGTTCGCGAATCAGAGCTTGTTGGATTTGCTCAGCACGCTGAGGATCAATCTTCTGTTGCCCGTGAGACTTGGCTACGTGTTTGCGCGAGTGATGCTTGTGCGAGGAATGCGTTCTCTTGCTGGATGCAGGAGTGCTGGCATACGCTATCGTGGCTGATAACAATAGCATCGCTGCGATCCTCAAAAAAGCCTTACGTCTCAAGCTTCACCTCAATACTGTCAAACGCAGCCCGGATGGCCCTGAGTAATCATCCCCTGAATCGGGCCTCAGGGCCAGTACCGGCAGCTTTCTTTTGGGGTTACGGAAGTGTACCGGCCAGGAAAATAGTACCGTCCTGACGGCCAGCACCTCTTTGGCGGACCAGGAAAACTACATCCTGCCCACTTTTCAGGGTTGATTCGATGTGATTGAAGTCATCCTCACTATTCACCGGTTGCTTATTAATTTCGAGGATAACGTCGCCGCGGCTCAATCCTGTATCTTCCGCGAATGATCCCGGCTTCACGTCCTGGACGATAACACCTTTTCCGGCGGGAATGTCGAGGCGGTCGGCCATGTCAGACGTTATGCCGCGTACGGTAACTCCGAACCGGCTTTCTTTTGGTGCTGCTTCCGCGTTGGCTTCGTCCTCATCTCCACCACGCGAGGCGAAGAGTTTAGAGCGGTCGGCGACAATGACTGGCGAGTCCTGCTTCTTGCCATTGCGAATCAGGCCGAGAGTGACTTTTGTGCCGGGTTTGCGGCTGGCGATGTCGGCAACCAGATCATCGCCATTCTTCACCGGCCTCCCGTCCACGGTGGTAATTGTGTCTCCAACTTTCAGGTCCGCCTTTTCCGCCGGACTTCCAGCAACTACGCTGGAGACGGTCACGCCGGATTGCACGCCGTAAACACGCGCGATAGCGGGATTTTCCTCGGCATTAAACTCAATCCCGATGGAACCTCGGGCGACGCGGTGTTCCGGGCCAATAAGCTGGTTGTAGACGGAAGCGATCGTATTCGAAGGCAGAGCGAAGCCCACGCCCGCATATGCGTTGGTGTCGGTGAGAATGGCGGTGTTGATGCCGATGACTTCGCCGGACATATTAACCAGAGGACCACCGGAGTTTCCCGGATTGATGGCGGCGTCGGTCTGAATAAAGGACTGGAACTGGTGGCTGGGCACGATGTTGCGTCCCTTCGCCGAAACGATGCCGGCGGTGACAGTTTCCTGCAATCCGAAAGGACTGCCTACTGCGAGAACCCAATCTCCCACTTGCATACTTTCGGAGTTGCCGAGTTTCGCGATGGGAAGAGCGCGATCAACGTTGATCTTGATTACTGCGAGATCCGTTTCCTGATCTTCGCCGACAACCTTCGCATCGTGTAGCACACCGGGAGGATCGTCCTGAAGCTTCACGCGAATGCGGTCTGCTTTCTCCACCACGTGGCGATTGGTGAGGATATAGCCCTTAGAGTCAACGATTACGCCGGAGCCAAGCGAATGTTCCTTGATTGTTCCGCCGTTGCTGCCAGGGGCTCCGAAAAAGCGGTCGAAGAAATCATCAAAGGGATTCTGGCCGTCCTGCCCCCCCTGATCATCGTCGTCAGGATTCCCACGCCGACGGACACGAGGGTTCTGCTTGATCGTAGCTTCGGTATTGATGTTTACAACGCTCGGCTCGAGCTGCTTTGCGATTTGTGCGAATTGATTGGAGAGGACTTGTGGCGAAGGCACGGTCAATGGCGTCGCGTCAGAAGAGGACGACTTTCTGCCCTCCTGGCCTTTGACTCCATAAGAAATAACGGTGCCGATAAGGATGCCAACTGTCAGAGTGACTAAAATCGTAAGCAGGGATGTCAGGCGATTAGCCCTGATGCGCATCCAGAAAGCGCTGTCGCGCGGGTCCGTCATTAGACTTCCTCCAAAAACCTGTGAGCTTTGAGATTATACCTTTTGTGCGCTGCGGGAAGCTCTCGTCTGCGTAGAGCGAAAATCTGCCTCACCCACTTAGACGCACGAAATTGCCTTAGTGTTGCGAGCAAAAACTGAGTGGCGCGCGTTTGTCTTTTAGTGGAGGCCAGCGTATATTTGTAGTTGGAAACTGTTGTGTAGTACCGAGATTTGGCGAAACACACCAGTGGGCGCAAGCCCACTTTTTAGTTTCCGGTGTTTTTTTGCTGAGAGACGAATTTCGTAACTTATTGGTTTCATGGCATTTGATGTCGAACAGGTGCGCGGGATAGCAGACAGGGTCGCGGGTTCTCGGGGACTTGAAGTGGTGGAAGTCGAACTGCGAGGCGGCGGGAAAGCTCGCATGTTGCGAGTGTTTATTGACAAGCCCGCCGGCGTAACCCACGAGGACTGCGCTGAATTCAGTCGCGAACTCGGCACCATTCTTGATGTGGAGGATGTGGTTCCGGGCAATTCGTATTTGCTTGAGGTGTCGTCTCCCGGGTTGGATCGGAAGCTGTTCCGGCCGGTGGATTTTGAACGCTTCACGGGCAGCAAGATCAAACTCACAACTCGCAACCCAATGAACGGCAGTCGGCACTTTGAAGGCAAACTGGAGCGGTTTGAGAACGGCAAGCTCACGGTAGAGCTCAACAGCACGCGAAAAAAGTCGGGTGAGGATGGTGGGGCCGGTCAGAAATTAGAAATTGACCTCGCGAATGTGGAGAAGGCGAATTTAGTGCCTGAATTTTAGCGAAGATCGTCGGAATGAAGATCGTCGCGATGAAGATCGTCTCGGGATTAAACAGTTTTCATAATTGGAATCATTATGGCAAGTGAGCTTTACAACACAATTGACGCGTTGAGCCGGGAAAAAGGAATTGACCCACAGATCGTGGTCAGCGCCGTGGAAGATGCCATTGTGGTGGCCACGCGAAAATACTACAAGACGCAGGAAAATTTGCGTGCTCAATTGGATAAAGATACCGGTAAGATTCACGCGTTTGCCGTGAAGACGGTGGTCGAAAATCCGGAGCAGGTGGAAGACCCGGTTTTGCAAGTGACCCTGCTCGATGCGCGCAAACTGGATCCCAACGTTGAGGTGGGCGGGGAACTGCAAATCCCAAAAGTTACGGAAGGAATTCTAGGGCGAATTGCGGCTCAACTGGCCAAGCAGGTCATCTTTCAAAAAGTCCGAGAAGCTGAACGCGACACGGTTTACAAGGAATATATCGGACGCGTCAACGAAATCGTGAATGCCTCGGTGAAACGAATCGAAGGGCCGGACATCATTTTTGACATCGGCAAAGCTGAAGCACGCATGCCGCGCAAGGAGCAATCCCGGCTCGAGTCGTTTGCAATTGGCGAGCGTTTGCGGGTCGTCATTGCGCGAGTTGAAAGGGCGTCGAAAGGCCCTGCGGTGGTGGTTTCGCGGGCTGCGCCGGAATTGGTTCAGCATCTGTTTCAGACTGAAGTTCCGGAAATTTATGACGGCACGGTCGTAATCCGCGCCATCGCGCGTGAAGCCGGAGAACGTACGAAGATCGCGGTCATGTCCAAAGATAAAGATGTGGACGCGGTTGGCGCTTGCGTGGGTATGAAGGGGATGCGGGTGCAGTCCATCATCCGCGAATTGCGCGGCGAGAAAATTGACATCATTGAATACCACGAAGACGCGGTGACCTTTGCGGAAAAAGCATTGCAACCAGCCAAGGTGAGCCGGGTCACAGTGCTCGATACGTCTGACAAGCACCTCGAAGTAGTGGTAGATGACACGCAACTTTCTCTGGCCATCGGCAAGAAGGGACAAAACGTCCGCTTGGCTGCCAAGCTTCTAGGGTGGAAGATTGACATCAAGAGCGAGGAAGAAAAGCGGCAGGAAGTGGAGCAGGAAATGTCGCGGCTGGTGGGCGCAACTTCTACTCCGCTCGAAAGTGTTGAAGGTCTCGGCGAAGGGTTGGTGGAAAAGCTCACTGCGGCTGGGGTGACGACGGTCGAGGCATTGGCGGACATGACTCCGGAACAGCTCGAGGCGATTGAAGGGATTGGGCCTAAAACAGTAGAAAAAATCAGCCTGGCGGTGAATAATTACTTCGCCACGCTGGATGGCGCTGAGACGGTTCCAGCCGAAGAAGGGGAACTCGGTCCAGTGGAGGAAGTAATTGCCGGGGAAGGTCAGTCAGAAGGCGAAGTCGAGACCGGTGAAGCCGGAGATTTAGAGGCTTCAGCCGAAACCCAGCCAACGGAAGAACAGGGTCCGGAACTCACGAGCGCCGAGCCTGAAGCTGTGGCGGGAGATGCAGATTCACTTGAAGAGAGCAATGACGAAGAAGCGGTAAAGGATCATTCTTCCGACAATTAAATAATTGAGTTAGTGCGCGTTTTTTGTTGCGACTACCAACAGATCACCGGTGCCGAGGGGTTGATATGAAGACTTAGCGGGACAGCCGGATTGCGAAAGGGCGGATGGGTAAAATTCGAATTAACGATTTAGCCAGGGACCTGGAAGTTAAGAGCAAATCAATTCTTGACGCTCTTACTGCGGTTGGGATTACCG
>CAWCJR010000003.1:0-180762 GCA_963796015.1 uncultured Acidobacteriaceae bacterium | reverse complement strand
GAAACCGTCTTGGGTGGGGGCCGGTAGGTAGGGCCGGAGGTACTTCATGGCGCTCTTCGTCCGGGTGACCGTCGCGGTCGCC
The DNA here is from genome assembly GCA_963796015.1 of uncultured Acidobacteriaceae bacterium. Taxonomy (GTDB): domain Bacteria; phylum Acidobacteriota; class Terriglobia; order Terriglobales; family Acidobacteriaceae; genus PALSA-188. The sequence continues at coordinate 180,680 of CAWCJR010000003.1, read as the reverse complement.
ATCGCGATCGTCGCGCTCACGATTCTCGGGTTCATCATCCACACGCTCGTCATCGCGGTCCTCATCGCGGCGCTGGTCGTCGGCGGGATGTTCCTGTGGAATCTCGCGCGGCGCAGCCGCTCCGGCGCGGTGACGACGTACACGGGCCGGCGCTAGAGCCGGCGCCGGTCATGCCTGGAAACCCGGCGCCCTGGCAACCGTGGGCCGGCATCCTGCTGGCGCAGATCTCGTACACCGACGAGGCCGATCTGCCGGCGCAGAAGACCGCGATGGAGTCCGCGCTGCAGGCGATCCAGCCGGCGGCCGGCGGTCCGTGGACGATGACGTGGGGCCCGGCGACCGATCAAGGGATTCTCGCCTACGTCGCCGCGAACGCGACGCGTTCCGTCTACGCGCTGGTGTTCCGCGGGTCGCTCGCCGACGATGCGGCGCACGACTTCATCCGCAACTGGCTGGAAGACGGCGACGCGCTCAAGCAAGACCCGTTCATCTTTCCGCCGAGCGCCGGTGCGAAGATCTCCGCCGGGATGAACCTCGCGTTCGGTTCGGTGCAAGGACTGGTCGATCCGGACACGCGGCAGAATCTGCCGACCTACCTTCCGTCGCTCGCGGCCTCGAGTCCGACCCTGATGATCTGCGGCCACAGCCTCGGCGGCGCCCTCGTGCAGGTCGGAGCGCTCTGGCTGCACGCGGAGCTGTCGAACGGCGGAACGCTCGGCGGGATGACCATCGTGCCGTTCACGTACGCCGCGCCGACGACCGGAAACCAGCAGTTCGCGACGCTGTACGACGCGACGTTTCCGCTGTCGTACCGCGCCGTCAATACGCTCGACGTCGTCCCGATGGCGTGGGAGAACGTCGACGGCGTGCAGCGTGCGTACCCGCCGCCGGGCCAGACGCTCTCGGAGTTCGATCCGCCCGTCGACGCGCTGGCGGAGATCCTCAAGGATTCGACGGGGAATGCGTACCGCTCGGTCGCCGGAGGGACCCTGTTTTCGTTCAACGGCTGGATGCCGCAGAGCGCCGATTCGTGGGACCACATCGCGGCGGTGAACCACGCCGCGCAGACGTATCTCGACTACGTGCAAGCCCGAGCGTACGAGGAGCTGCGTTCCGGCGGAGGATGACGCGGCGTAGCCGCGTACGGACGGCGATGGTCGCATCACCGTCCCGGAGGGCTCGCCACGCTACCTCGCATGCTTCGTGCCGCGCTCGCGGCGCTCGTTTTTTGCTCGGGCACCGCCGTCGCGCTCGCTCAGACGCCCGCGGGCTCACCGGAGTCCAACCCGTCCTCGCCGCCGGTCCCCGCGACCTCACCCACGCCGGCGAGCTCGCCGAAGCCCACGCCGACGCCGACCCCGCCGTACAATCGCATGGCGTTTCGCGAGGTCGGTCCGGCCGTCGCGGGCGGCCGCGTGACGTCGGTCGTCGGCGTCTCCGACGATCCGAACCTCTACTACCTCGGCTCGGCCGGCGGCGGGGTGTGGAAGTCCGTGAACGGCGGCGCGACGTGGACGCCGCTGTTCGACAAGCAGGACGTCTCGTCGATCGGCGCCGTGGCGATCGACCCGCAGCAATCACGACGTCGTGTGGGTCGGCACCGGCGAGACGAACCCGCGCAACGACGTGTCGTGGGGCGACGGCATCTACAAGTCGACCGACGGCGGCAAGACGTGGACGAACCTCGGCCTGCGCGCGACGCGCGCGATCGCCTCGATCGTCATCGATCCGCGCAATCCGAATACCGTCCTCGTCGGCGCGCTCGGCGACGTCTTCGCCGACTCGCCCGAGCGCGGCGTGTACCGCACGACCGACGGCGGCAAGACCTGGACGAAGACGCTGTACGTCGGGCCCGCGAGCGGCGTCAGCGAGCTCGCCGCCGATCCGAAGAATCCCGAACGTCCTCTACGCCGGGATCTGGCAGTTCCAGCGCAAGCCCGTGGACGTTCAAGTCGGGCGGCACGGCCGACGGCATCTGGAAGTCGACCGACGGCGGCGTGACGTGGAACCGGCTGACCGGACACGGTTTGCCCGAAGGGATGACCGGGCGCATCGGGCTCGCCGTCGCGCCGTCGAATCCGAAGCGCGTCTACGCGCTGATCGAGTCGAAGGACGGCATCCTGTGGCGCTCCGACGACGCCGGTGCGAGCTGGAAGCTGATGACGAAGAACACGCTCGTCGATCAGCGGCCGTTCTACTTCTCGCACGTGCGGGTCGATCCGTCGAACGCCGACCACGTCTACGGCGTCTCCGAGCAGCTCGCCGAGTCGAAAGACGGCGGCAAGACGTTCAAAGCGATCGCCGACAGCGTGCACGTCGACTACCACGACATGTGGATCGCGCCGAACGATCCGAAACGGATGATGGTCGGCGAGGACGGCGGGTACGCGCTCACCGCGCGACGGCGGCACGAACTGGTCGTTCTCGCGCAACCTCGCGATCGGACAGATCTATCACGTCGGCTACGACGACGGCACGCCGTACTCGGTGTGCGTCGGGCTGCAGGACAACAACGGGTTCTGCGGACCGTCGAACTCGCTGAACGCCGAAGGCATCCCCGACGATGCGTGGGATCGCGTGATCGGCGGCGACGGGCAGTGGGCCTGGCCCGATCCGCGCGATCCGAACCTCGTGTGGACGGATTTGCAGACGGGGCGGCTTGTCGATCTACGACCGCGCGGCGCAGCGCAGCACGTACGTGCAGCCCTGGCGCGCGCGGCGCGATCGACGACTTTCAGCTCGACAAGTCGAAGTACCGCTTCAACTGGGATTCGCCGGTCGCGTTCGACCCGTTCGATCCCGCCGACGACGTGGTTCGGCGGAAACGTCGTCTTCGCCACGCACGATCGCGGCAAACACTGGACCGTGATCTCGCCCGATCTCACGCGCAACGACAAAGCGCACCAGCAGCCCGCGGGCGGACCGCTCGCGCTCGACGTCTCGGGCGCCGAGTTCACCGGGACGCTGCTCGACATCGAGGGCTCGGCGAAGACGCGCGGCGAGATCTGGACCGGCAGCGACGACGGGCTGGTGCAGCTCAGCCGCGACGGCGGCAAGCACTGGGCGAACGTCACGCCGAACGGGGTCGCGCCCGACGGCCGCGCCGAGATGATCGCGCCCTCGCCGCTCGTCGCCGGCACGGCCTACGCGGTGATCGACCGCCATCTGCTCGGCGACGACGCGCCGTACGTCTTCGTCACGCACGACTGCGGCGCGCACTGGACAGCCGATCGCCGCACGGCTTCCCGGCCGATCAGCCGGCGCGCGCGATCCGTCCCGACACGCGCAACCCGCACCTCGTCTATCTCGGACCCGAGAGCTCGTTCTGGCTCTCCTACGACGACGGCGCGCACTGGACGAAGCCGCAGCTCGGCTTGCCGCACGACGGCGACGTACGACATCCGCGTGCAGCCGCGCTGGAACGACCTGATCGTCGCGACGCACGGGCGCGCGCTCTGGATCCTCGACGACCTCACGCCGCTGCAGCAGCTTCCGCAGGCCGAAGCCGCCGGCGCGATGCTCTTCGCTCCGCGCACCGCGTACCTGTACGTGCCGCACGCGAACGACGAGGGCTTGTACACGCGCTACGCCGGGAAAAACCCGCCGAGCGGGGCGACGATCGCGTTCTACCAGGCGAACGCCCGGCGCGAAAGCGCCCGCAGATCGACATTCTCGACGCGCGCGGGCGGGTGTCCGGCACATTCGCGGCACGAAACGCGTCGGCGAACGCGAGGTCCCGCTGGTGTCGAACTTCGCCGGGATCAATCGCGTATCTGGGATCTGCGCGAGGACGGCCCGGTGCGGTGGAACGGCGCGGCGCGCAAGAGGAGTACAAGGGGCCGCGCACCGGCGTGACGGTCGTCCCCGGCACCTACGCGGCGCGGATCGTGCTGACGGACGCAGCTTCACGCAGCGCTTTCAGGTCGCGCCCGATCCGCGCGTGCACTACACGGCCGCGCACTACGCCTCGGCGTACGGCTTCGCCGAAAAGCACATGGCCGAGTACTCGCGGCTCGACGCGACGCTGAACACGCTCGACGCGTACGCCGCCTCGGCTGCGCAGCGCAGCGCCGGTGTCGCGCCCGCGCTCGCCGCGCAGCTCGCCGGCGTTCGCGCGAAGGCGCTCGCGCTGCGCGCGCAGCTGACCGCCGACCAGACCAACGACGAAGACTCCATCCAGCGCCCGGGACGGATCCGCGAGGACCTCGGCGGACTCTTCTTCACGGCCGGGCGCCCCGCCGACCGCCGCCGCGCTGGATTACGCCGCGCGGGTCGATGCGGCGTTCGACGCGACCTTGCGCGCATTCGTCACCTTCCAGCGCGGTGACGTTGCACGTACGGACGCCGCCCTGCGCGCCGCCGGAAAACCGGCGCTCGCGACGAGCGGCGCGAAACGCGTCGACGTCGTCGGCGGCGAGCCGCCCGCGCCGTCAAACGCGGACGAACACGACCCGGACCGCGAGTGAGCGGCCGGCGTCGCGGCGATCGCGGCGCCGGTCCAGCGTTTCCTCGCGAAGGAGTCGGCGGTCAGCGCGAAGGCGAACGAAGAACGCAGCGTGTCGAACGCGCCGTTGACCATGCGCCGCGCGTCTTCGCGGAACTCGGCTTTCACCGGGACGACCAGCACGGTGTCGTAGACGAGCGAACCGGTGCGCCGGCCCGACAAGCCTTCGCTGCCCTTCGTCTTTTCGTCGAGCTGGTAGTCGAGCGTGACCAGATGCGGCTCGCTGCTCACCACGCGGTAGTGCTCGACGACGGTTGCGCCGTTCGAGCTCTCGTCGACGGTCCAGACCGTGCCCGGCTCGACGGAGTGCTCGCCGTAGAAGCCGCGCGCGAGCCAGCGCACCAACGCGCGTTCTTCCTCGGTGAGGTCGAGATCGCGCCGTGGGTCGTACACCATCTCACCGGTCGGACCAATGACGACGCGTACCTTCGGGTGCGCGCGTGAGGGAGCGTCCTCGGCGACGTCGACGACGAGCCCCAGATCGTCGGTCGCTTCCACGACGTCGACCGAGATCGCCCCCTTCGCCTCGACGTTGACCGCCGCGTTGTCTTCCCCGTTCCCCCGCGTCGGGTTGCCGCCGTTCACGATCTTCCCCTTGACGTCCCAGCCTGCGCGCGTCGGGAAGATGCCGCCCCCGGGCGTGTCGCGCTTGTCGGTGATCGACAATTCGACCGCGTAGCTGAGCGTGCGCAACGGCGTGCGTTCGACGCTGCTCGCCGGCGATGCGAGCGCCAGCACGAATGATGAAGAAAGTATGAACGCCGCAGCGGCTTTCATGCGCGGAGATTCGTGAGCGGCGCCGCGCCCCCTCGCGGGCGAGCGCCGCCGACGGGGCGCCCGGCAGGCGACGGAGCGCGGGATCGTGCAGAGAACGGGGATGCAGCTCTGGATCGACGGAAGGCGCGTCGACGCGGCAGACGGCGCGACCTACGACGACGTCGACCCGGCGACCGGCGAAGTCGTCGCGCCGATCGCCGAGCGGCGGCGCGGTCGACGTCGAGCGCGCCGTGACCGCGGCCCGGCGCGCGTTCGACGCCGGTCCGTGGCCGCGCGCGACCGCGGCGCAACGCGCGAAGGTGCTGCGCGCACTCGCCGCATTGCTGATCGAGCATCGCGAAGAGCTGGCGCGGCTCGAGTCGCGCGACGCCGGGAAGCCGTTCCGCGAGACGGCCGACCGCGACGTCCCGCGCGCCGCCGACAACTGCGCCTTCTTCGCGAGCGCGATCGAGCAGCGCGAGCAGAGCGCGTTCTTCGACCGCAAACCGTTTCTCGGCGCGCAGCGCGAGATCGTCTCGATCGTGCGCGAAGAGCCGGTCGGCGTGTGCGCGCTGTTGACGCCGTGGAACTCACCGCTGATGCAGGCGACGTGGAAGATCGCCCCGGCGATCGCCGCCGGGAACACGTGCGTCCTCAAGCCGTCCGAGCTCACGCCGCTCTCGACGCTGCGCCTCGCGGAGCTCTGCAGCGAGGCGGGCGTCCCCGACGGCGTCGTCAACGTGGTGACCGGCTTCGGGCCGACCGCCGGCGCGCCGCTGGTCGCCGACCCGCGCGTCGACGCCGTCGCCTTCACCGGCAGCGAGCCGACCGGGATCGCGATCAACCTCGCCGCGGCGCGCACGCTGAAGAAAGTCACGCTCGAGCTCGGCGGCAAGAGCGCGAACGTCGTCTGCGACGACGCCGACCTCGAGCTCGCGGTGGAAGGCAGCGTGCTCGCGATGTTCCGCCACAGCGGCCAAGTCTGTCTGGCCGGAACGCGCCTGTACGTGCAGAGCGGGATCTACGACCGGTTCCTCGAGCGGTATCTCACGCGCGTCCGGGCGCTGCGCGTGGGCGACCCGCAGTCCCGCGAGAGCGATCTCGGGCCGCTGATCACCGCGCAGCACCGCGAGCGCGTGGAGCGGTTCGTCGCCGAGGCGCACGCCGAAGGGGTCGAGGCGCTGGTGCGTGGCCAGCGGCCGGTCGATCCGGCTCTCGCGCACGGCAACTATCTCGGCCCGACGATCTTCGCGCCGCGCGACGAGGCGCAGACGATCGCCCGCGAAGAGGTCTTCGGCCCCGTGCTCTCCGTCTTCCGTTTCGACACGCTCGACGACGTCGTCGCCCGCGCGAACGCGACGCGCTACGGCCTTTCCTCGTACATCTGGACGTCGTCGATCGCGAACGGCCTGCGCTTCGCCGAGAAGGTGCGCGCCGGGATGTGCTGGATCAACGGCTACTTCCTGCGCGATCTCCGTCAGCCGTTCGGCGGCGTCGGGATGAGCGGCCTCGGCCGCGAAGGCGGCCGCTGGTCCCTCGACTTCTTCACCGAACCCAAGCTCGTCTGCATCTCATACTGAAGGTCAAGACTATGTCGTTCATGAGTCCGGTCACCGTCATCCCGAAGCACGTTCCCGACGAGGAGCTGCGGAGCTTCGGGACGCTGGAGTCGTACGAGCAGTACATCGAGCACCAGTACCGCGACACGAAGGCGCTGCTCGAGAAGTACCACGAGCACAAGACGCACGACCCTGAGCTCTCCGCGGAGTACCGCGAGGCGATGCGCCCGATCATGCTGACGACGTGCTGGGGCGAGGCGCAGACGACGGCGCAGGTCGCGCAGATCATCACCAAGACGAACCGGCCGACGATCCAGTACTTCTACGCCACGCACGCGCTCGACGAAGTCCGCCACACGCAGATCGAGTGGCGCCGCATCCGCGACCTCGATCTCGCCGACTCGCTCGACGTGCCGTACGAGCAGACGGAGCTCTTCCGTTTCGTCAACGGGCTGCCGACGTTCGTCGAGATCGTCTACGGCCAGGTGTGCACGCTCGAAGCGTATTCGGCGCACGTGCTGTTCAACTCGATCTCGGATCTCGCGCGGCGCTACCGCGATCTCGCGACCGCGGTCACCTACGAGTACGTGATGCACGACGAAGTGCGCCACATCGGAACCGGCCTGCGCGTCGTGCGCGAAGCGATCGAGACCGCGCCGGATCCCGAAGAAGCCGTCTTCCGCATCCTCGACCTCGAAGAGCGGCTGCTTCCGATCACCATCCGCAAGCTCGGCCGCGACTCCGCGATCGCGCAGTCGCTGCACGACGCGGGGATGATCTCGGACAAGCGCCAGTTCGAGCTCGACGGCTTCCGCCAGTACCTGCTCTTCCGCGCGAAGATCCCGAATCTGCCGCCGATGCGCTACAAGGGCCCCGACGGCTGGACGCGGCCGACGGCTGCGGCGGTCGTGCCGGCGCGAAGCGGCGAGCGCCGAAGCCGAACCGGCCTCACGCTGATCGATGATCGTCGCCGGGCTGTTTTCGACGCACGTTCCGCGGCTGATGATCCTCGATCCCGAGGCGCGGCGCGCGTACATGGGGACGAACGTGACGACGTTCTACGACGCACTCGAGGAGATTCGCCGCGAGCGGCTGGCGCAGCTCGACTTCGACACCTTCGTCGTCGTCGACACGCACTGGCATTCCACGCTGGAGTTCATCCTGAACGCGCACGAGCGGCACGAGGGGATCTACACCTCGGACGAGATCCCGTGGATGATCCACGAGTACGCCTACGACTATCCCGGCGATCCGGAGCTCGCCGCCGCGATCGCCGAGGAGTCCCGAGCACGCGGCGTCCCCGCCGAAGCGGCATCCCACCGGGGCCTGCCGGTCCACTACGGCACGCTGAACCCCATGCACTACTACAACCCCGGACCGGCGAAGAAGCGCGTCCTGCCGATCTCGGTCCTCGACACCGCGGAGGTCGAGCCGAACCTGCGCTTCGGGGAAGCCATCGCGGCGGCCGCGCAGCGCAGCGGCCGGCGCATCGTGCTGATCGCCTCGGGCGGGATGTCGCACCGCTTCTGGCCGCTCGCGACGATCCGGCAGCGTGCGAGCGCTGATCCGTCCGACATCAGCGATCCGGCGCTGCGCGCCTGGGACGAGCGCATCATGGACTGCTGGCGCAACGGCGATCACGCCGAGGTGCTCGCGCGCGCCGACGAGTTCCGCCGCAGCTGCTCACCCGAAGGCCGCTTCGCGCACTACCTGATCCTCGCCGGCGCGCACGGCGGCACAGCGTGGCGCGCGAAGGGCGAGCAGTTCGGCCGCTACGAGGCGGCAATAGGAACGGGCCAGGCAAACTTCTGGTTCGCCTGACCCGTTCGTTCTTTCGGATTCGGTGCGTTCGCCGGAGCGAACGATCACTCAGCCCGAGAAGTCTTCGACGTAGAACGTCTCGCCGTCGCCGACGGTGACCACCGCGATCCCGACCTTTTTCTCGTTCGGGTCGACGATGTTCTGGTGGTGGGGCGGGCTCGTGTTGAACGCCTGGTTCGCGGCCGGCTCGCTGCGATCGAACGCGATGTTCTCGGCGACGTAGTCCGTCGGCCACTTGAACGTGCGCATCCGGTCGTAGAACGTGATCCCGTCGGGATCGGTGTGGCCGAAGTAACCCCGCGCGGCCATGTCCACGGCCTTCGCGTAGGCGATGCGGTCCAGCGCGGCGTCGCGGACCAGCGGCTGCAATCCGTTGCGGGCCCGTTCGGCGTTGAGATCCGCGGTGAGCGAATCGACCTGTCGCGGGCTGACGAGGGGGAAGTGCGGGTTGACGTAGTTGATCGAAACGGTCTGTTCGACCGAGTTCGACGCGCTGACCATCGGCGTGGGCGCGAGCGTCAAGACCGTCGCAACGAATGCGGCGATGTGAATCATTCCGGTATCTCTCGTAGAGGATTGACGGCGCGAGCGTCGCTCCGAAAAGCGATCGTCGTTTTGCTCGGAACCTCACACGAACCAGGCGCTTCCGGGACCACCGTGCACATCACCGAGCGGCGCTGTGAACGGACGTGTCCGTGAGAGGTCTACAAAGAATATCGGCGCCGTCGCACCGATGTTGAGAGAACCGGGACCGTTTTCAGCGATGGTGACCGGCGTCACGCGGACGCCGGTCACCAGGCGAGCCGTTACTTGAAGCGCAGGGCGCGGATCGGGTCGAGCGCGGCCGCTTTGCGGGCCGGCCAGTACCCGAAGAACACTCCGACCGCGGCGCTGAAGGCCAGCGAGAGGAGCACCGCAGTGAAGGGCACGCTCGCCGGCCACTTGGCGAGGACGGCGATCGCGCTCGCGCCGACGATGCCCAGCAGGACGCCGATCGCGCCGCCCCCGGTCGAGAGGACGACCGCTTCGATCAGGAACTGGCGCAGGATCGCCGCGCCGCGGGCGCCCAGGGCGACCGCAGGCCGATCTCGCGCGTCCGCTCGGTCACCGAGACCAGCATGATGTTCATGATCCCGATCCCGCCGACGAGCAGCGAGACGGCGGCGCCGCCGCCAGCAGCAGGCCGAGGATCGACGCCGTCGCCGAAGCGGCCTGCGCGATGTCCTGGAGGTTGCGAACGGAGAAGTCGTCCGGTTGGCCGGCGACGACCCCGTGCCGCTGCTCGAGCAGCGCGGTGATCTCTTTCTGCACGCTGTCGATCGACTGCGCGTCGGCCGCCGAGACCATCAGCGACCCGACGGTCGTCCCGCCGGTCAGCCGCTGCAGCGCCGACGTATACGGGATCAGCACGGTGTCGTCCTGATCTTTCAAGGCCACGATCACCGATAAGGATGATGCTAAGTCTCAATTCACGGGAACAGTGGAGGAATATTGGCTTTCGCCCGCCAAATGGCGTCGCGTTATTACGCTACGCGACTTTTCTCAGACGCGAATCGTTAACGGCGACCAGATTTATGAAAACAACAGCGGAGACTATTTTCCGATGACTTCCGAAATGCTCGCCGATGAGATCGTCGACCCGCTGCCAAAATCGGCGGTTGATCTTATGAATCAGCTCGGACTAATGGGAGCGGCGCCCGGTTCGGGCCCAGGCCAGTGCATGGCCGAGAAGTATTTCAACAACTCGGAGGGCCGGGAAACGCGAGTACTTCTTGCCTATGACTGCAACACAGGATTGCTGATCTATCTATGGTCGCCAACCTGCTGCTATGGAGTCATGACTGATTATCGGAAGTTTCACAACAAAATGGTCGCATTTGCTACCAAGGATAATCCGATCAACATCCGGATCGACACGTTGAAAGATCTCGATTCTCCAGACGAATCGCTCTTTACGATTGCTCAGCCCACGCCTCCAGGTAAAAGGCTCGTTACCGAAAATTTGACCGAGACACAGGTCCAGACGTTCCTTGTAAGCAAAGCCGAAGTTCCATGGCCTCAAGGCAAGAAGAGCGCTGACAAAAGTATGACCGTGGATGTTGTTATCGGTCGCGACGGGCGAGTAAAGCAAGCGAAGACCTATAGTCGGGTGGACAATGAAGTTGAGGATGCGGCGCTCACAGCAGTAACCAAATGGACATTTCAACCCCAGACCGTCGATGGAGTTCCCGCACAGATTTCCACCAGCTTCACGATGCCTTTCCCGGCTGACTATCAAAAAGTTGATGCGAGCCAACCCCAGGCCGGGCCCATATTTGACCGCATGCGCGCAGCCGGCGACATTCGGCTTGAGGGCACCCCTGCTTTCCACATGAGGGCGAGTTTTCATTCCGAAGATGGTTCGGCGAAAGGCACCTACGAGGAGACTTGGATTTCACCCGATAAATGGCGGAGAGAGGTGAAGCTGAATGATACGACAGTTCTCGAAGTCAGAACCGAGACGGCATTCTATCGAACTTTTCCCGGAAAGTATGCACCGCGCTTGGCAGACGACATAATGGACGCCATCTCTTTTAACTTGCCCGGCGACAACGGCAGCGATTTCCATGCTCCCGACTGGGGCGTAATTGAAACTAAGCTCGCGAATCTGCCCGTGCTTAGGCTGTCCGCTGGCTACATCAACCCGCAGGGGAGGCCAGATCCGTTCGCGAGGCAATTTTTCGTCGAGGAGAAGACTGCATTCCTGCGCGGTCGTTACCACTACTCGGCCATTACCGTATTCAATGATTTGGAGCCTTTTGGACAAAAGACCGTTGCCCGAAAGCTGACTATTATCGGAAGCAGTGCCTCCAAAGTCGAAATCACGATTGACACATTGGAATCGGCGACAAATGTCAACGAAGCGATCTTCAGGGTTGCAGGAGTGAAGCCGGTTTTCACTACTGACAATGAAGATGAGCGCTTTACTCAGCCCGTTGCTATTTACACCGTCAAGCCTTCAGTTCCGGGATGGCATGGACATGTCACCTGCGGCGTGCAGATCGATGAGCATGGTCATGTCCGCGACGTCGACGTGAAGGGTACCGCCGACGAGTCCGTCATCAAGCCCATTCGCGCAGCCCTTATGAACTGGGAGTACGAACCAACCACAATCAATGGGCATCCGTCACTTGGCTTTGTTCAGGTGACCGTGGAATAACGCGAAAGTTTCAGTTTCCGGACGTTGCCCGTTGTTAAACCTCGATTACACTCATTGAACCCTTTTCGGCAATTCTCAATGAGTGTAATTCGCCTGATTGCAACAGTTACTCCGTTTCCTCCGTTAATCAGGCCTGTGCGCACTCCAAGAAAGTTCGCGGTAAGTCACCACGACGCCGAAGAAAAGCAGCTGCTCACGCGAGAGTGCTGATTTGGCGGTTGTGGAAGCAGAGTGAGGCACGAGAGTATGTCTCGCAACGAATCTTTTTGCTCCTTCGGGCTTCGCCGTTTCCCACCCCGCACGCTACGGACGCCAGGTGCGCAACTGTTCTTGGTACTTTCTTGACTTCATCGGGGTCGCGACCCAAAATAGGTCGCGCGGATTTTTAACTATTCGGCGTTTTCAGTCCAAAGGGTCTATTTAAGAGCCAGGGAGACCAGCATGAAGCGAATCACATTCATTTGCGTCGTGCTGCTTGTGGGCGTGTGTGCCGCATTCATGACAACAGCGGTTGCCCAACATGAGCATCCCGCAGGCGACCCTGGCAAACTCGGCAAGGTGAGTTTCCCCGTTTCATGCGAACCATCGGTTCAGCCCCAATTCAGCAGCGCCGTAGCGATGCTCCATTCTTTTTGGTATGAGAAGGCTAACGACACGTTCGGTGCTATTGCACAGAAAGACCCCACGTGCGGCATGGCCTACTGGGGAATCGCCATGACGTACTACCATCAGGTTTGGCAAGCGCCCGGCCCGGCTGATCTAAAAGCAGGGATTGCGGCGGTAGAAAAAGCTAAGTTAGCTGGCACCAAGACACAGCGCGAACGCGACTATATTGCGGCGATCGAGACGTTCTACAAGGACGACGACCAACTCGACTACAACACTCGCGCCCTGGCTTACGAAAAGGCCATGGACCAACTGCAAGCGCGCTACCCTGACGACCATGAGGCCGCGATTTTTTATGCGCTGGCATTGCTCGCCACGGCGCCGCCAACCGACAAAACATATGTGAATCAGAAAAAGGCTGGCGCGATCCTTGAGCCACTATTTGTAGAACAACCAGAACACCCCGGCATAGCTCACTACATTATTCACGCCTACGATTATCCACCGCTGGCTGAAAGGGCTTTGGACGCAGCGCGACGTTACGCCCAGATCGCGCCAGACTCACCGCACGCGCTCCACATGCCGTCCCACATATTCACGCGGCTGGGATTATGGCAGGAGTCCATTGACTCCAACCTCGCTTCGGTAGCATCGGCCCAGAAAAACAATGCGCCCGGCAACGAGCTGCACGCGAAGGATTACCTGCTCTACGCGTACCTACAAGCGGGCCAGGATCGCGACGCGAAAAGACTACTGGACACGCCACCACCGGGCCGTCCTGACGATCCGCAATATCTGAACTGGCTCTACGCCATGGGCGCTTCGCCTGCGCGCTACGCTGTGGAGCGGCATCGCTGGGCAGAAGCCGCCGCGCTGCTTATACCTCCGAATACTTTTCCCGGCGGAAGGGCAGCATGGACGGAAGCGAACCTGCATTTCGCGCGAGCCCTGGGCGCCTCACGTACGGGGCAAATCGCCCTTGCCGAAAAAGAAGTACGCGAGCTCGCATCCTTGGGTGACACGCTTACGCAAGTCAACGACAGCTATTGGGCTGACCAAGTGGATATCCAATGCCAGACCGCCTCCGCATGGATCACGCTGGCCAAGGGCAATCCAGAAAACGCCCTCACCCAGATGCGTCTTGCCGCTGACCATGAGGACGGGACCGACAAGAACAACGTCACCCCAGGAGTCATCCTGCCAGCCCGCGAACTGCTTGGGGACATGTTGCTGGAACTGAAACAGCCGGCGCAGGCGATGATTGAGTTCGAAACCACGCTACGCACGGCGCCAAATCGTTTCAACGCCCTATCCGGCGCCGCGCGTGCGGCCAAGCTTTCGGGCGATCAAGAGAAGGCAAAAACATACTATGCCAAACTCCTGGCCATCTGCCCGCATGCCGATGGAGACCGGCCTGAACTTCAAGACGCACGCTCGCTATTGGCCCAGAAATGAGCTAATGCTCGCGTAGCCACAGGTGAGCGAACCGGCAAACCAAGACGACCCGAACGGGCCTTGGCCAGAGGTATGGACGTATCGTCGTCGAATCATCCTTTCGGCGCGCACATATGTTGTGAGTGGTGACCGTTCACTTTAATCCGTCGCCGGTCTTCATCCTTTTCAGTACGTTCAGTTGCGCGGTAATTTTCTGACCGGCCGGAGTGGCAGAATCCAGGCTGGAATAGTATTCGATGATGTTTTTCTGCAAATCTTCAGGAATGATTTGATCGGGCTTTGAAGTGATGCGGCTGAGCAATGCCGCATAGGTCTGGTCTGTAAGAGGGTAGTCCCCTAACTTGACGTGTTTTCCGGTATCCAGATCAAGGTTTGGAAGCGTGCCAAGCTTGCCGGAATTCGCGGCCATTGCGTCCAGCATTTCGCGGAATGAGTCCACGGTGTGGTTGACGCTCCGGATATACCATCCTTCGGTCTCATGATTGGGAACCTTTATTGCGAGGTCAGACGCAGGGCCAATCTTCGGAATAACGAACACTAGGAACGCCAGCAAATGCGCGCGAATTCCAGGCCCCCGAAACGTGTGCGCCCAGTGCCGCTGATAATTGGTCTGGGCGACACGCTCAGCGAAAATACGGTGCGCCTCGTCATCCGGATCTGGTGGAAATTGATGCCGGTGCAGCACGACTTCGGCTTCCGCGAATGCCGGAATAAAGCTGCGGACGGACGTGCGATAGCTTCTCAAGGCTGGACGGGTACGAGCGAAGAGCTCGTGAATATCAAATCCGTAAGTATTTATGAAAGCCTGTTCCAGAAATTTTTCGGGCACTCTGAGGCCAATAAAGCGCAAGTATGCGGGAGGCGCAAACGCGGTGTCGGTGAGTTCGTCAATGTCAAAGGCGAATTCAGTTCGAATATGACCGTGAGGGCTTTGGTCATAAGTTATTGACGGTCCAAACTTGCGTTTCAGCTTAGGAAATTCGACAGCGGTTGCCGGATTGATTGCCTCGGAGTGACCGATGGAGTCGCCCAGGTAATGAGATAGAGCTCCGAGAGCGAACGCGTACTCGTCCATTGTGCGAGCGTTATGAAAAAGCCAGGCGATGAAGTCGCCGGTGCGCACGTAGTGGGTAAGATCGCTGAAGAATGGCTTGCCGAAGGGGTAGTAGCCCATGTCCTGGATCGCAGAACCGCCGTAGGCGTATGCATGTGCGTCACGCAGCTGCTCCGGCGTGGCGCCGGGGAAGCGCGCCAGCAACAATGGCTTTATGGAAGCGTTCCATGCCAGGTCAATCAGTTCTTCGTGGGTGAGAACGGAGTATGCATGGGCAGTGGGGACGGCAAATAGCGTAGCCAAAGGCAGAACTATCCCGAAAAATCGTAGCAATCTTGTCATCTCGGCTCGTAGATCGGTAGCTTTTGATGTCGCCAACCGCCAGAACATTTGTTCCGCTACTCGAATAATAAAGAACAGCGCAAATCTTGGCGGCATTCCTCCCACTTCTCGCAAAAGACGCGAGAAATGAGGCACCCGCGTTCCCGTTGGTGCTGAGGAAATGAAAATCGTGCTGACTGGAACCAGCGCATCCCGCGAATTAGCCATCCAAACGAGCCGCATGATTTAATACGACTTTCGCATTACCAATTTTCGAGTCCGAGGAGCGAATTTCTGTCTATTCCCATCGAAGATTACGCCATGATTGGCGACTGCCACACGGCCGCCCTGGTTTCGAAGCAGGGTTCGATTGACTGGCTTTGTCTTCCGCACTTCGATTCCGGAGCGTGTTTTGCCGCGCTGCTGGGAGCTGCCGACAACGGGCGCTGGTCTATCTTCCCGGCAGGACCGGTTAAAGCAATTCGCCGGCGCTATCGCGAAGGCACGCTGATTCTCGAGACCGAATTCGAGACTGAGACTGGTTCAGTAGTGCTCATTGACTGCATGTCGCCTCGCGATAAGATGCCGAATCTGTTGCGCATGGTGGTCGGCATGCGTGGGAAGGTCGAGATGAACACGGAGCTGATTATTCGTTTCGATTACGGATCCATAGTGCCCTGGGTTCGACAAACTGACCACGGGATTTCGGCAATCGCCGGTCCCGATATGCTCGGCTTACGCACCGAAGTGCCATTGCATGGCGAGGGCATGAAAACATTTGCGACATTTACGGTAAGCGAAGGGCAGAAGATTCCGTTCGACCTGACCTGGTATCCCTCACACAAAGAAGAGCCCTCCACCTTGAATGTTGAAGACGCGGTCGAAGATACAGAAAACTGGTGGCAGGAATGGTCCGATCGCTGTTGTTATGAAGGCGAATGGCGGGATGCGGTTTTGCGCTCGCTGATTACGCTCAAAGCCCTGACATTTCTGCCTACGGGAGGGATTGTGGCAGCGCCCACTACGTCGTTGCCAGAGGCTTTAGGCGGCGTACGTAACTGGGACTACCGCTTTTGCTGGGTACGCGATGCGACGCTCACGTTACACGCCATGCTCGACGCCGGATATCACGAAGAGGCGGAAGAGTGGCGAGAATGGCTTTTGCGGGCGGTCGCAGGCAGTCCGTCGGAACTGAACATTGTGTATGGCCTTCATGGCGAACGCAGGCTCACGGAACTCGAATTGCCATGGCTTAGCGGGATATGAGAAATCCGCGCCGGTAAGGACCGGCAATGCCGCTTATCAACCAGTTTCAACTGGATATTTTTGGAGAAGTAGCCAACACCCTTTATCAATGCCGCGAGGCGGGACTGGAACCGTCGCCGGAAGATGGCGGCGAAGATGTCGCACAGGCGATGATTGAATTTCTTGAGACGGGATGGGAGCGACCCGACGATGGCATTTGGGAAGTGCGCGGCCCGCGCCGGCATTTTGTCCATTCGAAGATGATGGCGTGGGTTGCGGTTGATCGCGCAGTAAAGTCAGTGGAGAAGGGTTGGTTTACTGGCATCTCGCACGATGGAAAACGCTTCGAGATGAGATCCACGAGCAGGTTTGCGAACAAGGCTTTGATTCGGGCATGAATTCGTTTGTGCAATATTACGGATCCAAGCATCTTGATGCGAGCCTTCTGATGATGCCCTTGGTCGGATTTCTTCCCGCGACAGATCCTCGCGTAATCGGCACCGTGAAAGCCATCGAAGAACATCTGATGGATCAATGGCTTTGTGGCACGCTACACCCAGGACCCAACGGTCGATGGGTTGCCGCACGGGGAAGCCAAATTTCTGGCCTGCACATTCTGGCTGGCCGACAATTATGTTTTGCAGGGACGCCGGGAAGATGCGGTCAAGATATTTGAACGCTTGCTGGAGATTCGTAACGATGTCGGCTTGCTGTCGGAGGAATATGATCCGGATGCCAAGCGTCTGTTGGGCAACTTTCCGCAGGCGTTCTCTCATGTTGGGTTGGTGAATACTGCGTTTAATCTGAGCCAGGGGGCTCGCGATCCTGGTAAGGGCCGTAGGCAGCCGAATGAAGCGCGGCGCGGTGCCGTGTAATGGGTCGGCTTGTGGAAATTAGATCCATCGCTTAACTCCGAACGCGGTCGCGCAAGCCAGCGCGGCGATGCCGAATCCCGCGACTGTTAACCATCCGCGATGTGTGCTTTGCCAAAACTGAGTGCTGCTGTCATGGGCACGGCTGTCAAAAATTCCGTGCGCGCCGTGATCTCCTGAGACGGGCTCATATAGGTTGTTGGGACGATTTGGGCTGACGGGTTCATTGGTCTGCTGGCCATCGTAACATGTGCGTGCAAGATATAAATCCAGTAGCCCCGGCGCGAGTTTGTTGACTTCAATGGCTTCGACCGTCGGTGCTCCCACGTAAACTTCGCGACGCTTGTGATGCGCGGCCCAGACAATTGCCTCGGCGCCGACTTCGGGCTGAAAGATAGGTGGCATGGGTTGTGGATGCCGCGGCAAACGCGTCTCGCACCAGTTGAATTGCGGAGTGTTGAGCGCGGGCATTTGGACCATGGTGATATGAATCTGGCTGTGATCGTGTATCAATTCTGAACGCAGGGAATTGGTGAACCCGCGAATAGCATGTTTGGCGCCGCAGTAGGGCGATTGCAGAGGAATCGAGCGGTACGCGAGCGCGGAGCCGACTTGAACAATCGTTCCCTGGTTTCGCGGATACATTCTCTTGATTGCGGCCATGGTGCCGTACACGGTTCCGAGATACGTAACTTCTGTGGCTCGCTTAAATTCGTCGGGCTTGATTTTTTTCAGCGGCGAAAAAATCGTGGTCATCGCATTGTTCACCCAAATATCAATGGGACCGAATCGTTTCTCGACCGCTTCGGCGGCGGCTTCAACCTGGTCGGCGAAGGCAACATCGGTAGGGATTGCCAAAGCTTCGCCACCGGCGGCTTCGACATCGGCTCGTGCTCCTTCCAAGCCGTCTTTGCCACGTGCGAGAAGTCCGATATGCGCGCCTGCTGAGCAAACGCTCGAGCGGTCGCCCGGCCCAAGCCTGCCGACGCTCCAGTGATGACGACTACTTCCGGTTTACTGTCGTTTCGCAGTGACATTTCAAACTTCCTTTCTTTTTTTGGATATTGCGCCCCTACGTTAATCTCGGCACGCCCTTTCCCCATGTTCCCGGTGGTGACAAGTCGTAGCGAATTGACGATTGTTTTGTTTTGCGAGTTCGGGTGAACGCGTCTTGTCCCTGGCAAATCAGATAATCAGCGGTTCGCGCGGCGAGGGCTTGAATTGTTAGTCCAGGATTTGCGGAACCTTGGGTGGGCATGAGGCTGCCATCGCAGACATAGAGATTTGGGATGTCGTGCGTTCGTCCGAATTGATCGGTGACGGAGGTTTGGGGACCATTTCCCATGCGCGCGCCGCCGACTAGATGGGCGTAGCGCGCCTCCTGGACCACTTCTGTTGCGCCCGCGGCCCTCAGGATTTCCATCACTTTATTTTTGCCGAACTCAATCAGCTTTTTATCGTTGTCGTGCAAATTGAATGTGACTTTCGCAACGGGGATTCCGTGGCGATCTTTTTCGTCTGCGATTTCAACCCGATTGTCTTCCCAGGGAAGAATTTCTCCGAGCAGGGCGATCGCGCCCCAATGGTTGTAATCCATCATGACCTGGCGCATTCCCCATCCCCACGCGCCTTTTGCAACCATCATCTGACGCGCGAAAGCGATGGGTAGGGGGCCAACCGTCTGCACGGCGAAGCCGCGGGCAAATCCGCGATTGGGATTGGTTTCATAAAATTCTTCAGTGAGGGCGTGTGCCGGAGGAGCTTTATACATGCGCACAAGTTCATCGAAGCGGCCGAGCACGACGTTGCCGGCCTGCGCCATCAGATAACGGCCAAGAGTTCCGCTGGAATTCGCGAGTCCATTTTCGTGACCGGGACATGCCGAGTTGAGCAACAGGCGCGGAGTTTCAATTGCGTACCCGCAGACGATCACTGCTTTGGCCTTCTGCTCAGCTTCGTTCCCGTAGCGGTCGAAGTACGTCACGCCAGTGACGTGCCTGTCTTTTCCCAACTGAATTCGGGACACCATAGAGTGGTCGCGAATTTCCGCGCCATGTTCACGCCATCGCCGGGAAGCCCGAAAACGGTGTCCACGTCCCAGCTGATTAATCGCTCGATCAAGAGATCCGCTACTGTCTTTGCCAAGATTTTCTCTCCACGAATTCTTTCTCTTCATTGATTAGGGCAAGGCTTTTCATGTCTGATTGGAAATCTGTGAGTAACTCGCAGCCCGCTTCCGTGACCGCAACCATGTCGCAATGCCGTACCCCGCCGTAGTCTTCGATGTAGAGGGCGGGCTCCACGTTAAAAACCATCCCCCGTTGCAAGATGTGCGCAGATTGAGCATGGATTTGCGGGATGCTGTAAGCGCTCATAGGGGAGAAGCCAACGCCGTGGCCGGTGCCGTGTTTCAGATACTGACCGAGTCCGGCGTTTTGAATGACTCTTCTAGCGGCGGTGTCCACATCCGATGCTCGAACGCCCGGCTGAATCGTTTTCAGCGCAGTCTTCCGAGCTGCAAAAACCGCGTCGTACATTTCCTTCTGTTGCTGATCGGGAGGCCGCAATGTGAACGTGCGGGTGATGTCGGTCCAAAATCCATCCACGTACGAGTTGCAATGAATCATCACCAGATCCTTCGATTCAAGCGTCCGCCAACGTGTTCGCGCGTAGGCGGCATAAGCTTTCGCCGAGTTGGGTCCTGACATGCAAAACGCACAGCCGTCAGACCGATGAATCTCACGCCCACCGAGTTTCCTGGTGAGAGGCGCGCGAAACATTTCAGCGGCTTCGGGTTCTATGATGCCGGAGCGAAGATGGGAGGCACCAGCCTCATAAGCATTTTTTGCAATCGCACAGGCCTGGCGAATTCGGTCCAGCTCCGCTGAAGTCTTGATAGAACTCAATTCTCCGAGCAAGTCATCGGCAGGAGAGAGTTTCGATTCAGGCAGTAATTCATGCAGCATCGCTGGAAGCTTGTTGCCGAAAAGATGGATGGCTAGATAAGATGCGGCTTGGGAACCGGCCCCGGATTCAATGCCGATTGGACCTGATTTAAATTTGAGCTTTCGGATAATATCGTCGAACCGCGGCTTCACGGCCTCGATAACCGTCCGCATCTCGTTCAGTGTTACGGGCGTAAAAGTGTGAACCGAGTCGGCAAATCCGGTTCCAGCTAGTTGTTCCTCATCTTCCGGAACCAGCAACACGATGGGGCCATCCCGAAGGCAGATAGCGATGCTTTCGCCAACGATTGGCCAGTATCCGGTGAGGAGAAGAACATGCGACGGCAAAGAACAGATCAGTGCGGACAATCCAGCGAAGCGCAGGCCATCCTGAATTCGCGAAATGCGTTCAGAATCCACGAGCCTCTTTATCCAGCATATCGTTTATGCAGCGTATCGTTCTGCATCCGCTTTCTTGAATTCGAGACCAATGCCGGGACGCGAGAGATCGGGATGAAGCCTGCCCTCCACGGGTTCAATTGCTCCATCAAAAAACATTTTCTCGATTCGGACGTGGTCATGAAAGTACTCAATATTCCGCAGACGCGAGAGCGCACAGCATGGATGCAAATGGAGCGAAGGCGAAGTATGAGCTGACATGGGAACATTCGCGGCGTCGCATAACGCGCCGACCCGAAGAAATTCGTTGATGCCCGCGCACCGCGTAGCGTCGGCTTGTTGAACATCTACGGCCCCGGCATCGAGCATGCGTTGAAAATAAGGCAAGTCGTAACCGTATTCACCGGCGGCAATTTCCATGCCGGCTGGCGCGCGGTCGCGAATAAGATGTAGGCCTTCGAGATCGTCTGAGGTAACTGGCTCCTCAAACCAAGTCACATCGAAGCCGGCAAATTGTTCGGCCATGGCGAGCGCTTGCTTTCGCGAATAGGCTCCGTTCGCGTCCACATATAAGGAGACCTTAGGCCCGATCGCCTGGCGTGCCAGTTTGACCCGGGAGACATCTTTTTCGGGCTCGCGGCCAATTTTCATCTTTACGGCCTTGATCCCTTGTTCTGCCCAGCCCGCCAGCTGCTTCTGGAGCTGATCCGTCGAATACGATGTGAAGCCACCGCTGCCGTAAATTTCGACGCTAGGTTGGGCTTCGCCCAATAACGTCACCAGCGGAAGATTCAGCAGCTTGGCTTTCAGGTCCCACAGTGCAGAATCAACGGCGGCGATGGCCATGGAACAGATTCCGGGACGCCCGAGGTTGCGAATTGCATGTCGCATTGCGGACCAGCAAGCTGGCACGGCCATGCCATCTTTCCCTTGTAAGACAGGAATCAGTGTGTGAGAGATAAGTTCCGCGGTCGCGAGGTCCGCGTAGGTGTAGCCGATCCCAACTTTATAGGCGGCGCTTGCGTGAACCAAAACTAGTGTTGTCGTGTTCCATGCAAGCGTCCCGTCGGATTCGGGAAAGTCCGTCGGCACCGTGTAAGCCGATACGGACAGGTTGCGAATACTGAAAGTTTTGTTGGCCACCGATTTGAAAAATCAACAAGCTCACTGCCGCCCTTCCAGCGAAACACGACATGCAAGTTATGTGCTCTTGTTGGCTCTGCCATGTATTACAACAAGACGCGACTCAGATATCCATCGGCTCTTAAGGTTACGAATCGAGCGAACGCACTGTAGAGAATGACTAAATGACTAGAAGTTACAAAACCAGAGTCTCGTTGTGCGCGGTGCAAAGTCCTTCTAGCTGGATTTTTTCTTTGGAACCTTGGCGCCTTTCTTTCTCGCTTCCGACAGGCCGATTGCAATTGCCTGCTTGCGGCTGGTTACTTTTCCGCCTTTGCCGCCTTTTCCAGAGCGAAGGGTTCCTCTTTTTTCGCGGTGCATTGCGCTCTTAACGCTTTTGCCGGCGGCTTTGCCGTACTTGCGTCCACCCGATTTCTTTTTAGTTGCCATTATGTTTTCTCCCGCGTATTAGAGGGAAAATCCACGCGGCAGGTTGTTTGAATCTGAGATGAGGGAGGACAGGACGTGCGAGACGTTTGTCTCTCGTTGATAATCGTGGTTGATCTATCGTGCTTCTTCGATCAATTCCTGGCAGGTGATGCAGTAGCGGCTCCAGGGAAGAGCCTCAAGGCGTTTTGCATTAATTTCCTGTCCGCAGTTAAGGCATTCGCCGTAACTTCCGTCGCGAATACGGGCTAGCGCGGCGTCAATTCCTTCCACTATTGTGCGCTCATGCGCGCTCAGGCGCAGCAGGATGTCTTTGTCGTGCGAAATGTTGGCACGGTCGCCTTCGTCAATGCCATAGGTTTGCTGAACAGTCCGGCTGGTCTGCTGAGTCTCCGCCAGGCTGCGAAGTAATTCCGCGCGACGGGCCTCCAGCGTTTTCTTTAACTGCGTCAGGCGCTTCTTGTCTGCCATAAAAATTATTCGACTGAGCTGGACTTTTCGACCACTGAATAAGTCTTACATGATCTCATTTCGTGCCCTGATTCGTACAGTCCGTCTGGACACTCAGAATCCCGCCTCGCCCGGCGTCTTGGGCCGGTCAAACCCGTGGTACTATAACACCGCCTTCAACGTTACGATGCGCGAGGCGTCAAAAAAGCTAGCCGACCTGAATCCGAAATAATCTTCCAACCAACATGCACCTTTTAGGAATTGACGTCGGCACCGGCGGTACGCGTGCCCTGATTGTAGATAAAAACGGAAAGATCGTTGGGTCGGCGACTGCCAATCACGAACCGTTCGCGTCTCCCAGGATAGGATGGGCGGAGCAGAATCCGGAAGATTGGTGGCGTGCCTGCGGAATTGCCCTGCGCGGGGCGCTGGCAAGTGGAAATGTTACCGGCGCTGATATTTCGTGCGTTGGTTTTTCCGGGCAGATGCACGGTGCGGTCATGCTGGACGAAGCCGATGTTCCAATTCGTCCGGCCCTGATCTGGTGTGATGTTCGCACCGAAAAACAATGCGAAGAACTTACACAGAAGATTGGCGCGGAACGCCTGATACAACTTACGTGTAACCCAGCTCTTCCGAACTTTACGCTGACAAAATTATTGTGGGTACGAGAGAACGAGCCCGAAAACTGGGCCCGCGTGCATTCCGTGATGCTTCCGAAGGATTACGTCCGATTCCGATTGACCGGAGACAAAGCAACGGATGTTGCGGATGCGTCCGGGACTTTGATGCTCGATGTTGCGAAACGACGCTGGTCGAGCGAAGTCTTAAAGGCGGCTGAGATCAGCGACTCGCTGTTGCCCAAGCTCTACGAATCGCAGGATGTCTGTGGAAAAATATCTCATTCGGGCGCGGCGGCAACTGGATTGAAAGAGGGCACGCCGGTCGTTGCCGGGGCGGGCGATCAGGCTGCTGGAGCGACTGGAATGGGCATTGTTGCGCCGGGTGCGGCCAGCGCGACGATCGGCACCTCTGGAGTTGTATTTGCCGCCACCGATCGTCCTGCGCTTGATCCCAAAGGACGGCTCCATACTTTTTGCCACGCCATTCCAGAGCGATGGCACGTTATGGGAGTTACCCAGGCGGCCGGTCTTTCACTGCGCTGGTTTCGCGACCAGTTTGGAGCGGGCGCGGACGATGGCCGCGATCCCTACGAGCGCCTTTCCGACGAGGCCTCCAAAGTGCCAGCCGGCAGCGAAGGGTTGCTTTGGACCCCTTATCTCATGGGGGAACGCACTCCTCACCTCGATCCCAATGCCCGGGCCGCTTTGGTGGGGTTCACAGCATCGCATACGCGAGCGCATGTCATTCGGGCAATTCTCGAGGGCGTGGCTTTCAGTTTAAAGGACACGTTCGCGATTTTTGAGGAGATGGGCGTGCCCGTGAATAGAATTCGTCTGGGGGGCGGGGGCGCACGATCAACGCTGTGGCGACAAATCCAAGCCGATGTATATGGACATGACGTGGAGATCGTGGAAGCCGAAGAGGGAGCAGCTTATGGCGCTGCGATTTTGGCTGGGGTTGGCGCGAAGGTGTGGCAATCGGTAGATGAGGCCTGCAAGGATGTGGTGCGGGTCAAGACTCGCATCGCGTCATGGGCGCCGGCCGTCTCATTGCTAAGAAAGCAATATCAAGCCTTTGACCGCGTTTATCCAGCTACAAAAACCGTATTTTCGTCGAATTCCTAGCCGGAGTTCAGGCAAAGGCCGGTTCACGCGCGACATCCATACCCTATTCGCGATGGGGGCTTCGGGTGTTCCGCCTGATAGGATGGGCACCCACGCCTGCCTCTCGATCGAAGAGGAGAAGGTACTTTCGCGTGCCGGGGAGCCAAGGCTTCGTGATAAATAAGTAAGTCCGCATGGCAGGATACTTGCACAATTTCATCTGAAGAGCTTCTTCGTTATGGATAGTCAGAAGATAACCCCGGACAGGCGGAACGCGGTTCGTCACAAGATGCGGACGCCGGTTTTTGCGATCTTTGACGGGGTCAGCAGTGGCATGATTCTCGATCTGAGCGAACAAGGGTTGGCAATGCTGGCGACTGTTTCGCCGGAGGCGAACCGCGCCATTCCACTGAAAGTCAATCTTCCGGAACCGTCTGGCAGTATCGAGACAACTGGTTATGTCGCCTGGGCGGATACCCTCGGTCGCGCGGGAATACGCTTTTCCGATTTGCCGGCGGATGCGCGGCTGCGGCTACAGGAATGGCTAACTATCAATGCCACGCAGCCCAGCCGGAAGACTCCCAAATTCACGCTCGACGAATCATTACTGGCGGATTTGCAAGGCGCGTTGCCGGAGATTCCGACCGATAAGCCTCGGTCCATTGATTTTGAGCCGGAGTCGAGTTCTGCTGCGGAAGGAGAGGAGCGACCGGCTTCAACCGTTCAGTTCGAGTTTAATTCGCTGGGATCCGATCTCGACCTTGCATTGCAGGTCATTGCTGAACGTGCACAAACATTGACTCGCGCCACTGGCGCTGCTCTCGCGTTGGCGGACAGTGGATTATTGACTTGCAGGGCCAGCGTCGGAGACGCGGCACCCGCGCTGGGAGCTACAGTAGATGTGAACATCGGGTTCTCCGGTGGCTGCGTTCGCACCGGCAATACGGTCCGTTGCGACGATGCTGCATCCGATCCGCGGGTGGATAGAGCCGTATGTCAGGGGTTGGCAATACGCTCGATCGTGGCTGCCCCGATTCAATATGAACGCAAAATCGTAGGACTGCTGGAGGTTTTCTCGTCGCAGCCTTTTGCTTTTGACAGTGGGGATGTTGCCGTAGTTGAACGTCTGGCGCGGACAGCGCTCCTAACCATGAGCCAAAACGCGGCACTAAGGTCTTCACCCAGTAAGTAACCTAGCGGGAACCGTCGCTGGAGGCCCCCAAAAAGGTTGATACCATTTTGGAACGGGAATATACTTCGATTTTGTCCCCACCGAGAAATTTATGAATTTTCCCCGATTGGTTTCGACCCGTAACTGCCTCCACGTCCTGGCTACGTCAATGCTTTTGGCGTGGACTGTCTCCGCCTGCGCGCAAACCGAAAAGATTCATGTCGGCATGGTGCAGGACTGGAGTCATAAGCAAATGGTTGTAACGGCGGGGGGCACACCCGCTTCTCAAGTCCAGGTGGGGAACAATCCGCGCCTGCTGCAAAATTGGGTCATGCGATGGCATGCACACCAGTTCACTAGTCCGCTGGCCCAGAATATCTCAGATTCCACCCTCTCTTTAATGAGAGCGAAGAGCCAGCCTCACAGCGACTGGGCCATCAGTATGGGTGGGACGCTTTCCGCAGATCAATCTCCGGCGAAATATTCCTTTGATATATTTGCACCTCCCGACTGCGTGAATGATTTCGTGGTGTTTGGCATAAACGTAAATAGCAGCACAACGCAGGCAAACCTGATCGGGTTCAACCAGCTTTACACGGGAACCCCGGCAGGACTTTGCACGGGAACTCAAGCCTCAGTCTATTTCGCTTACAACACCGGCATAAAGATAACCCAGTCGGTCGTGCTCTCTGATGACGGTAAATTGATCGCTTTTGTGGACAATAACACTCCGAACAGTACCTTCCACGTTCTGGCGTGGAGGGCTAATAGTGGAACCATCGCCGCCCCTACCAAACCCACAGTTGTGGCTACTGTTCCGGGGCCGGATCAGATGACTTCTCTAACGTTGACTGGCAGGGACACCGGTTCGGCCCCCTTTTATGATGACATTAACGATTTCGCATACGTTGGGACCACGACCGGCCGCCTATACCGGATCAAGAATGTTTTTTGCCTCCTGCCCGCCTGTGTCAGTACGCCGGTCGCTCCGAGTATTGACGCCAGCTTTGGATCAGGCGGATTTGTGACTGCGGGAACGAAAATCTTGACCAGTCCGGTGTACGATTTTGCCAGCAATAACATTTTTGTGGGTAGTTCGGACGGAAAACTGTATGGATTTTCGGTATCCACAGGCGCGCCGATAACCGGATCGCCACTCACGGTGGGAAGCGCTACTGCCACCGGCGGAATTATCACTCCGCCGATAGTAGATGGTTTCGACGGCCTTCTATACGTTGCCACCGGCGATAATGGCGCTAATGCGGTTGTGGTTCAGACCAGCACGGCCAATTTCACATCCCCGCGAACGGCAAGCCTGGGGCAGAGAAGAGTGCACAGCATTCATCTTCCGGCGCTGAATGATAATTACTATTCCCAAGCTACAAACACGCCGGGCAGTCCATGGTTTCTTTATAGCTGCGGCTATGACACAAGCAGCAATCCCTTTCTTTATCGGGTTGGTTTCGACGCCAGCCGCAACATGAATACCACAATAGACGCGGTGACGCTGGCTCTGGGGACAACGCGAGATGAATGTACCGCGATGACGGAATGGGCGAGTGGTGGCGTTGACCGCCTGTATTTCAGCATGGAGGTGCAAGGCCAGGTGGGGTATGTAGATATCACAACGAATCCGTTCGTGCCGGCGGCTCCAGGGATCAATGATCCAACGGTTGAAGCGGGCGGTGTCAGCGGAATCATCATTGACAACGTAAGTTCGCAGTCGCAAGCCTCCAACATTTACTTTTCGAATAACAACAATCATCAGGCGGTAAAGCTTAACCAGGTGACGTTACAATAAGGCTTCGAGTTGGTGCTGAAATGTTGTAGACTTCCCGGATGCGCGTTGGCCGCCATCCATTACCCACAGAGCGCGCGTCAGTGGCCCCATGACTCAAAAGAATTCGGATAGCGTTGAGAAGAATTCGCCCGCCGAAACTGCTGCTCCAAAAAAGCAGTATGAAAAGCCGGCGTTCAAGTTCGAGAGGGTTTTTGAGACCATGGCCCTGCATTGCGGCAAAACGAGTCCAATCAGAAGCCAATGCAAGTTCAACCGGAAAAGCTCGTAATTCTCTGTAGTTCATGCCCGCCGGAACCGATACCCACGAGATACACAAAATAAAGCTGGGTGCGGAAATCCTTCGCTCCGGGGGATCCATCCGTCTGCGGGTACTGGGAACGAGCATGCTGCCCTCCGTCTGGCCCGGAGATATCGTAAACATCGAAGGGCAAACTGTGGGCGCCATCGTCCGCGGCGATATTGTTCTGTACGAGGCGCACGATAGCTTTTTCGTTCACCGAGTAATCGAAAGGTCTGAGATAGAAGATCGGGTACAGTGGATTACGCGAGGCGATTCGATGCCGCAAGCCGATCCAGCAGTTACAGAGTTTAATTTACTAGGCCGGGTCTCGAGCATTTGCCGCCGGGGACGAACGATCATCCCGAATCGCAGGCTGACACTTCTGATGCGGGTTGCGGGATGGGGGTTATGCCATTCCGACTCTGTCAAGAGCTTGGCCTTGCGGCTTCAATCGTTTCGAATCCGACGAAGGTCGAAAATCTTTTCTCAACCCGCGCGGTATTTTTGAAGCCACAACAGCAAACCCCAATGCCATCGGTCCCGATCATGAATGATGCCAACATGGCCTCCGCTAATGATTCGGTAGTGATTGAGATAGGCGGCACCGCGATAGCCTTACAGACTGAAGATCATCCCCTGCGGCAGCTTTTCAAGAAGCGATATTCTCCTTTCTTGGCGTCTTCTGAAAAAGCGCATTCTCGATTCCAACTGGAGTTGATTGATCCCCCCGTTGACGCGGATCCGGAACAGGACCTACAGGTAAAAATGGAAGCAGGCCGATGGACCTTCCTCAGAAATGACTTTCATGCGAAATGGGACCCGCGAACGGGCCAAGGGCACATTCGCCAGTCTTCGAATCCGTATTCGCCCGACACAGTCCTACGCATTGTCCATTCGTTGATTCTCGCGAAAGAGGGTGGATTTCTGGTTCATGCCGCGAGTGCCGTCCGCGATGGAGCCGCATTTTTGTTTGCCGGAGTTTCGGGCGCCGGCAAGACGACCATTTCACGATTAGCGCCTCCAGACGTCACTTTGCTTACCGACGAAATCTCTTACGTACGACCTGATGGCGAGGGCTATCGGGCCTTTGGAACCCCCTTTGCAGGGGAACTGTCGCAACCGGGCAAGAATGTATCTGCACCAATTGCCGCATTATTTTTTCTAGCGCAGGGTCCGGGAAACCGGATTAAAGATGTTTCGCCCGACGAGGCAACCCGCTTGCTTCTGCGGAATATTTTGTTCTTCGCTGAGGACTCTGAGCTTGTAAACTTGGTTTTTCAATCGGCGTGCGATTTTGTTGAGAGAGTTCCGGTGCGCAAATTAGTATTTGCGCCGGACGAACGAGTTTGGGAGACAATACGTCCGGCAGGGAACTGATGTGAGAGAAATATGATGCAAGGCGGAAGGAAGAGAGTTGAATGAGTCTTCTTACTGAGATGAATCAAAAGGCGCTGGGACTTGGCGTTCCCATCAGCGTGCATCTTGACATAACCTACCGTTGCAACGAGCGTTGCGTTCATTGCTATCTCGATCACGACGATCACGGCGAGATGACCACGGCTGAGATTTTCGACATCCTGAACCAGCTTTCGGACGCCGGAGTATTTTTTCTGACTTTAAGTGGCGGCGAAGTGCTTATGCGGCGAGATTTCTTTGAGATTGTCGCGTACGCGCGCAACCTCCTTTTCAACGTCAAAGTGAAAACCAATGCTGTAATGATTAAAGAAAAGGAAGCAAAGAGAATTCGCGAGCTCGGTGTCGAGCAGATTCAGATCAGTGTTTATTCTCATCGCCCCGAAGTTCATGATGCCATCACCAAACTTCCGGGATCGCTGAAGCGCACGATTAGAGCCATTCGCTTCCTCAAGGAGCAGGGACTGAAAGTTACTATTGCGAACGTCTTGATGACAGTGAATTCCCGCGACAGCGCCGGCGTGATGGCCTTAGCCAAGGAGCTGGGCGTTCACTACACTTTGGACCCAACAATCACGCCCAAGATGGATGGAGATACTTCGATTCTAAGTTTGCGCATTCCGGGGTCCGAGCTTCCGCAAATATTCCGCAACGAAGCCCTGGTGGGAGATGTGGAAGAGTATTGTGCGCCACCTCCGGCTCCAGATGAAGATGTGATGGAAGGATATCCGTGCAGCGCGGGACACACTTCCTGTTACATCACTCCCTATGCGGACGTGTTTCCCTGCGTGCAGTTTCCCTTGCCCAGCGGCAATCTGCGGAAGCAGAAATTTATTGATATATGGAAAAATTCGAATGAGCTGAAGGAAGTTCGTTCGATTCGCGCCAAGCACCTTCCCGTTTGCTCAACCTGCTCGCACGTCGGAACATGCAGCCGATGCCCGGGGTTGGCTTATATGGAAGGAAGCATGCGCGGACCTTCAACCGCCGATTGCGAAAAATCATTCCAGCGGACCGGAATTCCCAGCGCCAATATGCTGCTAAGATCCGGCAGTACGCCGCCAGGTCCTCTCATTCAGATACAAGCCCAGCCGCTCGGGTAATTAGTTTTCCAGCTTCTTGAGTGCGGTGACGGCCTCACCTGATCCGTGCGCAACAGCTTTGCGATACCAACTCAACGCCTGGGTTCTGTCTTTGGGTACACCGAAACCATTCTCATAAAAATAACCGATCTTATATTGCGCATACGCCACGGTGTCAGATAACTTCATGTACCACTTCATGGAAGTGACGTAATCCTGAGGCACTCCTTGGCCGTTTTCATACATAAACGCCAGTCTCTGTTCGGCGAAAGGTTGATTTTGCGCGGCGGCTTGCTCATAGTATTTTGCTGCCATCGCAGAGTCCTTGGGTATGCCCCGTCCTGAGTCATAGATCTGTCCCAACGCAAATTGGGCGTCCATCTTTCCCTGCTTGGCGGCCAGGGTATACCACTTTATGGCGGTGGGAGCATCTTTCGGTAGGCCCCCGCGTCCCAATTCATACATCACGCCAAGATAGTACTCGCCGTTGACATTGCCTTGCTCCGCTGACTTTGTGAACCACTTCACTGCTTCCTGACCATCGCGATCAACGCCGCCGCGGCCGAGGGCATACATGTTTCCAATTTTCGCTTGGGACTCAGGATCCCCTGCTTTTGCTTTCGGCAGGACCGCCGCCGCATTGTCGTCGCACAAGGCGCCGCTGGCCAGAAGACCAATGACTATACACAAAGAAAAGGCGAATTTCTTCATTTTTCATCCCTCCGGGGACTTATTCTCCCACGATTGACGAATCCAGCCAACGAACTATTTGACGCTGACCATTACTGCGGTGCCAGAAGTAGCAAGAGTGCGCGGGGGATTCGCAAACCCGAGGTAAGGCTCATTAAATCGTGCTAACCATTCATTTTAGGTGCGACGGATTTCCTGATAGTGAGGTCGCTGAACTGAAAGTCGCGACCTTTTTTCCCAACCTTCTATTGTTCAAAAATGATGAGGTTCGGCACCACGCCGTTATCAACATCAATGGCCACCATTTCGGTAGAGCTGACCACCCAAAAATCTAACGATGGTACTCCGGGAGTGCCAAAATACATGAAGGCGTGCCCGTTTGGCAGCGTCGGATTAGCGTAGTACCCTGTGAAAGGCAGATCAGACATAAAGCCACCCGGTAGGGATTCATCTGATTTATCTTCATTTCCTGTTACCGGAGCGGTCCGGGTTACGGATTGGCCAAAACTGCCCGTTCCAGATATCAATGGGGCAGTCGGCGACACCATCAGATCGGATCCGAACATAAATGGAAATGGAAAGCCCGTGGATTGCGATTCAATTTTGCCGACGGTGACTGAAGGTCCCAGCAAGAACCCGGCATTCGTTGATATCGGGAATACGTGGAATTGAATAAGGTTCGGAGCAGAACCGCCGGAAACGAGAATGTCGCCGTTTGGTTGAACGCTGTAGGTGCAGGCGCCGTTGGGAAGAATTTGCCCTTTTTTGTTTGTGGTGCTGCAAATACCCTGTCCCGTCGCCCAAGTCACTACGCCTCCATTATTTAGGTCATACTGCAAGCCAGTGAGATCACCGGTGCTGTCGTTTATCGAAACCTGCCCGATAGCCGCTTCAGGCGTCCCGAGAGTTCCTGGCGCCGATCCGGGGGGCACCACCGAGGAGCCCGACCAACTGAAAACCGCCAGCCCGGGTTGAAAAGCGATGGAGGGCGCCACTAAGCGACCCAGCGCCTGTCCGCTAAATACCGGATTATTTGTAAGTCCTGGGTCGTCCATCGAAAGCAAAAAGAACTCCCCAGGGGAAATGACATATAAGCTGAAGTTGAACACGCTCACATCTGCGCTGTTGCCGTCAAACCCCGGGATAGAGAACTGTGCCGTGCCGCGCCCGTTGGGACCGATGTTATAGGTTCCGGAGAACCACTGAAATGCTGGAACCGCAGAAATACAGGACGTACTGCCGGCCGTCTCCTCCGGGTAGCAAGAAAGGTTGCCGTTATCGTTTACATCCATCGCTCCCGATGAAATTGTGGGTATCAGGTTTTTTACAAACAATGACATATTCCCTATCGCTGCTATCGGCAGCCCCGAAGAATCAACTCCGCTGAGATTGAATGCATATGCGGTGCTGAGAGAAGCGTTAGTAAATGCTGAAGGAGTCTGCAATTCCAGAACGCCCGAACCTCGGATGCCGCTTGTGGCGGAATCGGACTCGATGAAGCGTGCTTTCGTATTCGCGGCATTCATCGCAAGCGAGAAGTTCCGAGCTTGACCACCGGCAGCCGTAATGGTAAACGTGCCCCGACCGTCCGCGTTGATGGTGTAGGTACCGGTCAATGAAGCACCGGAAACTGGGCCTGAGGCACAAATGGAATCTTGAGCACCAAGGCCGCAATTGATGTCTTCGATGCCTGTGGTTATGTTTCCATTCCCATCCGATGTAATGGTACCGGCGGCCTGGTAGGGGCCGGCGGCATCGAATCCCCGGAACAGGAAGGCATATTGCCCGGTCAACCGCGTATTGCTCGAGGGAACGATTGTCACGGTGGAGGAACCGCTCTTGGTGGAATCTGTAGCTAGAGTGGCAGTTATGGTTACGGTGGCCGGACTCGGTACTGTCGAAGGAGCCAAGTACAGAGCGGTTGTTGGGGTAATTGTCGAAATCGTGCCACAGGTCACACCAGAGCAGCCAGAACCGGAAACACTCCACGAGACAGTAGTACTGGAAGCACCCACAACAGATACGCTGTATTGCTGTTGCGCATTTACCGACAACGAGATCCCCGATGGTGAGACAGAAATCGTAACGATCGGACCCACTACTAAGGCGGCCGTGGCGAACTTCGATGTATCCGCATTCGCCGTGGCGCGCACGTTCACGCTCAACGGAGAAGTTACCGTGCCCGGCGCAGTGTAAAATCCCGACGAGGATATTGTCCCGCCCCCAGAAACGCTCCACGTCACCGATTGAATCGAAGAACCGGTTACCGTCGCGAAAAACTGCTGAGATGTTCCAGGCGCCATTTGAGAATTGAACGGAGTGATTGAGATTGCTACCACGGGTATCAATTGAATGGTTACAGAAGCCGAGGCTGACGGAGTAGCTTGAGAAGTCGCGGTGATAACAACCGATAGAGTTCGAGTCAGGGAAGCAGGAGCCGTATAAAATCCGCCTGACGTAATCGAACCGCATGTTCCGCCGCAGCCGGTGCCACCGGCAGTCCACGTGACGGCGGTGTTGGCATTACCCAGAACATTTGCGGAGAACGTTTCGGACGCGCCAGCGTTCAGCTTAAGGCTGGTCGGGGGCGAGATGCTAACCGTAGTCCCACCTCCGGCACCCGCACCTGGATTAACGGTGATCGTCAGGGAACCGGTGTTTGAGAAATTCCTAACGGAAATAGCCGTGATGGTTACAAGAATAGGACTGGAGAGGGTCGCTGGGGCAGAGTAAAGGCCCCCATTGATGGTGATACTTCCACAGCCAAAACCGGAACAGCCGCTTCCAGAAACCGTCCAATAAACCACCTGAACAGCTCCCGTCGCCGTCGTGGCCAAAAATTGCTGCCTCGAACCGGCATTCAGCACGGTTACCGGCGTGGGCGTGGCAGAAACAATGAGAGGCGTAGCTGCCGCGAATGTTCCGGCAATCAACGCGAAAACGATTCCGATTCTGGAGAAGATTTTTATCGTCAGGCTGATCATATGAACACCACAATCCTTCGTTCGTAATAGCCTCGGCGGGGGGATCGCCAAGGCTATTCGAGCTGAATGTTCTACTTCGCAGACGCAGACGTGTCGGCGATTGCGGTCGTAGATACCGCAGCCGAACCACTGGCGAGTGACGAAGCAGGCATTTCCATCCCGATAATCTCGTGGATGGTTTTGGCGTCAACCGATCCGTTGAAGAAGTGGCCGTTGACAAAGAAGCTTGGTGTCGCAGTCAGACCAAGCCGTTGTCCTTCTTGCAGGTCCTTCTTCACCGCCGCAGCCTCCGCACCGGAATCCAGGCAGGTGTCAAACTTAGCCTGGTCAAGCTTCAGTTCCCCGGCGTGGCTCTTGAGGCTGGTTATATCCGTCTGGTGGCTGCTGAAGAGAAGGTCATGATATTCCCAATACTTTCCCTGATCTCCAGCGCAACGCGCCGCTTCCGCAGCCTTTTCTGCGTCTTTGTGCATAGGGAGCGGAAAATCCTTGAAAACGACGGCTAGCTTGTCTCCATATTCTTTTTGGAGTTCAGCCAGCAGAGGGTTCATCTTTGCACAGTAGGGGCATTGGAAGTCGGCAAACTCGACCAATGTAACCGGCGCATCTTTTAATCCCCGAATATTCGAGTCCGATGCATCCACATCCGCGGCCGGAGGCGCCAGCAGAATGCGGATATTGTTTTGCACGCGAAGCTTGCTAATGTAAGCATCACGCGCTTTTGTCTTACGGAGATCACGGACGTGATCGAGAATTTGTTCCTTGACTGCGGCAAATGGCTGATCCGAGCCAAGACCTTCGTAATACACTTCCATCTGGTCGTCAGTCGGGTCCTTAATTCCCTTGTAGACTTCCTTGTCCAACAGCTGATCTACGGTTAGTCCTTCCTTCTTCGCTTGCAAGTCCAGGAGCTGATCGTCAATAAATTTGTCGAGGACTTTGCGCTCGCTGAGGTACAACGTGTATCGCGCTTGCAGGAGATCTCCTGCTTCTTTCTTTTCAAAATCCGCAGAATTGAGGTAGGTGCCACCCACCTTCGCAACCGCGTCAGTCTCTTGATTTGTTTGTTGTGCTGCTGAACCTACAGTTAAGGTTGTGGCTATGGCTATGATGAGTGCGAAACCCTTGGATACATATTTCATTTTGCTGAACTCCCCCCGTGAAATCGTTTTGACTTAAAAACCGGGCCAGGTTTGGTAAAAGCAGCCGCGCCTGGCGCCGTCGAGAATTGAAAGTGAATGGCGGCCGGAATCCGTCCGCCATTCGGGTACAAAAGTTACTTCAATGCTTCTGGGTTGCAATGGCAAACGCCGTATCCGCTACCGAGGCGGACTGCGGAAGCGCAATCGCCCTGGAGAGTGGCGGATTCATTAAAGCTCAGCAATTCTTCGTCCCCGCGACCTTCGGTAATCGGGAACGCAGTGCCGACTTTGTTCTGGACGTGCGTCACCCAACTATCAATTTCCGGAACCGGAAAAGGATCGATGTCGGTTGGATCGCAAACGCCGCCGTTTGGAATTCCAGAAATGATCTGGATCACGCCTTCATTTGGCTCAGTACGAGTCAAATAGTTAGACAGAAGGTCTGTCTTGACGCTCTCGTGGATCAGGCCGTTTCCGCTCACTGGGCAACCGCAGCAGGTCGTCAGTTGCTGATCCGCGGCGTACACATAGATCATGGCGCATATGTTCCCTTGCTAGAGTGAGCCATGCTTGTGAAACGCAACGTTGCATCTGGCGAGCCAGCCGTGGTGGCGTTGGCGAAATAGTTAGTGGTGAATACTTCGCTGTCTTGCGCAAAGGCAGCGCCGGAAACCATGGCGATGACCAAAGCGATAGCTAGTATGGGCAGAATGCTACATAATACTTTCTTCATTGAGGATTCTCCTATTGAGGCGCTGCCGGCTGGGGGGAGGGGACAATTCAGCTAAGGACGCGCAGTCAGAACTTTAACTTACATCGAAAACTTTACAATTACCCTTGTGGCTTAGTCAGAAACACTAGTTAATAAAGCTAATATTCCGGAAGCAGTTCATCAATGACCCGATAGGATTAGGCAAAAGGACTAAGCCATTTGAAATTCTTCCGCGCTGGTAAAAGCGAATGGCGGACGGAATCCATCCGCCATTCGAACACATATGTTACTTGGTTGCTTCAGGGTTGCAAGAGCAAACGCCGAATCCGCTACCAAGGCGGATCGCCGAGGCGCAATCGCCCTGGAGAGTGGCAGATTCAGTGGCGCTAAGCAATTCTTCGTCCCCGCGACCCTCTGTAATCGGGAACGCAGTGCCGACTTTGTTCTGGACGTGCGTCGCCCAAGAATCAATCTCTGGGACAACATTCAACGTTGGTTGGATCGCAAACGCCGCCGACTGGAAGTCCGGAAATGATCTGGATCACGCCTTCATTTGGCTCTTGGCGAGTCAAATAGTTAGACAGAAGGTCGATCCGCACGCTCTCGTGTACCAGGCCGTTTCCACTGACTGGGCAACCGCAGCAAGTCGTCAGTTGCTGATCCGCGGCGTACACATAGATCATGGCGCATATGTTTCCCTGCGTGAGTGAGCCATGTTGAGTGAAGCGCAACGTTGCATCTGGCGCGCCAGCCGTGGTGGCATTCGCGAAATAGTTGGTGGTAAAAGTTTCTCCTTCTTGCGCAAAGGCAGCACCGGAAACCATGGCGATGACCAAAGCGATAGCTAGTATGGGCAGAATGCTACATAGTACTTTCTTCATTGAGAATCCTCCAATTTGAGGCGCTGCCGGCTGGGGGGAGGAGAAAAAATTTTCAGCTAAGGATGCGCGGTCAAAAACTGTATCTTAGATCAGAATCTTTGCAATTACCCATGTGGCTTAGTCTTATTCACTACCTTGCAGAGCGTAATTCCATCGGATTAGTTCATCAATTACCCAATAGCATTAGCCAAATGGACTAGTCCGGCTAAAACGCCGGCTTCGACAAAATCACCCATCGCAATTTGGAGTGTTCCCCCAGCAGAGTCTTTCCTGGCACGGCGCCGAATCGGACCGTTGCAAACGGGCTTAGGCTATTCCGCCTGAAGACGCGCGCCCAAAAGTGACCTCGATGTAAACGTTCCTGGTATATGGGACTGCCGAAGGACTATTGGTTTGAAGAATCAGCGGCGGGGCTGGGAGCCGAGGAACCTGATTCTGGAGCTGGAGGACCGGAGACCGGAGCTACAGAACCTGGAGCAGCGGAGTCCGAGGGATTAGATCCCGCATCACCGGAGCCGGAGTCTCGGGTTCGAAGAAGGCCTTTGGAGGCCATCTCTGCGTACCGTTGTTGGGCCTCTTGTATTCGCATCGCCTTAAGATTTTCAACCTCAGCCTTAAATGCGGCCCTCCTCTCCTCCGGAGATTGCCCCGAACCGGCTTGTGGCTGCGATGCCACGTGCGGAGGCGTATCGGGCGTTGAGGTTTCCGCCAATTCCGCAGGCTGATCCGATGGAGTCAATACAATTTTCTTAAGGTCGCTGGAAGTGTCTTCGGATCCCAACATTACATAATTAAATTTGGTTCCGTTGAGAAGTTTCACCAGCACATCCCGCACCGATCCTGGTCCGAAGTTAGCAAACACAGGCTCTGTCGCGCTTCCGGCGGGTACTTCGAGGGTTGCTCCTGTCGCACGACTTACTTCGTGCAGGACGTCGCTCAGAGGCACATTCTCGGCGATGATCGTAAGCTGCCCGTCTTTGTACGTGATGTGCGGCACGGGTTGCACGGGGGCCGCTGGCGCGACTGCTTCGACTGCAACTGGTGTGGAACTTGTATCCGCCAGAGTGCAGACCTCGAAAATTCCATCCGTTGTGCAGTTCATCGGAGGATTTTGCGCATGCAGAGCCACGGACAACGATAATTCAAGAGCGATTGCGAGGACCGGGATGAATCGTAACTTGGCCATGATTGTTGAACGCGTACTCTTCAAAAGATTGCGTTTTATTTTACAAGGTCAATGTCGCCGCTGTCCGGATTGCAGTCGTTCCGGCGAAAACACCCGTGCTGTTGCCAGATCAAGAAACTAAGGGGAGGGTACCAGTCCACAGTAAAACACCGGAACGGCTGGGCAGCAATAGTTCCGTAGAACTAGCCTGAAGGGCTAAGCCACAGGAGTAATCCAAATGGACTAGCCTGTAAAGGCTAAGCCAAAAATCTCCTCCATCGAAATCTGCATGTTTCATTGGACATCTGGCACTGCCCCATGGTTGTCGTCATTTTGCCCCTTGACATACGGTCTTTCCGATGCAAAGCTTGCTCTTCCTCCCCTAGCGTAGTCCCATTAAAGTTTTTGCGTTTTCCGCGGAAGATCATTTCGCTACTGCCGCGGCATTGAACTCCTCCCCTGTCGGGTTCTTGAAAGAGAACCTGGATCTGATTTTGACGTCGAAGGAGTTTTCTGTGCCTATTGGAATATCGGAACCGGGATTTCTGCTGATGGATCCCACGTTAACTCCTCTCGCTTGTAACGCCGAGGCTGTGCAAATTCTGACATTTCCAAACCTTCCGGAAAAAATCAAACGTCTCGATGTTTTCTTGTCTGACAAAGTTCGCTCAGGCCTGGTTGACCGGCAGTCCCGCCAGTCGCTTGATTTCGTAAAGGAATTTAAATCCGGACGAAGGCGCTACATCTGCCGTACCTTCCACCTGGACTGTAATCATGCGGGTAATCAGGCATGCCTTGGAGTGTTGCTGGAACGTTATTCGTCTAACACTACTGCATTGTCACAACTCACGGAACAGTTCGATTTGACGGCCCGCGAGCGCGAAACTGTTGAGCTCTTGCTTCAGGGGCTGACCAGTAAGGAAATTGCCCTTAGAATGAACATCAGCCCGAACACTGTTAAAGCGTTTCTTCGGCTGGTTATGGTGAAAATGGGGGTCTCGACCCGCTCTGGAATTGTGGGACGGGTGATTGGTTCCCAAGCCTGAGAAGCCGAACCAGTTAAACAATTGAACTAATCCATTCGAGCAATTTACGTAGTGAAGAGTTCAAGGCATCATCCCTGATTGTGAAAACCTCCTCCGAACGTGAACGTCGCCGCTATCCCCGATTCCCGCAAATTTTGGAAGTCCAGGCCTGTGATGTCCCGCCGCTCAAGCAGAAGCAACACGCCAAACTCCCGCTGGAAGGCCGGGCGCAGAATGTCAGCAAGGGTGGATTCTGCCTGCTAACCAACGAGCCAGTTGACCGGGCGTCCCTGATGCTCTGCCACATCGGCGTTTCCGAAGGCGCCGCCGCCATTCCAACGCTGGTGCAGGTGCGGTGGACCAAGAAACGGAATATCCAGGAAGAGAGCTATCTTACGGGCGTTCAATTCTTGTTTTAGTGGGAATTGGATACCACTTTTGTGCTAACCCAAAGGGGTTAGTCCGTTCAGCCTAATGCTCTTAAGTTAACCCAATCTGTCTAGAGCCAACAGGCCATTTCCCAACTATCGAGCTAATTCTAAAGTATGAGTCTGTTCAGGTAGTCCCGTCTTCCCCCCCTGACTACAGCTAAGAAGAACTATGATCCACCGCGTTCACAGGGGCGATGTAACAACAGTCAGAGCCATTGGCGCGATAACACTGCTGGCCTGCCTCCTGAGCATATTGAACGCATGCGGCGGCGCCCCCGGATCAGGGCCCTCGAGCAAGAACAGCGATAAGTCCCTTTCATCGCTGGTGATTTCTCCCACCAATCCAGTTGTTCCCATAGGAGACAGCGAGCGCTTTGCTGTAACCGGCGTTTTCTCCGACGGGAGCAAACAGGACGTGACCTCCACTGTGACCTGGACGATTGCAAATCCCGACATAGCCTCCGTGGATAAAACTGGCATGGCAGTGGCGAAGCATTCGGGAAACACAGTAATCGAAGCCGTGTCCGGTTCCATCAGCGCAAAAATCACTTTCACCGTACCACCCGCCTCGCTGAGCTCGATTTCGCTTTCGCCCCCTGCGTCATCGGTGCCGAAGGGAAGTGCGGTTCAGCTTACCGCAACCGGCCTATACGCGGATGGCAGTACCGGCGACGTGACCGGCTCCGTAACCTGGGCTTCCTTGGGTTCTGCGGTTGCCAGCGTGAACTCGAGTGGCTTGGTGACCGGAGCCTCTCCTGGAACCGCGATGATTACAGCGACCTCAGGTCAAATTCGCGGCGCGGAGACACTCACGGTTCTTCAACCGGTCATGGTCTCCCTTTCAATCTCGCCGGGGGGAGCCGTAATCGCAAAGGGGCGCACTCAGCAGATTACAGTTACTGGAACATTTACCGACGGTACTACGCAGGACGTCACGGGAAGCGTGGCTTGGACTGTCTCGCCCGCGACTGTTGTGGCGGTCAGTCAAACTGGATTGGTATCAACACTCGCCCTGGGCACTGCGACTATCTCTGCCGTTTCTGGCTCGATGAGTACTTCGACAGTGATAACCGTTGGGCCTGCTGCTCTCAGCTCGTTGACCCTTGCTCCGGCTAGTCCTTCCTTGACAAAGGGAGCCACGCAGCAACTGACGGTCACAGGATCATTTACTGATGCCAGCACTCAGAACATGACCAGCGCCGTCGCTTGGACGGTCTCACCGGCAAATGTAGTTACGATCAGCAATGCAGGAATGATTACGGCCGTTGCGAATGGGACGGCAATCGTCACTGCGACATCTGGTTCCATCAGCGGAGCTGACACGATCACAGTTTCGGGCGCCAGCCTGGTTTCAATTAGTGTCTCACCAGCTAGCCCATCCATGTTTGGTGGAAAGACGCAACAACTTACCGCTACCGGAAATTACAATGACGGGAGCACGCAAGACCTCACGGGCAAAGTCTCATGGACCGGCGCTGTCCCGGGAGTAGTGAGTCTCAGCAGCACAGGTCTCGTAACCGCGCTCGGTTCCGGGACAGCAACAGTCACCGCGACCTCTGGCTCTATCAGCGGTTCTGACACCATCACAGTTTCAGCAATTAATCTCGTCTCGATCGCTATAACTCCTGCCAACCCCTCTGTTCCTAAGGGCGAGACGCAACAACTTATCGCAACCGGAAACTATAATGACGGCAGCACACAAGACGTCAGCAGCAAAGTGACCTGGAGTGGAGCAGTCCCTGGAGTAGTGGATTTGAGCGCCACTGGCCTCGTCACGGCCACAAGCGTTGGAAGCGCAACCATCGCCGCGGCAGAGGGCTCAATTAGCGGGACCACCGTTGTTACGGTTTCGGCAGCCGTTCCTGTTTCACTGGGAATATCTCCTGCGAACCCGTCCATTAGCGTCGGTTTTACTCAGCAATTCAGGGCAGTCGAAATCTTTAGCGACGGCACGAAGCGGAACGTGACAGCCCGGGCGACCTGGACTTCTTTGAATCCGGATATTGCCACGGTGGGCTCTTCAGGCTTAACTACCGGTGCTGACGTCGGAATTGCCTCCATCAGTGCCAGCTACAAATCCGTTTCTGGTTCCACTAGTTTGACGGTTATACCCGTTACATACCTCGAAACGGAAGACCTGCCGGGCAGAGGTTTGTCGTCCCATACATACTTTGATCAAGCCAACGTGCCTGGGGTAGATGGAACCCTTCGTATCAGCAATTCCGGCGTTGCGGGGGAAAATCTCTGCGCCATGGTTTACGTGTTTGCCGCCGACCAGCAATTGAGCGAATGTTGCGGATGTCGCGTAAGTAAGAATGGTCTGCTCACGCTCTCGCTCGACAACGATCTGACATCGAATCCTCTGACGAGAGGCACATTGACCAGCGGGACCATCGAGGTTGACGCATCCGACGTGGCTGGCAATCCCAGCTGTAATCCTGCTTTGCTGACTCCCAAGGGATCGCTAACGACTTGGGCGACGCATATACAAGCTGTTACGTTCGGAACACCGCCCGCGAGCGACGATGGTTCGTCCTCGAATCCACCAAACCAAAACGGTCCCATGAGTGTCCAGAGTCAGTGCCAGTTTGTACAAAGACTGGGAAGCGGGCAGGGAATTTGCACTTGCGGAACCGGCGATTGAACTAATTATTGACTCGCATCTCGTCCACCGCGCGTCACGACCTGACGCCGTAGAGAAACAACGCAGTCCTTATCTTCGTGCGCCGGGATTTGTTGCCGCGAAACATTGTCTGAGAGATTGCTTTCAGACCTGCCCATCTTGACGACAGCGCTTTTTCCAGCAATGATCCTTCTGCTAATAAATTTTGGAGGAATGGATGATTCCGATTCGTCGCGTGACGTTGGCGATGTTGTTTCTACTGACTTCGTACCTCTCTTTCTTTTGCCAAAGCGCGTCTTGTCAAAGCGCTCTAAATCCGGCCAGAGAAAACCGTGTGAACGATTTGTTGAAGCGGATGACAGTAGAAGAAAAGATTGGCCAGCTCGCGCAGTACGATACCGATTCGCCGCAGCACCTCGACCTGGTGCGGCAAGGAGGAACGGGTTCTCTGTTCAACGTTTCCGGAGCAGACAGAACCAATGCCGCGCAGCGCCTCGCGATAGACAAATCGCGATTGAAAATTCCGCTACTGTTCGGTCTCGATGTCATTCACGGCTACCGCACCATCTTTCCAGTCCCGATCGCCACCGCCAGCAGTTTTGATCTGGACTTGATTCAGCAGTCTGAGCGCGTGGCCGCCAGGGAAGCGACAGCCGACGGCGTCAAGTGGGTATTCGCACCGATGTTAGATATTGCGCGCGACCCGCGATGGGGACGCATCGTCGAAGGCGCCGGCGAAGATCCCTATCTGGGATCCATGGTCGCTGCGGCCAGAGTGCGTGGGTTTCAAGGATCGAATATCGCTGATCCGCAGAGCGTAATTGCCTGCGCGAAACACTTTGTCGCCTATGGAGCCGTGGAAGGTGGACGCGACTACAACACCGTGGATATTTCTGAAGAGCTGCTGCGCGAAGTATATCTGCCACCATTTCACGCCGCGGTCGAAGCCGGAACAGGCACGCATCATGTCCGCGTTTAACGACCTGAATGGCGTGCCGGCGACAGCCAATCATCATAGTTTGACCGACATTCTTAAAAACGAATGGGGTTTCAATGGTTTTGTGGTCAGCGACTACACGTCTGTCCACGAACTCATTGCTCACGGAATTGCAGCCGACAGCAGCGAGGCGGTCCGGAAAGCAATCCTGGCTGGTGTGGATATGGATATGGCCGGAGGCGACTATGGAACTCAGCTACCCGCCCTGGTGAAATCGGGCGCGGTGCCGATGAGCGTTCTCGACGAAGCTGTGCGGCGGGTGCTGCGAGTTAAATTTGAGGCGGGACTCTTTGCCAATCCGTACACCGATCCGCGACGAGCGCATGATGACATCCTGTCGTCCGCGAACCTACAGGTTGAACGCAAGATGGCGCAGGAATCCATTGTGCTGTTGAAAAATCAAAATAATCTTTTGCCGCTGGATCCGAATGTGAAAACCATCGCGGTGATCGGACAGCTGGCGGATTCGAAAGCCGATCAACTCGGGCCGTGGGCAGGGAACGGAAAAGCCAGCGATGCCGTGACGCCGCTCGAAGGAATTAAGGCAAGGCTTCCAAACGCCAACATTCTGTACGCGAAGGGCGCTGATATTTTGTCCATGGAAAAGGTTTACACGAATCAGGGCGTCGCGCCCGCTCCTAGCACCGCAATGGGAGCAGGAGGCGCAGCTGCCGAAGGGGCCCCAGCCGACATGCAGGACGCGATCGCGGCCGCGAACAAAGCTGACGTAGTGGTCATGGTGCTTGGTGAGCTCGCGCAAATGACCGGAGAAGCCA
This sequence comes from uncultured Acidobacteriaceae bacterium, assembly GCA_963796015.1. GTDB lineage: Bacteria > Acidobacteriota > Terriglobia > Terriglobales > Acidobacteriaceae > PALSA-188. The sequence continues at coordinate 137,025 of CAWCJR010000003.1, read as the reverse complement.
GTTCACGCGCCAGTCTTGACTTGCCGGGGCAGCAACAGCAATTGTTGGAGGCAATTGTCGCCACTGGTAAGCCCGTAGTGTTGGTTCTCGAAAGTGGTCGTCCGCTGCACATCACCTGGGCAAACGATCATGTGCCCGCAATCATGCAGGCATGGTTTCCCGGGGTGCAGTCGGGGAACGCCATCGCGGACTTGCTTTTTGGAGACGCCTCGCCCAGCGCCCGGCTTCCGATCAGCTGGCCGCGATCCATCGGTCAAATTCCGATTTACTACAACCACAAGAGCACAGGACGTCCTATGTCTGATACTCGCTGGCACACCGGGTATCTCGACGAAAGTAGAGATCCGCTATTTCCGTTCGGATACGGACTCACCTACACAAATTTCAAATACAGCAATCTGCACATCGAAGCCTCGACGATCAGTCCTTCAGGCGCGCTGCAAGCGTCGGCGGAAATCGAGAACACAGGGTCGCGCCCCGGAACTGAAGTCGTGCAGCTTTATGTGCATGATCGCGTTGCCAACACATCGCGCCCGGTTCGCGAACTAAAAGGATTCCAGCGGATCACGCTGGCTCCCGGCGAACACAAGACGGTTGAATTCAGCGTCAAAGCAAATGACCTGGGATCCTACGATCCCGATATGAAGTGGGTCGTGCCGCCTGGAACCTACGACGTCTGGATCGCACCAAACTCCGCCGAGGGAATCACGGGAACCTTCGACGTGAGCGCGAAATAAATGCATTGACGGCAATTGGCTGGCCCGATGTTTTTGTGAAGCTAAATATTTGCCACCGTGGTTCTTCCACGAACGACGTATTTTCGTGAGATGCCTCCACGATTGAATTGACAAAGCAGGTCGGGCGCCCGTTATCAAAGATATTATTGCCTTTGCAGTCGGTCGCGGCGATGGAACGGCATCGGCGCAACAAGAATATATTGTATACACCAATTATCCATTGCTATATAACGTCACGTTACAAAGTGATCACGCACGAACTTCTTCATTGGAGAGCGAGAATGTGGACTGGAAAGCGAATACGCAATACTGCCATTGGGTGGTTGTTCATAGCGGGAGGCTGCTTGGCAAGCTTTGCGGCTTCAACCCCGGGCGCGCTCAGCGTGCGCAAGATGCCTCCGCTGATTGAGCAATTCCAGGCCGACCGCGCCAGTCTTTACAGCGCTTATCCCGTGACTATTTCGCCTACGCACTTTACGCGACTGGAAAAGTTTTACAACGATGAGTTGGCCGGGCTTTCATCTCTTGATTTCAACCAACTTTCCGAAAACGACAGAGTGGACTATCTGCTGTTGAGAAACCTTATTACAAGGGAGCAGCACCGCCTTGGGATACAGAAGAAACAGGTTGAGGAGATGCAGTCGCTGCTTCCATTTTCAGGCACGATCGAAGATCTGCTGGACCGCCAGCGGCTGAAGGAGCGTCCTGATGCGGAGAAGGATGCCGCCGCACTAGCGGAAATGGTAAAGCAGATCGCCGCACTACAAAAGCAGCTTGATCCTGATCCGCATCCATCGTCTGCCGATGCAGGCAAAAAAGAAGATGCCGCCGAACACAACCATGAGACGCATAAATCCAAAATCAACCCGGTGATTGCGAATCGAGCGGTTTTAGCAACCCATCGGCTCACGGATGACTTGCGCGGTTGGTTTAACCAGAACAACGGCTACGACCCAATTTTTACCTGGTGGGTTGCGCAGCCATACAAAGACGCCGACAAGGCGCTGACCGGCTACGTCGCTTTCCTCAAAGAAAAAATTATTGGAATCGCGCCCGACGATAAAACCACAATCATCGGTGATCCAGTGGGACGAGAGGCGCTGATGGATGTTCTGGCCGACAACATGATTCCGTACACGCCGGAGGAATTGATAGCCATTGCGCAGACCGAATATGACTGGTGCATGCGAGAAATGTTGAAAGCGTCCAACGAAATGGGCTTCGGCAACGATTGGCACGCTGCGGTCGAAAAGGTAAAGCAGATGCACGTGCCTCCGGGCGAGCAACCGGAACTCATTCGCAAACTCGTCGTCGAAGGCAGCGACTTCGTCAAGAAAAACAATCTGGTCACGGTACCGCCGTTGGCGGATGAAACCTGGCGCATGGTCATGATGACGCCTGAGCGGCAACTGGTGAATCCGTTTTTTACCGGCGGCGAAGAGATCAGCGTGTCCTATCCCACCGACACAATGACTTTTGAACAACGTGAAATGAGCATGCGCGGCAACAACATTCCGTTTGCGCACGCGACCGCATTCCACGAAATGATACCCGGCCACTTTTTGCAGGGTTATATGTCGGAACGTTACAACCGCTACCGTCGCGTGTTTGCGACGCCCTTTTGGAGTGAAGGCAACGCGCTGTGGTGGGAGATGCTTTTCTGGGATAAGGGATTTGAACGGACTCCCGAAGAGCGGGTAGGAGCCCTGGTGTGGCGCATGCATCGCTCCGCGCGCGTGATCTTCACCATGAACTTCCACTTGGGTAAGTGGACGCCGCAGCAGTGCGTACAGTTTCTTATAGACGACGTGGGTTTCGAGCCCGATAACTCGACAGCCGAGGTACGGCGCTCATTTGATGGATCAGTCGGCCCTCTCTACCAGAGCGCCTACCTGATGGGAGCACTACAGTTTCGAGCTTTGCATAAAGAACTGGTGGACTCAAAAAAGATGACGGATCGTGAGTTCCACGATGCCATCCTGCACGAAAATGAAATGCCGATTGAGATGTTGCGCGCGGACTTAGAACGACAGAAACTCGCGAGTGACTTTAAGACAACCTGGAAGTTTTATGGCGACCATCCAACTCATCCTTAGCGTGTGCGCCTCATTCATCAGCCTGTCCCCGCCTTCGCAAACATTGGGCTACCCTGATTTACACATTTTCGGTGGCTAATTGGTCGAGCAAAGTTGCAGCTTTGGATAGCTTGTCAACTCCGAAAACGAGCAATATTAAGTTCGATCCGGGGTCTACTCCGCAATAGCAGTAGTCAATGTTGATCTGCTCCTCGCCCAGTCGCGCGGCCGCGCGGCCCAACTGGCCCGGACGATGCGGCAGCCTTACAACCGCGACATCGGTTTCTTCAAAGATCATACGCAGGCCTCCCAGCACCTTGTTGGCGGTCGCGGTGTCGTCGGCCACGAATCGGGCCAGGCTTTCGCCGCCCTCTACATAGGATTGAAATGCCAGGAGGTTCACGCCGCGCTCCGCCAGAGCAAGGAAGCACTTCCCCAGCGCGCCAGGTTTGTCGGCAATTGTTACGGTAAACTCTTTCGCCTTTGGCATATGACTTGAGCGACTTTCCTTTCAGGACTCCCCTTTCAACTCTAGCTAGGAAGTTCCGAGAGCGTTCCGGTGACGTTTATGTGGTGAGGGATCATAAAATAATTTCGAAAGCATCATATCCAACAAAGGCTCGCTCCTCTCGGTCTTTTTTCGCAATTCCGATGGGTGGGTAAGCGGCCTAAACACGGCGGGATGCCTCCCACCCTTCGACTGCGCTCAGGGCAGGCTTTCTCGCAAAAGACGCAAGAAAAGGGGCACCCTCATTGGTGTTGTGATTGCGAAGATCAAAACCTCAAAGCGATCAGGGAGTGGGCATTACGCCCGTGTCATGTTTCTTAGTGTCGGCTCTGGGTCCGCTGGTTTTCGAATCGGAATCCACTGAAAAAAGCAGGAAATCGTGGAACGTGTGGCGCCGGAAATAACGGTGCTTTTGGAAGTGGAAGTAAAGCTCGGCCGTTTTGGGCAGCCAAAGTTCAACATTCTTGGTCTTGAAAAGCACTGGACCGTAGTCCACCGTATAGTGCTCACTGAGAAGCTGGATTTTCGGCATCGGTTTGACGAGTTCGGATTCGATGCGCACGATCTGATAAGTGTCCGCCGAAACCCACGCGCGCCCTTTCATGCTGATGGGATAAACCTCGCCGCCAATTTTGTACGAACGCATGCGGTTGGGGCGATCGTCGCGCTGCCGGAAATGAAGTAGCCATGTTGCTTTGCCATTCCATTGGCTCAAGCCCTCGCAGGTAATGTCGAAGTTGTCACGCATGTCCGGATGAAAGACGAGCGCCAATCCGGGCAGTCCACGGGTGGCAATCTGACCCGGGAAGTCGCCCAGATCGGTCCGCCCGGTTCGGAACTCATCCACGGTGAGATATCCCGGCTTGGGTTCCGATATGGCTGCGACGTAGTTAAATTCGCGAGTTTCCTTGGTAGTCGCGGTGCCGAGCTCATTGAGGTTCTCGTGCAACAGATCCTCAATGGCGTTGAAGCGGCTGAGGTCGTCCACGAATTGCTTTACCGACGCCCCGGTTCCGTCAATCACCTTTTGATAAGGACAGGCAACATCGGCGGCAACGGATGGCTTTACATCGTCAATTCCAGGAGGTTCCCAACTCTTGGCGGAAAAACCGGTGTCAGTTGCCGCCAGCAACAAATCGTCAGATTTCACCCTGGCAATTGGCTGAGACGACGCAGTTGACTTCGCGGTCGGCTGCTCCGCCAGCGGTCCATCGCGCTGCTGCAATTGAGCAATCAAAGCGCGCACTTCTGGCACGGCAGGACTGTCCTGCGCATATTGCAAGAACGTGTTCAGGGCTGCAATCGCCTGTTTGAATTGGCCAAGATTGCCGAGCGCTTCTCCGAGCACGATTTGAGCCGCGTTGCCGCCGCCCTTGCCTTTATCAATGGCTAATTGGGCCTGCTCTCGCGCCTTCTCAAATTCATGCTGCTTCAGATATGTATCGGCCAAAAGATTATGCGCCATCCAGGATTCGGGATCGGCGGCAACTGCCTGCTCAAGCACAGCTTTTGCCGCAGGATAGTCCTCGCGCTCAAGACGCAGCCGCCCCAACAGAGAGAGCGCTTGGGCGTTATGGGGGTCAAGAGTAGATGCCTGACCCAAATAAATCTCTGCCTGTTTCAGATCCTTCTTCTCGTACGAGAGATATCCCAAAAGAAAATCTACATCTGAGTTGTCCGGAGCTGCCTTATGCGCCGCGTCCAGATGCTTCTCAGCTTCTTTCAGATCACTGGACTTCAACGCAGTGACCCCGCGCTGAGTTTCCTTGCGGGCCTTCGATGGCATCTTCGGAGAAATCGGGGCATTCAATTCGATGGCCGCAGGATCGCGTTTAAGAGTTGATTCGACCTGGTAAGTGTTGATAATGCTGCCGACTTTAAGTTCCTGGTGAGTGGTCAGATATCCGACTGCGCTCACCTCAATCTCATACAGCCCGACCGTCAAACCGTCAAAATCGGCTTCGCGATTATCTGCTGTGGTCTTCCACGAGATAGTATGGTCGGTTTCGTTGGTAAGCTTCACTACGGCTTGGCGGTCGAGGTGAGCCTTATTCTCGCCAAACACCGTGAGCAGGAGGTTAGACCCTTGACCGCTGTATGTCGCCGGTGTGTCGAGACCATTATCAATCCCGACGCGCTGTCCATTCGGCCCGAGGCCCTGCATCGGCAGCTGCCCAAGCAGATTTCCGGGAAAGGACAAACACGCCGAGATGACAGTAACGAGGGACCAAACGGTCTTCATAAGCGCACTGCTGACCAGTCTCTCATCGCGGCTCGGAAGAATCAACAACGTATTAGCCCGCGGTACTGGGCCGGGCCAGGCTGTTCTTCGCGGGATTCGAACCTCCAAACTTCAGATTATGAGACCGTACGGTCGTAATGAATAATGGGCAACGCCTCGTGGATTCAGCGAATCGAAGTGTCACTCGGGTGTCAACGGAAAAAGGCGGACTTCATGAAACTTCCATTCTTGCTTGGCCGTGTGATTTTCGGAGGTTACTTCCTCCAGGCCGGGATTCATCACTTCACCCACCGCAAGATGCTTTCCCAATATGCCGGCTCAAAGAACGTTCCGATGCCGAACCTCGCAGTACAAGTAACAGGCACGGCATTGATCATCGGGGGCACCAGCATCTTGTTGGGCATCAAGCCGAAGGTCGGCGCAGCGGCGCTGATTGGTTTCCTGGCCGGAGTTTCCCCGGTCATGCACGACTTCTGGGCTCATGAGGATCCTGAAAAAAAGATGAACGAGATGGTGAACTTCACCAAGAATCTTGCGCTAATGGGCGGAGCAATCGCATTGATGGGTGTAGAGGAGCCATGGCCCGTGAGCATCCCCGTAGGGCAGCCTTCGCGCATGGAACGTGCGCGGAGATTTATGAAGGGCCCACGGGCGGCCTGATTTGAGGATTTTTTATTTCAGACTTTCCACGTAAGCGATAAGGGCTTTCAAGCCTTCGGGCGGAAGATCAACGGGTGGCATGCCACCGGCGTTCATTTTCGCAGTCGGATGTTTGAAAAGACTGGCGACCTGGGCCGGACTGAGTTTGGCGGATAGGCCAATAAGGGCCGGCGCCACAGCCGTACCGACTCCGCCGTCCCCATGGCACCCATTGCGAGTTGGCTTCGAATAGAGTCTTGCCTCTGGCAGCGAGCGGGTCGGCGAGGGTTACATTCGCGGCGACAAGAGAGGCAGAAGAAAGCTCCGGCTCAAATGGCTTGTTTGCGTACTCGTCCTCTTCAGTTTTCTGCTTTGCTAATTGAAGCGCGACGGCCGGGTGAGCGCTTTATCGCTCTGCTTCTGCACTTCTTCGGATCGCAGGTCCTTCGCATGGAGAGCTTTGCCGGTGGCACTATCGCCGCTGCCGTTGGCGGAGTGACAAAGCACGCAGTTGGTGCTGAAAATCTTCGCCGGATCCGATTGAGCCTGCATCACCGCCGGGAAAACCACAGCGAACAAAAGAGCTGTTGGTGCCGAAGTGGTATTCGGCGTCCGCCTGGACAGTATTCAAGTGATGACTGATCTGCGCTGCGCCCGCGGCATTGAAAGTTGCCAAAAGAGAAGAGTTTTCTCTAATATACGTGCCGCGAAAAGAAAGACCATCATTCTTGAATTGAGGAATGGTCCGGTCGTACTGAAAGTCCGCGGCAATATCCGTATAACCGTCCATGAGGCCGGTCACGGCATTGGGCGTACTTTTCACGTGCATGCCGTAGGCGCCGATTTCCAGAGAATTATTCTTGTCGGCGGTCGGCCAGGCTGCGCGCCAGTAGGGTGCGACACCTCTGATATTGATGCCGAAACCTACGCCATCATTGGGTTGCGCGCCCCCGATATGCTCTGACCGGTATATCGCCGCTGCCAAATACCACAATGTTCGTCCCACATGGTGTAGCCGCCTACTCCCGCGACATCTTGAGCCAAGCCACCATTGATCAGCGCTCCAGCGGAGGGTCCGGGTGCCACATTGCTGCCGACGAAAGGAAATCCCCATGCGGGCGTGCTGTTCCACAAATCCTCGACGGTGGGATTATTGTTGAGCGTGATTCCGTAGGTGATGGGTTTTCCGAATAATTTGCACCCGTGATTCGCATACCGGATGTCGGTATTGTCCCAGGAAAAGTGATCGCCCTGGCTGTCATAAGTGACTTGCACGAAACTGCCGACGTGGCTGGCCCACGCGCCCGCCAGGAAAAGAGATACATCCTGAGGGAACTGGAAATTGCCATTCTGAGTTCCAGGCTGCGCTGATTTTGTCGCGCTCAACGAAGTATCGAAAACCGCCGAAAGCGGAAATGCCTCAAGCAACTGCAACGCGGCGTTGTGATCTTTCTTGTCATCGGTCACATGGGCTTTCGTGGTGAAGGTGTAGCCTTCCAGCTTGAAGGTCCTTCCGAACGGCGTCAGTTCAGGAGGAGCATAATGGCACGTCGCGCATGGCATTCCCGTCTGTCGTGAATAGCTAGGCACGGCGCGCGCAGCCGGAACGGTGAGAACGGTCAAGCATACGATTGCCAAAAGATGCGAGGAAATGTAACGTAGCGAGAACTCAGATTCGGCGCAAAGCATTCGCCCTCAATTCTTAATACCCCGCTCCCAGTTCGATAGTTGTCACCAATAGTTCCTCGCTTGTTCGTGGTTCTACGGACCATAACAATCAAGCGAGCAAAAATGCTCACTATTACCGCAGGGACTGCAAGGGGATGTAGTTCGCGACGTTGGCGGGTGAAAAAGCAGACGCCGCATGCTGCGTCTCTACGGTGTCGGTATCGCTGCTGAAATCCCGCAACGTTTCGGGATCACCTATCTTGGTGCAGCCGCGCTGAGTTCAACCAGGTTGGCAATCGCGGGTGCGATCATGATCAGCACTTGTGCCTTGGGTTGTGCGGCTTGTTGTACGAATGCCAACTGCTGCGTTTTCCAATCGTCAGGCGCGCGTTCGCCCTTGTCCAAATAATCCAGCGCTTGAATTCCCGTTTCAGCAAGCCCGGTTAGGGCCTCCGAAACCGGAACTACTTCTTTGAGCAAAAATGATTGCGCCTCGAGCGGCTGAAGGTTTGCCTGATTGTTCTGCCACAACATAAGCAATGAACGTATCTGCTGGCTGGTCTCGGCGGAAGCGTGTTCTGAAGCCGTTTGTTCTACAACCAGAGTATTTACGAGGTCCGAAAAATGTCGCGCGACTGCACTTTCGGGCCGCGCGGCATCTATCAACCGGTTCAAGGGCATCGCGCTGGTGGGTGGGACGGCACTGCTACTCCCGCGTGCATATCCTTTTACTGGTTCTACGACATCTGCCAGCGCCCCGACTGCGGCGATGTCATCGGTGCCTGCGATTCGGCGAAGCATCGGAAAGTAACTGGAGTTGTGGGTGAGCCCAAGCCAATCCAATTTTCGACTCACTTCGGCAAGGCGTTGATACATTGCATTCACGTCCGTCGTTGACTGCGGAGACCAGAACCGTTCTGCGATTGCGGCCATGCGGGGCCAGATGCGCGAATCCATATTTTCGGGCGAAACATATTCCGACCACATACAGGCCTCGCCGCCGAGAATTTGCTGCTTCTGCTCCGGAGTCAGTTCGGCGGCGCCATCCCCTAAAGGATCCACGGCATAGTGGTGCTCGGCCGATTGACCCAGATCGAGGTAGTACCCCGAAGAGAGCAGCCCGCGATACCCCTGCTTTGCTGCCTCTGCCAACGAAGATTGACCTCGCCATGACTGAATCACAATATCTTTAGGCAGATCAGGACGCAGAATCTCGTCCCACCCCTCCATCGTCTTTCCGTGCTTCGCGACAATTTTCTGAATACGTGTATTGAAGTAAGCCTGCAAGTCCGCGTTATTTTTCAAACCGTGGGCGTGCATAAATGCACGAATCTTGGGATTCGCATCCCACTGCTTTCCATTTACTTCATCCCCGCCGACGTGAAAGAACTTGTCGGGAAAGAGTTTCGTCATCTCGCCAATGAATTCGTCCAGGAACCTGTAGGTATGTTCCGAGGTGGGATCCATAGCTGGATCAAACACTCCCCACTTGCGCTCAATCGAATATGGACCCGGGGTGCTGGCGAGTTCCGGATAACCGACAAACCATGCCGTGCTGTGTCCCGGCATATCGAATTCTGGGACGACACGGATCCCGCGATCCCGCGCATAGGCGATTAAGTCTTTGACTTCATCCTGGGTGTAGTAAAAACCGTCCGAGCCCATTTCCTGGAGCTTGGGGAATTTCTTGCTCTCCACGCGAAACCCCTGATTGTCGGAAAGGTGCCAATGAAAAACGTTTAGCTTTACCGCCGCCATACCGTCCAAATTGCGTTTGAGAACGTCAATGGGAATAAAGTGCCGGCTCACATCAATCATCAATCCGCGCCAGGGAAACCGAGGCTGATCCTGAATGGATATGGCCGGAACGTCAAAGCCTTCCGGCCCGGTTTCGACCAACTGAAGGAATGTTTGCAATCCGTGCATCGCGCCGAGTGTTGTCGCAGCGTCGAGCTTCGCGCCGGTGGGAGTGATAACCAGCGAGTACGATTCATCTTCTCCCAGTTCGAGCACGGCTTTCGCCTCGTGGTCGGTGTGGACCACAAGAAGCGCGTTGGCCGAGTCGGTGACCTTCATGTCCAACGCCACCATGCCAGTCTGCCGGCGCAGGTCGTCAAGAAACCGTTCTACCGCTCGTTGTAGCACCGGGTCGGCGTGGCCGGAAATTCCTATCGAAAATGACGGATCAATTCGCAGCCTGCCTGATCCCATCTGGAGAGTCGAAGGCATCGGCATGACGGCCAGATTGGCTGGGATCATGGGGGCTTGGGCCAATAAAGGCACGAATACGAAACTTACCATCAGAAAGACAAGGATTGATTTCACAGATTTCCTCGCACGAGATTGAAGCGAACTCTACTAGTCGGTGGGAAGAAAGTCCATGCGGCTCCATTGAATCGGGGGATCGAATTGTTGCACAATCACTTCGAACCGTTCACATGACTTTCCGCCAAGAGGATGTCCTTTGATGGCAGCCCCGTCTATTCTGGTAGCAACCTGGGAAAGCGGCCTATTCAGCGTCACTGGGAAAATGGTCCGCCAAGAAGTCGCCAATCAATCGGTTCGCAGTCTGGTGTCTGATGGACAAGGAGGAGTGCTGGCAATTGTTGGCGGGAATTCGCTCTTTCGACGATCCTCTGATTGCGAATGGACCGAGATAACAAAAAGCGAATTCGATCTTTCCTGCTGCGTGCCAATTAAAAATGTCGTCTTTGTCGGAACCGACGACGCGAATATCCTGCGCGTTGATCCTGACGGCGCGCAGCAACGCCTGACGGGTTTTGACGCCGTGGCGGGCCGCGACACGTGGTACGCAGGATCGGCGATCATAGACGGCAAGCGAGTCGGGCCGCCGCTGGGAATTCGTTCCATGGCGGCGACTTGCGACGGCGCCATGCTTCTCGCCAACGTCCATGTTGGCGGAATGCCGCGATCAACCGATGCCGGCTTAACCTGGCGCCCCACTATCAATATAGATAGTGATGTTCATCAGGTGTGTGCACATCCAACCCGGCCCGACCTAGTGATAGCGGCGGCGGCAGTGGGTCTTTGCATTAGTCGCGATGCGGGAGAGACATGGAGTATCGAACAGCGAGGGCTTCACGCCCATCATCGCTCTGCCGTTGCCTTTGGGAGAGACGACATCCTCGTGTCGGCATCCACTGACCCTTTTGCGGCGCAAGGCGCAGTTTACCGACGGCCAATTGACAGCAACGTTCCACTACAGCCTTTGAGCGGAGGCATGCCGAGGTGGATTGACGGCAAAGCCGATACCGACTGCATCGCGACCCGCGATTCAATAGCCGCAGTGATTGACCGATCCGGATGCCTTTACGTGTCGCAGGACGATGGCGCCACTTGGTCTTGTCCAATTGATCGCCTGCCTGTTCCAAGTGGACTTTACATCTGTTGAACTCGCCACGTAACCGCACGCAGTTTACTGGGTCCCGGCCCGGGTTCGTCCCTTTGGAGGATGGCGCAAGTACGTTCCGTCCGATAGTGCCGGACGCCCCGATATTTTAAGGAATCGTCACCGAAAAAATCCCCGATTCCCCGCTTTTCTATTGACACTTTCTTGATCTCAGAAGATTCTCAATTCAATGACTACGCTTGCCCTCACCGAGATGTTGGGCCTCCCGGTATTCGACACGACGGGAGCGCGATGCGGGCGTGTGCATGAAATGGCCCTCCAGCCACAGGAAGACCTCAATCATGTCTCCCTGATGATTGTCCGGACGAAGTCAGGCGACCGCATTCTTCCGTTCACGGCGGTTTCGGCAATCAATGGCGAAATTCGCGCAGCTACCTCGGCCTCCTCCTGGCCGATCTCAGATGGATCCGAAGGCCTCTTCCTCGCTCGCGATCTTCTCGATCAGCAAATCATTGATGTCTTTGGACGCAAAGTTGTACGTGTCAACGACGTGGACATGCATCAGGAGCCACATTGTGAACACCCTATCCTGAAGGTTGGTTCGGTGGATGTGGGCGCGCGCGGGGCCATTCGACGCTTGTTGAAGGGCGTGGTACCTGCCGCTGCGCTGCGGGCCCTCCTTACTCAGATTCCAGCACGAAGTATCCCATGGGAGTTCGTGGACGTTGTCGAAACTGACCCGGCCCGGCGGGTCAAGCTGAAAATCTCGAACGAGCGGCTCGCCAAACTGCATCCCGCCGACATTGCCGACATTATTGAAGAGCTTGCTCCGAGCGAGCGGTCGGCGGTCTTCGAGACTCTGGACGAAGGCTTGGCGGCTGAGGCTTTGGAAGAGATTGATCCCAAGGTCCAGAAATCAATTGTCGAGTCGCTGGAGTCCGAGCGCGCCGCGGAAATCGTAGAAGAAATGAATCCAGACGCGGCCGCCGATCTGCTGGCCGATCTGACCGAGCAGCACAGCTCCGACATTCTTCAGGAAATGGCGCCCGCAGAACGAAAGGAAATGGTTGAACTCCTGGAGTTCGGCGAAAACACGGCCGCGGGCCGCATGAACACCGACTACCTCTCGTTGGGCGTGAACGCAACCGTACACGACGCGGTCGAGACGTTGCGCCGATTCGAAGGGGGAATAGAAACAGTCAGTACGATTTATCTGACCGATTCAGCAGGAACCCTTGCGGGCGCGGTGCCTCTCGCAAAATTAGTGTTGGCCGCGCAGGATACTCCATTGCTGTCACTCACTCGGGAGCCCCTGATTTCATGCACCGAAAAAGCCCGCGAAAAAGAAGTGGCGGAATTGTTCGACAAGTACAACCTGGTGACCATGCCGGTGGTAAATCCTGACAAGAAATTAATCGGCGTGATCACGTCCGACGACGTGATCAGCATGTTGCGCGCACAGTTGTAGGTCTCTGCTAGAAGCTCCCCGAATTTCCCCTCTGTTTCTGTCAGACCAACCGAGCCCGAGGGTGCCCCATCTTTGCGCGCTTTTCGCAAAGGTGGGAGGCGAGGCTACCCGAACTCCCCTTCCAATAACCAAAACGCCAGCTTTAGCAGACCTACGCGCTTTTCTTCCGGCGCGATCCCGAGCGTACTTCTTTCTTCTTCCCTCGCGGCCGCACTCTTTCGACCGCGATTTCCAGGGGACGTGCTCGCCTGGCGACAGTCGCAGCTAGGTCAGCCTCTGGACCGAACAATCGCGCCAAATAATCGTCTTTGCACTCTGACGAGCAAAAGTGAACGGCTAGAGGATGAACCGCATTCGGCCTGTCCCATGTGGAAAGAATCGTGACTTCCCGACGCGCAGAGGCGGCGCCAACTGCCTCAGCCGCGAGACCTAAAATCCAAATATCATCGGCTTCTTTAAACGCAGCGCACGAATCGCAGGCAAACTGAATCATAAGAACACCTCAATGGGAGTCAGATGAATGATTTGATTTGTCCGTTGTACAAAGCGCAAGAAGTGTGCGAGATGTCGAGAGAGATTCGTTTTGAAAGGGCGGGGCTTTCAGCCCCGCCGATAACCAATTCACGGGAATTACGGCGCGGCTGAAAGCCGCGCTTTCAAGGCTGTTCAGCCCACGAGAGTTTTTCGCAATCTTGCCAGACACATTACCTTGTCTGGTGCGCCCATTTATCCGCGCCCTTTCTTGGTACTCTATTGGCCTGAAAAAACGGAGTACTAAATACAATGCTGACACGACGTAAATTCGTATCCACGGGATTAACGGCGGGAGCAGGACTGGCGGCAGGATCGGCGGCCGCATTCCTCAGCGGTTGCGCTCATCGGGTAGCCGGACCTGCAACGCTTCCATCCGTCACCAACCAGATCACCGGTCCCGGCTCATTAAAAGCGCACGCGGCGGCACATGGCTTGCTTACAGGCGCGGCGGTTGCGATTCCGCTTTTGCGATCCGATCCGGTGTATGCGCAGATTTTGTCAGAGCAGTACAGCATTCTGGTCGCGGAAAACGCGATGAAGTGGAGAGCGCTGCGGCCCGCTCCGGATCGTTTCTCATTCGATGCAGCCGATGAACTGGTGGCTTTCGCCGAGAAAAACTCGATTAAGGTTCGCGGGCATAATCTTTGCTGGCATGAGAGCTTGCCGGATTGGTTCGCGGGCACCGTGACTAAAGAAAACGCGCAGCAATTTCTTACCGATCACATCATGACTGTAGCGGGACACTATAAAGGCAAAATCCATTCGTGGGATGTGGTGAACGAAGCAGTGGACGCCAAGAGCGGCCGCGAAGACGGGCTTGCGGACGTCTCCGTGGTTAGAGATGCTGGGACCCGACTACCTCGACATTGCGTACCGCACCGCGCGTGAGGCCGATCCCAATGCGCTGCTGACCTATAACGAATATGGCATTGAATACGACAACGAGGAAGAATCAAGAAAGCGAGCCTTCACGCTGCAATTGCTTCGCCGCCTGAAAGCCTCCAACGTGCCGCTCGATGCAGTAGGAATTCAATCGCATATCAGAGCGGGATCTCCATTTACTTTCGGAAAAGGAATTCGGGAGTTCATAGCAAGCGCACGGGAAATGGGCCTTCAGGTATTTATCACCGAGATGGATGTGAATGGCGATGAACTAGCCTATAAAGATGACATCGAAAAAATTGATCATGCGACTGCCTCCGTTTACCGCGACTATCTAAGTACGGTTCTCGCGAACCCGGCGGTCACGGCTGTGCTCACGTGGGGCGTTAGCGACGCTCACACCTGGCTGAATAGTCCCATGCGCAAGCAAAGACATCCCAACCGCCCGCAAAGGCCTTTGCCCTTTGACGAAAACTATCGTCCGAAAGAAGCGTTCTTCGCGATGCGCGACAGTTTCGACCATCGCGAGGTTAAAGGTTGACGTTGTGGTTTGATTACAGAACTAACCGTCTGGAAAACAAGTGGAGCACTTGGTACCATGCTGCCCATGCTCAGACTGCTACTCACAATGTTCGCGCTCGTGGCGGTGACGCTTGCCGCCGATCTTCCGTCCCGGAAGCAACTGAACCTTGCCACAATCAAGACGATGGTCGCTGCCGCGGAGGCAAAAGCAAAAGAGATGGGAGTTGAGGTCACGATTTGCATTGTGGATGACAGCGGGAATTTGCTGTTTCTGGAAAAAGGGGATAGCGCGTCCCTTAACACACTGGAATTTGCCCGCCGGAAAGCGCGTCATGCCGCACTCTATCGAAGTCCCTCGCGAGAGGGCGCGGAAGCGTTAAAGAAAGGCGATCTTTCCGTGCTCAGTTTCCCGGATTTTTTCCCCAATCAAGGCGGACTCCCGATTAACGTGGATGGTCAAACAATCGGAGGCATCGCCGCCAGTGGCGCGAAGTCTGAAGTGGATGAGGCCATTGCGCAAGCGGGCCTGGACGCCATCTCCAAGAAGTGATTCGAATTGATTTTCTCGAATACAGCAAACGTTTTGACTTATGCGTTGCATAAGCGTGATTCCCGCGCCAAATGAAAATGCGATGTAAATCGAGGAAGCGATGACGATATTGCAACTCAGCCGTTGGGCTATGTGCATTCTGATTGCGTGTCCTCTCGCATTCGGAGGCGGCCCAGCATCTCACCCGGCGGCAAGCAAGCAAGTTCAGCCTGAGGTCGCACTGACATTCGACGACCTGCCCGCTCACGGGCCGCTGCCATTGGGACTCACTCGTGAAGACATTGCGAACAGCATCATTAAAGCGCTTCAGGCTGCCGGAGCGCCGCCGATATATGGCTTCGTCAACGCGAAGAGGCTTGAAGAAGATCCGTCCACCGCGCAGGTGCTGCAACTTTGGCGCGATGCCGGGTTTCCCCTCGGCAATCACACGTTCTCGCACATGGACCTCAACAAGAATTCCATTGAGGCTTTCGAACAGGACCTTCTCGCCGGCGAGCCGACCTTGCAGAAATTCATGGGCGACCAGGATTGGCACTGGCTCCGTTTCCCATTTCTAAATGAGGGAGACACTCCAGAGAAGCACCATGCCATCGGCGCATTCCTCAAAGATCACGGATACAAAGTGGCGGAAGTCACATTGAGTTTTGGCGATTACGGGTATAACGAACCCTATGCGCGCTGCCTTGAAAAAAAAGATGGCAAGGCAATCGAGGAATTAAAGAAGAGTTATCTCGAAGGCGCGGCCGAATCGCTGGCTGAAGGTCAGAAAATGGCGAAGCTTGTTTACGGGCGCGACATAAAGCATGTCATGCTTTTGCACATTGGAGGCTTCGAAACGGTGATGCTTCCCCGTCTTCTTGATCTGCTCAGGCAGCGCGGTTTCAAACTGATTTCGCTGCCCGACGCAGAGAGCGATCCCGCCTACGCGACTGACCCCGACCTTCCCTCCAACTGGGGCGGAACATTCCTGCAACAGATGATGCGGGCGAAGCACATCCCGCCAGTTCCGGATGCCGAAGATCGCCTCGCCGAAGTTGATAAGTTCTGCCGTTGACTAAGGCCGGGCATCTCCGCTTCCACCAGCCATCTTGAAGGGATTGCGGAACAATCGGCCCTGTCAGAAAAGAGCATTGAAAGGGCGGGGCTTTAGCCCCGCCGATAATCAGATCAAAGGACTTACGGCGCAGCTCAAAGCTGCGCCCTTTCAAAACTGTGCAGCCAATAGATTTTTTAGAGGCTACCAAGTCGTCCATTCCCCATTCCGGCTAGTCTTTTCGAAAATTCAAAATAATTGGCGACAACCGTCGTTCCTCATTGCTACAATGCCGCCAAGGTTGTTCGGGCGGAGTACTCCCAAGGCCCCTGTCAAACGTACTCACATACAGCAGACAGGAGGCCGTTGTGCTCAAATTATCCTTGTATCTGACCCTCGTTTTATCTCTTGCAGCCCCAGTCGTGGCTCAAAATGCAATCAAAGAGTTCCTGCCCGCCGGAACCCTTTTGACATGCACCATGAGCGAACCCAACTTCTCTTCGAAAACTGTCCAGATTGGTGATCCCGTTCTCTGCCATCTGGCGCAGGTTTCGAGCTTCGGGCATCCCGTGTTTCCGCGTGGCGCCTATCTCACCGGCCATCTCGAAGACTCCAAGAATCCCGGCCACTTCGTGGGCAAGGGCTGGCTCGAGGTTGACTTCGACCGCATTATCCTGCCCGGCCCGCAAATCTATACGCTATCCGCAAAGGTTATTTCCACGCCGCACTATAAGGTGGACCGCGATGGCAAAGTTCACGGACGCGGCCATGCAGTGCGCGATTCCGTGGAATGGATGCTCCCGCCACTGTGGCCCATGAAAGTAATTCTGTTGCCCAGGCGCGGCCCATATCCGACGTTCAAGGGCGAGACTCGCCTGACCATGCGTCTCATGGAAGACGTGGAAATTCCTCAGCTGGCTAGCAATGTTCCCATGCCGCCATGGAGTACCGATCGCTCCTCCAGTTATATGCAGCCCGGACCTCGCTTGTGGCGAGATGAAGCTCAGCCGGCTGCTGCGCACAACTATTATCCGCAATCCAGTCAGTCGCAGGTGCAAGTCCAGTCCGCAGCATATACATGGACTTCGCCCAACAGAATCACAACTACGCCATCAGCCGCGCAACCCACTCTGCTGGTGCTAAAAGATAGCTCCGCCTATTTGGCGCAGAGTTATTGGATAGAAAATGACAAGCTGCACTGTGTGACTCAAGGCGCGAAGGACCGGTACATACCACTGGAGATGGTGGATCTGGCCGAGACAGTACGGCTGAATCACGAGCGCAATATAGATTTCAATTTGAAATCGCGCCCATCAACAGGCGACGCTGGTTCGGGAGAGATGCAGATCACGCAACATTGAAGCGACGGGTGGCTCAAGCCTACCTTGCGGGCAAAATGCAATCTGGGGTGGCCCACCCTTTGTTTTTTGAAGGGTGGGTTTTATTTTTGTTTGCCTGCTCGACCCAGAGCCGAAGGGTCCTCTTATCTGCCAACGACGAAAGCGTCGCGCCGCCGGCCGATGAAAACGAGGGTGGCTAAACTCATTGCCAGCAGAGGCCATCCGCCGGGTTCGGGCGCCGGAACCGGAGTGAGTGTAGACGACTGGGTCGCGGTGCCGACCGGCATGTTCGGATCATTCGAGGCATAGCACATTCCGGTCGTGGGATCACATGCCTCTGGCACGAGTGGACTGCCGCTTACGCCGCTGCCCCAGGAACCAGAGGCCAAACCGCCCGTAAGGTCTGAGGGGCCTGAAGTAGGCAGTGAATTCGGAAATGTAAATACCTCTCCGTCAACGACGAATATCACGCACTGCGACCTGGGATCCAGGCACGTTCCAGTCTGGTCAGTGTCTTCTTCTTCCACCGGTACGCTGAACGCAAACCCCGGGTTCCACTCGCCAGTGACATCCCATTCGCCATAATTGATCGGCAAGTTGAAGGGCGTGGCAATCGGAAATGTGTAATTGACCAGCGTGTCGCCAAAGGCTTCGGCACTCAAATTCCCCGTGATTGGCGTTGACAGCATCGAAGATGGCGTGACCGCCATGCTGAAAGTAACGTCTGGCTCAAAATTCAGATAGACCTGCTTTCCTGCCTGGGCGTTACCGAAATCCTGAACCGTGTAGTTCAAAGTTCCGCCGCTCCCCGTGGTTAATAGAGCTGTGCCGGAGGGACCGGCGCCCGGCGTCGTGCTAAGCCAGGTATATACGCCGTACTGCGTTGTCGGATTCCAATTCAGCGAATTTTGATAGTTAGCCCCAACATTAATGCTGGCCGAAGCGGATGCGACGAATGCGCTGGCAGTGTATGTGTAATTGAAAAAGCTGCCATTTGCCGATCCTGAAGCATTGCCGCCGGTTAAATTGCCTCCAGAGGCGAGATTTCCATTTGCGACCGCATTGAGATTCTGGTTGAACAGGTTATCTGACGCGCTAAAAGGACCCACATTCGCCTGGAACGTGGCGCTCGCGCTGAAATTGGAAGTTGAGCTCAGCGAACCGGTCCATCCCGGCGTGTACCCCACAGGTACGGCCTCCTCCAGCGGAGATAGGACTTCGCCATTGGTAAAAGCCGGGAAAAGAAAGCTTGTGTCGCCGCCGAGCGTCAGGTCAACATTGTTGCCACCAAGGCTGGCGTTAACTGCGACCCCAAAGTTACTGAAGGGATAGGGGCCGCCATTGGACGTGAAGGGATCGTAGGTTGCATCTGCGGTTCCGGAAGTATCTACGTCCAAGCTTGATTGCGCCTGAACCGGGAGTGTTCCCAGAGAGGCGGCTAGGACGAGAGTTACCAGTCTGAATGATAGTGGGGATTTCATAGTCGTAATTCCTTTTCGCGGTATTCCGCAAATTTGGTTTTAAATACCGCGCTTTCGCCGGAAGCGGAGAGCGGGAAGATTCGTCAATTCAGACCGCGCTGGAAGATATCACCTGAGCCACCCAAGTGTCCAATCAACAGTAAACAAATCGCACCATAACTGTTAAGTATAATAAAATCAACAACATATACCAAGTACGTTAACTTAATAAATTAACCGGCTGCAAACGCACTTTCACATAGATTTTTGTTGGGCGATCCATTTGTCGGTTCGGGCCTCCAGGAGATCGAGCGGTAGAGTTCCGCCATCGAGCATTTCATCGTGGAATTTGCGAATATCAAACTTCGGGCCAAGCTGTTTTTGAGCGCGCTCGCGGAGTTCGCGGAACTTGAGCTGGCCGAGCTTGTAGCTGAGGGCTTGCGCAGGCCAGGAGATATAACGGTCGGTCTCGGACTGGATGGTTGGCTCATCAATCGCGCCGGACTTGCGCATGAATTCCACCACCTGGTCGCGCGACCATCCTTTCGAGTGGATTCCCGTGTCCACGACCAAACGCACGGCGCGGAACAACTCAGAAGATAATCGTCCGTAGTCCGAGACCGGGTCTTGATAGAAGCCGACCTCTTTCCCCAATTGTTCCGCGTACAGCGCCCATCCCTCGATGTAGGCATTGAAGCCGAGACTATGCAGGCGGAATTTGGGCAGGCCTGTCAATTGCTGCTGGACGGATAGCTGCATGTGATGTCCGGGGATGCCCTCGTGATAAGCGATCGCCTCATCATTGAGGAGTGAACGATGCGCAAAGTTTGAAGTGGCGACAACGACCCGGCCCGGCCGCTTGCCGTCCGGTGTCCCGGTGACGTAATGGGTTGCTGCCGCCGCCTGAAATGGCGGAATGGCTTCTACGGTCACGGGCGACTTTGGGAGCAAAGTGAAAAGCTCGGGGAGTTTCGGCTGCATCTGGGCGATGTAATGGCGGAAGTCGTCGAGAATCTGCTCGGCTGAAGTGGGAATGTATTTTGGATTGGCTTTTGAGCGAAGCCCGGAACGACGCGAGATCGGCAAAGCCCGCCTTCTTGGCCAGTGGCCGTCATTTCACCCTCGATGCGATCCATCTCGCGGAGGCCGAGTTGGTGTATTTCGTCCGGCGTCATGTGGGTCGTCGTTCTTCCGTAAATGTCGTTTTCGTAACGCTTCTCGCCGTCCGGCAAAGAAGTGATGGCAAGTGCCGTGCGGCCTTGCGGGGCATACTCCGTGCGCAGAAACGTAGCGAAAGTTTTGTACGCCGGGACCACATCGTTATTGATCGCGTCGGTGATCTGCTGTGTTAGCCGCTTCTGCTCCTCCGCCGAGATGTCCGCAGGATACTTCTTCGTCGGAAGAAGAAACGGGTCGGCTTCGATGATGCCCTCGCACTGAACCGGCAGCTTCTCAGCGAGAAACTTAACCGGCATGAGCTTATCTTTCATGCCCGCGCGGAGAACTTCTGTGGTCTGGCTAAGCGCGCGAGGGATTTGATGAAGCCGGGCGATGTAGTCCTCGTAGTGCTTAACGGAGTCGAAGGGAACCGACAGCGGCAAGTCCGCGAGACTGGTATGGATGCCATTCTGCTGATTGATTGGCATCTCGTATTCTTTGAGGTCAAAGTCCGCGATGCGCTGCTGAAGGACGCGAATCAACAGGTCATGGGATAGCTGATCCTGGTCCGTGAATCCTGTCGTCGAAATGGCTTCCAGTCGAGTCAGGAAGGCTTCATCAGTATTGTGGCGCTGTAGGATGGCGTCGAGTGAGTGTTCTTCCAGCTTGTCGTTGTAGCGATAGTCGCCGAAGGCAGTAGCACGCTCCGGAAAATTTCTGAGATCGGACTCGTATTGCTCATCAAAAAGCGCGTTCTGAGAAGTAAGCCGGTCGGCAACCGGCCTAAGATTTTGAGCGAAGACGCATACGGTTAGGGCGATGAGTAAGAAGCCAGTCTGAAGGAGGCGCATAGGCTACGCAGCATATCAAAAGAGGAGGCAGTTGCAAGATAGATGTTCCCCTACGGACTTGCCTTCATTTCGCATGCCATGGGCCACTTGTAGATTATCAAGACGTTGTACTCATCGAAGCCGAGTCGACCGTGCTTAGTTTTGGCATCGAGCCGTGCAAAAGACGTCGCGATAAGTCCGCGCCTTGCAAATCGTTACAGCGGCATAAATATCGTTGACTCATCAACGGAGTCAGCGCAAGATTGGGGTGACAGGGCAGCGGGTGAGAATGGAGAAGGGGATTGAAGTGATGAAGGCGGGAGTGGTGCGCCCGAAAGCCGGGGTGTACGATGGTAGGCTTCCCCGCCGGAGGATATAGCAGAATGGATTATAGCAACTTCAAACTAAGCTAGAGATACTTGTCCAGTACTTCAATGAAGAAACGCATGAATTTGATACCGCTTTTCAGCGTCCGAAGGTATGGAAGTTAAAAATGCGTCAAGAGCTTATCAAAAACATAGTCAATGGCCGCCCCGATACCAGCAATATTTATGTACAAAGACGTCGCTGGCGCAGCGTTCAAGTTCAATATTTTGGATGGCAAACAACGGCTGGACAGCATTGTGATGTTTCTCGCTGGAGACGCGAACTCAAAGTGTCGCCGTTTAGAACTTGGCGACACTATGTACTCGACCCTTTATACAGACGGGAAGCAGGCTTTTCTGTTGACTTCGGTGATGGGAAAAAACTGAAGTTTTCGATTCACCTCAGAATAAACCGTTGCCAGACTACGAGAATATCTGATTGCGACCGTTGAAATAGAGCTAAACGAAAACACTTCCCTCAACGAGATGATAAATCTTTTTGTTGATATCAATCAGTCTGGGGTCCATGTTAGTCGCATTAACATAGTCCGCGCTATGAAGCAGGGCGATCCTCTACTGAAAGATGTCTACAATCTGATTGCCGAACGCCAGGTAAGGAAACAAGATGTGTTTACGCGACGAAAAAAAACTCCCTTCGTGTCGGTACTTAAGCGGCTGAAAATTGTCGCAAGCGTCGCAGATAAAACAGTCCAAGCGGACCGTATGTGGGAAAAATTGTTGGAACTGGCACTGTTTGTGCGTTCCAATGGCACCCATCGGAAGCCAACCGAGATATTGAAGAGTTTCATTAAGAAACCAGACATCCCGGCCAAGTTGTCTAAAAAGGAAAGGGCTGCGCTAACAGCAACATTCCAATTTCTAAAGGAGGCGTATAAAACCCCATCGCTAGGGGATTCTAGGCTTGCGACAGATCAAACCCACTTTTATACAGTGGCCACTTCTCTACTGCACAGCGATTTATTGAAACGATATGGCACGGTTGATTTGATCAAGAAGTTCGCAAAATTCTCTCAGCTTATTGACAAACCCTATGACCCCCATGAAGTCTCAAATGACCCTCTTGAGCAAGCCGTCTCTACATATCAAGCACTGTCTACCGAAAAAACAACCGACGCTTCGCGGCGAAGAGATAGGCAGAAGGAATTCATTAAGGCAGTTGACCTTTTGTAGCAAGCAAATTATTAAGATGGTGACGAATGAAACATTCCGCAGAGTACCGAAAGTTCACGAATCTGGTGGATGGGCTGTTAACTGTGTCGCACGAAGAAATGCAGAGACGCGAAGCAGAGTACAGGAAAGAAGTAGATGCGAATCCGAACAAGCGCGGGCCAAAACGCGGCTCAAAGAAAAAGCGGAAAGCAGTTACGCTTTCCGCTTCGGACCTCTCGGCAACCGAAACTTAGAATATAGCTTCCGGTTTTTCTTCCCCCTTCGCCGTCAGTTCTGCATACGTCAACCTCTTGCCGATGATTTGAGAACACAGACGGCTCATCCTGTCACCATCGTTGACAGGTTCTTCCTTGCTCCCGCGATTGTTAAACCGGAACACTTGCTCATCAACGTACTTCTCGAGATGGAATTGTTCCACAGCCACATAGGTTCGATTCAATCCACGCTTGAGCAGACTCCAGAAATTTTCTACGCCATTGACGTGAACGCGACCACGCACGTAAGTCTCGGTCTTGTTCACAAAGTCATGCACGAAACGCCACTGCATTCCCTGTTCGTAGGCAACCGCGTCATCCGTGTAAACCTTCGTTCCGTACTTTACCTGTTGAAGAATTTCCGCTTGCAAAGTCTCGCGCTTCACATTCGACATGACCTTAGCGCGTACCTGTCGAGCTGTGCGGTCAAGAATTCCTTGCACAACGGCCTTACCAGATGCGCCGCCCTTAGCTTCGTAGCGGACCTTCTTGTCCAAGTGCATATTGCGCTTTCTCCGCCGACAAACGTCTCGTCTACTTCGACTTCATTTTCGGTTCCGCCGATCTTGTTCAACGGCCCATACCCGTAATCTTCCTTCATGCCCAAACGGATACGATGCAACATAAACCATGCCGTCTTTTGCGGTGATTCCCAGAGCACGATGAATCTCCCAAGACGAAACGCCATTCTTGCAGTTCGCAACCATCCACATTACAGGCAACCACTTCTCAAGACCGAGGGGCGAATCCTCAAGAATGGTTCCGGTCTTGATACTGAATTGCGACTTCGGATGCCGCGTCTTGCATTGCCACAGACGGCGAGAAGGAACAAAGGAAGCATCCTTTCGCTTACAGGTAGGCTCGGGGCAAATAACGCCGTTAGGCCAGCGTCGCGCCTTGAGGTAATTCAGGCAGTTATCAGCGTCCGTAAAGTACTGAATCGCTTCTTGAAGAGTCTTAGGTTCGGTTGCCATGAAGCGATATCTAGCAAAGGAGTGTTGATGAGTCAAGGATATTATTGCCGTTACAGCCGATTTGCACTTTCGCACCGCTCCTGCGAGGAAGGTGTTCGTGCAGTCCGGGGAGCGGAACAACCTCTTGAAAGATCACAGCTACCCCATTCTTCGCGCACTTTGCGAAGAGTGGGAATCCTCGCCGCCGTACCCAAGTCCCGTTTTCGCAAAGTCCTTTCTGATCCATGCACGCAAAAGTGCGATTCTCCAGTTTCCACGGAAACTCAAAATTCTTGTCAATAGCTAAAACATGAGTGTTTCCACTTAAATAACTGATAACAAGGCGAAAATAGTTAGTCCCGACGTGGCGCATTTACCCTGTCCAACCTGCTATCCTTAAAGAGTAGATACAAATTAAGACGCAGGCTCCGTTCTCCAAAACGGGGTCGCGTCTTTTTTTTCGTCCAAAATCCAGCCAAATCAGAAGAACGGAAACCATGCAAAAGACTAAAAAAACTACCAAACCAACAACATTTCCGGAGCCGAAGAAGCGGGCCTCCGAAAAGAACACCGTCAGGCAGATGCAGAGAGAGGTCAAGCGTCGCGGAGAGATTGGCGAAGCCGCTTTCCTGAGCAAAGCCGCCTCGCTCGGCTTCGGAGTCTCCAAGCCTTGGGGCGACAGCGACCGCTACGACCTCGTCGTTGATGTCGGAGGCCGCATGTTACGCGTGCAGGTAAAATCCGCCCATTGCGTTTCCGCTAGCCCCGGCGGCGGATATAACTTCCGCGCCTGCCCCCATACCCACAGTTCCTACCGGGACGATGAAATTGATATTCTCGTCGCCTATATCGTGCCAGAAAATATCTGGTATATCTTTCCTGCCAGCGCATTCAGATACATGAAGTCCCTGCGGTTGTTTCCTTACAGCGGCAGAAAGATGTCAAAGTTCGAGCAGTATCGCGAAGCCTGGCACGCCTTCCACGAGGTGAAATAGAGCAGGGAAATGAGATTCCGGAGAGACGTAGTTTGGGATGGCCCACCCTTCGTTTTTCGAAGGGTGGGTATTCATGGGTCACGCCAGTAATTTGAACATGCGATTTACTGGTAACGCGCGCCGGTCGCTGTGGCGCATCCCGAGCTGACGAGCGTCCCACCGGGAGTAAAGAAATCTACCCGCACTTTGGTGGTCTGGAATTGGTCGGGATCGTCCCCGATTTTGATGGTCTGAGTAATCGTTTGGAGCGTCGTCAAAGCTCCATTGAGTGTAATCAAGGCGATGGTGGATGCGGAATACTTGTGGCGACTGATCTGGTGCCACACTCCGTGGCCAGGTCCACGCTCGGATGGATAGATCATTGGATTGGATGTGGTTTCGGTCATTGTGCCGCCCCGCGCGAACGTGAGTAATGAGAGGAACGGAGCGCCAAGTTGCGCGCCCGATGTGCAATCGTGCTGGGTAACCGTTACGACCCATGATCCTTGAAGCCCTGCTGAATCATCGTCAGCATGGGCCATCGTGCCGGCCATGAATGAGAGAGTGAGAATTCCTAAAAATGTCAGAACCATTTTTCGTTTCCACAGTGTGGTTTTCATTGATTTTCCTCGCATTAGAAGAGTTTTTGGGGATTCCTTCCGAAACCCGCTGTGGCGTATACTCGTCGCTGCCGCAGGGGAAAGTCTTTGGCTGCGGCTGAAACTTTCTGAATTTTTCTGATGGTCCCAGACGCCATGAACAGCCCGGATTCCTGCGTCTATGAGTTCGAAGGCTTTCGAATCGAGGCGGGTAATTGCCTGCTCTCTCACCATGGCACGCCGGTAGCGCTGACACCAAAGGTCTTTGACACCCTGCTTTATCTGGTCCGGCACAGGGGAGAGATTCTCGAAACAGAAGCACTGATGCGGGCGATTTGGCCTGACACCATCGTGGAGGAGAACAATCTTAACCAGAATATTTCCATCCTCCGCCGCGTGTTAGGGGAGAAGCGGGGTGAAAACCGGTACATCGTGACGGTGCCGGGCAAGGGATACCGTTTCATCGCCCAAGTAGCAATCTCTGCCAACGGCTCTGAAGCGGCCGATAAAAATTCCTCGCGTGTAACCCTGGCGGTTTTGCCTTTCGAGAATCTTGGCGCGGGCCCGGAGCGTGAATATCTCGTTGACGGCCTTACTGAGGAAACCATTGCAGCGCTCGGTCAGGCCGATCCCAATCACTTCAGCGTGATCGGACGCACGACTGTGATGCGTTATAAGCAAACCACCATGACTCTCGCCGAGATCGGCCACGAGCTGAACACGGCCTATCTGGTGGAGAGTTCGCTGCGCGGTGAGGGGGACCGCTTGCGGATTACGGCCAAACTAATCCGTGTCCGCGATCAGGTTCAGATTTGGTCTGCTTCCTACGACAGCGAACCCAGCAGCATGCTCGCGTTCCAACGCGAACTCAGCACCGCCATCGCTGAACAGATCAGGCTGCGGCTCTCTCCGGAGCGATTGACCGCGCTTGCGCGGCGGCAGACTCGTAACCCCGAGGCGTACGACCTTTATTTGCGCGGACGTCACTACTGGAATCAACTCACACCGAAAACCACAAAAATTGCGGTGGATTGCTTCACACGCGCGACGGAGCTCGATCATGATTATGCCCTGGCGTGGTCCGGCTTGGCCGACGCATATTCCAGCAGTCCCGTGAATGGCGATGCCCCACCGCTCACGGTCTGGCCGCGCGCGCGCGAAGCCGCGCAGAATGCGGTTCGAGCGGAGCCTGAACTTGCCGAGGTGCAGGGCTCAGTCGCATTTTTGAATTTCTGGCTGGAATGGGATTGGCCAACCGCGGAAAAGGCCGCCCGCAAGGCGATCGCTCTGGATCCGAGTTATCCGCTGGCACATCGCTTCCTCGGAATTGTGCTTTCGCATTCAGGCCGCCACGCCGAAGCTCAGCCGGCGATGCGGCGGGCTCGGGAACTCGATCCGTTTTACCCAATGCAGCACGCGCTGTCCGCGCAGGCCGCTTTTGTTGCCCATGAATATGCAACAGCCGCACAATTCGCGCGTCAGGCAATCGTCGTGGATCCGGACTTCTGGATCGGCCATCTTCAACTCGCGCAGGCGCTGGTGGAACTCGGCGAAAACGAATCGGCGCTCTCCGAATTGAACGTCGCAGGCAGGCTGAGTGCAGCCAACAGCAAAGTAATGTCGCTAAGGGGTTATCTGTTTGCCCGCGTCCGGCGAACGGATGAGGCTTTGGAAGTGTTAAACACCTTGGAGGCAATCTCTCGCGAGCGCTACGTGCCTCCGTATGCCATGGCTCTTGTGCATGCTGGATTGGGGCAGCGGGAACTGGCGCTGGACTGGCTTGATCGTGCTTATGAATCGAGGGACGTTCATCTCGCGTTTCTTCCAGTGGATCCCAAGTGGGATGCGTTTCGAAGCGACTCTCGCTTCGTCGGGCTGCTACGCCGCTGCGACTTCAACCGTTCCGCTGCCGTCAGCCGGAATGAGTTGAAGCAAACTGCGAAAAAGCTTGCGTAGAGCATTTCGGGACGAATCGCCGTCAACTCGACTGATCGTGCTGAGGCGGCTGTTTACTGGCGCCGTTGCATAATCCAGACAAAACATAACCCAGATGAAAAAAGATAGAATCATCTGCGGCGATTCACACGAAGAGGGAACAGGCATGGCGATAAATCCGGCTACCGCAACATCTACCGATATTGATTCGATTCTCCAAGAGCAGCGCAAGTTTGAGCCTTCGGACGAATTTCGAAAGAACGCACACCTTTCCAGCTTTGAAGAATATGAGCGGATTTATCGCGAGTCGGTCGAGCAGCCGGAAAAGTTTTGGGCCGGCATCGCTAACGAATTGCACTGGTTTAAGAAGTGGGATCGTGTGCTGGAGTGGAATTGTCCGTGGGCAAAATGGTTCGTTGGCGGCCAGATAAATCTTTCCTACAACTGTCTGGACCGTCATGTTCAGACGTGGCGCAAAAATAAAGCTGCAATCATCTGGGAAAGCGAACCTGGCGAAGTCCGCACACTTACTTATCAGCAGCTGCATCGCGAAGTGCAGAAGTTCGCCAACGTCCTAAAGGGCTTGGGGGTACAAAAAAACGATCGCATCGCGATTTATATGGGCATGACGCCTGAGCTTCCCATCGCGATGCTGGCGTGTGCGCGAATCGGCGCGCCGCACACGGTGGTCTTTGGCGGATTTTCGTCCCACGCGCTCGTGGATCGCATCACCGATTCGCAGGCCGTGGCCGTAATTACGCAAGACGGTTCGTATCGCCGCGGCTCCGAAGTCAAATTATTTCCCGCAGTGGAAGAGGCGTTGAAGTCGTGCCCTTCGGTAAAGAATGTCGTCGTCTATCAACGCACCGGAACTGCCATCAACATGCAGCCCGGACGCGATCATTGGTGGCATGACTTGATGGCCAAGGCTTCCGACGAATGTCCTGCTGAGCCGCTCGATTCCGAGCATCCTCTCTACATTCTCTATACGTCCGGAACCACGGGCAAACCCAAAGGAGTTGTGCATACAACCGGCGGATATTCGGTCGGAACCTACATCACCACGAAATGGGTCTTCGATTTAAAAGAAGAGGACACATACTGGTGCACCGCCGACATTGGATGGGTTACCGGTCACAGCTACATCGTTTATGGGCCGTTGCAAAATGGCGCGACCTCGCTTGATGTACGAAGGCGCTCCTAACTTTCCCGAGCAGGATCGTTTTTGGAGCATCATTGATCGCCATCAAGTCAGCGTGTTTTACACCGCGCCCACCGCAATTCGAACCTTCGTGAAATGGGGAGACCAATGGCCTAAGAAACACAAGCTCGACAGTCTGCGATTGCTGGGCACAGTCGGCGAACCCATCAATCCCGAAGCCTGGATGTGGTATCGCGAAGTAATCGGCCAAAACCGCTGCCCCATCACGGATACGTGGTGGCAGACGGAGACGGGGCACATTATGATTGCGCCGATTCCAGGCGCTATTGCGGCGAAGCCGGGGTCGGCAACGCGGCCGTTTCCCGGAGTGGTGGCCGAGATTGTGAACATGCAAGGGAATCCAGTGCCGGATGGATCGGGCGGATTTCTGGTAATCAAACAGCCGTGGCCGGGAATGTTGCGAACGATTTATGGAGATCCGGATCGCTACGTGCAGCAGTACTGGTCACAAATTCCGGGGATGTATTTCACGGGAGACGGAGCGCGTAAAGATAAGGACGGATATTTCTGGGTGATGGGTCGCGTGGATGATGTGATCAACGTTTCCGGACATCGGCTCAGTACGATGGAAGTGGAATCGGCATTGGTCGCGCATGATGCGGTTGCGGAAGCGGCTGTCGTCGGGCGTCCCGATGAACTTAAGGGACAAGCAATCTCGGCATTTGTTTCGTTGGAGCATGGCAAGAAGCCGTCGCCTGAATTGAAAGAAGAACTGCGGCGATGGGTGACGAAAGAAATTGGAGCATTGGCGCGTCCCGATGACATTCGGTTTACGGATTCGTTGCCCAAGACTCGAAGCGGGAAGATCATGCGGCGATTGTTGAGAGAGTTGGCGACCAACGGGGAAGTGAAGGGCGATTTAACGACGCTGGAAGACTTGAGTGTGATTGCCAGGTTGAAAGAAAGTGAAGAGGCGTAGGGTTTACGCTCGGCACTTGCCCATCCTTTCGCAAAGAACGCGAAAAGGATTGGGCACCCGCGCGACGCTCCATAGAGCAATTAATTTGTTAAGTAGCGCTGCTCCAGCCAGATTTGCAGGTCGCGTTTGGTTGGGGCTGCTTTTGAGAGGAACCGGATTCCGGCGTCTCCCTGATGATTTTGCCAGGCTACTTCGGCGCGCATCTTCACGCGACGCTTGGTTCCCGGCAGAGCGAAGCTGACTTGCAATGGGCCGTCTGCGGGCAACGGTTTTCCCAAGCGGATCCGCAAACCCCCTTGACTAACGTTCATCAGTTCGGCATCAATCTCTTTTTTTGCCCCGCAGCTCAATAACACCGGCGTATTCAGCGGATGACGATGATAGCGGAGCCTTCCGTCCACGATCATGCTTCGCGCGGCGGACAGGGTGCGGACGGCCTGCTCTACCGAGATCGGCTTCTGGAAGAAGAAGGTGGCGAGAGATGCGTTGGCTTTTTCTTTATTCCGGAAACCACTGAAGATAACCAGAGGAACGGTTTGCAGAAGGAGGCCATCTTGCAGGCTGCGCAAAAAATTGGACGATCCATCCAAATCGCAATCCACGATCAGCGCATCAATTTTTGTTTTCGCTAATTTCTCTTTAGCGCGTGAAGGCTGGGCTTCGACTTCAACCGCGATGTGCAATGCGCTCAGAATACATTCCAGAACACTGATTTCCGGCCAATCCCGTGAAACCACTAGCGAAGAAAGTGTCATTCCTCGACTTTAGCCCGTCAAGTAATGGCGACCTAGATCACCAAGGTAATGACAGAGAAATCAACTTCAGTTGGCTTTGTCTGATGCATCTGGAACCCGCCTCTGATCGCTGATCCAGTTGACTTCCCAGGTCTTGCCTCCATCGTTAGAGAAGGATTGCTCGAAGTGAGGCGTACTCGTGTTCAGGTTGGTCCAGAGAAATCGAACGAAAATGATTTTCCCGTTGAGATCGTCCTGGGCGTAGAACTCGCCGCGTCCATTTTTGAACTCACCAATTTGGGGCGCGACTACTTTGCCGTCTTTGCTGTTGGCCCAATAGAGGCTCCACTGGTGAGACTGGGGATTGTATGTGCGGAGTGTCAGACCTTCGATGTGACCCGCGGGACCATTGAGCTCGATGGTATCGAAGTTGGCGCGGCCATCCCAGACCTTGTAGCAGACGCCGGTTCCGTCGTATTCGACCCAGGTGTTCGATCCTGTTAACGGATGCATGCGGCGTTTTAGGTGAAACTTCCATGAACCAATCAGAGGGTCAAAATCGTGTTGACCATCGCGCTCGCTGGAAGCGGCCTGCGGATTCGTTGCGTAAGGGTTTGAGGTCTGTTGTGCGAGTCCCAGAACGGAACACAAGATGACCCAACTGCACACCCAGAGAAGAGCTTGCTTCGTCTTCATCAGCATCAGTACCCCTGATTAATTCGACTCGTAGGCTGGAAAATAGTTAGCACGAATGGAAATCATCTCAGCTACGACGCTTCGCGGTTCGGTTCTTTCGGTAGAGCCGAGGCTAAAGCGAGTGCCGCTCCGGCGTAGAGCAATGTGTCGGCGACGTAATTGATTGCTTCGTTGATCTGCGGGGTTGAGCCGCCATGGGCGAGAATCAAAATAGTCAAGTATAGGAAGACGGTCAGGAAAGTCATTAACGCGCCAATCGAGGCGGCCGCGATCCGAGATTTCTTGTTTAAGACCAGGCCCAAGCCTGCAACGAAAAGAATTATTCCGGCGAGATATCCCCAAAGCGGGCATAGAGGGACCCAGAGCGGGGTCACCTTGGGCAAGGGAACGCCCGGAGCAAATTCGGGATGCAGGAAATGTTCTACGGCAAAAAAGATCACAGCAATTCCGACGACGATGCGACCAAATAAAGTCATCCATTTGGCGGCTTTAAGGGACGACGCGCGAGTATGGAGTCCGGCAAGAGCCCATGCGCCTCCGGAAAAAGATAGGTCTCTTAGGGCGACTGCCCATGCGAACCGGTCTTTGGGATGCGCGAGGGCATTCGGTATATGAATCATGCAGACGAATAGAAAGAACATTAATCCGAGTAGGCTGGATGACAAGCGCACGAACTTCCTAGCAATCAGACTGGTGGCCGCCGCGAGCAGCGCGCATCCGACGAAGTAGGCGACGAACAGGTGCGCTGGCATCCAGGAAGGGACCATATTCTGGAGAAACCTTGCGCCCCGGAAATGTTCGGTTGCGAACGCTGCGAGTGGCGCGGCGAAGAAGACGCAGCCCAAGGTGATCAACTTGTCCCAGCCGCGAGCCGCGCTGACATCTTTTCGAACTACAAGAATTCCGGCGATAAGGTAGAGCAGTCCCACAGAGCAGATCCAGAAGTTGGTTGATGAGAACACGCAAACTCCTTTTCGCGAATAATTGTGCGACCGGATTATAGCGGGGTTTCAGGGTTTGCAATCGCGGGATCAAGATGTTTCGAGGGCTTGAAGATTTTAGAGCGCAGATCGCGGTAGCGCGCGACAAAATATTTTAGGCCCAAGCCTGGGCACTTGCCCAAGAATGAAGCTGTACGTTTCAGCCATGATGCGCGATAGAACCAATAGTGTGTGCCAACTTTTGTTGTTCGGCCAAATGAGTGTTGATATGATCCTGGCAACGTTATGCCAGAGTTTAATCGCTTGTTCGTGGAAAAAGTGGTCCGCGTTCTATGGAGGAAGGCGGATGCCTGTGCGGGGCGATTGTATCCTCTCAGCGATACCCTGGCCTCCATGGCAGCTCGGCCGTTCGAACTACATCTGGAGTTGACAAATCTTTGTAATGCTGACTGTGTCTTCTGCCCATACCAATTTCAGACGCGGGCGGCGCAGTTCATGCCTGAGGAAGTGTTCCAAAAAGCGGTTAGCGACTATGTGGCGATAGGTGGCGGCTCGGTTGGACTGACTCCAATCGTGGGGGATGCCCTTATTGATCCCAAATTTTTGGATCGAGTCGGTTATTTACGGTCTCTTCCGCAAGTGGATCGCATTTGGCTTACGACTAATTGCATTCTGTTGGACAAGTTTGGCGTGGATGCGGTGCTGCAATCTGGGATCAACGCGTTGAATATCAGCACTGCAGGATTCGACGCGGAGATGTACCGTCGCGTGTACCGCAACGCATCCTACCAACGCATGCGGCGAAACGTTACCGAACTGGTGGAACGAAACAGCGCGCTGGGGTCGCCGGTGGCAATCACAATTGCGCTCAGGCCTGACCGTCCGCTCGATGCGGTGATGTCCGACCCTGACTTTCAGCCAATTTTGGCGCACAAGCCTCAGCTTGATTTCACCTGGTCATTCACGTCGGCCAATGGGCGGATTACGCGGGAGATATTGCCTTCATCCATGAAACTTCGCGTAGTCAACTCCCGTCCCGAAGCCTGTGTGAACACATACAACGGGCCTATGGTGCTTCCAGATGGCACGGTCATGGGCTGTAGTTGCGTAGCGGCGATGGACGCGACCAAGGATCTGGGTATCGGGAACATTTTGGAATCGCACTTGGCGGAGATTTGGGCAGGAGAGGCAGTTCGGAAGCTCCGGTCGAGCTTCGCCGCGGGTAGCCCGAATTCGACTTGTGCAGGATGTGATATGTATCGCGATCTGGAGTTCTATCGCACCAGGGAAGGCCGTCGCCGCGGAAAACTTAACCAGGCCCGCGCCGAAGGCAAGGTGCTAAAGGCTGCACTCTCTCGGCGGAGCCCCTTCGCTGGGGGTTAGCACAATAGAGATAC
This sequence comes from uncultured Acidobacteriaceae bacterium, assembly GCA_963796015.1. Classification (GTDB taxonomy): domain Bacteria; phylum Acidobacteriota; class Terriglobia; order Terriglobales; family Acidobacteriaceae; genus PALSA-188. The sequence goes on along the minus strand of CAWCJR010000003.1, from coordinate 103,829 downwards.
CTGATCTTCTATCCGCTTCGCTCAGCAGACAGGGAGGATCGTCGTGGGTTCAAGGAGGGCGAGAAATCCGAGCGTCCTTTGAAAGCGATGAGAGCTAAGAGCGGATTGGCCCTTTCCTTTAGAATCGAATGGGATGCTTCCCAACCCCGCGACCATCATGAAAATAGGTGTTCTGGCTTTGCAGGGCGATTTCGATGCGCACCGGAGGCGGCTCGCAGAGCTGGGCGCCGAAGTTGTGCTCGTCAAAAAGCCGGAACAGCTCGATGAGATTGACGGGCTCATCATTCCCGGCGGCGAATCCGGAACATTCCTCAAGCTTCTGGGCGAGGCGGGATTCGAAAAGCTCAAGGAGTTTGTGCGGTTGAAGCCTACTCTCGGGACTTGTGCGGGGGCAATCCTACTGGCGAAAGATGTGGAAAATCCGAAACAGACAGGCTTGGGCGCGCTGGATATCGGCATTCGACGGAATGCCTATGGTCGGCAGATTGACAGCTCGATTCGCGAAGGAAAACTTCTTATCGGGGAACGTGGCGACTCGCCGCTGGAGATGGTTTTTATTAGGGCTCCCAAAATCGAGCGTGTCGGGCCTGGAGTGGAAGTCGTCGCGACTGAAGGAAGTGACCCGGTAGCCGTGCGACAAGGATTGGTGATGGCTTCAACGTTTCATCCCGAGCTGAGTGATGACTCGCGGCTGCACCAGGCGTTTTTGGAAATGGTCCGCCGCAAGGAGTGACGCTAGGCCAGTCGCGATGATATTTCTCGCAGATGCGCGGCGTTTTTGTCATAATTTCTTCCGTATGAATCAGGGCAGGTTCAGAACGTTCCGCATTGGGTTAATTCCGATCTCATTATTACTTTTGGGAACCATTCTCCTCCAAGCGCAGCAATCGGTCTCGACGGTCGCATTCGAGCAAACTTTTCCGGGCTCGGAACCGGCGCACTACATCATCTCGATCACTTCAGAGTGTCACGGTAGTTATCAGTCCGATGAAAAAACTACTGACCCGTCTGCCGCAGGGGAGTCGTTCCATTTCGACTTCACGTTTACGCCGGCGACCTGTACGAAGATTTTCGATTTGACGAAGCAAGCTCACTATTTCGTGGGCAACGTGGATTCGAAGAAAAAAAATATTGCGTCCACCGGGATGAAAACGCTTTCCTACAAAGATGACCAACGGAACACGAAGGCCACATATAACTATTCGCCTATCCCCGCCGTTCTGGAGCTCACCCGGATTCTTCAGTCTTTGGAGGCGACCATGGAATTTGGCCGTCGCCTGGAGTATGACCGCCGTTATCAGAAGCTTGCGCTGGATGAGGATTTGAAGAAAATGGAGGGGGAAAACGGAGTGAATGCGCTGGAAGAAATTTCGGCCATTGTTCCCACATTGCAGAAAATCGTTAATGATCCTTCTTTGATGAATGTGGTTAGGGCACGCGCCCAGCGCATTCTTGCCGCCGGCACGAAGTAAGGCAAGCCGTTCCACCAATACTCTGCGCTTTTGGACTTCTAGGGTTGGACGTAGTAGCCGGTTCGTGTTCTGGCAGAAAGTCCGGGCGTACCAACCTTGACTTCAAGCTCGTGATATTCGTTTGGGTTGCCGGCCGGGGCGGACTTAAAGGAGAGGGTGTAAAACGCCCTTGCGTCTGCGAGATAGAGGACAATGGCGCCAGGTACATCGTGCATCATAAGAACGCGTCCGCCGCTTTGAACGGCAAGCAACTGTAATCCCAGATTTCCGGCTTGTGCTCTGCTGGTTGAAAACACACCTTTAACGAAATTCTGATAGTAATATGCGCCGCCAGGTTCGATGGAATAAAGAGTTATGCGGGCCTCCGGAGTGATGCGGAAAGTCTAATGACTTCGCTAAAAATTGACTGTTGATCTTTCGCGGTCAACTCGACATTTTGCCCGGAGAGGAGCGGCCATCATCAATACTGGAGAACAGACGCGCATCTTCATTTAAACGTCGAGATCAATAGCACCTAATTTAGCCGCGCTCAGCGTAACTCGCAACCTCTGCAAGTTCCGAGGGTGGGGATGCTGAGACCTGATCCGAAACGAACAACCGGCTATGAGAACGGCAAAGGTAGAGCCGGAATAGCAGGCACGAAAATATTAAAGAGATGCAGGAAAACTCTGTCCAGACGTTAGAATTCCCCGCTCAAACGAAAACCGGGATTGAATGGCCACCCGCCTGGCTGCTAGAGATATCGGAACAATATTCTTCTTTTCGGTGTCTAAGATAACCGGGTTTGAACTGTTCAGACAGGTCGAAGAGCGAGCACCTCAAAGGAGGACGGAAAATGGTTCGACGCGCGTGGATGACTACAACGATGATTCTTGCGGTGGGCTTTGCCGTTGCGGCAAGTCATGAGTCTGCTATTAACGGGCGCTGGGAAGGAACGATGGACACAGCAAATGGGTCTGTCACGGTGATCTACAATTTCAAGGCGAAAGCGCAAATCTTGACCGGAACGGAGCAATCGCCGATGTTTTCGCGGTCAATCAGCGAAGGGAAAGTGAGCGGGGACAAGATTTCGTTCAAAACGACTGTCAACGGAAACTCTATCGAGCACGAGGGGACGGTCCGCGGAAATACGATTCAACTGAAAAATCACGGAGCCGGTGGCGAGTTTGATATGACACTCGCGCGCATCCCCAGCGAGACAAAACCGGCGCAGCAATAAGTTCCCGTCGGGGTTACCCTTTTTCTTCCGTGGGAGGTCAGCGACGTGCTATCTAGATTGTCCAGTTTTGCAACAGGCGCCCCATTCTAAATTTCGCGTTCCCTGCGAAATTTAGCGTGGGGGTGTTGATCCAAAACCAGTGCTGAAGACGGATAATACTGCTTATGAATCCTACTCCGGAGGATTCGCTTCGGCGATCAGATGAATCGCACTCTGCGCGGCGCGCAACGGCACCGACACGTGCACTACATCCTCGGAGTCATTCACATCCACCACAATCGAACCGCGAACTTTTTGCACTATGACGTGATCATGCGCGTCCTTCACTTCAACAAGCACTCCATCAGGAGACGCGTCGAGAGCGGGAATCGCAGCGTCAATGATCGGCAGGCAGGAGCGCAGTTGGGCTGAGTCGTGCGCCTTCAAATCGTGATTGGGCACGAGGTGCAAAGCTGTGGTTGCAAGCGCGGCGGGAACAAACAAATTCACGTTCGTACCGTCCGGCTGCTTCTCGTGAACTTTGACGTGAATGAATCCCTCGCTGGAAACGGCTGCGCCCGCAACCAGGACTCCAATTCCGAGTTTTGCAATGAAAATCATGTGAGGCTTCCTCCTTATTCCGCGTCCGAGTTCCGCGAATCGATCCACACGCGGACGTTCTCATCACGGCCGCTCACCCGCACCAAAGTTGTATCGCCGACATTCTGAAGTGCTTTGACGGCGGCTTCGACGTTGATCTGGTCTTCGTTCGTGTCGGAGATGAGGGCCTCAGCGACATCCCAGGGAATGGTCACATCAACATTTTCACCGGAGTTCTTGTCGGCCACGTGTACCACAAGCTGGCCGCGCTCTTTGGCTACACGAACGTCGTCGCCGCTGTCTTGCACGGTCACAAAATTGCCCTCCGGTGCGGACTTCAGCGCATCGAGAATGGCATGGATGTTCACGTCATCGGCTTTGAAATCGCCGATTTGAACCTTGCCGTTTCGAAGCTGGCCATGGTTGATTGCAGGGATCACCTTTTCAGCCAGCGTAAGTGGAACGTTAACACGGACCAGTTCGTGGCTCGCCGGATTACTGACCCTGACGTGCAGATAGCGCGTGGTGGACGCAGAGATCGCGAAAACGGTAAGCGACAAGGCTGAAAATCCTGCGATCAACAAGAGGAACCTGTTCTTCATGTGCTTCGTGTGATTCGTGTTCTTCGTGTTCATGAGACTTCCTTTCGAGGCAGGCGCATTCAAGTCCAGCGAGGCTGTGCCGCGCCATGCTCGCTTGCAATTAGAGTTACGAAGGAATAAGAAAAAAGTTCCCGGAATCCGGGAGGGGCGGGATTTTTGAAATACGAGGCTTCTAGTCGGGATGAAGGACTGCGAGATATTAGCCCAACTCTAACCAATTCCTCACTCCAGCCAAAGTCGGGCTTGAACGAGCCACTCGTTCACCCTGTGTGGGCTTTGGTTCCGTACCCCAGGCTCGGGTACCAATTACCGCGGCCGCGGGGCGTGACATCCATCAGGTTAAAGACCGGCGTAAGGAGGTCGATACCGCGTTCCTTTATGTCTTCACCAAGCCTTGGGTGCTGAGTATAGAAGTGGCGTACCGTCCCGTCGGCGTCCTTCGTAAAAACGTTCAGCGAGGAATCTTGCCCGCCGTCCCGGTTCTCGCCCCCCAAGTCGAACTTAAACGAGCTTGCACCCGCGCTTAGCAGGCGCAGATTGCACCAGCCGCGTTCGCGGGCATAGGCGCGTAGCGGGATTGGCTCGGCGGCAGCCACGATTGCGAAGTCCATGTTCTGCGCGAGGTGATGAGCGATTCCGTTATAGCCGTCAATCCAGAGCGTACACATCGGGCAGGGCTTGGTTTGCTTTTTGCCGAACATCAGCTGGTAAATCACCAGTGGACGTTCGGGAGTGGAAAAAAGTTCGCTGATCTTTACCTTTCGGATCGGCGCGTCGCCGGCATTGAGCGCTCGCGGTCCTTCGAGGAATTCGTAATCCGTGATCGCAGCGCCCGGCGGCAACGCCCGCCGCATCTTGGCCACACGCTCCCGCTGTTTCATCAGCTCGATTTCGGCGAGGCGGAGCTGTTCGCGCTTGGCCAGGTATTCGTCCGATTCGTTTTTTAGATTGGTCTGTCGGAAGATTCCATTGATCATTTCGTAGGTCATAGCCTTACCTCAATCTCAGCCTAGCAAATCGTCTTTCATCGTGCCAGGGGAACTGGATTTATTGCTGGTGCGTCGGATGGATGCCGTAGGAAAACACCAGGGATGTTCACAACACCCCGTCCAGATCTCAGTGGACAAGCGCGTTCTCATGATGAGAAGAACCCAAGAGTTCTGCGAGGTTATTACTTCTCCACCGTAATTAACCAATCCGAATTTAGAAGCCGGCGATTGGCAAACGTGGTCTCGCTCTTCTCAAAGCTAAGTTGAGAGAATTCTGAAAAATAGACGGGTATATCTTCGGCGGAGAGGAAGTGCTGAACGGTTCCTTCCTCATTCGTCTCCGTGATTGTCAGACGGAATGTGTTGGGCTCGACCTGTTCGCCTTTGGCAAACCGGCAGTCGTCGGTCGTCCGAAGCACGACAAATGCCCGTCCGCCTGGGGTCAACACGCGGTAAGCCTCTCGGATGGCGCGCACCATCTCCGCCGCCGTGCCGTAGTAAAAGACTCCATAACTGACCACTACTTCAAAGCTGCCGTCGCTAAATGGCAGGACGTGCATCGAACTCTTTGCCACATGCGCGCGGAAGCCGGAGTGCTGGAGCCGCTCACGTGCGTGTTGAAGACCAACCAGAGATATATCAATCCCAAAAGGAGCGAAGGCCAAATCCGCTGCGAGCTTGGCGTGACGCCCGGCCCCCATACCAATATCAAGGAATCGCGCCGACCGATTTTTTTCCAGTAGTGGTCGGCTTGCCATCATGAAGCGCACCACGTGGTCGGAGGGGTAGAGTGGCCGGAACCGCGGATTCTGGTGAAGATGATCCCAAAGGCTCACTGCATCTTGCATGAAGGCGTCCTATGGATTTTTTATTACGGAACTATGGCGCGATAAAGCAAGGAACCCGATAAACTATAGCTTAGTGCGACCTCGAAGCTGGCATTCTTAAAGGCAAAGCAAGTGTGGAATCTTTTGCTGGTTGAAGCGTATCAACGCTGAGAGCCGTACCGCCCTTCATTACGTTTGGGAGCCGTGTTGAGTGCGTGGGATTTCAAGGGGCGCCTTCCAGTCGCGAGCAGAGACATGTCCGGCGTGGATCCAGCCAATGCGGGTGAGAAGCGATCCGGCGATGGCAGAGGCGGCGGCGATTCTTCGCAACTTTTTCGAGTGGCGGCTACCGGTCATGATGCTGGCAAGTCTCAAAGCTAGAGGAAGCGGCCCGGAAAGCAGTCCGCCAGTCCGAACGATGGCCCCACTGAGGCCATGCTTCAGCGGTCTGAGGTTGGGTTCTGCTTTGCTCTCGAGGCGTATTCCCTCCCAGCATTCGACCATCGCCGCACCCACGCCGAGGGCTTGAAGAGCACGGCTCTTTTCGTTGCCCATTAATTCCAGCATTCCGACAGCCGCGCTTAATCCCGAAGCGCCAAAGTGAATTGGCAGATTGCCGACATTCTCATTCCATACCGGAATCGCTGTCGCGCCGATCAGGACACCCGTGTAGTTGGAGAATGGCAGGCCGAAAGCCATGGAAACGGCCTGACCGGCATTTTCAACAATGCGAAGTGGCAAAGATGGGCCGTAGCGATCTTGCAGGAATCCGGCGAAGGCAGCGGCAGAGGCCCCGGCGGAAAATCCTACAAGGGTCCAGACTCCAACCGACATTGCGCTTTGTGGTTTGAAGACGCGCAGCATATTCAGGAAACGAGAAGGCTTCCCAAGATCGGCGATGAGCAATGCGGGAGAGAGAACGGTGCCGGCGGCGGCGATCCATTCTGCATCGCGTACCAGTTTGCGGTCCGCTCCGGTGTAGCTGGCGATCGCGCCAACCACGGCGGCGGCGCCAGCCGCGCCGCCGACGAAGAAATAGAGGGGGATTTCCCACGTCCACGCAGGTTCTTTGAGTAAGGGAATGCCGTAATATCCGGTTTCTCGAGATGCCACAGGGAACGGAGCGCCGGAGGGATGAATGCCAGCGGCCTTGACTGCGCCATGTAGTTCCGCCTCTCGCCGGATACCGGCTAGTCGTTTTTCGCTGCTCATGTCGGGAGTGCGGCTGGCGGGCGTACTGCGAGTCTGACGATCGCTCACGCGCCGCTCCTCTGCGAATCCGCCAGGAAAGCGAGAAGTGTTCCACCGAGAAGCATCGCGGCGGCGACGGCGGAGGACGTCCATCCTTTTTTCAGGTAGATGGTTGGCGCTTCGGGTTTTGGCGGCAAGTTGTATGTGCGAGGATCGCCACGCACGATAAACATCGCGTGAGTCCCTCCGACGCTGGTATCGGCAGAGTCGTAAAGATTTGCGTCTTGCATCCCACGGCTGTGAAGTTCTTCCACGCGTTCTTTGGCGCGCAACTTCAGGCTTTCGATTTCTCCGAACTTGATAGATTCGGTGGGGCAGGCTTTTGCGCAGGCGGGTATGAGTCCGGCCTTTTGGCGGTCGTAGCAGAAAGTGCATTTGAATGCGCGGCCATCGTCAGGATTGCGTTGCACCACCCCAAACGGACAAGAGACGACGCAGTAGGCGCAGCCATTGCAAATGTCGGGCTGAATGTAAACGCCTCCGAATTCAGTGCGCACGATTGAGCCGGTGGGGCAGGCCTCCAGGCAACCCGCATTTTCGCAGTGCTTGCAAACGTCGGACGAGAATGCCCATGTATTGAGTTCAGGCGCGTTTCCACCGAAACCCGCCTCGGGCATGTGCTCCACGAATTTCACGTGACGCCAGGTCGAGTGGCCGAGTGCGCCGGTGTTGTCGTAGGAGTTGCCACTCCAATTCAGGCCGTCTTCCCCGATGCCGTTCCATTCTTTGCAGGCAACTTCGCAGGCTTTGCAGCCGATACATAAAGTTGAGTCGGTAAGGAATGCAGTGATGCTCATGACTGCTTCACTCCCGCTTGCTCTGACGACTGTTCGAATTGTGGCCTGCGGCCCGGTGCGATGGCGCACACGAGTGCCTTGGTTTCCATAATCCTGACGTTGGGCTCTTCGCTGATTGAGAGCAGATCGTTAACCACGTCGCCTTTGGCGCGGCCTTTGTATCCCCAGTGATAAGGAAGGCCGACTTGATGAATACGGTTTCCGTTAATCCACAAAGGACGTAAACGCTTCGTCACCATTACGCGAGCTTCTATCGTCGCACGAGGAGTGCGGATTGTAGCCCACTGCCCATGCTCTAGGCCAATTTCCGCCGCCAGTTCGGGAGAGACTTCGGTGAACAATTCAGGCTGAAGCTCGGCGAGGTGCGATAACGTGCGCGACATGCCCCCGGCAGTATGGTGCTCAGTCAGCCGATATGTCGAAAGGACGTAAGGGAAGCGGGGATCGCCGGGTGAAGCCGCATATGGATTATCCGGTCGTTGCTTCTTGTTGGCCGCCGGATTCGTGTCCTGGTCATACAGCGGATTCGGGATCAGTGATTCAAGCGCTTCGTAATGCGTAGGTAGAGGACCGTCTTTCAATCCACTGGCGACGTAAATCCAACCCACGCCATCGGGATGAAGCGTAAAAGGCCTGGCCCCGCCGAGTGCTTCAACTCCACGACCATTTTGCAGATTGGCGGGAGTGTCAGGAGGCATGTCTTTCTTGAAGTCGGGATTATCGAGACCGCCCCATTGCTTTTTTTCTTCGTCCCACCAAAGCAACTTCTTGCGCTCGCTCCACGGCTTTCCATCGGGACGAGCCGAAGCGCGGTTATAAATGATGCGGCAATCGTTGGGCCACGCGAAGCCCCAGCCGTGGCCAAGCAGGTCCTTTGGATCGCGTTCATTAGCGCGGTTTCTTCCTTCCTCGGGATAGACCCCGCAGTAAATCCACGCACCACACGCGGTAGATCCGTCATCTTTAAGATCGGGGATCTGTTTGAGCTGTTTCCGATCAGCGACGGTCCAACCATTGATTTCTTTGAGAACCTCTTCAACTTTTGGCTCGGCATGTTTCCCCTCGACTGGATAATTCCAAGTGAGGGCGTTCAAGCCGGCGTTCCGGGGGCGCTGGTCGTCTTTAGCTTTTTCTTTCATGCGACGACCGAGGTGATAGATAAACCAGGTCTCACTGCGCGCGTCGCCGGGAGGCTCAACCGCGAGATTCCGGTATTGAAGCAAGCGTTGCGTATTGGTAAATGTCCCCTCTTTTTCGGCCGTGCCCGCCGCTGGAAAGAGAAAAACTTCAGTGCCAATGGTGTCCGGTGATAATTCTCCGCGCTGTACCTCGGGGGAATCGAGCCAGAACGAAGCGGTTTCGGTTTCCACCATGTCGCGCACGACGAGCCATTTCAGTTTGGAAAGCGCCGTTCGTTCGAGGCGTCCATTTGCGGCGCCCACGGCGGGATTCTGGCCCATCACAAAAAGGCCTTCCATTTTTCCATCCATCATGTCGAGCCAGTAGCCGAAATGCGAGTGGTCTCCCGTCACGCGGGGGAGCCAGTTGAATCCAAATTCGTTTTCCTTAGTCGCCGCGTCCCCGTAATAAGCCTTCAAAAGACTAATCAGGTACTTGCCAAAGCCTGCCCACAGGCCGGTGCGGGAACTGTGCTTCTTAATGTGCCCCTTTAAGCTATTAGAGTCGGCCTCGAAGAAGGGCATTGGAATATAGCCGGGAAGAATGTCGTAAAGCGTCGGAATGTCGGTTGACCCTTGAATCGAAGCATGACCGCGGAGGGCGAGAATTCCTCCGCCGGGACGGCCGATGTTTCCCAGGAGTAATTGCAGGATGGCAGCGCAACGAATGACCTGAACACCTTTCGAGTGCTGAGTCCAGCCAACCGCATAACAGATGGCGGCAGTTTTTTCCGGGCCGGATGCAGATGTGAAGGTCTCGGCAATTTTCAAGAAAACGTCTTGCGGCACGCCGCAAAAGCGCTCGACCATTTCCGGTGTGTAACGGGAGAAATGACGCTTCAGAACCTGGAATACACAGCGCGGATGTTGGAGGGTGGGATCAGATTCCATTTTTGCGTCATCCTGGGCCTCGCCGCCGCGATCTTTGCCGTGTCCACCGCCCGCCGGCGAATGGCCGGGGGCTTTTTCCCCACTCGATTTCTTTGAGGGAGCTCCCTGATAGAGCCAGCTTTCAGGATCATATTGTTTTTTATCGGCATCCCATCCGGAGAATAAACCATCGAGATCTTCAGTGTCGCGGAAGTCCTCGCGCAAGATCGTGGGGGCGTTGGTGTAATGCGTTACATACTCGCGGAATTCTTTCTGGTTCTCGAGCGTGTAACGGATCATCGCTCCGAGGAAAATAATGTCGCTGCCGGCGCGCAGCGGAACCCAGATATCCGCCATAGCGGACGTGCGGTTGAATCGCGGATCCACGTGAATAATCTTCGCGCCGCGCTCGCGGGCTTCCATGACCCACTGGAACCCGACGGGATGATTCTCTGCCATGGATGAACCCATGATCAGAATGGCGTCGGCATTGCTCAAATCTTGTTGCGCCGTGGTCGCGCCGCCGCGTCCGAATGATGTGCCCAGACCGGGCACGGTAGAGCTATGTCATATGCGCGCCTGGTTGCTGATGCAAACCATTCCGAGGCCGGCGGCAAAGAGTTTTTTGATCAAGTAATTTTCTTCATTGTCCAGAGTGGCGCCGCCCAGATGCGCGATTTGCTTGGTCTGCATAAGGACTTCGCCGTCCTTCTCCTCTTGGAACGTGCGCTCGCGGGTTTCCCACAGACGATCCGCGACCATATCCATCGCGGTTTCCTGATCGAGGTATTCCCATTGCGCTGAATAGGGACGCCGGTATTTAACCTTCGTAAGTCGTCCGGGGTGAGTATGAAGTTCGTAAGTGTCCGCGCCCTTCGGGCAGAGACGGCCACGGGAGATTGGCGATTTCGGATCGCCTTCAATCGAAATCAGCTTGCCATTCTTGTGATAGACCAGTTGGCCGCAGCCGACGCCGCAATACGGGCAAATGGATGGTGTTGCTTCGGCGCCGTCATGCTTCGGACGCAAATTTTGCGTCCTGGCCGACATGGCTTCAGATCCGGTTCCGTCAGCGCCAGTCTTGATTTGCTGAATGAGCGGCCAACTCGAGAGCAAGTGTTTGAGCATTCATTTCCCCCGCAAAGCAGTCGAAATCCTAACGCGAAGTAAGAGACGGTACAAGAGATGACTGTAAGCATGATGGCGTTGCCGAAGAATTGATAGTTTTATTTGGATGATTCTGAACCTTGGCGCATTCGTCAATGCACGAACACGCTTGTGCCAAGGAAGATGTGACTTGGCGGAGTAGAGTCGGGCGCGGTTAGACATTGTTGGGACTGATTCTTGCTATTAATTCACAAACGGAACGGAATAGTTAAAGGCAGTTTGGAGTTTCTGGTTCTCAGTTCTCGACGGCTTTTAATGGTAGTCGTGAAATGAAGCGCGGCTCCATGGCGGCGATCACGCACAAAACATAAAATAGTGAGGCATTTGCTGGAATCTGAAGATTGAAATCCACTACGCTGTGCACAAGAATCCCAACGATGCCGAGAAGAGCAGCCAAGGCAACCGCCCCGTTGACATCACTGGACCAGTGACGCAACTTTCTGTTTGCCGCCCGAAAAAGCATCCACAAGAACCAGATCATCGTGAAGAATCCAGCAGTTCCCATTTCTATTAGAAGTTGCAGATAGTCGTTATGAGCTTGGTCTATATAAAAAGCTGTGTAGAAGCTTCTGTACTGTGGATAGACATCCGCGAACGTGCCCAGGCCCCACCCCAGCACCGGGCGATGCGGGAACATTTTCAGCAGATCTCGATCAATCTGAACCCGCAAACCCTCGGTTATTTCCCGGCGCGCGGCGGGAATGTTAGTGAGACGGCCGGCTATCTTACCGGTACCGATCCAGGCGAACAGCGAGAGCAAGAGAACAGCAAACAAAGCCAATGCCAGCCTCCCACGAAAGGGGACGCGGCTTTGTTGCCGGATCAACGCGGCCAGCAAAACAATAATTTCGCAAACGAACGCTATGACGCCGCCTCTTGATCCGGAGAGAAAGATGGTGGTAGCCATGACCGCAGAGGCCAAGACGGCCAATCGCCTCGGTGTCCCTCGTGCGTACTTCGTGAGGGAAAAAACCAGCGGTATGGGAAACAGCATCTCCATCAAGCCGGCGTAGTGATTGTGATTCACGTATGGACCGTAAATCCATGCGTAGCGGCTCGGCGTCCGTAGCCAATACAATTTGTTGTTGGAGCCCAGTCCCTGTAGCAGCGCGAAAGCCGCAACTGCGAACCCATACAACGAAAACACCAGGGTGAGAATTCTGATTTGCGAGGGCCTTCTTAAATATTGCACCACCAAAAAACAGATCAATCCATACGCGCCATAGACGAGGCCGCTAGCGAGCGTCGCATAACGATTCGCAGTTTTTCCTGCAACCAGCTGCACCACAACCAGGAAGGCAAAGACCAACATTGGCGCGAACAACGGATTCGAATAAATGACGAATGCTGAAGAGGAGAACTGTTGAACAACCCAAAATATGAATAGCACTGCGGACGCCGCTTCCAACAACAAGATGGACCAGGGCTCAACGGCTCCAAAGGCGAGCGGACAAAGCAACAATAGCCCGACCGCGCCATAAAGCACAATGGAGCCGCGTTGGGATGGTGAGGGAAAACCATTCGCAGCGAGTTCCCGCCGGGACGTGGGCAGCGGACTGGTCACGGAACACTCTGTCTATTGCGAGGACTTAAGGAGACTCCGTCAATCCATAAGTCGCCTCGAATTGCACTGCCGGATGGGATGCGCTTAATCTGCAAAACCAGCAGGTTAGTGTCTGGTCCGGTTGCAAAATCACCGCTCGCCTGCTTCCAGTCGTCGCTGTCTTTAAGATCATCGCTCTCGAAAAGTGGTTTTAGCCCATAAGCGTCTTGCAAAACAAATTCTGGCCCGCCCGCTCCTTCCAAATTCTTGGTCTTGAAGTAGGCAGAAAAGTGATAGGCAGTATTTGGCTCAACCGGAATTAACTGATGAATTCCAGTGTCGTCGAGACCGCTGCTGTCGTAGGAGATAAGCAGAGAACGAGAAGAACCGAGATGAGACTGAGTGGGATCTATCTCAAGATTTACGTCGGGTCGCCTTTGGTATGTCCAGTCAAAGCCGGTATTTAGTACATCCAAATCAAAATTGCCATTGACAATTAGATTCGTGGGCGAAGGTTGGTAAGCGCGAAGATCGCACAGCGGTCCCGCTTGCTCCCACACTTCGCGAGCCTGCGCAGGTTCGTGTTGTCCAATTAAATACCTGACATAATCCGAGACATCGCTCAATCTGGTGGGTGCGTCGAGCTTTACGATTTGCTCCCACACCTTTGCGGCGGACGCACCCTCCCGGCTCGACACCAGGAATTCTAAAAATGCCGAATAGGCTGCTGGAGGGATGGCCTCCTGTAGTAATAGGTCAACGTCCGGCCTCGCTCGCCAGCAAAGCGGTATCACGTCGCTCGATAGAGACGACTCACTCTCCAGCGCTGTGCGGAATTCCCGTAGGGCGGAATGCAGATCACCCGCGGTCAAATAAGAATTGCCAGCTTCCCATGCCACGCGGTAACTCTTCGGGTCCACCGCAATAGCACGTTGCAACGATTGCCGCTGGGCCTGCGCCTGACCGAGGAAGCTTTGAGCAGAGGCAAGCCTTAGCCAATAAGTGGAATTCTTAGGGCTCAAGCTGGTGGCACTGGCAAACCTATCCGTTGCTTCCGGCAGCTGTTGCATCAGGATCAGCATTTGCCCCAGTTTGTATTGATACTCGGCGTCGAGAGGTTGGAGACGGGCTGCAAGTTGCAGGTTCGGCAAGTCTTCCTTTTCGGCAAAGCGATATGCCAGGTACTGTGAAGACGCCAGCGCGAGGTAACCGACCGCCGCGACCGAACACAAAATCAAGAAAATAATTCTCGCGACAGGCGTGCTGATTGGGGTATGCATTGCCGTCGAGGCTTATGGAGGATTTATGCTCCGCCAGAGGTTATAGCGGAGATAATTTCGTCGGTACCGCTTGCATCGTCGCCATTCGGACCGTCGGTCTCTTTATAATCCTCGCGGTAGTACGAACGCCCGAATTTTCCCATCCGGCCATAGTAAGAATAATAGTCGGGAGAACCCAGGTTCACTGCGTTTAAGAGAACCCCACTGATCCTGGCATTAACTTGCAGCAGAATATCGCGCGCCTGCCGCAGAGCATGTTTGGTGGTGCTGCCCGCGCGAATCACCAAAATAACCGCATCCGCCCGGGTAGCCATGATGACCGCATCCGTAACCGGAAGTGTCGGCGGCGTATCTATCACGATGTGGTCATACTGCCCTCGCAACGTTTCAAGGACTTCACCCATTTTGCTAGAAGCCAACAATTCAGCTGGATTTGGAGGCGGCGTGCCAGCGGGGAGTACAGACAAGCTCGGGACCAGAGGAGATCGCACAATCGCTTGCTGAAGTGTGGCGCTCCCGGTCAATATGTTTGTAAGGCCAGTTTTCGGCACGATACCAAGTGTTCTGTGAATGCCAGGACGCCGTAAATCGCTGTCAATCAGCAAAACTCGGCTGCCTTTTTGTGCCAGCACAATGGCGCAATTGATGCAGGTAGTCGTTTTGCCTTCCTCGGGTAGGGCGCTGGTCACGAGGATGACTTTCGGCGGCGCGCCAACTGACGTAAGCAGCAGGGAAGTGCGTAAAGCGCGGTAAGCCTCCGCCATCTGCGATTGAGGCCGGGATTTTGTGATCAACTCCATGGATTCTTTGCTTCCGGCAAATGCCAGACGCCTGCCGGTGCTGGTGTAACTGGCGCCCCCGCTTCCGAGAGGAATAATCCCAAGCGATGGCAGCATAGAAATTGCCTGAGCCTGTTCAAGAGTGCGCACCGTATTGTCGAGACCCTCCAGTACAAAAGCCAGCAAGATTCCGGTAGTGAGCCCAAGCACGGAAGCGAAAGAAAGGTTGCGAAAGAGATTTGGCTCAGCGGGCGAAGAGGGAACACGCGCCAGATCCACAGGACGGATATTATTCGACCGAAGGCCGGCCGTCACACCAGCCTCCTTCAACTTTTCCAGCAAATTCTCGTAGAGGGTCCGGTTCGTCTCGGCGTCTCGCTTCAGGAAGTTGTATTCAATCGCACTCTCGTTAAGTTGATTGGCGTCCTGCTTCTGTTGGTCAAGGGCTGTGCGAAGAAGATTCTCACGCGCCAGCGCGGCAAGATAATCACCACGGAGGCGTTCCACTACTTTTTTCCTTTCGACCTCGGTTTGAGCATCCACTTCTTTCAACTGATCAGTGAGTTCCGCGATCTTCGGATAGGAAGGGCCGAATTGCGCGCCAAGTTTGGCGATTTGTATCTTTAAATCGGCGTGTTCTTCCTGCAATTTCTGTAGCAAGGAAGAAGCGGACCCGGTAGTCGTCGTGGTTGCGATGTTAGCTGCGGCCGCAATGGAGTCCGAATCACCGGCTTGAATCAGCCGGTAAAGCGACTCTTTTTCCATCCTTGCGGATTCCGCGACTGTCAACTCTCTATTCAGCTCGTCCAATTTGGAAGTCGTTATATTCTGCTTTTCGTCAATGCCGAGAATTTCGTGGTCTTTCTGGTATTTGACGAGTTTCTCCTGAGACGTTTCGACTTTCATCTGCAAATCTATCAACTGCTTGGAGAGCCAGTCAGAAGTCTGCTCGGTAGATTCAAAGCGCGTCTTAAAGTTCTGTTCCACATACGCGCTGGCGAGGGCATTGACAGCACGAGCCGCTAAATACTTGTCTGGACTGCGGTAATGAATATCAATGATTCTGGTGTTGGGTTCGAGGATGACTGCCAAATTCGACTTGAAAGAGGAAATCATCTGGGACGCCTTGTCGGAATCAAATTGGTTATCAGTGGTCAGCCCAAGGGACGAAGAAGAGCCTGGCGCGGCACCCGGCGTCTTGTCCAAACCCAATTGCTTGATCACCTGCCAGGCAAGGGAATCGCTGTGGAGGATGCGGACTTCGGTATCAAGATCGGTGGGATCGGAATAATCGTATCCGGGGTTTTCCGAATCCTTGAGACTCAGCGTGACCGGATCCATCCTATTAATCGCGATGCTGCCTACGGCGTCGTAAATCGGAGTGCTTCGCAAAGTGGCAATTAATACGGCAGACACGATTAAAACAAAACAACTGAGCACCACCCATTTGCGCTTCAGCAGCACGTGGCCGTAAGCACGCACGAAAGAATCCTGCGTTGGAAAATGCGGATGATTGTAGGGAGACAATCGTGGACTGACCGAAACTGGAAAAGCAGGGTGAACTTCGCGTTCCAGGCGGCTATTCGCCTGAATGGTTGGGCCCAAACTCATTCGTGCTCCTTGGCTCTAACTCTTTTAGGGAAACAGCGGTCCATACATTCACAGGCGAACGAGTTGCGCACAATTCTAGCACCGTAGCAACTAGGTAAATAGGCTTATTTGTGCGATCAATGTTTCCTGGTTCATCGAAAAGCGAGACTCATAGCGCGTTCCGTCCGCTATACTACCATTCGGAATCCGACGATTCGGCCCCTCGGGCGCCGCCGGCTTCGGTTCTCATTCTTTCAATATTTCAGGCAGGGGTTAGCAATGCAATGGTCCGAACAGGTTGTGCTGGTCACGGGGGGCACGGGATCGTTCGGGAAGAAGTTTTGCGAGCTGATGCTGGCCGACTATCATCCCAAGAAGCTGATTATCTTCAGTCGCGATGAGCTCAAGCAACACGACATGCGGGCAGCGGGCTTTGACCATCCTAGTTTGCGATATTTTATTGGCGACGTTCGAGACGCCCAGCGGCTGGAGCGCGCTTTTTCCGGCGTAACCGTTGTCGTACACGCCGCGGCTTTAAAGCAGGTTCCTGCCTGCGAATACAATCCTTTCGAAGCGATTCAAACCAACGTGATTGGCGGAAAGAATGTGATTGATGCTGCCATCAATCAGGGAGTCCATCGAATCCTGGCATTGAGCACCGATAAGGCCGTCAACCCAGTCAATTTGTACGGCGCCAGTAAATTGTGCGCGGAGAAGGTTTTTGTACAAGCCAACGCTTATGCCGGTGCCAAAGATACACGTTTCAGTTGTGCCCGCTACGGCAATGTGGTGGGCAGCCGCGGCAGCGTCATTCCAATGTTCCTGGAGCAACGAAAGACGGGCAAGGTTACTATCACCGACCGAAGGATGACCCGCTTTTGGATCACGCTCGAAAGGGGAGTGAGATTTGTGGTGCGCTGCATTGAGCAAATGCGCGGCGGCGAGATTTTCATACCCAAGATTCCCAGCATGAAGTTGATTGATATGGCCGAAGCGATTGCTCCGGGGTGCGAACTGGAGTGCATTGGCATTCGGTCCGGAGAAAAATTACACGAGGTTCTCTTGTCAGAAGATGAATCGCGAAATGCCGTTGAGACTGATGACATGTACGTAGTGCAGCCCACACACTCATGGTGGCAGAAGGGAAACTGGAAGCACGCGGGTGCGCTTCCTGAGGGATTTCGTTATGGCAGCGACACGAACCCGGAGTGGCTTACGCGAGAAGAACTCTTTGCGCTCATCGAAGGAAGTAACGGAGAAGCGGATATTTCAGGCCCGAGCTTAGAGGTCATTGCCCGACATTCAAAGGTGTCATGAGTTTAATTTCCGCAGAAAAGGAAATTCTTGCGATCAATGGGGGCAAACCGGTCCGCAATACGTTCCTGCCATATGGCCGGCAAGCGATTGATGAATCCGATATTCACGCTGTGGTGGAGGTTCTGCGATCAGACTGGTTGACCACGGGTCCGAAGGTCGCGGAATTCGAAGAAGCATTTGCCGCATGGGTCGGTTCGAAATACGCCATTAGCTTCAGTTCCGGAACTGCGGCGCTTCATGGAGCGGCATTCGCAGCCGGGTTGAAAGCAGGAGACGAGGCAATCACGTCGCCGATGACGTTTGCCGCAACCGCCAATTGCATCTTGTATCAGGATGCTAACGCCCGTATTCGCTGACGTGTCGCCCGACACGCTCAATATGGACCCTGCGGAGTGCGCACGCCATATCACGCCGCGAACGAAGGCAATCTTGCCCGTGGATTACGCCGGGCATCCTGCGGACTTAAACGCCATCGCGGAATTAGCGGAACGCCACGACTTAATCGTTATTGAGGATGCTTGCCACGCGCTGGGCGCCGAGTATCAGGGACATAAGATCGGAAGCATTTCCCATATGACGGTATTCAGCTTTCATCCGGTTAAGCATCTGACGACCGGGGAAGGCGGAATGGTCACGACGAACAATCCCAAATTTGCTGAAACTCTTCGCCGCTTCCGCAATCATGGCATCAGCAGCGAAGCCCGGGAACGCCAGAGCACAGGCCAGTGGTTCTATGAAATGACCTTGCTGGGATTTAATTACCGCCTTACCGACATCGCCTGCGGTCTTGGGATTCGACAATTACAGAAGCTCGAACTGAATGTGGCGCGGCGCAGGCAAATCGCAGCCCGTTACAGCTCGGCATTCAGCGGTGTTCCCGGAATTATTCCTCCCGCGGTTCGGCTGGATGTGAATCCTGCATGGCATCTCTATCCAATTCGCCTTGATCTTTCAAAACTATCGGCGGACCGCACCGAAATCTTCCGTGCCCTGCGCGCGGAAAACATCGGTGTGAATGTCCACTACATTCCGGTTCACTACCATCCTTATTACCGCGACCGCTTTGGTTATAAGGGTGGCGAATTTCCCGTGGCCGAGGACGCGTACCAGCACCTCATCAGTCTGCCCATGTTCCACGCCATGACCGACCAGGACGTCGAAGATGTGGTTGACGCGGTGAGGAAAACTGTTGGACACTTCGCCAAATAGACCTATCGATTCTTGCTTGATCTCTCTCAATTTTCGATTCTGGTAGCCGGTTCCGGCTCCATCGGGCGTCGTCACATCAAAATCTGCACAAGCTAGGGGCGAGAAAGTTAGCCGCCTGCGATCCTCGATCCTGAGCGCATGGCGCCAATGGTAAGTGAGTTCAACGTCAAGCCGTTTTTGGATTTCTCTTCCGCTCTCGCAGCAAAAAACCGGACGCGGTATTCATATGCACGCCGCCGATTTATCATCGTCGGCCAAGCATTGCAAGCGGTGCGCAGTTCGGCTCATGTTTTTATCGAGAAGCCCCTTTCGCACAGTTTGGAGGGAATCGAGGAACTAGTGGCCGGAAGCGCGCCTTCGGGGCCGCACCGTGCAGGTGGGATATAACCTTCGCTTTCACCCCGGTCTGCGCAAACTGAAGGAACTTGTAGAAGCTGAAACTCTGGGGCGTTTACTTTGGGCCTACGTTGAAGCAGGACAATACTTGCCCGACTGGCGGCCCTGGCAGGATTATCGCCAAAGTTACACCGCGCGGCGCGATCTGGGCGGCGGAATTCTGCTCGACGGCTCCCACGAATTGGATTCCATCACATGGTTGATGGGCAAACCTACTGAAGTTATGTGCATGGCGGGTAAAGTGAGCGCGCTGGAAGTGGATGTTGAAGATTGCGCAGACGTGCTACTCCGTTTCCCCTGCGGAGCTCAGGCGGACATCCACCTGGACTTTGTGCAACACGGATACTCGCGCTCCTGCAAGTTAGTGGGCGAGCTTGGCACAGCACTCTGGGACTTCACTTCGCGGGAGGTGAAAATTTATCTTGCCAAGACAAAAAGTTGGCAGAGTTTTCCTCACGTTTCGAACCCAACGATATGTACGTTGACGAAATTGAACACTTCTTTCAGTGCATCGCGGCAATGAAAGTCCACTGCGTAGATCTTGCGCAGGCCACCGATGTATTGAAACTGGCTCTAGCCGCCAAGTCTTCGTCGGCCCGGCGCTGCGGAGAATCGCTCGCGTGAAATCATCATCGTGACGGTGAAACCTGATGGAGGAACCATGATCGTGGCTGTGGTACAGGCCAGAATGTCGTCTACCCGTTTGCCTGGCAAAGTTCTGGCCGAGGTTGCTGGCCACCCAATGCTTTGGCATGTGGTTCATCGGCTTCGCAGGGCTCGTCTGGTGAATCGGATCGTGGTGGCCACTTCCGAGAATCCGGCTGATGATGCCATCCAGCAATTCTGCAAACAAGAAAGCATTGATTGTTTCCGAGGTAGCGAGAGTGATGTCCTCGACCGCTATTATCAAGCTGCTCAGGCATTTTCGGCGGACGTGGTTGTCAGGATCACCGCCGATTGCCCGCTGATTGATTCCAACATCGTTGATAGGGTGATTCAGCATTTTCTCGACGACGATCTCGATTACGTCTCCAACGCTCTGCGTTACACTTATCCGGACGGGCTTGACGTTGAAGTATTTTCTTTTGCTGCTCTCGAGCAGGGCATGGCGTGAGGCTGTGAAAGACTCGGAACGCGAACATGTTACTCCGTATTTGCGAGGAGGGAGTTTCGCGTTGACAACGTTGCGAACGACGAACCTTCTCCGCGCAATCTTCGCTGGACCGTGGATGAGCCTGCGGACTTGGAATTTGTCAGCAAAGTTTTCGCTAATTTTCCCGACGGGGGAAATTTTGGAATCACGGAGGTACTCCATTTTGTGAGCCAACATGCCGCGGTGCAGGATTTGAATGCTTCGATTATGGCTAACGAAGGCTACTGCCGCAGCCTCTATCAGGAGGCGGTGGCGGGTGCGGCTCCGAAACTGTTACTCGAACAATCCATGATTTGGTTTCGCCGTTCACAAAAGGTTATTCCCGGCGGCGCGCAGACTTTCAGCAAAGGCTACAACCAGCATGTCTTTGGAGCTCGCCCGTGTTTCTGCAGCGCGGCCATGGCTGCCGGGTCTGGGACGTGGACGGCAATGAATACGTTGATTTCATTCAGGGACTGCTTCCCAATATTCTCGGCTACGCCAATCCAGATGTGAATGCGGCGGTGACCCGGCAGTTATCTGAGGGGCACAGCTTCTCGATGCCACATCCACTCGAGGTGGAATTGGCCGAGCGTCTCACTCGCTTGATTCCATGCGCGGAAATGGTTCGCTTTGGCAAGAATGGCTCCGACGCAACCTCCGGCGCTGTTCGGGCGGCTCGTGCATTTACCGGGCGCGAACGCATCGCCTGTTGCGGCTACCACGGCTGGCAGGATTGGTTTATTGGCAGCACAACCCGGAACGCCGGCGTTCCGGGTGCCGTCCGCGCACTTACTCACCCTTTCCCGTATAACGATCTGACGGCCTTGAGAAATTGCTGGAGGAACATCCGGGCGAATTTGCCGCCATCATCATGGAGCCGTTCAACTTCGTCGAGCCAGCGGCAGGCTATCTTGCCGGGGTAAAGGAGCTAGCCCATCGTCATGGGGCCTTGCTCATCTTCGACGAAATTTGCAGCGGATTTCATTTTGGTCTCGGCGGCGCGCAGAAGCGCTACAACGTCATACCGGACCTCGCTTGCTTTGGTAAAGCCATGGGCAATGGTTTCCCCATAGCGTGCGTAGTGGGCCGTGCCGATGTGATGAAAGTATTTGAGGAGATTTTTTTCAGCTTTACTTTCGGCGGAGAAGTAGCTTCGATGGCGGCGGCGCTCAAGGTACTCGACATTCTCGAGAATACCGACGCCCTGACGCGCATCGAAAGCAATGGCAAGGTCCTCCAGGACGGATTCAACGCGCTGGCTAGACTCGCAGATCTGGCCGATCGCCTTGCGTGTATCGGACATCCGTCGTGGTCGCTGATAAAATTTCGTGACGCCGACGGCAAGGACAGTTTGCTGCTACGCAGCCTGGTTTCCCAGGAGTTGGTCAAGCGAGGTATCTTGACGCTCGTTACGCACAATATGACCGCGGCCCACGATCATATTGCCGTACAGCAGACTCTCGAAGCCTACGCGGCCACTATGAAGACCCTGGCCGTATGGTTGCAGGATCCTAACCCTGAGCGTTTCTTGGAGGGCGAAATGGTTCAAGGTGTGTTCAGGGTGCGCTGAGCGCAGTATTAAATCACTCCTCGTTGGTGCAGCGGAGTACAACGTTTATGCCGGGAGGCCGACTCACTATTCGCGCTGATGCCAGCATCGGCATGGGCACTGGCCATGTCATGCGCTGCTTGGCTCTTGCGCAAGGCTGGCAGGACCGGGGCGGGGATGTAGTGTTTGCCATGGCAGAATCGACACCGGCGATCGATCAGTATCTTAGATCTCAGAATGTCGAATTCGTGAAACTGACATGTGTCCCGGGGAGCGACTGTGACGCAACTGAACTGGCTAAGGCGGCGGGTACATGCCCAGAAGACTGGATCGTGATAGATGGCTACCATTTTGACTCTAATTATCAGCGCGTTCTAAAAAACGCTGGCCTGAAGGCATTGTTCGTGGACGACGCAGGGAAAAATGCCCCCTACAGTGCTGACATAATCCTCAATCAAAATATTACTGCGTCTGAAGATAATTACTCGCAGCGCGAAGCCCGTACCCGTCTGTTACTGGGAACAGATTTTGTAATGTTGCGCCGCAGGTTTGACCGCTGGCACGGTTGGCGACGGTCTTTCCCGCCTGTGGCAAAAAAAATTCTAGTGACGATGGGGGGAAGCGATCCCGACGCCGTGACCCTTCCGGTGATTAAAGCGCTTGCGGATATCTGCGCGGCTGGCATGCAGTTAACGGTGATGGTGGGGGGAGCAATCCTCGATTGGCAGAGCTAAGGAACACCATACCGGAAATCGCTCCTCGAATGAAATTGCTAACCGATGTTCGTGACATGGCGGGAATTATGGGGGACTCTGACCTGGCAATAATTTGCGGTGGGGGCACTTTGTGGGAGGGATTGTACATGGGCTGTGCGACTCTGACCTACTTCCGGCGTGGGGTGCAAGAGCGAATTGTCGAAAGGCTAAGCGCTCTGGGTGCCGTATGGAACTTGGGCCGAATTGAACAATTCGAAGAATCTCGGCTCAAGGAAGTTGTAATAAAAGTGGCCTCTTCCCAGGATTTACGCGAATCTATGGCCAGACAAGGAAGAAAAATCGTGGACGGGCGGGGAACGCGGCGCGTACTCGAAGCTCTCAACGGAAAATTATGGCATTCGGAGATGGATGTGCGGATGGAAGGAGTTGTTGCGGCACAACGTGAAGATTTTTTACACATGGCGCTCCAACACTTTCGTGAGCTGAATCCTGCGTTCGTACCGGACACTGATTGGAAATACTCCTATTTCGAGGGAATCCAGAAGCGTACGGATTGTTCACTCCGGTGGATTGTAAAGAATGGCGAACATATTGGGTTCATACTCTTTGGAATTGAGGACCATCGTTTCTTACCACGAAAGACGGGTGCGATTTGGGAGGCTCGATATCATCCCGGAAAGGCGGAGGCAGGGTCTTGCGACCGTTTGCGCTCAGATGGCAGTTGAGGAACTGTGGAAATTATCGCCGTCGAAAATTCAGATTGAGGTGGTTGAGGGAAATAAGCGCGCAGTGGCTTTGTGGGAAACGCTTGGATTCCGAAGAACTGCGGCGCGTTTTGTACTCGCGCCCACCACGCAGCGGGCAGAATG
This sequence comes from uncultured Acidobacteriaceae bacterium, assembly GCA_963796015.1. GTDB lineage: Bacteria > Acidobacteriota > Terriglobia > Terriglobales > Acidobacteriaceae > PALSA-188. Next base: position 80,495 of record CAWCJR010000003.1, on the reverse strand, counting down.
AAAATCGCCGTTTCCCAGCCAACCTATCTTCCGTGGATTGGATATTTCGATCTGATTGATCAGGTCGATGTGTTCGTGCTGCTGGATGATGTGCAATTCGAGAAACAGTCATGGCAGCAGCGTAATCGCATCAAGACCCCGCTCGGATTGCAATGGTTGACGGTTCCAGTGATGTTTCGCGGGCGTTTGGGACAATTCATCAAGGATGTCGAAGTGCGCGACTTCAATTTTTGGCGCAATCATTGCAGGGCGATCGAATTGAATTATCGGCGGACTTTGTTTTTCGACGCCTATTTCGAAAGGCTGGCTTCACGATTGGTTTGCACTGATGCCACGCTGATGGCTGACTTGAACATTCGTCTGATCGAATGGTTTATGAGCGTGTTTGGAATTAATACACAACTGATACTTTCTTCCAATCTGGCGCAAACTGGTAGGCGCACGGAGCGGTTGGTTAACATTTGCAAGGCGGTCGGCGCTGATCAATACGTTTCGCCCTTAGGGTCAGCCGCTTATCTACTCGAAGAGCAAGAGATGATGGCAGATCATGGAATTAATCTCGTTTTCCAGAATTACCAGCACCCAGAGTATCGGCAGCAATTCCTGCCTTTCGTTCCTTATGCGTCCGCTCTAGACCTTCTTTTTAATGAGGGCGAGCGATCGCTTGAAATTATCAAAAGCGGACGGCGCGCTCCACTTTTGGCCGCCGAAGTCGCTGCTCAGCTTATTAAGCACGCCTATACAGAATGACGTCACCCTTCAACATCGGCGGGAGACAGGTCGGACCTGGCAAGCCCGTTTACATTGTCGCGGAACTTTCCGCTAATCATAATCAGGATTACGAACAAGCCGTCCGTATCATTCACGCGGCTAAGGAAGCGGGTGCGGACGCGGTCAAGCTCCAGACCTACACTCCGGATACGATTACGATTCGCTGCGATCGCGAATACTTCAAAATCGGCGGAGGAACGCTCTGGGATGGTCGCACTCTTTACGACCTTTACGGCGAAGCGTACACGCCCTGGGAATGGCAGCCCAAGCTGAAGCAAGTCGCTGAGAGTTTAGGGATGGATTTGTTTTCCTCTCCGTTCGACGAAACTGCCGTGGATTTTCTAGAGAAGATGAATGTTCCGGCATATAAAGTGGCGTCGTTCGAATTGGTGGACATTCCGCTGATCCAGAGGATGGCTCGCACCGGCAAGCCATTGATCATCTCGACCGGGATGGCAACATTGGAAGAAATTGAAGAGGCCGTCGAGGCGGCTCAGCAGGCAGGAGCCACGCAAATTGCTTTACTAAAGTGCACCAGCGCTTACCCGGCGGCTCCTGACGAAATGAACTTGCAGACCATCCCTGAACTGGCGCGAAAATTTGGGGTTCCCGTAGGTCTATCGGACCACACCATGGACGTCACAGTTCCGGTCACCGCAGTGGCGTTGGGCGCGTGCATCGTGGAGAAGCACATAACTCTCTCGCGCTCTCAGAAGGGCCCTGACAGCGCTTTTTCGCTCGAGCCTCACGAATTCAAAACCATGGCCGAGGCGGTCCGCACGGCGGAAAAATCACTGGGTGGAATTCATTTCGGATCAGAAGGGAAGCTCGAAGAGAATAGCCGCGTCTTCCGCCGGTCGCTCTTTGTTGTTCAGAATATGAAACAAAGCGAACCTTTCACCGCTGGCAACATTCGCTCGATCCGGCCCGGCCACGGACTGCATACGCGGCACTTGCCCGAAGTTCTCGGTAAGCGGGCCGCCCGGGATATCGAACGCGGCACGCCTCTGAGTTGGGACCTGATCGCAGAGCCATGAGGTCTCAGATTCGCAGCGGCTCATCGGGACAATCCTAATCGCCAAAAAATTGGAAAGTTTTATTCCGCCTGAAAAAATAAGCTACGCATCTATCATGGTTCTTCTGTGAAAGTCCTTTTACAACACCCCGACGATGATGCCGAGATCGGTCCCTGGACGAACACCCAGTGGGATTTGATTGTTGATTTCGGCTGGTCGGGAAGATGTTATTACTCCCAACTGAGCCAGAGTCTCGGTTGCCGGATATTGAATTTCCGAGATCTTCTCCGTCCCGCGCAATACCGCGACCGTCTGCGCGAAATCCTGAATGCTGGACTGGGAAATATTCTTGATGACGAAGGCATTGACTGGTGGGATGTTTTTATCCCCTATGCCTCTTCCCGACTTGAAGAAGTTATGCTGATGTCGGCGTTGGACGAAGAGATTAAGGGAGGCGCTGAGATTCTGGCCACGCGGCGGCACTTTCTGTTGCAAGCCCTCGAGCTATTGCAGAACAGAAAAATCGATAGCTTTTTTGAAGATACGCAGAGCCGATTATCGAGGCGACTTCGCGCTTATGCCACGGCGGCGTTTGAATTACGTCCTTCCCAACTTGTGGAGGTCGCCTTTGACAAGTGGGATACCGACTATCGCTTGCGACGTGTCGTGGGCAGAAAGCGGGCCTCATCGGCTACGCAGGCGATACTGCTCCCATCGGCCTATGGCAACGTGTCGCGGGTGCAGGCGTCGTATGCGCGCATGCTTCCTAGCCATCGCTTCTTGCAAGTAGTGACGCGGAAAAGCGGACGAATAGCGAACATCCCTCCCAATCTAGAGGTGCGTTCACTCGCGTCCTATGCTCCCGTCCCGTTTTCTTCAAGAGCGGAGAAGGAATGCGATCAGCTTTTGGAAAATTGGGATCGCTTGCAGAAGACGACGATAGCGGAGCAGCGAGAACTCAGTGCGGCGCGGCAGCTGGGCGTCTTTGCAGGCTTCGACGAGTTCGTGCGAAAGGGGCTTCGAATTCGTGACGCATGGCTCCGTGTTTTCTCGAAGGAATCCATCAGCGGTGTTTTATCTGGAGATGAGAACAATCCTTACACGCGACTCCCCGTAATTCTGGCGAATGCACGGAAGATACCGACCACATTCAGTCCTCATGGCGCGCTGGACACGACTCTTGCCGTGCGGGTACCGTGTTCTGACACCTACCTGGCTCAAGGCGAGATGGCGCGGGACTATTGGGTACGTTGGTGCGGGCTGCCGCTCTGATCGAGTGATAGTCGGCGCTCCCCAAGAGACAACTCCCCGCGACCTCAACGGTCGCGCGCGGGATTTGCTGGTATTTTTCTCGGAACCTTATGAGGCAGAGTCGGGTCGGGTGGAGCGCCTTTATAAAGAAATTCTGCCGCAATTGTGCTCGGTAGCTCTACAGACCGGGCGTCAGGTGGTTGTGAAGCTTCACCCTTTTGAGAGTCTCCGCGGAAGACGAAAAGTGATTGATGGTGTTCTCTCAACCGGCGATCGCAAACTGGTAACGGTCAGGGGTGGGCCGTTAGCTCCGGGGTTGGTGGAGCGCGCCTGGTGCGGCCTCACGGTCGAGTCGAGCACTGCGGTGGATTGCGCGCTTCACGGAGTCCCTTGCTTCTTGTTCAATTGGCTCGATATTTCCTGGTTCGGATACGGCAAGCAGTTTGCGCGGTTTGGGGTTGGACGACTATTGAATTCACCCCAAGAGATCCTCGAAATCCCCCGCCTTATCGAACAATTCGAGCCGGTCAGTCCTAGACCAAATCTTGCGGCTCCGATTGGCCCGGAAGAACTTGATGCAATTCTGTCCGGTGCCCGCACTTCCCGGTTCAGTAAGGCTAGTCCGATACGAGAGCGAAAGGGGTGAGGGAAGACAATTGATCGAAACCGCCAAATGCAGGTTGGAATTGCGTCCGCAGTGATAGCGGAGGCGATGGATATAATGAGCGTTGTGCGATCCCGGATTTTCGATGTATGACGTATGACGCTTTTGTGTCGGATGGAGTGTGTTAATTCATCGCGGCGAAGACATTTATCAAGATCACCACCGCAACCGCCAATCAAATTCGCAGCCTCCCGGAGATATTCTTGGGTTTCCCACCAGTCAAGACGAATGCTGAACTAGATCAAGAATCGCAACTTGGTTCAGCGCAGATCCCGCAATTCCGGCAACAAATGGGACATATCTCCCGCCACTCTTTTGTTTTTTTCCTGGGAACGATCTTCACCGCGGCCGCCGGTTACTTATTCAAGGTTTATCTTGCACGTACATTAGGTGCAGAGGCGCTCGGCGTCTATGCCTTGGGAATGACAATTATAGGATTGCTGGGAATATTGAACGCATTTGGGCTTCCCCAGGCAGCTGTACTTTTTGTGGCAGCCTATTCCGCAACCGGAAAGGTCGAATCGCTCAGGAAATTTCTTGGGCGCGGAATTTCGCTGCTATTAATCTCTAATTTGTTGTTTTGCGCGGTGCTGTTGCTGATTGGTCCATGGATAGCGGTTCGCGTGTATCACACTGCGGCGTTGAGCAAATACTTCGGACTTTTTGCCCTGATCATGTTGTTGGGAACATTGACTACGTTTCTTGGTCAGGTACTGGCAGGCTACAAAGATGTAACGCGCCGAACGGTGATTACCAACTTTATTGGAACACCGCTCACCATGGCTTTAAGCGTGGCTCTGATTGTCATGGGGTTTGGTTTGAGAGGTTATATTCTCGCGCAAGTGCTGAGCGCGGTTGGTGTGCTTCTCCTGTTGTCGGTGTCGGTACTTAAATTAACCCCACCAGGACAGGGCTTCGGTAGCGCGATCTCTTCGCCGCTCGGAAAGGAGGTTATCTCCTTTTCCGCGCTTGCTTTTGGCATAACCCTATTAGGATTTTTCATGGCACAATCCGATCAGATTCTGATTGGGGTTTACCTGAATGCACGAGACCTGGGAATCTACGCGGTCGCAACGGCCCTCGTTGCGTTCGTTCCAATTGTTTTGCAGTCGGTGAACCAGATATTTTCTCCGACTATCGCGGAACTCCACGCTCGCGGTGAACACACCATGCTGGCCAGGATATTTCAGACGTTGACCAAGTGGACTTTGGGTCTAACTCTGCCTCTCGCCGCGATGATGATAATATTTGCCCCCGTGCTCATGCGTATCTTCGGACACGATTTTGAAATTGGCTGGCCGATTCTTGTGATTGGAACGGTTGGACAATTGGTGAACTGCGGAGTGGGATCTGTTGGATATTTGCTTCAGATGTCGGGCTATCAGCGGGATCTGGTGAGGATTCAGACGATAATGGCGATAGTCATGATAGGGCTTGGATTCCTTCTAATCCCCAGGTGGGGTATCGTCGGCGCAGCGATGGCCGCGGCGATTATCAACCTAGCATCAAATTTATGGTATCTCTGGGAAGTCCGTCGCCGGCTCGGCATGTCTCCATACAACGTTAGCTATTTCCGGCTGCTTCCACCTTTGGCGGGAACGGTTGGAGTTTTGCTTCTCGCGCACGTCTTTATGTCCGATTTTCGTTCGGGCTGGCTGGTGGTTGGCTTCTCGTTAATCGCGGGTTACATCGCGTTTATTTGTCTTGCAGTGGGTTTCGGGTTGGATTCCGATGATCGAATCATTCTCAATGCCATGTGGTCGCGGATCGGTGGGAAGTTTTCCCTTAGTGGAGATGGAATCTGATGCCGGGTGAAGCGCGCGATCTACGACTTCCATCTCATCTCTGCCAGGCGGTGGAGGAAAAATATGGGCGTCGCTTTGGCACACTGGAACAATTTCTCACGTACGTCCTGGAGAAGCTGGCGCGTGACGACGCCACGAAAATGGATCAGGAAGAGCAGCGCATCATTGAAGAGAGGCTCAAGGATTTGGGGTACATTTGACGGCCGGACTGGTTTGGTGAGCCGCATGGAAGATTCCAAGTGCCTGAAACGTATTCAGACGGAAGGACGGGAGCGACTCTATCCGTCATTGACTAATCCTAAACAAAGTGTTAAAGCCCGGCGCATTTCTTCTTCTGAGTGCGTGCAGTTTATCCCCAAGACTCGGAACAGAGAATATTTGGCGCATCTTACCTCGCGCACTGCGCAGGAATGATTGCGGGATGGAAAATGACTTGGCTGCGGAAGGGAACAGCGTGATTGGATTCATTCGAACAATCAATGTATGTTTGGTTGCTTTCACAACGTGCGCAGCTTTCCGAAAGCTCGTTTGCGTCACTCTGGTCCCAGCTTTTAATTTATCAGGCGCTCTCGTGGAAGCGCTAAAGATCACAAACAATACAAGTTTTACGGCAAACTTCAGTGCGCTCGCGCGAAAATGAACTCCGTTTCCTCCCATCCTTCCGCGCTTCTAACTGAGGGCGAACTGCGTTATCTGTTGGAGCGATACCGGAAAGAAAACTGGCGAGGCATTCAGACGCCCGAATGGCAATCGAAAATAGTTGACGGAATTCTCCACGACGATGGTGTAGCTATTTTTGAGCAACTGCTCCCGGTGTGGACTATTCCTGAAAGTGCAACGGTGCTTGATATTGGGTCGGGCGTGGGGACATTTGTCCTTGCGTGCCGCCGACGGGGTCTGAGCGCCTTCGGAATCGAACCAGACCGTATTGGCCAAGGGGGATCTGTGACTTCGATCCAGATTGCCAAGCGGCGGCTGGAAAGTCAGACGTTCGCGGTGGCATTGGGAGAGCAGCTACCGTTCCGCGATCGAAGTTTCGACCTCATTACCATGAATCAGGTGATGGAACATGTTTCCGACCAGGCTAGCGTGTTATTCGAAGCGGCGCGAGTGCTGAAGCCTGGTGGCGCAATCTATATTGCGTGTCCCAATTACCTTCGATTTTACGAATCGCACTATAAGATATTCTGGTTTCCGCTTTTGCCAAAGGTTTTGGGCCGCCTCTATTTGCGGGCTCGCGGGCGTAATCCCGTGCTGCTCAATCAACTTAAATACACGACGAATAGCCGGCTTCGAGCGCTTCTTAGGAAGCTTGGTCCCGGTTATGTTTTGACCGACTTGCATCGTCACAGTTTTTTAGAAAAGTACAAATACGGCTCGTTTTTGAGTTCCCGGGCTCGGTTCGTCAGCAGGATGATGCGGGTGCCCTTCATCGGCGGCATAGTTTCCATTGCCGCCTTATGGTTTCTGCGCTGCACCGAAGGTGGCTGCGAAATGTTCGTGGTTCGGAACAGCTAAAAGCGCGAGGGAGTTTCCTTTAATGGACGAAAAATACGAAGGCCGGAAGCCGGTATCACCGGTTCCAGCCTACGCTTACTTCAACTCGAGAGTTGTGCGGAATCAGTGAGTTTCCGTTGTGTTAGCGGCCGCGGTTGTGCTGCCCGAGGTGTCGGGCATGTTTAGACGGCTGAGATGCGGGAAGAAAGGAGTCACTTCGAACGGCATTTTGTCGCGAGGTGTCATGATCGCGACAGGAGCCGACTTCGTGAGCTCTACGGAATCGCTCCAGGGATTCACCTTGACGCGATCCCCCAGCGGCAGGGCGGCGATCTGATCAAGCTTCTTTATGTCGAGCGCCGGGCCCGAATTTGTAAGCTCGGTTAGCCGTCTGAGGTTCCCCTTTTCGTCCACGAAGCTGTCCCCCAGCCGTGCTGTCAGCAGTGCGCCAAGAGCGGGAGACCGCTCGGACAATTGCTTCAGGAACAGCCTGCCCGTATCCATTTTCTGGGCGTAAGGCGAATTCTTGAGCAAATCAATGGCTTTCACGTCAGCCGCAGTCTCCTCTTCCGGGCTGTGTTTGAATCCTAGATTCGAAAAGGTGGCTTCGTCGCTGAAAATCATGCGGTCGCTAAAAGCAAACTTGCTCCCCAGGTTGTGGCCCAGAACAATGTGCGCCAGTTCGTGAGAGAGAACCATTGCCAGGCTTGCTTCATCCGGAAGCACATCCACCAGGCCGCGACTGATGATGATGGTATTGCCCACGCTGAAAGTTTCGAGAGGGGAAGTCAGTAGCAGGCGAGTCCGAACCGGGCGTGGCAATTCAATATTATTCGTAACCAGAAGATTGTTGACCACGGTTTGAAGAACCTTGTCCACATCGCCTTCCGGAGCGAGCAGGCCCGCCTGCTCTAATCGCGCCACCACGTTGTCGTCTGCCTGCTGCTGCCAGTCCCGTTGCGCTTCAAGGGGAGACGCATCCTGCGCGGTCGCGCTGTCATCCTTTACCGAATCAACTCTCACCTGAGTCAGTTCATCCTCTTTCGCTTCGTTCTTTAAGTTGTAACCCCAAATACGAGTTTGGGCTTTGAAAGCTGTTTTGGTCTTCGCACCGTAACTGAAGTCGCCTTCCTCGCTGTAGATGTACGCCGGCAGCCAGTAATTGGGAATCAGGTTGAGCCGCCAGCTGTCCATGTGAAAGTACAACGATGATCCTTTACCGCCCGCATAAGTCCCGTTCAGGCGCACGATGTTGTAATCGTGATCCTCAATCCAGATGCGACCAAGGAAACGTCCGCGTCCAGCATCTTTCTTGGGGTTGACATCGAAAACCAGGCAACGGATGTCTCCAAGAAATTCGCGGCGGACATACTTGAATTCGTAATGGTTGCGATCAAAATCGTGACGATCGGCAAAGAGCATCCAGGAGAACCCTGTCGGGTTGTACTGAACCTTGAAAAGCTTCGTGAACCCGCCTAAGAGATTTTTTTCCATGCTCTTGTTATCGGAAAGGTAATCGCGCCGGTCTACTGCTTCGCCAAGATCGAGACGTCCAAGGAAATAGTGATCGCCTTTGGGAACATCGCCAAGCAGTTCGTCGCCCTTAAGATCCTGCAAATAGGTTTCGATTAATGGAGTGCGGTTCTTCAGGAAGTCCATCAGAACATGCTCACGCAGGATTGCACGGTTTACGACGTCATCCATGGTTGCCACGGGAGCAGATGCAGACGCTGCCTGCGTCGCAATTGGCGGCTGAGATACGGGGACTTTTGGAGCAGCAGTTTCTGATGCCACCGAAGTGGCAACGCCGGAAGTCACAGCGACTGCGTCCGCCGGCTGAGGCGCAGCCTGCTGCGCGAAGGCACTAATCGAAACTGAAACCAACAGCGCAAACAGAGTGTTCTTGAAAATCTTCATAAGTCCTCGCTTATCTCTACTTCGAATCTCGACCTCGGTCCTCTACCTTCGAACAACTTCGACTGCATCTCAAATCCTCATCCCACATTCGTGTTGCTCTCGAGTTACATCGCCAGTTCGAACATGACATGAACCACCGCCGTTAGATCTACCGGCGAACCGTTCCGCTGTGCCGGTTTAAACTTCATATTGTTGGTGGCGACAACCGCGGCTTCATCCAATCCGTGGCCAAGCCCGCGAACTACGCGATTCACGTGCAACTGTCCATTCGCTCCGAAAGTGACTTCCAATAAAACTTCGCCTTGCAACTGGAGTTTGCGTGCTTCCTCGGTGTAAACCGGTTTAGGCTTATAAGTGATTTCGATTGGTGATGTGGCCGGGCCTTCGTCGGCGGTGCGCCTGGCCACTGGCGTCGCGATGGCTTGCGCGGCAAAACCTGTTTGCGCCACGACGCTTGACGTGCGGCCATCCCCATGACTTGGCTGAGCGATGCCGTTCCCAAATCCTGCGCTGGCAACGGTTCCCTGAAGGCCTTTCGCGCCCCCGGTGCCATTACCATGTCCCGCACCCTCGGGCAGATCGAATGAGCCTGTGGTGGCGGCGACCAGATGCGATGGGCCCTTACCCTGACCTTTCAGGCCATTGGGATCGCCGAAGCCCCCGGTCTGAACCTTTTCGACGGCTGTGTTCAGCGTTGCTACTGCCGAGCTTCCGAATGATCCGGTGTACAGCAGTTTTGCCGGGCGGGCTGCTGAAACTTTTACGAGGACTGGAGCTGAAAATCGTGCGTCAAGCTTGGGAGGTTCGATTTCTTTGGGAACCGGTTTCGGCTGCAGGCGAACGATCTTTGGCAAAACCAATTTTGGGGTCTCAATTTCGACGGGGGGCAACTTCGCCACAATCCTTCGCTGCACCGCCTGTGGTTTTCTTGGCTCTGGCCGTAAGGCAGGTCTGGGTATAATTTCGATCACCGTATAACTCTGAAATAACTGAAGCTGATCCGGCCAAACCAAACGTTGAAACAGAAAAAGCAGAAGCAGGAACGTGATCACCCCATAGCTGGTGACTAAGGTTCGCCAATCCATTTTCCTCTCTGGCAGAAGGCCCAGCTGAAAATTGTCGGACATAGAAGTGCATCAACTCCAAAAAGGGAATCCGGGCCTGGGGGATGCACGGGTGGAGTCTCTAAATTAAAGTAGCGGGGTACATGCGTAAATGTGTCTGGTGACCCTGTACCTAAGTAATGAAGGGATTCCCGGAAGGGCACTGTTCCACGAAGGGAAATGGAAGCACTCAGCATTCAGCATTCAGCACTCAGTCAAAGCTGAATGCTGAGTGCTGACTGCTATCAAAACGCGTCAATCCCGGTCACGCTCTGACCAATGATTAACGTATGGATATCATGCGTTCCTTCATAGGTCTTTACCGATTCCAGGTTCATCATGTGGCGCATGATCGGATACTCATCGGCAACGCCGTTGGCTCCGAGAATGTCGCGGGACATGCGGGCGCATTCCAGAGCCATCCACACATTATTTCGCTTGGCCATGGAGATGTGCTGTGGTTCGACTTTGTCTTGATCTTTAAGCCTGCCGACTTGGAGAACCAGCAATTGAGCCTTTGTGATTTCGGAAATCATCCATGTAAGCTTTTCCTGAATCAACTGCCGTGACGCGATAGGTTCATCGTGGAATTGTTTGCGAAACAACGAATATTGCAGAGCGCAGTCGTAGCAGGCCATGGCCGCGCCCACCGCGCCCCATGCGATTCCGTAGCGCGCCTGGTTTAAACACTTCAACGGCGACTTCAGCCCTCCGGTCCCAGGTAATAGATTCGCTTCGGGAATATGAACATCCTGCATGGAAAGGCTGGAAGTCACCGAAGCGCGCAGCGACCACTTTCCGTGAATGTCTTCGGCGCGAAAGCCGGGACGATCGGTCTCTACCAGAAAACCACGAATCTTGTTGTTTTCATCTTCGACCTTGGCCCAAATTATGGCGACATCCGCGATCGAGCCGGAGGTGATCCACATCTTCTCGCCATTGAGAACGTATTCTCCACCGGCCTTGCGGGCGCGAGTGCGCATTCCGCTGGGATTCGATCCGAAGTCGGGTTCGGTCAATCCGAAGCATCCTAACTTCTCGCCCTTTTGCATCGCCGGAAGCCATGTCTGTTTCTGCTCTTCGGTGCCAAAAGCGAAGATCGGATACATCACCAGCGCCGACTGAACGCTCACAAACGAACGCAGACCGGAGTCGCCGCGCTCGAGTTCCTGGGTTACCAGTCCGTACTCCACATTGGACATTCCGGCGGAGCCATAGCCATGCAAAGAAGCTCCGAAAAAGCCCAGTTCCGCCATGGGCTTGACCAGTTCGCGCGGAAACCGGGCTGCCCGGTTGCATTCTTCAATGATGGGAACCAGGTTTTCTTCGACAAACTTACGGGCCGTGTCGCGCACCAGTCGCTCGTCGTCATTCAGCAAAGAATCGAACTCGATGAAATCAACGCCCCGGAATTTTAGTGCCATGAGTCCTCATTTTCGGTGGCTATAAGGGAACAAACGAGCGGACCATAGAAGGTAACAAAGGCCGATCAAAGCGATCAAACCAGTTTGGCCCGGACTTTACAATACTTTTGCAATTTATATTTCATACTTAAATCACCTATGCATCCAAGTCTTAAGTAGAATCAGGCTGCGCCTGTGAAGGTTAAGTAGATGAACAATGGAAGTGCAAGCCGAGTTTCGTATTTTGTGCTGCTGACATTTTTGTCTGTCGTTTTCCTCGCGGCAGCCAGCAGGGCTTCCGAGACAGTAATCGTCGCTTCCTCACCCTCGCTCGATCAAGGATTTCAGTTGCTTTACAACCTTGAGTTTGGCCAGGCTCACCGTTTATTTCTCGGATGGGAGCAGGGACATCCTGACGATCCTCTTGGCCCAGCCTGCGACGCCGCCGGGTTCTTGTTTTCGGAATTCAGCCGCCTCGGGATATTGGAATCTCAGTTCCTCGAAAACGACAAGGCCTTCAACGATCGCAAGAAGTTCGATCCTGACCCCAAAGTCAAAGATCAGTTCAACGGAGCCTTAGATAAAGCAGAAGCAGAAGCGCATACGCGCCTGTCGAAGGATCCCAAAGACCCGAATGCTCTGTTTGCCCTGACACTGTCGTCGGGGCTTCGGGCCGATTACGCGGCGCTGATCGAAAAGCATAATTTGGCCTCATTGCATTTCACCAAAGAAGCTGACGGCTGGGCAGAACAGTTGCTCGCCGTGGACCCCAATTGCTACGATGCTCATGTTGCCACCGGCTTCAGTAGATACATTATTGGAAGCATGTCCGCGCCTGTGCGGTGGCTGGTGCGGCTGGGCGGGGTTTCTGGGGACAAGCAGGCAGGAATTACTGAATTGAAATTGACCGCCGAACACGGCCAATACCTGGCGCCGTTCGCGCGTATTCTGCTTTCCATCGCGTATGTCAGGGATAAAGATAAAGCGCGCGCACGTAAACTTCTCGCGGCTTTACGCGATCAGTTTCCCGCGAATCCGCTATTTCCACTCGAAATTGCCCGGCTAGACGCCCAACCGTAAAGTCTATTTCGTCGCCACGCTGGGAGCCGGCGCGGCCTCCTGTTCCAGAGACGCATACTCGGGTCCGAGCTTGGCGATTTGCGCACGCAATTCCCCATCCTTGGGATCAATCTTGTCGAACACGACCTTTCCGTCCGCGCCTATCAAAATCGTTCGCGGAATTCCATTCACTCCAAAGATATCCGACACATCACCGGCATCGTGAAAGTTCGGCCATTGGTATCCTCCCTTGGCCAGCAAATCAGCTGCATTCTTAGCGTCTTCATCAGTGTCAACCGTGAGAAGAATGAGTCCTTTGTTCTTCGTCTCCTGGTAAAGCTCGGCGAGTTGCGGCAGGCCTTTCACGCATGGAGGACACCAAGTCGCCCAAAAGTCGAGCAGAACCGGCTTGCCACGGAAGGAATCCAAAGAAACCAACTTACCGTCGGCAGACTTCAGCGTGACTGAAGGAACGGTTTGGCCGGTGAGGTCAGTCCCTGCCGCACTGTTTAAAGGGTTCGGAAAGCTCTGCAATAATTTGGCATCTGCCGGGGGCGTAAAAGTAAATAAGCTGTCCGGGAGCGGCATATCCAGTTCAACCACGGGATAGATGATTTTAAGCTCCCCTTCCATGGGGATTCGCGATGATCCGCTCGGAATGTATGAATGAAATTGATCCAGTGACTTCAAAATGGTCAGGTGTGCCTTATCTATCCAGAACGTTTCTTCGGAGCGGCGGCTTGGCAGTGATCGCTTCCTGTCACTACTCGTAACATGCACCACATAACACGGAATTACGCGATCCCCAATCGTCAGGGTTGCGTCCGGCAGGCGTTCCGCCGAATTGTAGTGCGTGGCTAACTCAGCGAGTTCCTTATGAATATTCTGCGCCCGCAAGGACCCCATTTCCGCCCAGCTTAAAGGTTGCGCTAGGGCCGTCGAGTGATCCGACGTCGCTTTCATCGTGTAGGTGTGCTCGTCTGTGTGGTAATTCCACATCGTCTTGCCATCTGACACACGCACCGCGCCGCCGGCATTTGAATGACCTTCGTAGTAATACCGGCTCCCTTTAGCTTCCGCCGTAGTAAGCAGCATCTTTTGCCAATTGTGCTCGTAGTCGTTAGTAGTAGTCGTTTCCTCGGTTGCCTCGATGCGATAAGACTTTGCGTTAGCGTAATGGCGAGAGACTTGTTGTAGAAGCTCAAGACCGGTAGGAGCCGCCGGCGAGTTGTGCGACTGACTAAATGCGCACGCGACAAACGCGATTAATAATAGGCCGCAGCTGATTTGTCTTGTCATCGAACCTCCAAACGCGACTCAGGGAACGTGGCCTTGTCCTAAACTTGCGGCAGGAAACGAATTTTCGCTGCTTCACCGTCATAATATCTCAATAAATTCACGCAATCGTCGTGTTTGACAACCGTGAGTGCTAAGGCTACCGTGTTCAACGGGCGAATATGTGCCTCCGCTCTTTCAGGTGCGCTGAACTAGGCAGAAGCACTTGGAGTGGTCTTATCTTAGTTCTCGATAGCCTCGGCCCGAACAGGGGAAAGGGATCACAACAGATGAAGAATGTAATGCTTATGTTTTGTGCCTCAGTTGTCATGCTGGCAGCGGTGAGTTCAGTTGCGTCAATGAAGAAGCAGTCCGATTCGGACGCGGTCGCGGCGATTACGCAGATGGAGAATGACAGCGTAAAAGCGGACCTGGCCGGAGATACATCTTTCATTGAGAAAAATTATTCTGATGACTTCACCATGGGTTTCAGCGGCGGAAGATGGGAGACGAAGCAATCCATGTTGGCCGATGCAAAGGACTCCGCTAATAACAAAATGAATAGCGAGCAGATCAGCGATCTTAAAGTGCGAATTTATGGCGATACCGCCATCGCGACATACAAAGATAGTTACGATGCCATGATCCGCGGCGAACATCGGGTTAAGACTGTCATTTCAACCGATACTTTCGCGCGGCAGCATGGAGTATGGAAAGAAGTTGCAAGCCATAGCTCCGTGGCAGCCGAGTAGCGTTGAGTTTCCCTCATTTTCAGATTTACAACTTGATCCCATCTTTTGCGCTTTGCAAAAAGATGGGATTTCTTATTAGCAGCGAATTAGCAGCGAAGTTGTTCCTGGGCAGACAAACACGAGGCAGACGTGGCAAGCTACATCTCTGCTTTAATTACTGCGAATTATTTACTGCTTAATTATTACTGCGGTTCGACAGATACCTTCTCCAGCAGATAGGCTCCCGGGCCCTGTTGGCCGCGCACGGTGCGGCAGAATTCGGCAACATGAAATCCGGCATTGAGGCTCTCGGTAAAGGCCCGTCGCGTCGCCATCCGCCACTCCCTTGCCAGCTGCGGATCTTTTTGTTCGATGGAATTAATATCGCTTGGGATTTCGATCGCGATTCTTTGCCTTCGCAGTGCGGCTTCGATGTCCGACCGGACGGGGCGTCCATCTCCGCTGAAGAGAATAAGCGGTTGCACGACGGAAAGAGCGTCGAGAGTTTCATGCCTGAGCTTTTTCCCGAACTTCTCCCCGTCTTTCTCCCCAATTCTTGCAGCCACTCGCCGGCTCCTGATTGGCCACGTCACCCATAAGCGGTCAGTGCCGTTGCGATGCAACACACTGGACGTTTCGGGCCCGTACAAATCCACTTTGTAGCTGTCCGAAACCACCCCTAGCTTAAAAAAGTTCAGGTGGGCGTTTTTGCTCTGAAGCGGATCGAACGTCCATGAAATCTCGGAAATCCGGGATGGAACCGCCGCGGGGCTGGATGACGAGACCCGCCGCTCCGAAAGCCGCATATCCATTGGCGTAACCACGCCGAGCGGCACGGACATTACCCGCTCTCGCTGAGCCAGCTTAAGTTTGTATCCCACGTCCCGATCACGATATTCGGGATGCACCGCCAACTGGTGGGAATGAAATGTTACAGATCCGTTACTGATTCCTGGAAATGCGAAGGCAAAGCCTGCAAGCTTGTTATCATCAAAGGCCACTAGCCAGATGGCTCCGGCTTCTATGGAGGCTACAGCCCAAGTGAGAGGCAGCACATCAATGTCGTCCAGGTTCCACACTTCTTTTTCGAGAGATTGAACTTGCCGCAATTCGGCCACGCCGTTGAGTTCGCGGATTTTGATGGCAGCTTTTGCGTCCGGCATAGGCGTGGGAACTTGAGCCGAATAATATACGTGACGATAGACTAAACATGCCAGTCGCATTCGGGAAGTTTGGGAGGAGTTGAATCATTGAGGGCAGCCTCCCATGGAAGTAAAACTTTGTAAAGAAGACCTACAAAACTTGGCGATAAATTACGCTCTTCGTCAGATCGTCATCGTAGACTGAAGTATTGACTTGCACCAGGGTAAGTCCCGAGCATCGCAAATTGAGAAGATAGCGTCAGCGTTTCGAAACGAGGTTAGTGGATGATAGAAATCCCGAAAGCTCAGGCTTGCGGCCCAATAGACTTGATGGATATTTCTGCCTCAACCACGAAGGTTTCTTATGTGAATGCCTTCCGGCGTGGATGCTTGCTGGCAGCCTGCCTACTGCTTTCTTCTCTTTATGTCGGGTGCAGCGGCGCATCGTCGAAGTCCGCATCCTCCAGGCCAACGGGTCCGCAAACCATGCCGGTTGGCGTTGCTACGGCACAAAACCGCGACATGCCTTATTACCTCACTGGCCTCGGCTCGGTTACAGCGTTCTATACGGTCAACATAAAAAGCCGTGTAGATGGACAGCTTGAAGATGTGAAATTCAAAGAGGGACAAAACGTTAAGCAGGGCGAACTGCTTGCCGTGATTGACCCCCGTCCCTATGAAGTGCAGTTGAGCGAAGCTCAAGCGACACTTTATAAGGATCAAGCGTCCCTGCGCGACGCGAAAACGATTCTAGAGCGTTACAAGGCCCTTTTTAAGGAGTCCGGCGCAGTCTCGCAACAGCAGATAGATACCCAGCAAGCAACCGCCGACGAACTGGAAGGAACGGTTAGGAACGATCAGGCCACGATAGACAATGCAAAGCTGCAAATTACCTATTGCCACATTACCGCTCCCGTGACCGGACGGATCGGCTTGCGGCAGGTTGATCCCGGGAACATTGTCCACGCGACGGATGCGAATCCACTGTTCGTGATCACCCAGCTTCAGCCCATCACAGTATTGTTCACACTTCCCGAGGATCAACTGCCATCGGTCTCGCAACGCATGAAGCAAGGCCCCCTGACCGTGGATGCTTACAACCGCGACGACGAGACGAAGTTGGCTACCGGTAAGTTGCTTACGATTGATAATGAAATTGATCTCACCACGGGCACTGGAAAGCTGAAAGCGGTGTTTAACAACACCGACAACAATCTGTGGCCAAATCAATTCGTCAACATTCGGCTATTGCTTGAAGTGCGAAAGAATAGCACCGTAATTCCAGCCGCAGCGATCCAGCGCGGCCCGCAGGGCACCTACGTTTTCGTGGCAAATAAAAACAACACTGTGGATGTCAGGCCGGTCACGGTGGCTTTCACGCAACAGAACCTCGCCAATATCGCAACTGGATTGTCTCCCGGAGAAATTGTCGTAACGGATGGTCAGGACAAGTTGCAGGCGGGAAGCAAAATTCAACCCCGCGAGCAGAATACGTCCGGATCAGGCACTCAGAACGCCCAGGCTGGAACTGATCAGACCGGAACTGATCAGAGTGGTGCGGATGCGCCGGCGGCGGATCAATCGCCTAGTGATCAGCCACCACCTCCCGCGGCGGCGAAAACACATTCGGGAAGCCGTCGCCAAGGCAGCGGCTCGGGCGATCCGAACTCAGGCGGCGCGAACTCCGGAGATTCTTCCAAATGAATCCTTCGCGGCTGTTTATTCTCCGGCCGGTCGCAACAGCATTACTGATGGTCGCCATCATGCTGGTGGGAATCGTAGCTTACCGCCAGCTTCCGGTTTCAGCGTTGCCTGAGGTTGACTACCCCACAATTCAAGTGATGACGTTTTATCCCGGCGGCAGCCCTGACGTGATGGCGTCATCCGTGACCGCCCCTCTGGAGCGGCAATTCGGTCAGGTTCCCGGCCTCAGCCAAATGACTTCCACCAGTTCCATGGGAAGCTCGGTGATCACGCTTCAATTCAATCTTGATCAGAACATTGATGTCGCCGAGCAGGAAGTTCAGGCGGCGATTAACTCAGCGGGTACATATCTGCCCGCCGACCTGCCGAATCCGCCGATTTATAGCAAAGTGAATCCGGCGGATACTCCCATTCTCACGCTTGCGCTGACTTCTAGTACGTTGCCGCTCTCGAAGGTCGAAGACCTGGCTGACACTGCGATGGCTCAGAAAATTTCCCAGGTCACGGGTGTTGGACTCGTCTCCATCAGCGGAGGCCAGAAGCCTGCCGTGCGCATTCAGGCCAACCCCACCGCGCTGGCTTCTTATGGACTCAGCCTCGAAGACGTGCGAACCACGCTTGCTTCGGCGAATGTGGATCAGGCCAAAGGCACGCTGAACGGACCGCGGCAATCATTCACCATCGGCGCCAATGATCAACTGATGTCCAGTGCGCAGTATAGTCCGATCGTTATTGCCTACAAGAATGGTTCTCCCGTCCGCCTTTCGGACGTTGCCACCATCACCGACGGTGTCGAGAACGTAATGGAATCGGCATGGATGAACCTCGATCCTGCCGTAATCATGAATATCCAGCGTCAGCCGGGCGCAAATATCATCAGCGTAGTTGACCGCATCAAGGCGCTGTTGCCGCAGCTTCAAGCCTCGCTGCCCGGAGCGGTGAAGGTGTCTGTGCTGACCGATCGCACGGTGACAATTCGAGCCTCGGTCGCCGACGTCGAATTCGAGCTGATGCTGACCGTCGCTTTGGTGGTGATGGTCATCTTTCTTTTCTTGCGGAATTTTTACGCGACCATCATTCCTGGCGTCGCTGTCCCGCTTTCCATTGTGGGAACCTTCGCCGTGATGTATTTGCTCGGCTACAGCCTGAACAATTTGACCCTAATGGCTCTCACCATTTCGACGGGTTTCGTCGTGGATGACGCCATTGTCATGATTGAGAACATTGACCGCTTCCTGGAAGCTGGCGATTCGCCGCTGGATGCCGCGCTCAAGGGTGCCGGGCAGATTGGGTTCACGATCGTTTCTCTGACCGTATCTCTGATCGCGGTACTGATTCCGCTCTTGTTCATGGGCGACATTGTGGGACGCCTCTTCCGCGAGTTTGCCGTTACCCTCGCAGTCACAATTATTGTCTCAGCGGCCGTCTCCTTAAGCTTGACGCCGATGATGGCCGCCCGCCTACTCAAGCATAAAGATCCCGCAAATCAGAGTCGCTTCTACAAAAAATCCGAAGACTTATACAACCGCGTGATCGCGTTTTATGGGCGCACGCTGAAATTTGTTCTGCGCCACCAACCCATCACGCTTCTGATTACGTTCGCCACCCTCGTTCTCACGCTGCTGTTGTATGTCGTCGTCCCGAAAGGTTTTTTCCCGGTGCAGGATACCGGTCTGATTCTCGGTATTTCCGATGCTCCGCAGAGTGCATCTTTCGCGGCTATGGCGCGCGATCAGCAAGCTTTGGCCCGGGTTATTCTCAAAGACCCTGACGTGGAGAGCCTTTCATCGTTCATTGGCGTGGACGGCACCAATCTCACACCGAACAGCGGACGTATTCAGATCAATTTGAAACCGCGCAACCAGCGCAGCGACACGGCGTCGGACGTGATCCGCCGGTTGCAGCCCGAGCTCGCTCAGCAGGTCACAGGCATCACCCTCTACATGCAACCGGTGCAGGACCTCAGCGTCGAAGATCGCGTGAGCCGCACCCAATTTCAGTACTCCATGGAAGACGCAGACCCCGTTGAACTTGACCGCCTGTCCACTCAACTGGCCGACAAGCTGCGGACTTTGCCGGAGTTGCGCGATGTGGCAACCGACCAGCAAAATGGCGGTCTTCAGGCCGATATCACCATTGATCGCGACACCGCAGGGCGATTGGGCATCCTGCCTCTGGCAATTGACAACACGCTTTACGACGCGTTCGGACAGCGCCAGGTCTCGACCATTTTTACTCAGCTGAATCAATATCACGTAATTTTGGAGGTTGACCCACAGTTCCAGCAGAATCCGGGCGCGTTTAAGGACCTGTATGTGAAGTCGGGCACAGGAACACAGGTTCCACTGTCTGCTTTCACCCAGATGCAAACGTCGAACACATCTCTCGCCATCAATCACCAGGGGCAGTTTCCGGTGGTTACCCTCTCATTCAATCTGGCTCCGGGAAAATCGCTCGGCGACGCGACCAAGGCTATAGCGGCCGCGGAAGCGGACATCAATATGCCGGCGAGCGTTCACACGAGTTTCCAGGGAACTGCTGCGGCATTTCAGAATTCACTTTCCACAGAGCCGTGGCTGATTGTTGCCGCGATTGTCACCGTCTATATCGTGCTCGGAGTTTTGTATGAGAGCTACATTCATCCCATTACGATTCTTTCCACACTGCCCTCCGCGGGCGTCGGCGCCATTCTTGCCTTGCTGATTACAGGAAATGACCTCGGCGTGGTGAGCCTCATTGGAATCATTCTTCTGATAGGAATCGTAAAAAAGAATGCCATCATGATGATTGACTTTGCATTGGAAGCGGAGCGCGTTGAGCATAAGCCTCCGGAAGAAGCAATCTTTCAAGCATGCCTGCTGCGTTTTCGCCCCATCATGATGACGACAATGGCAGCATTACTGGGCGGCTTGCCACTGGCATTAGGGCGAGGCACAGGCTCGGAATTGCGGCATCCTTTGGGAATAACAATTGTCGGCGGATTGTTAGTCAGTCAAGCTCTGACGCTCTATACGACGCCTGTCGTTTATTTGTGGTTCGATCGCCTTGCCGCCCGGTTTCAAGGTATTCAGTTCCAGCATCCCGTCGAAGAGCCGGTGGCAGGAGATTGAAGGTAACGCACTATGAATATTTCGGCTCCGTTCATCAAGCGCCCCATTGGAACGTCGCTGCTGACGTTTGCGCTTTTGTTGTCTGGAGCACTCGCGTTTAATTTTCTTCCCGTCGCACCCCTTCCGCAGGTGGAGTTTCCGGTCATCCAGGTCGGCGCAGCGCTTCCCGGGGCCAGTCCTGAAACTATGGCATCCGCGGTCGCCACTCCGCTGGAGCGGCAATTTGGCCGCATCGCAGGAATCAACCAGATGACCTCAAGCAGCCAGCTGGGGTCAACCGGAATTTCGTTGCAATTCGATCTGAATCGCAACATTGATGCTGCCGCTCGTGACGTGCAAGCCGCCATCAATGCCGCGCGAAGTCAACTGCCGTCTTACATGCCGGGAAATCCTACGTATCGCAAAGTAAACCCGGCAGACGCTCCCGTTCTCATTCTCGCCCTGACTTCCGACAGCGTTACGCTGCCCAATATCTACGATCAGGCAAATTCCATTCTTTCGCAGAAGTTGGCGCAGGTTGATGGCGTAGGTCAGGTCTTTGTCGGAGGCGGCGCAAACCCCGCCGTGAGAGCCGAGGTCAATCCAACTCTTCTCAACAAGCTCGGGGTTGGACTGGATGCAGTCCGCACCGCCCTAGGCTCGGCGAACTCCAACCTGCCAAAGGGCGAAGTATCGAACCCGGTGAATTCCTGGGCAATCACGGACAATGATCAAATTATGGAGGCCGACCAATATCGTCCCCTAATCGTTTCCTATAACAACACCACCGGCGCCGCCGTGCGGCTACAGGATGTTGCCGACGTTGAGGATTCGGTAGAGGATATGCACATCGTTGGCTTGTTCAACGGTAAACGGGCCGTTCTCATCATTATCTTCCGTCAGCCTGGGGCAAACATCATTGCTACCGTGGACAACGTTCTCGCCTTGCTGCCCTCGCTCCAGGCGTCCATTTCCCCGGCGATCAAGCTGGCGGTAGTTATGGACCGCACTACCACGGTGCGTGCATCTGTTCACGATATCGAAATCACCCTGCTGATATCCATTGTTCTCGTCATTTTGGTCGTGTTTGTTTTTTTGCGTACTGTCCGCGCCACGATCATTCCGAGTATCGCGGTTCCGCTTTCGTTAATCGGAACTTTTGGCGTGATGTATCTGCTCGGCTATAGCCTCGACAATCTTTCGTTAATGGCTTTGGCAATCTCGACCGGCTTTGTTGTGGACGACGCAATTGTCGTTCTGGAAAACGTCACCCGCTATCTCGAACAGGGAATGGCTCCCACTCAGGCTGCTTTCCGCGGCGCCCGCGAGATCGGCTTTACCGTTCTCTCTATGAGTACATCGCTGGTCGCGGTGTTTATCCCAATTCTGATGATGGGCGGCATTGTGGGCCGCCTCTTCCGCGAATTTGCGGTGACGCTGAGCATCGCAATTGCGGTGTCGCTGGTCGTGTCACTTACCACCACGCCCACCATGTGCGCGCAACTGCTGAAGCCTCTAAACGAGGAAAAACATGGCCGGGCCTACCGGTGGAGTCAAAAATTATTCGACGAAACTCAGGGGATTTATCGTGTCGGGCTTCAGTGGGTCTTGCGCAACCAGCCGGTCATGCTGGTGGCAACCATCCTGACCGCGGGCTTGACCATTTATCTCTACATTATTGCGCCTAAGGGATTTTTCCCGCAGCAGGATACGGGCAGGATCTCGGGCTCCGTACAGGCCGCGCAGGATATTTCGTTCCCGGCGATGAGTACGAAAATGTATCAGTTCGTGGATATTGTGCTGAAGGATCCAGCAATAGACACGATTGTCGGTTTCGCGGGCGGCAACACCGCGCTCAATCAGGGCCGCATGTTCATTATGCTAAAGCCCCAGGCCGAACGGAAGGTTACAGCGGACCAGGTAATTGCCCGCTTGCGAAAGAAACTCGCCGTGGTTCCGGGAGCGACTCTGTACATGCAATCTTCCCAGGATTTAACCATTGGCGGCCGCCAGAGTCAGGCCGAATATCAATACACCTTGCAGGGAGAGGATTTGAAGGAGTTGAACACATGGTCGCCTCAATTGCTGCAAAAATTGCGCACGCTCCCGGAATTGCGCGACGTAAACACAGATCAACAGGATAAGGGATTGGAAGCAGGAGTCGTCATTGATCGCGACACTGCGTCGCGGCTCGGAGTTTCTCCTGCGGATATTGACAGTGCTCTTTATGACGCCTTCGGCCAGCGGCAGGTTTCAACCATTTTCAAGCCGCTGAATCAGTATCACGTTGTGATGGAAGTGGACCCGCGCTTTCAGCAGGATCCCGACACTCTCCAAAGTGTCTACGTGCATTCGTCAAACGGTCAGTTGATTCCGCTATCTGCCATAACGCACTTTGGGCCATCCAATACGTCGTTGGCAGTGAATCACCAGGGGCAATTTCCATCCGTCACCCTATCTTTTAATTTAGCGCCCAATATATCGCTCGGGCAGGCTACGCAGGCGATTGAAGATGCCGAGCAAAGTATTCATTTTCCGGGGACGATTCACGCGGGTTTCCAGGGAACCGCAGCGGCGTTTCAGGATTCGCTGGCTAATGAGTGGGTTCTGATTATCACCGCTCTGTTAACAGTCTACATTGTTCTGGGAATGCTCTATGAAAGCTTTATTCATCCCATCACAATTCTCTCCACGTTGCCTTCCGCCGGAGTTGGCGCGCTGCTCGCTCTAAGACTCACTCACAATGAACTGAACGTCATCGGGCTGATCGGCATTATTCTGCTGATAGGAATCGTGAAGAAGAACGCCATCATGATGATTGACTTCGCCCTACAGGCGGAGCGCCTGGAAGGGAAGTCGCCTGCCGACGCGATTTTTGAAGCCTGCATGCTGCGTTTCCGCCCGATCATGATGACTACGATGGCCGCGCTGTTGGGCGGCCTACCCTTGGCGCTCGGAACGGGCACTGGTTTCGAGCTTCGTCAGCCTCTGGGTATAACTATCGTAGGCGGACTGATTGTGAGCCAGGCTCTGACGCTGTTCACCACTCCGGTCATTTACCTATACATGGACAGGATGCGAACGTTTTTCAGCCGGAAGCCACGTCCGTCATTCTCAGCGCCTCTTCCGAGCCCCGGTCCAAGTCACGCAGATTAACCCCGAGAAACCAGACCGAAACGGGAAATCCGACGCGATCACTTCCGTTACTTGTACCCCTACCTGTCGCCATCTACCATAGGATCATAAGAATCCGCCTGGCGATTTTCTTAAAAGCTTACTCACTATGGTTAAGACATTCGTTACAGCTTTACTGCTGTTCTCAGCAGTGCCCGTGCAATTATGTACGGCTCAAAACAGCTATCAGGTCATATCGGTAACCAACGGCGGCACTATTCAGGGAACCGTTAAGTGGTCGGGAATTATTCCTCGTGCGCTTAGTGTTCCCGTAACCAAAGATCCTGTGGTTTGCGACCCTGAATCCCACAAGCGTATTGACTTGGACCGATTGATCGTCGGCCCCGATGGCGGAGTCGCGAACACCGTCGTTTACCTGAAGAATATTTCAAGCGGCAAGGCGATGGATTTGCCTGAGGCCCGACGTTTCCTCGATCAAAAACAGTGCCGTTACGAGCCCCATATCTTGTTAGTTCCCGCAAAAGCCGATCTTGCCATGCAGAGTTCCGACGCAACGCTACATACCATTCATATGGAAGGTGCCGCGACTTACAACCTGCCATTTCCTTTTCAGAACCATGTGGTCTCTCGCAACATGTCGACGCCTGGCTTGGTGACTATCAAATGCAACGGCGGACACGTGTGGATGAATGCCGAGATGATGGTTGTTTCACATCCTTACTATGCTGTCACTGGAGAGGACGGGAAGTTTGAGCTTACCCATGTGCCTCCGGGGAATTACGAAATCGTGGCCTGGCATGAAGGCTGGCACGTGGCCAAGAACGAGGGATCTTTTGACGTGCTTACGGAACATAAAGTCGAGCGCCCTGTCTTCACCGAACCCAGAACCTGGGAAAAGAAAGTTGATGTAGCTGCTGACGGCACCGCGATTACGAACTTCGTTCTCTCCGAAAAATAGCACCTGCTTTCTGACCTTGGAGCGGTATGCCCAGGAATTAGCTTGGCAACGACGAATCGCCCGCAATCGCTTTTAAAAGATCCCTGGGTTCTTCTCCGGCATCCAAAATTTGCCTAATCTGTGCGAGTTGGACCGGATCAAAATGATTTGTCCACCGGTAAAGATATTCCAGTGTATATTTCGCAATCAAAAGCTCGAGTTCCGCTTCTGACTGAGATGCTTGTCCTTTTGCGATGATTTTATGAGTGCTTTCCATGTCGTAGCGTAGGGTGTTGCCCGGGTTTTCGTCCAATTCATAATTCTTTTCGCTCGCATAAGAATTTCGGGTACACCACGAAAGCAAAACATTTCAATTGTGCACCGGCCAAGAGCCGTTTACCTTGCAGTACTTAACCGGACGCGATAGCATTAAGACCGCGAGAGTGTGTGCTGCCTCAACAAAGGCGATGCCCTCCGCGAACCTCAACACTATAGAAATTTTGAAGACTTGCGGAAGTGGTGGAACTGGCAGACACACCATCTTGAGGGGGTGGCGCCGAAAGGCGTGGGGGTTCAAATCCCCCCTTCCGCACCAGTTTGAACTCTTCGGAGCACAGACGCTCGATCGAATTTCGTTTTACGGCTCATAGGCCCCAAGGACTTATTGCGCATGATTCTGCTGATTACAATTATCCACATTGCAGTTTCGCTGTTTCTCATTGTCGTTGTGTTGTTGCAGAGTGGCACCAGCGGCGATGTAGCCGCAGCATTCGGAGGAATGGGTAGTCAGACTGCCTTCGGCCCGCGCGGCGCGACCACGGCTCTTTCCAAAGCCACTACCTGGTCTACAGTCATTTTCATTCTGACATCGATCACGCTTTCAATTTCGGCTTCGCGGCACACGGGACCAGTATCAGTGCTCGAAGGCGCGAAGACATCTCAGACTAAATCGGCCCCTGCAAAGCCCGGCCCGACGCCACCTCCAGCCCAGCAGAAGTAAATGTTCGCGTATGCGCCTCTTGTGCCGTTTGCTTTTGGTACAAGCCAGGAGCGAGAAGCCAGAAGCTAACATCCCATGATTCACGAAATCCTTCCGGTTGGTCCGCTGCAATGCAACTGCTCCGTTATTGGAGATGAAATCAGTCACGAAGCAATGGTGATTGATCCCGGCGACGATGTTGAAGACATTCTGGAGATCATTCGCAGGCACAAATTGCAGGTCAAGCAAATCGTTATTACTCATGCCCACATTGATCACGTTGGCGGAGCCATGAAATTGCGCGCAGCAACCGGCGCGCCAATTCTTCTTAACCAAAACGACTACGCATTACTTAAATTGCTCGATGTGCAGGCCACTTGGATCGGCATGGCTTCACCCGGAGAGGTTAACGTGGATCAGACTATCGGGCCATCCGATAAGGTGAAGGCGGGTTCGCTTATCGCTGACGTGTTGCACACGCCCGGACATACCGAAGGAAGCATTTGCCTTTATTTTGAAGCGCAGAAAAAATTGATTGCCGGCGACACTCTGTTTGCCGGAAGCATTGGGCGAACGGATCTTCCCGGCGGCTCTTTCGATAAGATCATCAATTCAATTCATGAACAAGTACTCGCTCTGCCAGACGACACCGTCGTAGTCCCCGGTCATGGCGCCTTGACTACCATCGGCGAGGAAAGAGAAAACAATCCCTTCCTGGTGAAAAACTAGATCAAATTCCGTGGGGGTTCACGGTTGCGAGGATTCGTCGAATTCCTTCGCAGAAGTAGGTCGGAGGCGTTATCAAGCTCAATATCAAATATCCGTCGCCAGAAAAATCATAAAAATGGCCCGGATGCACCAGCACGGAAGCTTTTCTCAGCAGCTCAATTGCCAGGTCCTCGTCCGAGCGCGTGACCGGCACTCGCAACACCGCATACCATCCGCCCTCGACATTCAATCTCTCGCAGCTCTTCTGCGTTCCCAATTGCTGGTCGAGTTCCTGTAAGTTTGCGCGCACACGATCGAGCAACTGAGGCTGAACGGTCTTTCGCTGATCAAGCATTACGGACGCCGCCAACTGAATCGGCGCGTTCATCGAAAGATAGGTGTCCGCGATTACTTCGAGCCGCCCCATCGCTATTCTGACTTTCTCATTCGGCCCGCTGGCGGCAATCCACGCCAGCTTCATTTGCGGCAGCCCGGAAATCTTCGATAACCCGCTCACGGTGAAGGTCAACGTTTCTTCATTGGAAATAAAGCTGTCGCGACGGGAGTCATGGCAATAATCCAGAAAAACCTCATCCGCGATGAGCGCCAGATCGCGTGTGGCGCAAAAGCGGTTCAACTCGTCACGTTCCGCAGAGTTGACGAATGATCCCGTCGGATTATTCGGATGCACAACCACAATCGCCCGCGTACGGTCGTTTACGGCCTGCGCCAATGAATGAAAGTCAATCTGCCAGCCGTGGTCATAAAGCAGTGGGTAAGGAATCAGCCTGACATCCTGTAGGTCAGCCAGAAATTCAAACAGCGGATAACTTGGCTTCGGCACCAGAATTTCATCGCCGGCATTGCACAATAGCCGGAAAACATACGAGTAACCTTCGCTGGTGCTCGCGGTAAGAACCACTGATTCTGGATTCAGAACGGTGTCATGATCTTCGTGGTAATACGCGGCTACAGCTTCACGCGCGGTGAGCAATCCCTTGGGTTGCGGATCGTAATCCATCGCCGCCGCATTGCGAAGCGAATCCAAGATGGTTTCCGCGTCATAGGAAATCCCCGCACGAGTTGGATTTGACACCGTCAGGTCTAGCACCCGAACTCCAGCGGCTTGCAGTTCTCGTTGAACTGTTGTGAAGCGATTTGGAGTAAGAGCCCAGCCGGTGCGATTGGAAAACATGAGGCTCAGATCATACTGTCAGGAGTGGAAAGGGTCTATCCAGTTACCTCAATTTCGAGATAGATATTCCGCTTGCTCCAAAACGGCAGCCGCGCCATCCAGTACTTCCGCCGCATGGCAGCGCGGGCTGCCGGCCACGCTCCGGGCGGAAGAATCAGCGCTGAGCCCACGAATTCCGGGCCGGTTGCTTTTCCACGAATCGTGCAAGGAGCAATCCGGACCTCGGAATTATTCCGTATCCGTTTGTACTTTCCAGAGTCATCACGGGTCATGACGTAAAGCTTGTCGTTATCCTCGGCGAACCATACCGGGGTGCGCACTGCCGCTCCAGTTTTGCGAAACGTAGCGAGGCTGAGGTATTGTTTTCCCCGTATTTCCCTCGGAATCGGCATGGCATTATTGTACGGCTCGCCATCGTTCCCCTGGTGCCCAAATCGGGTCCGACCGTAAGGAGCCAGTTCAGCTGCGGCAGAAGAAACCGGTTAACAAAGAATACAAAGCCATTTCGAAGGTTTCCTTCGTGCAACTTGGTGTCCTTCGTGGTTGATCGGATTTCGCAGCTGTACCAACGGCCCTGACACCTGTGGTACCCTCCTGCGATGCCGAATAACAAGATCGAGCGGCGCGCAGGAGAACGGGTTCCCGTGCAGGTCCCGGTTACGATCACTGCGGCTGACACAAATCTTCAAGCCACTGGGCAGACGCGCGATCTGAGTTCGAATGGCATATTTTTTTACACCGAATTTCCTATCCGCCAGGGAAACAATGTTGAAATGGTTTTGATCCTGCCTCCGGAGCTCACGAGCGGCGAGAAGCGCTGGGTCTGCTGCCAGGCCACAGTCGTCCGCGTAGAAGATAATGCGGACGGAAAGAGGCATGGCGTAGCCGCGGAAGTGCGAGACATGCAATTCCTGCCTGAATTGATCGGCTAGCCGTTGAAAATCGCGTTTCTGCACCATTCTTCGTGCAATCTGAGAAATCTCTAAACCCTTCGAGCATCACTTCTGCAAAGAATGTGCATTTTTTTGTACCAATGCCTCGAATTCGGTGCAATAATGCTCGCCGTTACAACACTCTGGCGCGAAAACTCAACTCTCAGGATTGTGTTTTATGTGGACTCAGAAACTCTTTGGTGGCGTCTTGCGGGTGCTGACGCCGCTCGGACCAAGATATTTCAGACCATCTTTTGCACAGCGGATCTATTTGCTTTGGATATTTCGTCACTTTCAAACTTTGCCTGCAAAAGTACTGAATGCCCGGCAGATCAGATTGATGGACGCAATTTGTGCTGGCCAACAATTCCTAACCTTGCGCGTTGACGATTTGGCGATTCTCGGAACGCTCGAAGAGCGTCCACCAATCACATCGCAAGAATTGCCGCCGCGACGCCCCACTGCCAGCGTGACGAATTCGGTGCAAGGCTTCACTGCGAATCTTCGCCAGCGTTTCTAGGCCAGCGTTTCTAGCGGTGGCACAAGTGTGCGGACGAGGGACGCTTCTCGCTAGAATGTTATACTCTTGCTTCTGTCCTTCCTGTTTTATTCCACGTCCGGGCGCGTAGCTCAATTGGCAGAGCAACTGACTCTTAATCAGTAGGTTGTAGGTTCGATTCCTACCGCGCTCACCATCTATCAATCATTGATCAGTGGCGTCACACTACCAGTAGCTGAAAGTCAGGTTGTCAAGCCAGACGGAATACGATTCTTGAATCCGATTTCCATCCTGCTGGAAATTGATGGTCACTCCGTGCCAACTGCTGGACGTCGGATTTTCGTAATGATTGAGTACCGATGTTTGCCCGTTCAGTGTGATGGATTGAAACAAAAGTTGATTCTGGCTGGTTCGCTGTACCTGAATGATGACATGATTCCATGAATCATTAACCGGATTGCACGCGATCCCGGTGGGAATCCAGGCCTGATTTTGATTGTCCCAGATATCCCATTCGTTTCCTCCGGCGATTCGACACTCATGTCCCCAAATGTAAGATTGCCCATCCACGAACTGATTAATGTCGAACTCAACGGCTTGCGATGCAGGCATGTTCGTCGAATAAAAGTAAACATCGTAGATGAAGTTATGTAGGGATGGAACCACGGTATGGTCGGGGTCGGGAACACCCTGCGACGAAAAATCTCCGATGAGATGGTTATTCCATAAGATATCGGAGAATGCCGTTTGGCCTCCAATATCCATTTGCGTAGCATTTCCGGTCATGGAAGGCGTGCCCACTTGTTGAGTCATAGACCACGTGGCCTGAGGGCCAGCGGGATTGCAAGTCGAACAGACTGCATAAGCGGTGGGGAGCAAAGCTGACCCAGCCCATCCTGCCTGCGCCTGCACATTCGAGAATAACTTCGCATTGGTGGCTGCAACTGAGTTCACCGGCGGCGCGGTGGGACCAGCGGGTGCGGAGGAGACCGCCGAACCGCCACAACTCAGCAGAAGCAACGACGCCCACGCCACAACCAGTAGGCGAATGGCAATTGCGCTAAATCGCTGAAAACTGGCGGGCATCTGGTTCAATATGACATTTAATTTTGCGGTACGTGAGATTACGAAAGAACGAGCGATCGCGCCGCATTCTTCTGTTTTGAGTAGAGAAGGGATGTTACCCGATTACCGTCCATAGTCAAGCAGGCGCGCAGGTCAATGGGATGGACGAGTAGCGCTTTAGTCATATCGTCACGGGCAACTTTCGCTTTGGAGATTTCGTTTTTTTCGTTAACATAACCGCCATGTCCCAAACCTTCAACTGGGTTTCCCCACGGATATCTGTGCTTTTACTCGCAGCAGTTTCCCTCCTGCAAGGATGCGGTGGGGGCTCTAATTCGAACAGCAATAGCGGTGGCGGCGGCAGCGCTCCGGGCGCTCCAACGGGCCTGACAGCGACTACGGGAAACCAGCAGGTGACTCTTTCCTGGATGGCTAGCGCGGGCGCTACGAGCTATCACGTAAAGCGTGGTACCACGACTGGAGGCCCCTACACGCAAGTTGCAGCGCCAACGGCAGCCGCTTATGTTGACACCGCACTCACAAATGGAACCGTGTATTACTACGTCGTGTCGGCGCTCAATTCGGTCGGGGAAAGTGGGAACTCGAGCGAGGCGACCGCAACGCCGATACCGCCAGCCACGGCGGTCCAAGTAACGGTAGACGTTCTCAGCAATCGTCATCCGATCAGTCCTTACGTGTACGGTGGAAGCTATCCCAAAGATGCCGCCACCATTACGGACAGCGGATTATCGGTGGTGCGCTGGGGCGGCAATGCGACATCCACCTACAACTGGCAGTTGCACACGTATAACGCCGACAACGATTACTTCTTTGAAGACTTCGACACCACCGCTTTGGGCACCAGTGCCGACGGCGACTCAGCACAGTTCATCAAGGACGTAATAGCGGCTGGAAGCCATCCGCTCACAACAATTGCGATGTTGCCGTGGGTGGCGAAAACTGCTGAAGTTGCTTCCCCTGCAAACTTGCATTGGAGCTTTTCTATCGCAAAGTATGGCGCGCAATGCCATGCCGATCCTTTCAACACGGACGCCGGTGACGGAATAACCGCGGGAGGGAATTGCGACAGCTCTCCCGCGTATCTCACTGCGAACCCCAACGACGCCTACTTCCCATTGCTGGATGGACCGCCGCAGGGAACCGATCCCGCCGGAAGCGTTTACCGCAATCAGTGGACCGCTGCTTTGGCGCCCGCCTTCGGAACCGCGCCGCATTTCTACAACATGGACAACGAAATAGACATATGGGGCGGCACTCACAGAGATATCCATCCGAACCCCGCAACTTATAACGAGCTTCGCGATACCTATTTGACGGAGTCCCGCGCTCTGAAGGGCTGGGATCCGCTGGCGATTCGCTTGGGTCCGGTAAGTTGCTGCTGGTATTTCTACTGGAGGTCTGCGACCGGGAGCAGCGAAACATCCAGCCACGGTGGAGTGGATTTTCTTCCCTGGTGGCTAAATGAAGTTGCGTGGTCGGACCTTGCAAATAACTCAAGATCGCTGGACATCTTCGACATCCACGCTTATCCGGACGGTCCCGACACGACAAATTTCGCTCAGGCGCAGAAGCAAGCGCTGGCCGTGCG
Source organism: uncultured Acidobacteriaceae bacterium (assembly GCA_963796015.1). Lineage (GTDB taxonomy): Bacteria > Acidobacteriota > Terriglobia > Terriglobales > Acidobacteriaceae > PALSA-188. The sequence goes on along the minus strand of CAWCJR010000003.1, from coordinate 49,009 downwards.
CATTTATCGCGACTGGTGGGATCCGACATACACCAGCGAAGCGTCCTACATCGCGAATGGTGGCTTCAGTAATGAGCCGCTTGATTCGAAGCCGTTCCGTATCCCGCGCATGCGGGCGATCGTGAACGAAATCTATCCCGGTACGCAATTCAGCATCACCGAATGGAGCGCCGAATTTGCGGGCGCAGCCGATTTCTCAACTGCATTGGGCGACGCGGACGCTTACGGAATTCTCGGCCGCGAGCGAGTATATCTGGCTTCGCGATGGACGGCTCCAGATTCCGCCAATCCGAATTATCTGGCGTTGAAATTGTTTACAAACTACGACGGTGCACATCACGGATTCGGCACGATTTCGGTTTCGGCGACGCACAATGCCGATCCGAATCTCTTCGGCTCCTATGCGGCACTGGATTCCACTGGAAAAACCCTGACCATGATGGTCATCAATAAAGATCCGGCGAACGGCGCGCAAGTGCAATTTGCGTTGAACGGATTTACGCCGAGTTCGGTCGTCAGTTATACGCTGGCCGCGACCGCTCCGACGGTTATCAAAGCATCGTCGTCCAGTTCATGGGGCTCAACGATGACTTTCGCGCCCTATACGGTAACATTGTTAGTCATCACCGGTACGACCGCTACCGTTCCGGCCAGTGAATGGGATCTGAATCCGGACACGATCATGGTGCCCGCAGGCGGCACGGTTACGTTGCAGCCGAAGATCATCGGCGGGACCGCGAATGTAACTCTCAGTTCTCCGACATCAGACTCGGGCATCGCGTCGGTAACACTCGCGCAGGCAAACATTACGCCCACGCAGAAGGGAACAATCACCATCACGGCGGGTAGTACTCCCGGTTTCTACCACTTCACCGTCACTGGCACCGACAGCGTCGCAACGCAGACCCAAGGCGGCTGGATTGTCGTCGGCAAACCTGCCGCAACGATAGCGAAGACAGGAGACCCAGGCAGTGGCACGCACGGCACGAACATCACGCTCGCTGCGACTCTCAGTCCTGGAGCATCAGGAGGGACGGCGACGGGAGCCAGTATTTTCTTTACTACGGATGCGGGGTCACTCTCCCAGCGCATCGTTACAACAAATTCTTCGGGTGTGGCGTCCGTCGTACTAACACTTCCTTCGACGACCGGCACGGTGCACGTTACTGCTGAGGGGCCTTATGGCCTAGGGCATCCTGTTGCGACGTTTACGGAGACATCGAACTAGAAGGTATTTACTCCCATTCGATTGTTCCGGGCGGCTTCGAGGTGATGTCGTAAACGATCCGATTGACGCCCTTCACCTCGTTCACGATGCGGCTTGAAATTGTTTTCAAGACTTCATGAGGCAGTGGTACCCAGTCCGCGGTCATGCCGTCTTCCGAGTGAACGGCGCGGACGGCACATGTATAGGCATAAGTCCTCTGATCGCCCATCACTCCGACCGACATGACCGGCAACAGCACAGCGAAAGACTGCCAAATTTTTGTGTACAAGCCTGCCCGCTTTATTTCGGTGACCACAATGTCGTCACACTCTCTTAGAATTGCCAGTCGCTCGGCGGTGACTTCGCCTAGAATTCGCACGGCAAGCCCAGGGCCAGGGAAGGGTTGCCGTTGCAGGATTTCCTCAGGCATTCCCAAGTCCCTACCAATCTTTCGGACCTCATCCTTAAACAAATCCTTTAAGGGTTCGATCAGCTTGAGCTTCATCTTGTCCGGAAGCCCGCCAACATTGTGATGAGATTTAATTACCTGCGATGGGCCGCGGACGGAGCGGGACTCAATAACATCCGGATACAGCGTGCCTTGCACCAGCCAATCCACGCTGCCTTCCTGCTTTGCAATTCGATTGGCCTCTTCGTCGAATACGGCGATGAACTCCGCGCCAATGATCTTGCGCTTGGTTTCGGGATCGGTGATTCCCGCAAGCTTGTTCAAAAACCGCTCGGTCGCGTCTACGGCGACGACGTGCAATCCCAGTTTGTCGCGCAAAGACTGTTGCACTTTCTCGAATTCGTTCTTGCGCAAAACTCCGTTATTCACAAAAACTGAAGTTAATCGCGAAGTACCGTTTTCGTCCCGCAAAGCGCGATCCACCAGCGTCGCAGCCACTGCCGAATCCACGCCGCCGGAAAGCGCACAAATGGCGCGGCCTGTTCCCACCGTTTGTCTGACACTGGCGATGGTTTCATCAATAAAGCGTTGCGCGGTCCAGTTTGGCTTTGCCGCGCAAATCTTAAGCGCGAAATTACGCAGGATGTCGGTTCCCAGCGGCGTGTGATGAACTTCGGGATGAAATTGCACGGCCCATAATCGCTTTTCGGAATTCTCGATCGCGGCAACCGCGTTGGGTGACTGGGCAGTTAACCGAAAACCGGGAGGAAGTTCAGTCGCTTCGTCGCCATGCGACATCCAAACCGTCAGAACCTTCGGCAGCCCTTCAAAAAGCTGCGATCCGTCTGAGACTTCCACTTTCGCATGGCCGTATTCGTGCTTGTCAGCCGGATGCACTTTGCCTCCGAGCGCATGCGCCATGTATTGCAGGCCATAGCAAATGCCAAGAACCGGCACGCCAAGATCGAATATGCCCTTATCGGCGGTGGGAGCGTCTTTGTCGTAAACCGAGGAAGGCCCTCCGGACAGGATAATTCCCACTGGAGAATAACTTCGTATTTCGGCCAGCGAAGAGTTACACGGCAGGACAACCGAAAAAATATTTTGTTCACGGATGCGGCGCGCAATCAGCTGCGAATATTGGGCGCCAAAGTCGAGGACGACGACAGATTGGTTTTCCACGGATAACTGTCTCAAATCAGGGAACCGGTGTAAAGAGGAAAGGTGGGGAGGAAAAATTTCAATGCGAACAGACGGCAGAACGCTTAAGCATCGTAGTTCGAACGTGCGCCGCCACTCCGGCTGGGTTCGAGGGTGAAGTGAAAAGTTGCTCCCTTTTCAACCACGCCTTCGGCCCAAACTTCTCCGCCGTGCCTCTGAATGATGCGCCGCACGGTTGCGAGTCCAATTCCATTGCCAGGGAACTCTGACGCGGTATGAAGGCGGTTGAAAGGTTGAAAAAGCCGGTCTGTTGAACGGGGATCGAAGCCACTGCCATCATCCTTTACGAAATAGATCATGCTGCCATCTTTTTCTACGCAACCGAACTCGATGCGCGCCTGATCATGATGGGAAGTGTATTTCCAGGCATTCTCGAGGAGATTCTGCATTACGATCTGCACCAGACGAGAGTCCGCATACGCCTGCACCCGGGAGGGAACCACGAATTCAACATGTCGTCCGGACGCGGAGCGGCATAGCTCTTCCATAATCGTTCGTGCGTATAAACTCAAATCAATCTCCTCGCGATGCATATCACTTGTTGTAACCCGCGAAAGATTCAGTAAGTCATCAATGAGCTCCGACATTCGCCGGGCTGCCGACCGGATACTTTGCAAGCACTCTTTACCGTTCGAATCCAGTTTGGCCGCATAATTTTTTAGCAGCACGTAACTGAAGCCGTTCATGACTTCAAGGGGGCCGCGCAGATCATGCGACACCGAGTAAGAAAAGGCTTCGAGTTCGCGGTTCGAAGAAACCAATTCACGTGTTCGTTCTTCGACTCTCTCCTCAAGTTCGTCATGCGCTTCCTGAAGCGCGTTGTCGCGGTGCTGAATCTGCTGCAACATGTTATTGAAGGCGTCAATCAGCAAAGCAATCTCGTCTTGCGCTGCCGCCGGCGCGGCACGCACAGAATAGTTGTTATCCTGCGAGACCGCCCGCGCAACCTCGGCCAACTGAATAATAGGTTCGGCGACCGACCGCCGAAACAGCGCAGATACGATCAAAGCGGCGAGCAGCGATAGCAGCAATACAACGAACGCTATGGTCGCATATCTTTTCAGGCGTTGATCCAACTCGCGCAAGTCGGCGCGCAGGTAAACAAACCCCAGAGTCTTGCCTTGAAACACAATGGAGTGGACAAGAACCAGGTGTGTCGTCTTAAACCAGTAGGCTTCAACTTTCCCCTCGGGTGGCGGCGGAATGCTGAGAACTGTATCGCCCGCGTCGCGCGAATATTGCGCAAAAGGCCGCTGGTCAGAAGTGATGACGCCAGCCGATGCAATATTCGGGGAATTCTTCAGTGCTGACAACGTATTCGTAGCCGATTGGGGATCGTTAAATATGAGTGCAGAGACACTGTTCGATCCGATAATTTGCGCTTGCGCTGAAAGCGTCCGCACCAGGCCTTGACGAAACGTAATCTGGTCATAGGCGAAGAACGCGGCGCAAGCCAGCAGCAGGGCGGCGGCGCTCACCAGCATGTTCATTGCCGTGAGCTTCTTCGAGATGGACTGGTTATAGGGCAGTGTCGTCTCTCAATTTCCCGTCTTTCCAATTACCCTGGTGGCGACTTTCAACAACTCCGAACTGAGGATCAAGCCCGCTTCTTCGGTTGCGGGAAGGTTTACCTCAAAGCGAACCTTGTTTTCCTGAGGAACAAATTCAATCATTCCGCCTTTATCGGCAAAATGAGGAATATCGCTGACAGTTAATGTCCCGCCCGCCTTCGCCGCCGCGAGTATGGGCTTCAATCGCGCCTGTTCCGACGAGCTGATAAACACAATGCGGCAATGGTCCGATTCCTGAAGACTCGAAATCTTTTTCGCGGTTACCTGCTTATCCGCTATATTTCCCCCCGCGACAGTGGAATTGAGAACCACTCCAAAAGGATCTTTTCCCAGCACACAGATCTCAAACGAGGCTTCGCTTCCGGCATTCGCGCCGGTCCAGGTGACAAATTTTCCAAAGTTATAGAGGTAGGCGGCCTTAACTTGAGAGTCTGTCGCGTGCGACTGCTGTGCAGGCGCAATTCTCCCCATGACAGGGAAGAGAAAAAGTAGCAATGCGATATAGCGAACAGTTCCGCGTGAGCGGTGCGTTCGCACTACCGGCAGACAAGAGGATTGCCGCCGCTCGATTTTTGACAGAAGAGTCAAGATCAATTCTGCCAGGTAAGTTTTGCGTAAGCGCTTCGCTTGATCAAAACCAGCGGCCCCGGATCGCCACCATCTTCGGCATGATAGGGCTGCAACAGATTGTTGCCTACGAGCGACAACCGAAGATGCTCATTGAACCGCCATCCAAACACTGCATCCCCCGTCGAGTAGGCCCGGACCGCTTGGCCTGGTAAGGCGCTGATGTACCGGTACGAAAGGTCCAGCGTGAGATTCTTGGAGATATCGAACCCCGATTGAACCATCGCCTGATGTTTGGGGCTTGATCCCTCAATTCCCGGGGCGGTGCCTATATCCAGAGAGTTGCGTGATTTCTCAATATCCATCTGCAAATATGAATACGATCCCCGCAAGCGCCAGAAGCGGGTTGGACGCCACTCGGGCGCTATCTCAACGCCTTTGGTGGTCCCGAGAAGTCCGTTGCCGAACTCTGCCGGAAGCAGAATATGAGTCGGGGGAGGATTGTCCTCGATAAACGGGGAACCAGTTATATCCTCGCTGAACAAATCGCTGTAATGGTTGTAATAGCCAGCAAAATCCACGTATAACGTTTTCGTAATGAGCCGCCGGTAGCCGAGCTCGTAGCCATTCATTTGCTCCGAGCGAAAGTTCTTATTGGCATTAAAGCGCGCGAAGAATTGCAGGCCGCCGGGGCCGGGGCCGATATAGCCGGATAGAAAAAAGTCTCGCTCGACATCTGCGGGAGTCCGCACCGCGTGAGTAAACGCCGTCCAGAAGGTCTGTTTTTCCGTGGGAGTCCAGAGCAGGCGAACGCTTGGCTCCAATTGAAAGGGGCTGAAATTGGTCCGCAGCAGTTTCGACCCGACCGAGAGGGTTAGCCGGTTTTCAACCAGAGCAATTTCGTCCTGGAAAAATCCCGTGTAGAGCTCGTCGGTTCTCTTGTCCGGCTGAAAAGTAAGACCGGACACTACTTCAATATTGGTGGCCGGGACGATGCGTGTTCCCAGGCCCCAGGAGATTTCCTGGCGTACAACATGGAATCGCTGTAGAAAATCTACGTCGAATGTGTCTCGAATATCGCCGAGGTTAGGCTCATACCGGTTGGTCCGATCATAGTAGGCTTGGATTTGAATATCCTTGCCCTCGCCCTGGGTTCTCGTCCAGCGGCCCATGATATTTCCGCCCGATAGACGAGCATCGCCGTCTAATATCTCTGAGTAGGGCGGAGTGTAACTTGTGGCCTGCACACTCTCCCCATCAGCTTGATCATAAATATCGCCTTGCACGGTGAAGTTGTCCCGCTCATTTTTAGCCCAATCCATCCGGAAACCCGCTTGGCCGCCGCGCCAATCGTCGTAATTCTGGTCATCCGTGTGGTACTCAGGTCCGCGGTTGAAGCCCTTGCCATAGATTCGATAGTCGAGGCTCTTGCCGTTGCCTCCACCATGCCGCAAATTCGCGAAGCCTTGCTCTATATTGCCGCCGCACGCAGAGGCGAGCGTGCCGTGAGTGTCCTTGGCTTTCTTGGTAATGATGTTAATGACCCCGTTGACAGCATTCGGTCCCCAAATCGTGCCGCCGGGGCCGCGGATGACCTCAATGCGGTCAATATCATCGAGCAGCGTGTCCTGCACTTCCCAATAAGTTCCGGCAAACAGGGTCGTATAAACCGTACGGCCGTCAATGAGCACTAGAACTGATCGCGCCAGCCTGCTTCCGAAGCCGCGAATTCCGATGGACCACTTGTCGCCATCAATGCGGGCAACCTCGATACCGGGCGCCAGCCGCAGAGCTTCCGGAATATTGGTTGCGCCCGAACGCTGAATGTCTTCCTGGGTTATGACGTACACGGCAGCTGGAGTTTTCCATACCTCCTCTGGCGCTTTGGAGGCCGTCGTCACTTCGATGTTACCGAGTTGCTCCAGGCTCATTTGACTTAGGGGATTATCGGACCCGGAATTGGCCTCCAGAACTTGAGCGTGGATAACGTCTTGGGGCCCGATAAAAAGAGTGGAAACCGACAGCAATGAAATAAGAATGAAGCTGGTGGGAAACGAGAACGGATCGTTCGTTTTCGTCATTGGATGGAGATAGGTTTTCCGTTGGTGATGCCAGTGATGCTCGCACACATCATCCATCGGACTTCGCAATCTTGGCCTATTCATCCACCGGAGCCATTGGTTTGATTGACCAGCCTGGCTGCCTCGATGAGAAGTTCGTCGGGCTGCACCTGGGCTTTTCGAAACCAGGCGTCCACAAGTCCAATAGTTTCGCCTGGCAACGAAGTCCATCCCGATAGCACTATGATGGGAGTCGCGGGCCGAAGTCTTTTTAGTTCGGTGGCGACCGCTAAACCATTCATCCCGGCCATCCAATAGTCGAGAACAACCAGGTCCACGATATTCGCGCGAAAAAGTTCCAACGCCTCAACTCCCGTGCGCGCTCCGAAAACCAAAAATCCCGCTGACTCGAATAAAACTTTTCTGAGTTTGAGCTGCGATTCTTCGTCTTCGACGCACAGCACGGACATCTGTGTTCGCGAACCCATCGCTGACGCGGTTCCTGTAGACAAAATTTTAGATAAATCTCTTAGAAGACATGCTGCCCCGAGGGGGAGTTCGGAGCATGAGAAGCAACCGGAATTCTATTGTTGCCGGACCCAGCCCTCAATACAGTGATTCCTGTATGTACCTTCGTAATCACGCCGCCTTCCATTGAGAGGTTAGAGGCGCTTAAGAAAGAGCTTCGCCGTTTCCAGGTCAGGGAATAACTTTTCTTCTGCTTGAAATTCCGGCGGATGAATGCAGCGCCGGTTTCCCCGCAACTTTACCGGATATTTTAAATGCAGCATTTCGTGATAAACGATGTACTCGACTGCCGCGCACGGCACCCGCGATTGATCAAAAACTCGGCTCACAACGATCGTATTGTGCGCAGGATCGTAATGGCCCAGGCGATGGCGGGACACGTTGCCGCTCCATGTGATCCGGGGTCGCGCAAGCAGGCCATGAAAGAACCTGACATTAAGATCGTCGAAAATAGATTCGAGATCATAAATCCGCCCCCGATCCAGTCCGATTCTCTTTCGTCCCCGGAGGTGCCGCAACAGATGCGCTTTCTCCGCAATATCATGGCTCGATACGTATCGGTGGTATCGGGTTGAGTGTTCTCTTGCAATATCCTTCCGATACATTTTGGCCAAAAGAATGTGAGCAATCGCTTGCAGAACCGTTTCTGGCGCGCCCTCCAGAATGTCGGAGAGCCGTACCCGCAACTTCCCCTCCCGCAGGCGAATCGTGTTATTGAGATTGGCGAACGGAAAAAATTCAACGGTTAACTCTGGAATGGGAGCGCGAGGACGAAGTTCCCGGTAATGATGGTGAAAGATTTGAAGAAGCTGGTCTGTCACGTCAAGGCAAGATTAGCACGACAGTTGAATCGCTGAATTGCCACATCAGATGCCCTGAAGACTTCACTTGCGATTTGGTTTCTTCTTGTGTTTGGCCGCTTCTTCCTGCTGTGCCAACAGTTCCCGATGATCCTTGGTGCTGTCATCAACAGTATCCAGCGCACTCTGGAGCAGGAATTCATAAACCTTGAGATCGTCTTTATTTGGATTCACCGACGTTTGCAAGGCCCGAAGTTTAGCCTGAAATTCAACATCCGCCTCAATGATCAGTTTCAGGCCTTTTCGAAAGTCGGCCTTCTGATCGTCGTAAGCATCCACATTGTCATTCATTTCGTCGTACACATCGAGGAAGGCTTGAAGTCCGTCATGGGTTGCTGCTCCACGATCCGTAACTTTAGGATCTGAGCGAACCTTGTCAATCGCATCCAGGCGCTGACGCGCAAACTGAACAAACAATTTCATGCGGAGATCGGCGTCCTGCGCCTGATCTCGCAGTTGATCAACTTCCAGAGGCGTCAGCGGATCATCCCGCTTGGTTTGGGCGTAGGATGCGGGAAGGAGCAGCACTCCCGAGACCAGAATCCCGATGATTGCGCGCGGGCGAATCATTTTCCTTTCTTGAACATGCGTGCCAGAAGGCTGCTGCGCAGTTTTTCGAGATGATCGGACGCGTCCTGTAAAGGCGGCTGGTCGCTGAAAGTTAACTTCCGTTCCATATCCCGCAACTTGAAGGACATTTTTCTCATAGCGATTTCTGTATGCTTGAGATCCTTGCCGGTTTGAATTGCGGCCTCGCTGGCCTTGTCCGAATAAGTGAGCACGTCCGCGATTGCGGCGCGTGCTTTTTCCACGTTGTCCGCCGAATACAATTGATCAGCTAATTGTAATTCGCGTTCGGCAATATTCGTATATAGGCCCGGTTGCTGCCCGATAGGAGCAGTTTGGGCGCGATTGATGAGACGGGAAACCTCATCCTGGTCTGCTTTGGCGCCCAATGACGGCACCGACATAGCGACAAGCAATATAACGATTGTGATCCGTAGATGCATGACGATTGCGGTTTATCTTTTCGGCTCGATCGCCTTCAGACGCTGGCGAGCTTGCCACTCCTGATCCGGAAATTGTCCGTTCGCAACCTCCAGGAACTTATGATAGTTCAAGACCGCCTGTTTTCTGTCACGCAGGTGGTCGTAGGCCGTAGCACGCAAGAAGTATGAGATGGGAATCTCCGGAAGGAATTTGGCGCGGGCGTCGGCGGCTTTAATCGCCAGGTCATAGTTTTTGTTTTCGTTGGCCGCAACCGCCAGATCGCCGTAAGCGGCGCCAAAATCCGGTTTTAAGCGCACGGCCTCCATGAATTCCTGCTGCGCTTCGGGGAATTTGCGCTCTTTCAGGAAAGCTTTTCCAAGCATGTCGTGCACTTCTGAATCCCCCGGAATCTTCTGCAAGACCGTCCGGTAAGCCGCCTCTGCTTTATCGTATTTTTCAGAATCCGTATACATGTCTGCGAGATCTCGTTGCGCGGCGCTATCGCCCGGAGTGAGTTTCAGGCCGGTCTCCAATTCCGCAATCGCATCGTCTTTCTTTCCTTCTGCTGCCAGAATTCTCCCAATTGATTATGAATCACCCCATCATTTGGACGGAGAGCGGCGAGTTTACGTAACATTTCTTCGGCTTGCGGAAGTTGATGTCCCCGCATATACGCGTTGGCAAGGCCGGTCATAGCATCGGTGGATGTAGCGTCCAAAGCGAGTGCCTGCCTGTATTCCTTCGCCGCATCCTCAAACCGGCCCTGCTTCTCGAGCAACTGCCCTGCGGAGAGATGAGGTTCCAAGTCGGTTGGTTGGAGAAGTGCTGCTTGGCGATAAGCTTCCAGGGCCTCTTCCGGCTTGGTCGCTTCAATTACGTGCGCCAGTGACATCCACGCACGGGATTGTCCTTCTTCTATATGGGCTGTGGGCTTCATTTTAGTAGCTGCCCGAAGAAACTGCTCTGCGTCGGGATTCCGCGACTGTGCAAGCGTCAGCCCGAGATTCAGATTCGATTCGAACACCTCCGGATTCGCCGCGACCGATTTGCGATAGGCCGCAATGGACTCGTCCGTTTTACCCTGCGCGTGGAAAGTGAATCCGAGATCAAACCATGCCTGGTAGTTGTCAGGACTTTCCCGGACAATGTTTTGCAGAAGGGCCTCCGCGGTCGGGTAGTCGCGCTTCTCAATCGCGTTTTCAGCCTGCGTAAGTTGTGCCGAAGAATTCTGCTCCACCGTGCGGTGATGGGTAACGGTCGTCTTCGTTTGCCCGACCGTGATTCCTGCCAGCAGAATCACTGTCAATATATCTGATAGAGAAACACGTGTCGGTCGCGTCATGAAGGCGCAAAAAGAAAAGTATCTTCCTGACTTGGGTGGAACGCCGCTCTTCAATAAGCAATCTGAAGATCGCTCAAGCCGACTGGTTGGCACTCGGTTTGTTTCCATTGAGTACATGCGCCAAATAGTGCCCAGTATGTGAAGCCGGCAATGCCGCGATCATCTCCGGCGGGCCGGCTCCTACAACATAGCCGCCGCGATCTCCGCCTTCAGGTCCAAGATCAATAACCCAATCCGCGGTCTTGATCACTTCAAGGTTGTGTTCGATTACAAGAACTGAACCGCCCGCATCTATCAATCTCCGGAATGCCGAGAGTAGCTTGCTTACATCGTCGAAATGCAGTCCAGTAGTCGGCTCGTCAAAAATATAGAGTACGCGCAATCGCCGTTTGGCTGGCAGGCCTGCGGGACGCCCAATCCCACGCGCCGCCGGCTGCAAATGTGCCGCCAGTTTCATGCGCTGCGCTTCCCCTCCTGACAGGGTCGTAGCTGACTGGCCCAGCCGCAAATATCCCAGTCCCACTTCTTCCAACACGCGTAATTTGTCCACAATCTTTGGAACGCCGCCAAAGAACTGCAACGCCTCTTTGACCGTAAGATTCAAGACCTCATGGATATTGTTCCCACGATAACGAACTTCCAAAACCTGCGGCTTATAGCGCGTGCCTTTACACTCCTCGCAAACCAGTTCAACGTCGGCAAGAAACTGCATCTCCACGGTAACCGTACCATCGCCCTGGCACACTTCACATCGGCCGCCCGCGATATTGAAAGAAAAATGTCCCGGTGTGAATCCGCGTTTGTGAGCTTCGGGAAGGGAAGCAAACAAATCCCGAATGGCATCGAAAGCTTTGATATAAGTCACGGGATTCGATCGCGGTGTGCGCCCGATTGGGGATTGATCCACCAGCACAACTTCATCTATAAATTCGTCCCCTTCCAACCGCTCCCAACCCGCATCTGTGGGAGGGAAGCCGGGGAAGCCGTTCGCTTGCCGTTTCGCCGCGGCCAATGCCTTGTATAAGACGTCGTGTAGCAGAGTGGACTTGCCAGAACCCGAGACACCGGTTAAAGCCACCAGCATTCCCAAAGGAATCGTGATGTTCAGGTTCTTCAGGTTGTGAGTTCGCGCTCCGTAAAGCTTGATTTCCTCGCGTCCAACTTTCCGTCTCTTGCCCGGAATCTGTATTCGCAGTTCGTGGGCAAGATAGCGCCCAGTTAGTGACGCCGGCATTTTCTGGATCTCGTCATAAGTGCCCGATGCGATAATTTTCCCTCCGTGTTCGCCCGCACCCGGCCCGAGATCGAGGATTGTATCCGCAGCCCGCATGACATCGGGGTCGTGCTCAACGACGAGAATCGTGTTCCCCAGATCACGCAGGCCATGCAGGATCTTTATCAGGCGATGCGTGTCGCGACTATGAAGTCCAATCGAAGGCTCGTCGAGCACGTACAACGTTCCAACCAGCCGCGATCCCAGAGAAGTTGCGAGCTGAATCCGTTGCGCCTCGCCGCCGGAGAGTGTCGAGGAAAGACGGTCCAGCGTGAGGTAATCCAGCCCCACATCTTTAAGGAACCGCAGCCGCTCGCGAATTTCTTCGAGAAGTCTCTCCGCAATCCCTGTTTCCTCCGCGGTCAACTCAAGCTGATCCACAAATTGTGCAACCTGCTCAATCGTCATGCAACAAAGCTGGCAAATATTCTTGCCATTAATCTTTACCTGCCGCGCTTCGGTCCGCAGGCGCGTCCCTTCGCAATCGGAACAGAGCGAATATCCCCGATAGCGGCTAAGAAACACTCGAACGTGCAGCTTGTATTTCTTGCGCTCCAGATGCTTAAAAAACCCCCGGACTCCCGGAAACGATCCATCGCCTTCCATCACCGCTTTCTGCTGCTCTGGCTTCAGTTCCTCCCATGGCACATTGAGCGGAACACTCATCTGCCGGGCAAATCGTTTGAGCTCAGTAAACAGTGTCTTATATTTGGGCTTGGTCCATGGCTCGATTGCACCCTCGTTCAGCGTCTTCGAAGTATCCGGAATTACCAGGCCGATATCGAAGTCAATGGTATTTCCAAATCCTTGGCATCGCGGGCAAGCGCCGAACGGATTATTAAATGAAAATAAATGCGGCTCCGGCTCGTCATAGCGGATGTTGCACTGCTTACATTCAAATCGTTGTGAAAACCGCAGGTATTCCGGTGGCTTCCCGTCGCGGGGAGCGGTTTCAAAAACAACTTCGCCTGTCTCGCGATAACAGATTTCTATCGCATCAACGATTCGTGCCCGCACCTCCGGCGAAACTGCCAGCCGGTCCACCAGCAGAAACACAGGTTCCGCAAAATTTACCTCCAACAGCGATTCGGGAGACGAGAATTCGAATATCTGACCACTCTGATAAAGACGGTTGAAGCCGCGCTGACGAACCTCAAAAAGTTGAGTTTTGAGCAGATCCGTATGCGGACTTGGAACAGGCGTTTTCTTCTTACCGCTGCCGGCTTTCTTCTTCTTTTCGGGCTGAGGGGCGTCGGATACACGCAGCGGAAAAAGAACATTCAGCCGCGTCCCTTCGGGCATGGACAAGACTGCCGACGCCACTTCATCCACTGTATCTTTCTTTACCTCGGCCCCGCATTGCAGGCAGTACGTCCGGCCAATCCGCGCGTAGAGCAAACGCAGGTAGTCGTAAATCTCGGTTGCGGTGCCGACGGTTGATCTCGGATTTCGCGTGGAATTTTTCTGCCGGATCGCAACCGCAGGCGCTATGCCATCAATTACGTCAACATCTGGTTTCTCGATGCGTTCCAGAAACTGCCGCGCATATGCCGATAACGACTCCACATATCGCCGCTGCCCCTCAGCGTAAATCGTGTCAAACGCGAGCGAGGATTTTCCCGAGCCTGAAACTCCGGTGACAACCGTCAATGCATTATGCGGGATCTCAAAATCTATATTTTTAAGATTGTGAACCCGCGCACCGCGAACCACTATTGTTTCCGTGGACATTAATGAAAAGTTATCTCTCGGCCTCGTTTCGCTATGAATTCCAATTCCCACGCCCTACAAGGACTAACGAACAGGGATGAGGAACCCTTTATTATAAACGGGTGAGCGGATCAGCAGGCAGTGGCCTCTTCGCGGCTCCTTAGCCGTGAATCCACCCACACCACAGTTCTATTGACATAGACGCGGCATCCCTGTATTGTCGCGTTCCATACGACGTTGGAGCCCTCAGAAAAGTCGGTTCTGAGCGGACTTCGGCGCGATGTAGTGCGCAAGAAACGCCCGAATCCCTTCCCTGACAGCGATTTGCATTCATTCCTTCGTTGAGAGTTGCCATGCTTATTCGACGCTTGTTCGTCACTTGCTTGCTTGCCCTGCTCATTGTTATCTGTCCTAACGCGGCGTCGGCAAGCCCTGGGTTTCAGCCAGTTTCCACGGAGGAATTGAAGATGGTCAGCGATCCCAATGCAGCGGGAGCGTCTGCAATCCTCTTATTCCGCCAGGTTGATCGTGACGACAATGGCGCAACCTCCCACGAGGACAATTACTTCCGTATCAAGATTCTTACCGAAGAAGGCCGGAAATACGCGGATGTGGAAATCCCCTTCTATAAGGATGCGGGAAACATTGTCAACGTCCGGGCTCGAACTATACGTCCGGATGGCTCCATCGTAAATTTCGATGGAAAGGTTTTCGACAAGGAAATCGCCAAAGCCAGAGGCCTGAAGTATCTGGCGAAAACGTTCACTCTTCCTGACGTTCAGGTCGGTGGAATCATCGAGTATTACTACACGTTGGACTTGCCCGAGGATTTTGTTTGGGGCTCGCACTGGATTCTTAGCAATGAACTGTTTACCAAGAGTGCAAAATTTTCTCTGAGACCTTACCAGGGCGATCGGGGTCAATTCACCCTGAAGTGGAGCTGGAACTGGTTGCCCGCAGGCACATCCCCGCCCAAAGACGGGCCTGACCATGTCATCCGGCTGGAAGCGAACAACATTTCAGCCTTCCATACTGAAGACTTTATGCCGCCGGAAAACGAGTTGAAATCCCGCGTAGATTTTATCTACAGCGAGGATGCTCTCGAACGCGATCCCGATAAGTTCTGGAAAAAAGCCGGCAAAAAGATGAACGAAAGACTGGAAAGTTTTGTCGGAAAGCGAGGGGCAATGGAGAAAGCGGTGGCACAAATTGTGTCGCCGACCGATTCTCCTGAAGTCAAAGCAGAGAAAATCTACGCCCGCGTGCAACAGATACGAAATACTTCCTACGAAGTCCAAAAAACCGAAGAGGAAACAAAGCGCGCGAAGGAAAAGTCTGCGAGTAATGTCGAAGATGTTTGGAAACACGGCTATGGAAACGGCGACGAGATTACCTGGCTTTATCTCGCTCTCGTGAGGGCCGCGGGCATTGAAGCCTATGGGGTGTGGGTCTCCGACCGCAGCAATTACTTCTTTATGCCGCAAACCATGGACAGAAACAGGCTCGATGCGAACGTCGTTCTCATAAAGCTTAACGGCAAAGAAATTTATTGCGATCCTGGAGCAGCCTTCACTCCATTTGGGATGCTTCCGTGGGTAGAGACCCATGTTTCCGGCTTGCGAATGGATAAAGATGGCGGCAGTTGGGTCATTACCTCAATGCCCGAAAGTTCGGAGTCGCGAATCGTGAACAAAGCCCACCTAAAACTCTCTGACACGGGTGATCTTGAAGGGACGCTCGAAGAAACATTCACCGGTCTCGAAGCATTGCAAAGAAGAGTTGCGGAGCGGAACGCAGATGAGACAGCCCGGCGGAACTTTCTCGAAGAGGAAGTGAAAGAATATGTCCCCGCCGCCATCGAAGTTTCGCTGACCAATAAGCCCGAATGGAATAGCTCCGCGCCAACGCTAGTAGCCGACTTTAACTTGAAGGTTCCTGGATGGGCCGCCGGGGCAGGACGGCGGGCGCTAGTACCGGTCGGATTATTCAGCGCTTCGGAGAAGCGCCTCTTCGATCACGCAAACCGGGAGCATCCCATTTATTTTGAGTACCCGTTTGAAAAAGTGGACGACGTAACCCTCGAACTTCCAGCAGGCTGGCGGATAGAAAGCATGCCTCCAGCTCGCGAGAAACCGGGTGAGGTGGTCGCCTATTCTCTGAAAGTTGAAAAGGACAAAGGCGAAGTTCATTTATCCCGGCAAGTGAACGTGAATTTTCTCTTATTGGAAGCAAAATATTACCTGGCGCTTAGAAAATTCTTTCAAGATGTAAAGGCAGGCGATGAGCAGCAAATCGTATTGCAACCCGGTGCCGCAACCGCGAGCAATTAGCCCGTTGGTACAGCTCATTTTGGCCGGACTGCTAGCGGTCGTGGCCTGCCCGCCTCCGGCTTTTGCAGGAGGCAACGCGCCCCAGTGGATGCACGCCGTCGTGACCGCGCCCCTGCCCAATCACGATGAGAAGACAGACGCAGTTCTCCTCTATTCCGAACGCAACGTTACGGTCTTTTCCGCGGAGAAGATCAAGATTCAAACCCGGGAAGCATACAGGATTCTTCGCCCCGCCGGCCGAGAACGTGGCACGGTTGTGGTTTACTTCCATTCTCCGGGACAGAAGGTAACCAGCCTCCATGGGTGGTGCATACCCGCGGAAGGCAAGGATTACGAAGTAAAAGACAACGCCGCCATAGAAGTTTCTCCGCCGAAAATTGAGGGTAGCGAGCTGGTTTCCGACGTTAAAGTCAAGGTCTTGAATATTCCTGCTCCAGCTCCCGGAAACATTGTGGGTTACGAATACGAAGTGGAAGTGAACCCGTTCGTTTTGCAGGACAGTTGGGACTTTCAAGGCGAAAGTCCAGCACGAGAGAGCCACTATTCGCTTCAACTTCCTTCAGGATGGGAATACAAGGCGTCATGGCTTAATTATGCGGAATCCAAGCCCGTCCAGAATGGCGCCAACGGGTGGCAATGGGTCGTCCGGGACGTGAGCGGAATCCGCAGAGAAGAAGATATGCCGCCGATCGAGGGAGTTGCGGGACAGATGATGGTGGCTTTTTTCCCACCCGGCGGTGTATCGGTCAAAAATGAATTCAGCGACTGGCGGGAAATGGGCGAGTGGTATTTGAATCTGACCAACGGTCGGCTCGACGCTTCTCCCGCGATCAAACAAGAAGTTATTACCCTCACGGGATCGTTATCTTCGCCACTTGAAAAGATGAGGGCCATCGCAAATTTTGTTCAGCACGACATACGCTATGTCGGCATTGAACTGGGTATCGGCGGATTTCAGCCACATCCCGCATCCGATGTATTCGCGAACCACTATGGAGATTGCAAAGATAAAGCCACCCTAATGGCATCCATGCTGCACGAGATCGGAGTTGATTCCTACTATGTCGTAATCAATGCTGAACGGGGCGCGGTCACTCCCAAAACTCCCGCTAGCGGAAGCGAATTCGACCACGTGGTTCTTGCCATAAAGCTGCCGGAAAATCTGAGCGAGCCATCCCTGATCGCCACAATGCAGTATCCGAAACTGGGGAAGTTGTTGTTCTTCGATCCCACCAACGACATGATGCCTTTCGGCCAAATCGGTGGATATCTTCAGGCAAATTATGGTCTTCTGGTCACTCCGAGCGGTGGAGACCTCGTTGAACTGCCGGAGGAATCGCCAGCTCTGAATGGTGTACAGCGCACAGCCACCTTCCACCTGGATGCAAGCGGCAAATTACAGGGCGACGTTCAAGAGGTGCGCTTGGGCGACCGGGCTTCTTCCGCCCGTTGGAACCTTCATAGCGTCACCAATGACAAAGACAGAATCAAACCGATTGAGCTAACCCTGGCCGGATCCCTCGCCACTTTTCACATTACGAAAGCCAGTATTATTAACCTCGACCTGACTAACCAGCCTTTCGGGTTCAACTATTCGTTTGAATCTGACAACTACGCCAAGAGCGCCGGTGACCTGCTTCTTTTACGATTGCGCGCGATCGGAATTAAATCCAGTGCGCTGCTCGAAACCAAAGATCCCCGCATGTTTCCCGTCGAATTTGAGGGTCCATCTCGCGATACGGATACATTTGAAATCACCCTGCCGCCGGGGTATGCCGTGGACGATTTACCTCCGCCCGTTGATGCGAATTATAGCTTCGCGACTTATCACGCCAAAAGCGAAGTGACTGGAAATGTGATCCGCTATACCCGGACCTTCGAGGTGAAAGAATTGAGCGTCCCGGTTAGCCAAGCCGACGACCTGAAAAAGTTGTACCGAATCATTGCCACCGACGAGCGGAACACGGCTGTCCTGAAGCCCGTTGGAAAATAGCCAGCGTCGAGAAAATGCTGCGCCTAAGCTTTTCCACCGATTCTTTTTCCTGCGAACCTTTCTTTCCCTGTTAGAATCTTAAAAATCCAATCCCCGGAGTAATAATGCAAGCCATTCTTGCGCTGGAAGACGGCAGAATCTTCCGAGGCAAAGGCTACGGAGCAAAAGGCGAGTGTTATGGCGAAGTCGTTTTTAATACTTCCATCACCGGCTATCAGGAAATTTTCACCGATCCTTCCTACGCGGGACAGATTGTAGTTCTCACCAACCCTGAAATCGGCAATTACGGCACTAACTCCGAAGACAATGAAGCGACCCGACCTTATATCGAAGGCCTGATCGTGCGTGAATTCTCGCGCGTCAGTTCGAACTGGCGTTCGCAGCAGGTTGCCGAAGAATATCTGGAGCAGTTCAAGATTCCAGTTCTCGGCGATATTGATACAAGAGCGCTGGTACGTCATCTGCGAGACAACGGCGTCATGCGTGGCGTTGTTTCGACGCTCGAAGCTGACGCGGACAAGCTGATTGCGAAGGCACGTGCCATCCCTAAGATGGATGGAACCGATTTAGCCAAAGTTGTCAGTACCAGCAAGACTTACGTGTGGGAAACCGGCGAGCGCTCTCATCTTCCGGATGAAGTCGTGGGTGTGAAAGACGAGCCGGAACGGTTTCATGTCGTCGCCTACGACTACGGTATTAAACACAATATTCTGCGCAAGCTTCGCGGCGAGTGTTGCAAAGTTACGGTCGTCCCCGCAGAAACTCCTGCCGAAGATGTCTTGGCGTTGAAGCCCGACGGTGTATTTCTATCAAATGGCCCCGGCGATCCCGAACCTTGTACTTATGCCGTGGACAACATCCGCCGCTTAATGGGCCGGCAACCGATTTTCGGAATTTGCTTGGGACACCAGCTGACGGGCATCGCTTTAGGCGGAAAAACTTTCAAGCTCAAGTTTGGACACCACGGCGGCAATCATCCGGTAAAACAGCTCAACACCGGAAAGATCGAAATCACCGCCCACAATCACAACTTCGCCGTTGATCCCGATTCGCTGCCGCAAAGCGAAGTCGAACTCACGCACATGGACCTCAACGACAACACTCTCGAAGGCATGCGCCATCGCAATTTGCCTCTATTCACGGTGCAATATCATCCCGAGGCATCGCCAGGTCCGCATGATTCCCATTACCTGTTCAAGGATTTTGTGAAGATGATGGAGGAGTGGAAACGTTGAGAAGTACTTTCTTACTCTCGGTGCTAATTCTGGCTTGTAGCGCCCGACAGAACGCACAGATGATCGGGCCTCGCCCGCCAACTGCCGACCCTGACCGAAGACCTCAAGCCATCAACACCCTAAAGGGCGTGGTTATAGATGAAAATACTGCAGTGATACCAAGGGTCAAAGTCCAATTGCAAGTACGAAACGGTCGGAGTTTTCACGAGGTTGAGGCGGTCGAGACCGATATGACCGGGAGATTCACTTTCGAGAAGCACGCTGTCGGCCAATATCGCCTGGTTTTCACCGGTATCGCTGGTCTCTGCCCGGCCACGATTCCGGTGAGCTACTCGAACCAAGGTTTCAACGGACTTCAGTTAACATTACCGACCGCCGCCTCTGATACATGTCCGGAATATTGCGAGAGCCGAGTGAAGGTTGGGGAGATGACTGGTCGAGAGGGAAGAGAATAATTGCCGGCTTTGCAAGGCGCCGGTTCAAAGACTTCGTGAAGATGATGGAGGAGTGGAAGCGGTGAGGCCGGAAAGCGGTTCCCTCCACTCGGCAGTTGATTGCTTCG
Organism: uncultured Acidobacteriaceae bacterium; assembly: GCA_963796015.1. Classification (GTDB taxonomy): domain Bacteria; phylum Acidobacteriota; class Terriglobia; order Terriglobales; family Acidobacteriaceae; genus PALSA-188. The sequence continues at coordinate 29,151 of CAWCJR010000003.1, read as the reverse complement.
CAATCAACTGACTCTGTCGGGATGACAGAGAGTACTGATGGTGAAATATGGTTTTCAATTCCAATTAATAACTGTCATCCCGAGCGAAGGAGATCGTTCGTTGGCGAACGATCTCCGGAGTCGAGGGACCTGCTTCTATGAAGCGGCATAATTACAGCGTGTATATGGTCGCCAGTAAGTCTCGAGTGCTGTACATCGGAATGACCAACAATTTAGAACGGCGGATGTTTGAACACAAGAACAACATAATCAACGGCTTCAGCAAGCAGTACCGGTGCCATCGTTTGGTCTATTACGAGGCATTCGATGATGTGAAGAAAGCAATTGACGAGAAAAGCAGTGGAAACGCTGGAACCGTGCGAAGAAAGTGTGGCTAATCGAGCAACTGAATCGTACATGGGAAGATTTGGCCGCAGATTGGTTTACACGTCATCGTTATCAGCCGGAGAAGCAGGTCCCTCCACTCGCCAGTTAATTTGCTGAGCAATTTAACTGACTCGGTCGGGATGACAGAGTTTTTTGAGGATTTAATTTAAGAACAAAACAAAATATGTCATCCCGACCGTGGCGAAGCGGAGTGGAGGGACCTGCTTTTTGTGAGTGCAATAAAAGACCCTGTTGACCCGTAAGAAAGGGCAACGCTCCAAAATGGTGCGGAAAGTCAGGCTTAGAATGAAATATTCAATCTTGCCGTTAGCGGCTATCTTGCTCCTCACCGGCTGCTCTAAAACTCCCAGCGGCGCTGACCTCGCTCGGCAGGGCATCACCGTTTGCGGAACTCTGGCCGACGACAATCATCAGCCTGTCGCAAACGCGTTCATCGAACTGCACCATTCCGCGAAAGATCCGACGGTCATACAAAGCCGCTACCAGGTTGGACGAACTGATGACAAGGGCCAGTTCGCAGTTGAGGGAATCACACAAGGCCAATATTGGATGGCCGTCGTGCCCAAGGGACCATGCAATCCTAAATCAAAAGACGAAAATGAATCGCGTCGCGTGGAAGTAGATGTCCCCAACGGCACTCCGGGTCCGCAATGCAAGACGCAGTGGCAAGTCGTGCAGGACACATCCTGCAAAGTGACGCTGCAGTGAACGCATGCAATCGTTAAAATATATTTTGTCATCCCGAGCGCCGTACGAGCCGCGCTTGCGCGGTGAGTGCAAACGAGGGATCTGCAGTTGAGCGCCGAGAGACGCTATTACGTGTACATCATGGCCAGCCGATCGCTGAATCCGTACACCGGAGTGACCAACAGTATTTATCAACGTACACTCCAGCATAAGAGCGGAGAAGTAGAGGGATTCACGAAGAAATACAACATCAACCGGTTGGTCTACTACGAAGTATTTCGCTACATCGGAAATGCTATCGCAAGAGAGAAGCAGATTAAAGCGTGGACACGCGCAAAACGATTAGCTTTGATTAAGTCTATGAATCCAACATGGCAGGACCTTTCTGAAGGCTGGGGAGAAAAGACTGAACTGCATATCCCTCGCGTTGCTCGGGATGACAAAACTTTGGGGATTGTACAAAACGACACAGAGAAGAAACCGGGGGATACGAAGATCGCATAATGCCCAAACGCACAGACATCTCAAAAATCCTTATCCTCGGCTCGGGTCCTATCATTATCGGGCAGTCGGCGGAGTTCGATTACTCGGGAACGCAGGCTTGCAAAGCTCTCAAGTCCGAGGGCTATGAGGTGGTGTTGGCGAATTCCAATCCTGCCACCATCATGACCGATCCAGAAGTCGCGGACAGAACCTACATCGAGCCGCTCACCAAAGAATATTTGGAAGAAATAATTCGGGTGGAGCGAGAACTATCTCCCAGCGCCGGTTTTGCAATACTCCCGACCGTTGGCGGGCAAACCGCGCTCAATCTCGCCATCGAACTTGCAGACAGCGGAATTCTGGAGAAATTCAACGTCAGCCTGATTGGCGCGCAGATCAGCGCCATCAAGAAGGCGGAAGACCGTCTCTACTTCAAAGACGCGATGCAAAAGATCGGTCTCGACGTGCCGAAATCAGCGTTGGTCAGCAATCTTAAAGATGGCCTTGAGTTTGCCGGAAAGATCGGCTTTCCTGTCATCGTGCGGCCGTCGTTCACTCTGGGTGGGAGCGGCGGCGGTATCGCCTACAACCGCGAAGAGTTGCTGGAAGTGCTGGCTCGCGGACTCGATTTCTCGCCTGTACACGAAGCCTTAATCGAAGAGTCCGTTTTGGGATGGAAAGAATTCGAACTCGAAGTGATGCGCGACGTGAAAGACAACGTCATCATCATTTGTTCGATCGAGAATTTCGATCCCATGGGCGTGCACACCGGCGACTCGATTACGGTGGCTCCCGCACAAACGCTTACCGACCGCGAATATCAAGCCATGCGCGATGCGTCCATTGCCGTCATTCGCGAAATTGGTGTAGAGACTGGCGGCTCGAACATCCAATTCGGCGTGCATCCCGGCACAGGACGCATGGTCGTGATCGAAATGAATCCGCGCGTCTCGCGTTCTTCCGCGCTTGCGTCGAAGGCTACAGGATTCCCCATCGCGAAGATTGCGGCGAAGCTCGCCGTTGGCTACACGCTCGATGAGATTCCCAACGACATCACCCGCAAGACACCGTCGTGCTTTGAACCCACTTTGGATTATGTAGTGGTCAAAATTCCCAAGTGGCAGTTTGAGAAGTTCCCCGGCGCGGACGAGAGCCTGGGTCCGCAGATGAAGTCCGTCGGCGAAGTAATGGCGATTGGACGCACTTTCAAAGAGGCCTTGCTGAAGGGCGTTCGCGCGCTCGATACCGGCAAGAAAGTCGGGTCGGAGAAAATCGAGCCAAAGATTCTTACGCAACGCCTGGTAACGCCGCACCCCGAGCGGCTTTCCTACATTCGCTACGCACTCCGCCAGGGGCACACGGTCAAGCAACTTGCGAAGATGACTTCGATGGACCCCTGGTTCCTCTACCAGCTCAAAGAAATTAATGACATGCAACTTGAGTTGGAAAAGCATCCCGATGGAATCCATTCCCGCGGAAGTCTTGCGCGACGCAAAGCGCATGGGCATCTCTGACGGACGGCTGGCCGGCGTTTGGCGGCTGAACGAGAAGGGCGCCGCAGAAAAGATTCGTCACCTGCGCAGAAAGCATGGCCTCAAGCCTGTTTATAAGCGCGTAGATACTTGCGCCGCTGAGTTCGAGAGCTTCACCCCGTATCTTTATTCCACATACGAAGAAGAAGACGAAGCCACGCCGACGCAAAAGAAAAAGGTGATCATCCTGGGCAGCGGGCCCAATCGCATAGGGCAGGGAATTGAGTTTGACTACTGCTGTTGCCACGCGGCCTTCGCTCTACGCGACGATGGCTACGAGACCATCATGATCAACTGCAATCCGGAGACAGTCTCGACCGACTATGACACCAGCGATCGCCTCTATTTTGAGCCGCTCACGCTCGAAGATGTGTTTGCCGTCTGCGAGCACGAAGCTTCGACCGGCGCGGAGGTTGGCGTGATCGTGCAGTTCGGCGGACAAACTCCCCTGAATCTTTCCATGCCGTTGAAAGCCGCGGGCGTGAAAATCATTGGCACGTCTCCCGAATCCATTGATCTCGCGGAAGATCGCAAGCGCTTCGGCAAGCTTCTCGATGAACTGGAAATTCCGCAAGCGCCCGGCGCAATGGCGGCTTCGATCGAGGAGGCCGTCGCAGGCGCGAATCACGTCGGCTACCCGGTTCTGGTACGCCCTTCTTATGTGCTCGGCGGACGCGCCATGGTGATTGCCTACGACGAAGAGACCGTGGTCCGCTACATGAAGGAGGCGGTCGAATATTCGCAGGATCGTCCGGTTTTGATAGACCACTTCCTAGAAGATGCGATTGAAGTGGACGTGGACGCTCTCTCCGACGGCGAAGACGTGGTCATCGGCGGAATCATGCAGCATATCGAAGAAGCCGGAATTCACTCCGGAGATTCTTCGTGTGTGTTACCGGCAGTGGACATTCCCGAGCGTCTGCTGGCTCGCATGCGCGATTACACTTTCCGCCTGGCCAAGGCCCTGAACGTCATTGGACTCATGAATATTCAATTCGCCATTCCGCGAATCGGCACTGGCTCGAGCGGAAACGGTTCCGACGGCGGGAAAGTTTATGTCCTCGAAGTAAATCCCCGGGCATCTCGGACCGTGCCGTATGTTTCGAAAGCCACAGGCGTTCCCATGGCAAAGATTGCCGCGCGACTGATGACCGGCCGCAAGCTGCGCGAATTCCTGCCAGACTTCATTGATCGTCGCGCCGATCTTGATACCGGAAATTGCTATTACGTGAAGTCTCCTGTATTTCCGTGGAATAAATTTCCCGGCGTGGACACGGTCCTTGGACCGGAGATGAAGTCCACCGGCGAAGTTATGGGCGTGGCCGACAATTTCGGCGAAGCATTCGCTAAAGCGCAACTCGCGGCGGGACAAAAGCTGCCAACCGAAGGCTGCGTGTTCATCAGCGTGACCGATCACGACAAACCGCACGTGGCTGACGTCGCCCGTAAGTTCGTTGACATGGGATTCAAACTTGTAGCCACCGCAGGTACAGCGGACATAATTGAAGAAGCCGGAATGTCCGTCGAGCGTGTCTACAAAGTAAAAGAAGGACGTCCGAACGCCGTGGATTTGATTAAGGGCGACCGCATCCAACTGATCGTGAACACTCCGCACGGCGTTGATCCATTCTTCGACGAGAAAGCAATTCGCCGCGCCGCCGTGCAAGGACGCATCCCTACCATCACAACAATCTCCGCCGCCCGCGCCGCCGCCGAAGGCATCGCGGCGTTGCAGCGAGGCGAAGTCAGAGTGCAGGCGTTACAGACATTGCACGCGGAGCGCGGGGTAAGAGCACGTCAATAGTTTTTCTCGGAGGTCATTATGTCGGAAGAAAAAGACAACGCCCAATTTATCCGGCGGTGGTTCGACGAAGTATGGAACAAAGGCCGTTTAGAGGCGATTGACGAACTGTGCCGCCCCGATGTAATCGGCCACGGACAAGCCCAGCACAAAGTTGATGTTGGATTGGTCGAATTCAAACAGTTCGCCCGCGATCTGCGAACCGGGTTCCCGGATATCCGCATCACTATCCACGAAACCCTGGCTCAAGGGGATAAAATTGTGGCGCGCTGGAGCGCCAGGATGACCCACTCCGGTTCCTTTCTCGGATTCGCGCCGACCGGCCGCGAAGCTCAGATTACGGGTACGAGCATTCAGAGAATTGTGGACGGAAAGATCGCCGAGGGTTGGGACAACTGGGACCAGTTAGGTTTGCTGGTACAAATTGGCGCCGTCCCATCAGCTCAGTTCGTGTCAGAAAAGTCGGCTAAGGCAAGCTGAGATGGCGCTTTTTTTGATGTGTTACAATTCTGCCATATGAGTAACACACTCACAATTCGCTTGCCGGAAGATATGGTTGCCTGGCTGAAAGAATCCTCTCGCCGCACAGGCGTGCCGAGTAGGTCGTCTGATAATACAACAGCTTGAACTGGCAAAAGCGAAACAAGGCAAACCGAAGTTTATGCGGCATGCGGGAACCATGAACGGACCGCCCGATCTTTCATCGCGGAAAGGTTACTCGTGAAAATGAATCCGCCGTGTGTTACACTACTGTCATATGGGTAATACACTTACTGTGCGTCTTCCAAAGCCTTTGCTTGAGCGGCTGCGCAGCATCTCGCGTAATAGTGGGCTGCCCGTAGGGAAGCTTGTCCGCGAATCTCTTGAAAGCACCCTATCCCAACGTGGAGACAATCTTCTGCTGGAGTTTGCCGGCGTGATCAAAGGCGGCCCGAAAGATCTGTCGTCCCGTAAGGGTTTCTCTACGAAATAGGATGCGAGCGATAACAGATACCGGGTATTTGGTTGCTCTGTTAAAGCGCGAAGACGAGCACCATGCGTGGGCGCAAGGCCTGGCGGGTCAACTGCAAACGCCTCTTCTGACATGTGAGGCGGTAGTCGCTGAGGTCTCGTTCCATCTGAAGTCAACCATCATTGTTCTGCCTATGATCGAACGTGGCGCGATTCAGATTGCATTCGATATCACGAACCACCTGGAGCCACTGCGCGATCTTGCGGAACGGTACGCCGACCGCAACCCCGACCTCGCAGATTTATGCCTGATCCGCATGAGCGAACTTTTTCCGCGGCATTCGATCGTAACTGTGGACAACGATTTTAAGGTCTATCGCCGCAATAAGCGCGAGACTATCCCGCTTTTATGCCCGCCAGGCAAGCGATAAGTTAAAATCGAAACCAGTCATGTTGCTCTCCGGCATTTTCCCTCCCATCACGACTCCCTACTATCCTGATGGACAGGTGTATTTCAAAAAGCTTGAGCATAACGTCGAGCGTTACTCGAAGACTCCCGTCGCCGGCATTGTCGTTCTCGGCTCCACGGGCGAAGCCATCATGCTGTCCGATCAGGAGCGTCGGGATGTTCTCAAGATGGGGCGCGACGCAGCTTCTCCGAAGAAGGTCTTAATCGCTGGAACAGGCTCTGAGTCTGCCATAGAAACTTTGCGGCTCACCGAATACGCAGCGGAACTTGGCTATGACGTTGCCCTGGTGCGCACGCCGCATTACTACAAAAAGCAAATGCAGCCGGCAAATATGCTGGCCTTTTATCGCACAGTCGCAGACAGTTCGCCATTGCCAGTCCTGCTTTACAGCGTGCCTTCGCTGACGGGATATGACCTTCCTGCCGAAGTTGTCATTGAACTGGCGAATCACCCGAACATTATCGGCATCAAGGAATCCGGCGGAGACATAGAAAAGATTCGCGGCATGGTGAATGGCACCCTTCATGTCAAACACAGCGCCATGGTGACTATGACCTTCGATGCGGTGACGCCGCGGATGATGAAGATGAATCTCGCCGAGGAGGAATCCGAAAGCGGCAGCAGGGAACTTGTCTCTATTTCCGCCCCAGGGGGAAGCGTTTCAACGCCAGCCGTAATTGAAGGAATAAAAACCCGGCAGAAAGATGTGGGATTTCAAGTCCTTGCAGGTGCCGCACACAAGCTCCACGCTTCGTTGAATGCAGGCGCCGTTGGAGCGGTCGTGGCTTTCTCGGTCGCGGCTCCCACGGCTTGCTATGAGGTTTACGCCGCGTGGAAAGAGGGCGACGGCGAACTAGCAGCACTGAAGCAGGAACGAATCGCCAAAGCTGGCGAACGATTGGTATCGCACATGGGCGTCCCCGCGTTGAAATATGCGATGGACCTGAACGGCTACTTTGGCGGTCCATCCCGCCTGCCTCTACTTCCTCTCACTGCGGCTGAAAAGTCGGAAGTCGAGCAGTTGATGGCCGACATCCGCAACTGAAAGGCGCATTGCTCGCGCATAAAACCTGTGTTACAAATCACAAGCCATGAGGAATTTTCGGAAAGTATGCGTCTTTATCGCAATTCTGTTAGCGGTCGTAACAGCGACAGCTAAGGAGCCCCCCGCGCAAATAATCGTTTGGCCTGAAACTGGTTCTCCGGTTTTGCGTTTTAGCTTTGGCAAATTCAGGGAAATTAGTTCCTTGGGCAGTCAACGGACTTACGTAATTGATACGACGGCCGAGAACCTCTGGACGAAAACGATCTCGAGCGCCAATTTCTCGCTTTACTTGTACGATAAGAATAAAGTCCGCATCGGTGACGGGTTCATCAGCCTCAACAGCATTGGCCGGGGGGAATCTGTGAAATTTCAGACAACCATTAGTTCATCTGGCACCCCCTCGTCTGTTTCCTTGGTTGCGAAAGATCTGCCATCCGAATTGAGTCCATTAGCGCCTCCAAGGCTGGTCTCTCTGACAGTGAATTCCGTACCCCAAGGAGCGAGTCTAAAGGTGGATGGAAACGACGCCGGTTCAACACCTAAGATTATTAAGGTTCCGGCCGGAAGTCACGTGTTGGAATTCAGTAAGGAAGGTTACACCTCGGGAAAGTTCCCGCTGGAAATCTCTTCGGATGACGCCTCGGGTGGTAGCGTGAGTTACGAATTAGGCACGTCTGCCCATGATACCGTCGAATTGCGGGACGGCAGCGTGTTGAGCGGAGATCTGGAGTCAGTTTCTGCTTCGCAAGTGATAATCCGCGTTGGTGGAAGCCTTCAGCAGCTGAATCGCAATCAGGTCAAGCGCATTCTTTTGATTGAGAGAGACCAGCCATCCCCGTAGCATTCCGATCCGCGGCAGCCTGCCACCGAATCAGCATCGGTTTTTTATGGGAGTCGTGGGCGTGTACTTCATACGTCCTCAGGGCTTAAAATTGAACGGAGAACAACCGCGCGAAGGAGCGCATTCATGGCAACCACTATTGAGTCTCCAGCTACTACTGGCACGAAGCAATTGATCAACTACCGCACTGATGCGGCGTCGCTGTGATCGAGATGGCCGATCCGCCAGCCAACACTTATACCTACGAAATGAATCGCCAATTGGATGAGGCAATTCTGAAGGCCAGGATTGACAACGATGTCTATGTGATCGTCCTCACCGGAGCGGGAGATAAGTTTTTCTCCGCGGGCGCGAATATCAAAATGCTTTCCAGTGTGGATCCCACATTCAAATATTATTTCTGCCTTCATGCCAACGAAATGTTGCTTCGCCTGGAGCACACGCCGAAACTGGTGATTGCCGCGATCAATGGCCATTGCGTTGGCGGAGGACTGGAAATCGCCATGGCCGCCGACCTGCGGATCGCCCGCAAGGACGCGGGCAAAATTGGCTTGCCGGAAGTGAACTTGGGAGTGCTTGCCCGGCACCGGCGGCACGCAGCGCTTGTCGCGCCTGGTAGGGAAGAGCAAGGCCATCGAATTGATGGTCACAGGAAACACGTTCTCGTTCGAAGAGGCGCTCGAGTTCGGGAATCATCAATGACATCTACGAGCGCGACGGATTCATGGAAAACGTCATGGAATACGCGCATCAATTCTGTCCGCCGAACAAAGCCGCGAAGGCCGTAGGACGCATCAAACGTGCTGTGCAAACCGGATGGGAGATTCCCATGGAATCGGCCCTGGCAGTCGAGCGCGAGAATCAGCAAATATTGTTCCAGAGTGAAGACGCCAAAGAAGGCCTGACCGCATACGTAGAAAAACGTCCCGCGAATTCAAAGCGAAAATAGGTTGAGCGTCTGAATGTCCTTAGTGAACCATTCGTGTCTTAGTGGTTAAAGGTTTTCCCCATGCCGGGAAAAGTAGCGAAAATCGGGACATTCAGCGACTGGGTCGGCCTGTTCGACGATTGGCGCAAAGACATCGGCGTCAATCACGACGACATCGCCGAGCTTCAAATTCGACACTCTCTACGGCGCGATCGAAACTGACGAAATTCAATTCGGCTCATTCAAAGGCCGCAATAAATGGGAGAACCTGCGGCAGATTCCCACGCAGCAGATGCGCGATGCGCTGATGAATCATGATCGTCTATCAGGGCGACACGGAATTTGCCAGCGTGGAGCAGCAACGGAATCTTTTTGAGAACGCACCCACTGATTGGGACCGCCGCGCCATCACCCGCGTGATGATCGAAGAAATGCGCCACGGATGGCAGATGTGCGCTCTTCTGGTGGATCACTTTGGCTACTCCGGCAAAGTCGAAGCGCAGAAGATGCTCGAGCGCCGCGCCTTCGATAACAAACGTCTGCTCGGCGCTTTCAATGTTGACGTCGACAACTGGATGGATTTTTTCACCTACACCGATTTCGTCGACCGCGACGGAAAATTCCAGTTGCAGATGTTGAAGTATTCCGCATTTGCGCCGCTGGGCCGCTCTATGTCCTACATGCTGCGCGAAGAAGCTTTTCACATGGGCACTGGGAATGACGGCCTCCGGCGCATCGTGCAGGCGGGAGTGATTCCGGCATGGCTGATCCAGAAATATCTGAACAAATGGATTTCAAGTTCCTACGATCTATTCGGTACTGACAATTCTTCGTCTGCTCACTGGGCCTACGTTTGGGGTATCAAGGGACGCTATGACGAACCGAAAAATGAGCAGGCGGCGAAACTCGACGATCTCAACGACTACAACCGTCATTTATATCGCGATGAAGTTGCCGGATTGATCGAGCGGTTGAACAGCGTGCTGTCGCCGGGTCAGCCGAAACTTTACGCGCCGGACTTCAAATTCAATCGCAACATCGGTCGTTGGGCAGCACAAAAATTTCATGCTCAAACTGGCGAACCGCTTGACGACGCATCATACGACGAGCATTTAAAAGAATATTTACCGAGCCCGCAGGACAAAGCCACATTGCTGGACATCATTCACAACGAGAAGAAATGGATTGCAGAAAAAGAAGGCGCACGCGACCCCTTGGCATCCATCGGCGAAGTGCGGAAGTCAGCAATCAATCTATAGCTTGTGTGGCGCGGGCGCCCTCGCCCGCGAATTCTAAGCAAAAAAATAACCGTGGAATTCGAAATCACACCAAGAGAAGTAAAAGCTCTCCTAGACCAGCCAGTCGCATTCACGCTGCTCGATGTCCGCGAGCCCTGGGAGTTCGATCTTTCCCGCATCGCCGGTTCCAAACTTATCCCCATGGGAGAAGTGCCGAACCGCGCTCATCAGGAACTTGATCCCGACGAACACATTGTCGTCGTCTGCCATCATGGAGTGCGCTCGATGAGCGTCACGAATTGGCTGCGCCAGCAGGGATTCGACAGCGCGCAGTCACTTCGCGGCGGGATTGATGCGTGGTCGAAAGAAGTGGACCCGAGAATTCCGACTTATTGAGGTCGCTTCATTTTTAGCATTGTCATTCCGAGCCGTTCGGAGCCGCGCTTGCGCGGCGAGAAAGTGAGAGGAATCTGCTGTCCCGTGCTCCCACAAGAAGCAGGATGTCGCGACTGACGGCCTACGGATCCAGTCGTTATCGCGATTACCGCGACGTAAACAAATGCCCCATCTTGTCTCTTTTGGTCTTTAAGTAGTCTTCCGCGTGAACATTCTCCGCCGCCTCGCACGGAACCCGTTCCGTCACTTTAATTCCCGCGCGTTCAAGAGCGGCCACTTTGTCCGGATTGTTCGAGAGCAACCGAACTTGGGACACACCTAGAGACTTGAGAATCTCACCGGGCAAAGCAAACTCACGATGATCCGCCTTGAAACCGAGGCGCTCGTTCGCTTCGACCGTATCGAGTCCACCATCCTGCAATTCGTAGGCTTGTAATTTCGCCATCAATCCAATGCCGCGCCCCTCCTGCTGCTCATAAATCAGGACGCCAGCTCCTTCATCCGCGATCATGGAAAGCGCCATCTCCAACTGCTGACGGCAATCGCAGCGTAGCGATGCGAAAACATCGCCAGTGAGGCATTGCGAATGAATCCGAACCAAAGGCGGCGAGGATTGAACATCGCCCATCACCAGCGCCACGGCTTCTTCTTTGCGCAGCGCATCGCCCGTTCCAAATTCGCCAACAAATCCATGGATACGAAACTTGCCCCAACGGGTAGGGAAGTCAGCTGAGGCAATCTGACGGACGGAAGGAGATTTCACTCCGACATTATAACGATACGAAGAACGTCGTTGACCGTTCGTCCTTGGTCGTTGGCAAAACGTTGCGGTCAACGCGCCGTGTAGGGACAGCCGCCCTCGGCGGTCCAGCCGCGTCGAGACGCGGCAACTACCAAGTACTGTATCTCCCGCTGGAAGAACGCCGCGGCATTATCTTGATCAGGATCAGCCCCGTAACGAATCCGCCCACGTGAGCCCAAAAGGCTACTCCGCCGCCGCTTGAACTGGAATAGGCGATTGACGTGGCTGTCCCGCTGAGAAATTGCAGCAGAAACCAATATCCGAGAACGATCCAAGCCGGCAGCCACCAAAACGTAAAAAATATAATCAGAGGTACCAGTGTCAGAACTCGCGCTTTCGGGAACAGAAGAAAATACCCGCCCATGACTCCGGCAATTGCGCCACTGGCGCCCACGGTTGGAACGTCAGAGCCAGGATTCATCGCAATATGAGCGATTGCCGCAGTGAAGCCACAGACGAGATAAAACAGCAGATAAGAAAAGTGTCCAAGATAGTCTTCGATGTTGTCTCCGAAGATCCAGAGCACCCACATGTTTCCGATGATGTGCAGCCAGGACCCATGCAGAAACATTGAGGTCAAAATAGACAGAAAAGCTCCCGCTAGCTGGAAATGCTGGGGTCCGGTCAACGCGGCCGTAAAGTGATCGGGTACGATTCCAAATTCATAAATCAAGCCGTCCAGCGCTCCACGGCTTTGTGCGCCCACCGATAACTCGAATAAGAAAACAATCGTATTCAGCGCAACCAGAAAGTAATTGATATAAGGAGTGCTGAACCGGGGCTGATCATCACGAAGGGGAATCATGAGAAAGTGGGTAATTTAGTAATTAGGTAATTGAGCAATTGAAATCTTGCGGCGGATTAGGACCCGAACAGTTAGCATACTCTGGCCTTTAAATTACCAAATTACGCGAATTACTCAATTACCCAATGCTCAATGGCGTCCTCATCATCGATAAACCCGCCGGCTTCACTTCTCATGACGTGGTGAACCGCGTGCGCCGCATTTTGCGGCAGCGCTCAGTGGGGCATTTAGGCACGCTCGATCCGCTGGCCACCGGAGTGCTGCCGCTCGTGATTGGCAACATGACGCGCCTGGCGCAATTCTATACTTCGTCAGAAAAGACATATGAAGGCGCAATCCGCTTTGGATTCTCGACCGACACTTTCGACAGGGACGGCGATCCAGTCGGGGAGACTCAGACAGTGGTCGTTTCATTGACGCAACTGCGAGATCTCGCCCACACCTTTCTGGGCGTGATCCAGCAGATGCCGCCCTCATTTTCTGCCAAGAAGATTCAGGGCGTTCCCGCCTACAAACTCGCACGCAAAAAGCAGGAAGTGCTTCTGAATCCGGTTCAAGTGGAGATTAAAGAGTTCGAAATATTGTCCGCTGGCGGCGACTACGCCACCTTTCGCGCGCGCGTAGCCTCGGGGACGTACATGCGCGTGATAGCTCACGACATGGGGCAGCGAATGGGATGCGGCGCCCACTTACAATCACTTTGCCGGACGTCGGTTGCGGAATTTGAGCTGGCGCACGCCCACACTTTGGACGAACTACAGACCGCAGCCAATCATGATCAACTGGAAGATGTGTTTATTCACCCTCGAGAACTGCTGCCGCAAATCCCGTCGGTGACCGCAGATGAAGAAATGGCCGCCAAAATTCGCACCGGTCGCGCCGTCAATCTACCAGACTTTTCGCGTGCGCCAATTGTCAAAGTTTTCCATGGGCAAAGGGAACTGATCGCCATGGCCACGCGAATTGCAGGGACGCTATTCCACGCGAAGATCGTACTGTCAGGAAACGACGTACTTCAAGAAACGAGGAGTGAAAACGAGAAGTGACCCAGCGTTTTAGATTACCAAATTACCCAATTGCCAAATTACTCAATCTCTACTGTTCCATCGCCGAACAGCAGGGCTTCTGCACCGGCTTCGGTTCCATCAATTCCACGCGCGTGAGGTTCGGATCGTACAAGTTCAACTGCCATTTCCCATCGCGCCCGATCTTCGGAGGTTCCGAACCCTTGAGATCCGCGCTCAAGCAAGTTCTTTATAGCTCGCACTTACATCAGGCACTCCCAACGCCATGTGGTGCATTACGCCAAGGGTTCGCGGACTGGGATCGTGCACATTCAGCATGTATTCCAGCCAGTCCGTGCCCTCAGGGACGCGCATATCCACCCAGTCAGTCTTGTCGTCCTTCATGCCCCCATGCCAGAACTCCTTGAAGCCGAGGATTTCGCGATAAAAACGATCTTCCGCCGCCTGATCCTTCACCGTAAAACCGACATGGATCATGTGTTGCGATATGCGGTCCGCCGGAAGATATTTGCCAAACTGCTTCTCGTGCAGCGACCCGGGGACGTATTGCATGAACTCCACATCGTGGCCCTCGGGATCGGTAACATCGAATCCGAGGTCTCCATCCAACCGGGAGGGCAGCTTATCCGGCACCTTTACCCCCTTGCTGGCCAGATAAGCGCGCAACTGCTCGGCGTCCGTAGTCTCAAACGAAATGTGGGATAGACGGTCCTGATTTGGATCCTTTAGTTCAGGAAACACTTCGATGTATTGGTGATCATTGACCTTGAAGTAGGTCAGCATCAGGCTGCCATCAGGTTTGTTCAGGCTGAACGGCTCTTGAAAGCCCAGCAATCCGGTATAGAACTTCCGGGCGGCGGCCATATCGTCCGTTCTGAGCCCAATGTGAGCCACGCCAACGATAGGAGGGCGGGTAATCGGCGTGGATGGACCGGCATCCTGCGCAACAGAAACCTCGATTGCCCCTAGAAGAACGAGGAAGACACCAATCAACGCAGCAGGACGAACGAAAAGGGTTACCATTCGCAAAAGAATCCTCCTAGAGGGGTTTCGTAGCCGAACGTTACGTCTCTAATGTAATGTCCGATAACAAGTATTATGTCAAGTAGACTCTCGTGACCAAAGCCTAACATCGCTTTCCTCTGGTTACGAGCCGCAGGATAGCGCATTCGTCCCCTTTTGGCATAGCGTCCGGTGCAACTATTATTTGCGTCCGATGCGTCTGGCGCTTGTCTCCGTCCTTGGCCATACTTAAGAGTTAAGTCGAAACAAAGGAGCTTGCAGCGCAATGTCATCTACCTCCCCGAATCAGAAAAATCCCACCATCCTCCTCATCGCGGCTTCACGTGGCCTGGGCTTCGCTATGGCCGAAGAGTTCCTGAAAAAAGGTTGGAACGTGGTTGGTACGGTCCGCGCGGGATCCGTCCGCGCGAAATTGCACGATCTTGCGGACGCATTCAAGGGTCGGCTGGAAGTGGAGATACTGGACATCTGCGAAGAGGCTCAGGTAACAGCATTGCGGCAACGCTTGTCAGGCAGGCTGTTTGAAATGCTCTTCGTAAATGCCGGCACTACCAACAACGAGACGGAAACGATCGCAGAGGTAACGACCGAGGAGTTCGTACGTGTGATGGTCACAAATGCTTTGTGTCCAATGCGGGTAATCGAGTCGCTTCAGGATCTTGTTACCGCAACCGGCTTGATCGGTGTGATGTCATCGGGTCAAGGCAGCGTCGCCAACAACGTCACCGGGATGCGCGAAGTTTACCGCGGTAGTAAGGCAGCTTTGAACCAGTTCATGCGGAGCTTCGCAGCCCGCAACTCTGGGACTTCGCGCGCGATGGTGTTGATGGCCCCCGGATGGGTCCGTACCGAGATGGGAGGGCCAGATGCCCACCTCAGTATTGAGGAAAGTGTCCCGAACTTAGTCAACGTGCTGCTCAAGAAGCAACGCAACGCCGGACTGGAATACCTCGATTATCTGGGTCGAACGGTTCCGTGGTAACGCAACAACCTCTCACATCTTGTAGCGGCCCAGATCCTCGTCGTTCAGCCCTTCCAGCCACTTCCGCAACTCTTCGCTGGTTACCCTGTCGGACACATTGGCCGCCAGCTTTGAGTTCTTCAGCACGCCATCCTCGACGAAAATCGGACAATCCACTCTCAGCGCCAGCGCCAGCGCATCCGATGGCCGCGAATCTATGCTGATGATCCGGCCTTCGCGCTCCATCCATATGACCGCATAAAACGTATCCTCGCGCAGTTCCGTCACCACCACTTTATGAACATTGGCGGCCAGCCCCACCAGCACATTCTTGATCAGGTCGTGAGTCATGGGACGCGGCGTCGCAACCTTTTCAATCTCCAGCGCAATCGCATTCGCCTCGTAAATCCCTACCCATATCGGCAGCACGGCATCGCTTCCGGCGTCCTTAAGAATGACAATGGGCATATTGGTGACCGGATCCATCATCAGCCCGCGAATTTTCATTTCTACTTCCATGCCGCCCCCAAAACTGAGTTCAGATTGATGATTTCAGATTGCAGATTTTCACGCCCACACACCGGTTTCTGAAATCTAAAATCGACGATCTACAATTTCTCTCGCTCTATCCCACCATTTCGCCTAACAAGCTGTTGGGAAAAGTTGCCGTCGTAACCACCGGAACATAGCTGCCCAAAGCCGGGACCACCTCGCCAGGCACGCTAAAATTCAGTGTCTTATTCTGCGATGTGCGTCCCACCCACTGCTTCCGGGCCTCATTCCTCCCTTCAACCAATACTTCAATAGTTTGACCCAGGTGCTTCTGATAACTCAACCGTTGAATTTCCCGCTGTTTTTCCTGAAGCACCGAAAGTCGCCGGACTTTTTCTTCTTCCGGCACTACATCCTGGAGTTTCAGCGAGGGCGTATTGGGTCTTGGCGAATACTTAAACCCAAAAATGCTGTCATATTGCACTTCTTCCAGTAAAGACAGGGTCTGCTCGAAATCTTGCTCGGTCTCTCCCGGAAATCCAACAATAATGTCACTGGTGATACTGATGTCTCGTCGCGCCGATCTCATCCACGCGACGCGTTCCATATATTGGTCGCGAGTATAAAGCCGCTGCATCGCGTCCAAAACGCGACTGGACCCGCTTTGAATCGGCAGATGCACGTGATCACATAACGTCGGAACAGAATCAATTGCCTCGACAATATCCCGGCCAAAATCCCTAGGGTGCGATGTTGTAAAACGCACTCGCCGGATTCCGGGAATTTCTCCGACCGAAGCCAGCAGTTCTGCGAAAGTCTTCTTCCCTGCCGGGTCTTTATAGGAATTTACGTTCTGCCCCAGCAACTGGACTTCGGTATATCCCAACTCTGCCATCTTTCGCGCTTCCGAAAGCACCGAGTCAGACGCCCGGCTGCGCTCTTTGCCGCGAGTGAACGGGACGACACAGTAAGCGCAGAACTTGTCGCAGCCTTCAATAATCGTGATGTATCCCCGATGCGGATTCGTGCGCGCCGTGAACTCGGTTTCGAAACATTCGTCGGTTTCACGATCGTCAAGTCCGGTCACGCGCTGCTTCCCTGCTTCGAGCTGCACCAACATCTGCGGCAGATTTCTATAAGAAGCCGATCCGCATACCAGAGAAACATACGGCGCGCGTTCAAAAATCTTTTCGCCCTCCTGCTGTGCCACGCAGCCGAGCACACCAAACTTCTTCCCTTGTTTTTGGAATTTCTTGTAGTCGTTCAGCCGATTGAATACTTTCTGCTCGGCCTTATCGCGGATAGAGCACGTGTTGTAGAGAACCAGTTCAGCTTCCTCGACGGTAGGAACCTGGCGATATCCCTCCGAAAGCAGCGTCCCGACGACCTTTTCAGAATCGTGCGCATTCATCTGGCAGCCGAAAGTCTCGAGGTAAAAAGTCTTTTGCGGGGATTCGTCCATGAAGGCTTAGTATAACTCGCCTCGGCAAAGCTACGTTCCGGTTCTGTTGCGATTCGCCATTATCCGCAATAAAATTAGAGCAAGCGAATTTTCCCCTCGAGGAGACAGTCATGGCCATGACGCACGCGGAGAAACAGCACGCGGATGCAAGTCAGCAATCCGATCAACAGCAACGACCTAATCCGATGCAACACATCTTGCAGTTCGCCGCTGGTTATGTGCCATCGGCAGCCCTATGGATTGCGACGGAGCTCAATATTGCTGATCTTTTGCGTGACGGCGGTAAATCGGTATCCGAGTTAGCGAAAAGCACACATACCAACGAAGATGCTCTCTACCGCATTCTTAGACTGCTCGCCATGGTTGGCATTTTTGACGAGACCAGGCCGCGACAATTTGCGCATACTCCCGCATCTGAGTTGCTACGCTCCGATGCTCCCGACTCGATGCGCGACACTGTGAGTTGGATTGCCGATCCCTTCCACTTCAACATCGCCGGTGAACTTTTACACTCTGTGCGGACAGGCCAGCCCACCATTGAACATGTTACTGGCAAGCCCGTTTTCGAATACTTTCCTACTGACGCCCTGGAATTTGACCGTTTCCACAGAGCCATGACCAATCTTAGCGCTATGGCAATCGGTCCAGTTCTGGATAGCTACGACTTTTCATCATTCAAGACTGTGGTAGATGTTGCCGGAGGCCACGCATTCATTCTGTGCTCGATTTTGCAAAAATACCCCGAGATGGAAGGAATTCTCTTTGATCTGGAAGGCGTCGTTCCGGGTGCCCAGCAGCGAATTGCCCAGTTGGGATTGGCGAACCGGTGCCGCACCGAATCGGGTGACTTCTTCAAGGCCGTTCCCAACGGTGGTGATCTCTATTTAATGAAGTCCATTATTCACGACTGGGATGACGACCGAGCTGTAGCTATCCTGCGAAATTGCGGCCGCGCCCTCCAGGGCAAACGGGATGGAAAGATAATTCTTTTGGAATTCGTTGTGCCACCCGGAAATCAGCCGCATCCCTCCAAGATCATTGATATTGAAATGCTCATGTTCCCCGGCGGACGCGAGCGCACGGCCGACGAATATTCCCAGCTTTTCAGCAAGGCGGGTTTGCGCCTGACCCGAATTATTCCGACAAAATCTCCCTTCAGCGTAATCGAAGGCCAGGTCGCGAGCTAGCGCCGGGAAACTTACTCCGCAGGGCAATTTACAATGCCTCGTGCGAATTCTGATCTCTGCCGGCGAGGCCTCGGGAGAAATGTATGGCGCGCAACTGATCGAAGCCATGCGCCGGCGCGACCCTTCATGCGAATTCTTCGGAGCCGGTGGCTCGGCGATGCAATCCGCCGGCTGCGATATCGTCGTGAATGCGAAAGATCTTTCGGTTGTCGGCATCTCCGAAATTCTGAGTCATCTTCCTAAAATTTACGGACTCTTCCGTAAACTTCTTCGAGAGGCCGACAAGCGCCAACCTGATCTCGCTGTCGTAATTGATTCTCCCGCATTCAACTGGCGAGTTGCCCGCCAGATGAAGAAGCGCGGCATCCCTGTTGTCTATTACGTGTGCCCGCAATTTTGGGCATGGCGCCAGGGACGCGTCCGCCTGCTGCGTAAGTATGTTGACAAAGCACTCGTGATTTTCCCTTTTGAAGAAAAGTTCTATCGCGATCGAGGCGTGAACGCGACCTTCGTCGGACATCCTCTTGCAGATCTTCCGTCGTCCGGAAATTTCCCGGGCAGAATTCGCCGAAGAATATAAACTTGACGTTCGAAACCATGGATCACGCTTATGCCGGGCAGCCGGGTTAAAGAAGTCCGCATGAATCTTCCGGCGATTCTTGAATCGGCCGCAAAGCTTGGCTCGGGATACGAATTCCTGTTGCCGGTCGCGCCCACGCTCGACCGCAGTTTTCTTGAATGGCTCACAGCGGGAAGGCGTGTAAATATCGTTTCGCATGCGCTCGCGGCATTGGCGCACTCCCGCGCGGGAATCATCGCCAGTGGCACAGCCACGGTGGAAGCCGCAATGATGGGAACTCCTTTTGTTATGGTTTATCGTGTCTCGCCGCTTACTTATTTCTTGGACGCGCCCGGGTAAAAGTTCCCTACTTCGCGATGGTCAATTTGATCGCCGGAAAACAAATCGTCCCCGAACTGGTTCAGCAGCGACTTCACGGCGGATAACGTGGTCGAAAATATTAACCAGATCCTGCCCGATGGCCCGGCCCGCGACCAAATGATCGCAGGATTAGTGGACGTAAAAGCCAAGCTCCGCGGCCCCGGATCACAACAAATCCAACCCGCCGATCGTGCCGCCGCGGAGATAATCGGCGCCCTTAATTCGCTACGTAACCACGTAGGGACAGCCGCCAACTTGGCTGTCCAGGCGGAGCAAGCTCCGCTGCATCGCGAGGCCTATACATGCGCCAATTCACTGTAAGCCTTTCGCTGACAGCATCTTTTAGGCAATAATGTTCATCCAAGCTAAAAGGGACTTTCCAGGAGAGAATTCGCTGATGCACGTTCATTTGGGCGGCGGTCCTCATGGCCAGTCTGGTCCTGAACTTTTTTTCGCCGCATCCTCGGACGAGTGGCTGGAAAAGATCGCTTGCGCGTTGATGACTACCAGATTGACGCCGAACTCACGCCTCACACCCATAGCTTTAAGGCCCAGGCGAAAGTGAAATTTACCGCGCTTGACGACTTAACGTTGCAACCTTCCAACTTCACAACGATCTGCGGGTCACCAAGGTGCTAGACGCATCCGGCAAGCCTCTTACCGCCGAACGCGTAACGCAGGATTCCACTGTTCGCGTGCAATTGCCCGAGACGTGCCCAAGATGCTTCCACCACTTTGACTTTCGAATACGAAGGAGTGCTGGATTCCGCAGATGACAGCCCTGTTCAGGGGCTCAAGCTGGCCTCTGTCAGCGATGACACCAGTTATCTTCTCTATGCGGGCGCTGGTTTCCCGTCAACGGATACGGCATTAACCGCTTCACCGCGACCATCAACGTCACCGTTCCTTCCTTTATGATCGTCATCGGTAGCGGCAAAGAGACTTGGCGACATGCTCGGCCCCGGGCTCTTCCGCAGCAAAGAAAACATCGGCTGAGGCGGAGCCACTAAAACCTTTAGCTTCGTTTGGGATAAACCTAGCTTTCCCGGCACCATCATTGCGGGAACTTTTCAGGAATATAAAAGTGATGAAGCTGGACTCGATCTCCATCTCTTCTTCAAGCCGCCTCCACCAGAATTCCTCCGCGGAATATTTACGCTGAGACCGCCCTCAAAGAATTTACCTACTACGAGACACTCTATGGTCCTGCGATGTCCACGACGTTGCGAGTCGTCGAGACTTCCCGATGACACCGTTCCCGCCGCATGGGCTCCCGAGATCGCCGCCATCGCAAGCCGAGCCGTCACGCGAAAAAGTTAACTATCGTTTGCTCGCCAACACCATCGCCCATCAATGGTGGGGAGTTTCTGTGAGTCCCGCGCACCACAGACGATTGGTGGATCAGTGACGGGTTCGCGCGATATTCCGAAGCCCGCTATGTCGAGCAAGCCGCCGGACAGGCGGGCCTGGAGGAAGTGGTCAAAGACATGTCCGTCGGGGCATTGGCCTATGACACCGTGCCTCTTTCCAGCGCCAGTAAGCTCGGCATCTTTTCTCCGGAATTCCAGTCTCTTGTGACCGATAAGGGCGGCATGATCCTGCACATGTTGCGCTGGGTGGAAGGCGATCAGAAATACGATGAGACCATGCGGGCATTTGCCTCGCAATATGCAGGAAAGCCGCCAGCATGGATGACTTCCGCACAATTGCCGAAAAGAATTACGGCAACCATCTCGCCTGGTTTTTTTCCCAATGGCTCGATTCAACCGGCGCTCCTGAATTCAAAACCCAATACACCGTGTACCGGCTCGGAAATAAATGCGCGCCCGCGGATCATATGTCCCGGCTTTCGCGTGGTCGGTCAGATCGCCCAGGATCTGGACTTATTCCGCATGCCAGTAGAACTGAAAATCGATACCGATGGCAAAACGGAAGAAAAACGCATAGACGTGGTCGGAACAGACTCGCCTTTCTCGGTGGAAACTTTCGGCAAACCTCGCCGCATCTCCATCGATCCCGATAATCGTGTACTGAAAAATTCTACCGACGTGAAACTGCGGGCCTACATTCAGCGGGGACAGGCTCTGGTCCAACAGGGCGACTTCGCAGGCGCTCTAAGCGAATTCAATAAAGCGCTGGATATTAATAAAAATAGTTCGCTCGCGCACTATCGAATCGCCGATGTGTTTTTCAGCAGCACAACTATCAGGCGTCCGCCAATGCATATCGCGAATCTTTAAACGGCGACGGCGACCCTCGATGGACGGAGGTTTGGAGCCACTTCCAGCTTGGCAAAATTTTCGACCTTACCGGACAACGCGAACGCGCCACCAACGAATACCGCCAGGCTTTGCAGACCAACGACAACACCCAAGGCGCCCTCGACGAAGCCCGCCGATACCTGAAAAAGCCCTACGAAAAACCAAAGAAAGACCTGCCCAACTGAACCTCCGCAGTTGATCTTTCTAAGACCTCCCGTACCGGGGGTGGCCCATCCTTGCGCGGTTTTCGCAAGGGTGGGAGGCGAGAATGCCGGTGGTGGCACACCTTTACGTTTTTTTGTAAAGGTGGGAACTCATGCAGCCCGCGCTGACGTTTTTGATCTCTGCTTCCACTCAGTGATTCGCACGGCCCTGAAGATGAATATTACGGGCCAATCAAGTTCGTAAATTCGGTCGTTGGGCCGACCTGCCATAGTTGCGGCGCGCAGACGAGCCGGGGCTTTACGTTCGATTCGAATGGAAATGAGACTTCCAGCACCGACGCGCTGGGCAACGTCACGAATTTCACTTACGATGCCAACGGCAACAAACTCAGCCAGTCCACGCAGTTGGCCAACGGGAATACGCCGGCGTGGAAGTACACCTATAACTCCTTTCAGGAAGTACTCACCGCAACGGACCCGCTTAATAACACCACAACCAATGTTTACGACGCCAAAGGGAACTTGCTGACCACAACCACCCCTTCCCCGGACGGCGTCAAACCGGGAAGCACGACGACATTTACCTACAATACCAACGGGACTCTCAAAACTATAAAAGATCCACTGGGAAATACGACGACGCTGACTTATTACACTACGGGTCTTATTGACACCATCAAAGATGCGAATTCGAAGGTCACGACATACGTTTACGACGCTCGCGGCAACCGCCTCAGCATCCAGGACCCGCTTAACGGAGCCACAAAGCTTACCAAATTCACTTATGACCCAATGAACCGGCTAAGCTCGATTACTTATCCCGGAGCCACCACTGCGGTCCAATTTCATTACGATTATCGCGGCCGCCGCGATTATGTTCTGGATCAAAATTCTGAGAAAACTTCCTACGCTTACGACGACGCTGATCGCCTGATTTCAGTAACCGACGCACAGAGTCCAACCCCGGGAGTCACTCAATATGGTTACGATACCGAAAGCAATCTCACGAGCATTGCGGATGCTTCGAATCGGCAGACAGTTTTCACCTATGATCCTGAGCGTCGGCTCACGCAAACCAAGTTCCCCTCGTTGCTGGTGGAAGGATTTGGATACGATGCAGATAACAATCTAATCAGCAAGACCGACCGCAACAATCAAACCATTCAGTACGGGTATGACGCACTATCGAATCTGCTTTCGAAGACATATCCAGACAGTTCGACGATAACCTACACCTATGATTTGGCTAGCCGTCTGACCCAGGTGCAGGACCCAACGGGAACGTACGCATTCACTTACGACAACATGAACCGACTGACAGTCGCGGGTACTGATTATGCTTTTGACAGTGCCGGAAACTTGACGGTGCAGTACGGCTACGACGCGGCGTCGAACCGGACTTCGATGACCGATCCGCAGAGTTTGGCGACGGCTTATACTTATGACGTGCTGAACCGGCTGTCCACGCTGGCGTTTAATGGGCAGACTCCGGCGTTTGGCTTTGGATACGACGCACTGAGCCGGCGCACTTCGCTGACGCGTCCTAATGCGGTGGACACGACTTATGCTTACGATCCGATTTCGCGGCTGACTTCGATTCTGCACAAGCTGGGCACGACGACGATTGATGGCGCGACTTACACCTATGACAATGCCGGGAACCGCAAAACGCGCACGGACAAGCGTCTGAATACCACGTTGACGTACGGATACGACAATATCTACCAGCTACTTTCGGCCAAACAGGGATCTGCGACCAAAGAGACCTACACCTATGATCTGGTCGGGAATAGACTCAGCTCACTCGGCGTGAGTCCCTACAGCTACAATTCGTCGAACGAATTGACCGCCCTGCCCAGCGGCAGCTACACCTACGACAACAACGGCAACACTTTAACGGACGCAACAGGCCGTCACTTCACCTGGGACTACGACAATCGCCTGACACAAGTAGTAATGCCAGGCACCGGCGGCACCGTGAACTTTAAATATGACCCCTTTGGCAGAAGAATCCAAAAAGCGTTTACGCAGAATGGCACGACCACCACGACGAACTATGTCTACGACGGACCAAACTTGCTTGAGACTCTTGACCAAAGCGGAAATCCCCTGAGCCGTTATACCGTCGCGCTGAACATTGACGAACCCTTATCTACCCTAGTGTCTGGAACGACCGATTACTACGAACAAGACGGACTTGGTTCCGTTACCTCTCTGAGTAATTCTGTGGGTAGTTTGGCAAATACGTACACGTACGATTCATATGGCAAACTGACGGCTTCCACTGGCACCGTGCCGAATCCTTTCCAATATAGTGCGCGCGAATTCGATGCTGAGATTGCCACCTACTATCATCGGGCAAGATATTACGATCCAACAATCGGTCGATTCATATCGGAAGACCCAATTGGGCTCGGCGGTGGAGTCGACTTTTACGCATATGTCTGGAACAGGCCGACCGCATTCACCGATCCCTTAGGTCTCGGTGGAAAACCTTGGAATTGCTTCTTTCCCAATCCGAATTGTTTTATTTACTATGGCAATTGGGGTGGCCCGGGTTGGACTGGAGGCCAGTTCGACCCGTACGAAGATCTCACGCCCGAGCAGATCAGTCATCTACTGCCTCCTGTTGACGCTCAAGACGAGTGCTACAAGGAACATGATATCTGCTACTCGGACGCGCGAGTGCGCAATCAGTGTACGTCGCACGACCAGCCAAACAGCAGCCAGCGACAGGCTCAAAATAGTCAAGAAGGTACCTGTGACTTTCAGCTTCAACAGTGTCTGCGACTAGTGAATGAAGGAGATTCAGCGAATGCACATAGCTGGACTGCCGAACCCTTCTTCTCTCTTCGGGAACTCATTAAGTAGTTTTTACTCAGAAGTACTTCGTCGGGAGGCCGCACATGCGCTATTTATTGATATTAAATCTCTTGGTGACATTGGTGTTGCTTATCCGATTTTTCCGATCCTCGAGGCCAACACGGACCAAGACGTTTTACCTCGGTCTTGGTTCCGCATCAACGGCCAATTTTGCTCTGCTCATTTGGTTCGGAATGTGGTATCGGTCCCCGCCAGAATTTCCCGCGGAATATTGGAGATTCATGGGCTGTGCCGCCATCTCTGCGATAGCGGCTCTCGTGTCGTTTGTTTCTGGCTGGTTCGCGCGGGAGCAAGAACGAATTGTCTCTGTGCTTACCGGGATGGTCCTAGGCATCCTTTCGGTGATAGTTGGGACGGCGTCGATCCGAGTTTCTTGAAAGCGCGGGCGCGAAGAAACTCGGAGACAGACGGGACGTTCCCCAGTTTTTCCGAAACCAACTCGGACACGGTCCAGCATTTCCCCCTGCCCTTCCTACTATTGACCTCATTTTCCAAATCCTGCATAACTACCAAAGGACGCACCCCGAGAGAGCGACCCAAAATGGCACTATTATCCAGAACCAACCAAAAACCCTGTGACTCCTTTGTCGGACGGATTTTACCCGCAACTCATTCATTCCAAAAGATCGGAATTTCCGGTGCTGCCTAAATCTATGATTCCGACGACAAATGCGGACGACAAATGCGGGACAAATGCGGGGACAGGGGATAGACGGGACGTTCCCCAATTATTAACTGGGAAAAATGGGGAGGCTGGCCTACGATCTCGCGAAGGCTGGCGCGCGCCAATGCTGGTGGTAAGTTCGCCATCGGTGTCCCAGAGAGCATCGGGTTTTTCCAAAAAACCGAATTCCCCCAAATTCTTGTCAAGACCTAAAAACGACCCTTCTTGCTCTATGTCGTTCATCCGACGGTAAAAATAAACTTCAAAAGCTTGGCTCATTTAGCATAGTGAAAGGCGTATCATATAACTATAAGCTTAAATATTCTCACGAGAGGCGCAGGCCTTACAGCCCGCGCCTTTTGCCTTTTGTGGGCGAAAAAGGACCTGCGGTAGAGATGTAGTTTGTTACGCCTGTCCCTTTTGAGGCCCTGTAATTTCCAACAAAATCTGAACACAAGGGAGAGATGAAGCTCATGCCAACCGCGTGCGCCCATTTCACAACATGGATGAAAACTATGAGAAGGATAAACAATCCGAAAAGATTGACTGCGGCGCCGCAAACCACGCGTCGCGACGCCTGGCGAATTCCGCGGGCACGATGGACACAAAAGAATTGGGAGACTTGGGCGAACTGGCGTTTGTTCTTGCTGCCAGTTCAAAGGGCTTGGCTGTCTCCAAGCCTTTCGGCGATTGCCGCCGCTACGACTTAATCGTGGATTCCGGACGGCGCCTGCTCCGCATTCAGGTTAAATCGTTATATACGTGTCCCCGTCAGGGCCCTTACAGAATCAACAGTTCGCGTCATCGTCGTGCGGGTACGCTTGCATACACAACTGATGAGATAGATTTTTTGGCCGCTTATATTGCTACCCGGGATATCTGGTACATCGTCCCCGTTGCCGCAATTCTCTCGATTAGAACGATCAGTATGTTCCCAGATGGCTTTACGCAAAACAGACAAGGATGTGCGAAATTCGAGATCTATAAAGAAGCTTGGCACCAACTGGACGAACATGTAGAGAAGCGTTGAGGATAAGCCTAAGAATAATCTAGAAGAATTGTCTTCGGAGCCATCACCAGGCATCGCTCTCAATCAGGAAATGCGAGGAATCTGCATTTCATGACCGAAATTCAATCGAATCCAAACTCTTTCCACTTTCGTCACGAGCGCTTTGGTCTCCGCATCCATCACGATTTCGTCGGGCCAAGGACGGTGAAACCTTCGCTGGGCCATTTGCGGGTGGCGTCGATCCCCATCTTCGAGCCGAAGTTGGGCAGCCGCGAGGCGTGGTCGAGCGAATCCACCGGGCCCAGCGTGAATTGGATGTCGCGCTCCGGGTCGATGTTGTTCAGACACTTTCAACGTCACGTCGCCGATGTCCTGCACGTTGACGTCTTCGTCCACGACGATGATGCACTTGGTGAACATCGCCTGGCCCAGCGACCAGATGGCGTTCATCACCTTGCGCGCCTGCCCCGGGTATGACTTCCGGATCGAAACGATCATCAGGTTGTGAAACACGCCTTCGACCGGCAGATTGACGTCGACAATTTCCGGGATGGTCAGCCTCATCAGCGGCAGGAAAATGCGCTCCACCGCCTTGCCCATCCAGGCGTCTTCCATGGGAGGCTTGCCCACGATGGTCGTCGCGTAAATCGGGTCCTTGCGATGCGTGATGCAGGTCACGTGGAAGACACGGGATACAGATCTTCGAGCGAGTAGAAGCCGGTGTGGTCGCCGAACGGACCCTCGGTGCGCAGCTCGTCGAGATGGACGTAGCCTTCGAGAACGATCTCGGCAGTTAGCCGGGCACTTCGAGATCCACGGTCTCGCACTTCACCAGCTCGACCGGCTTCTGCCGGAGGAATCCGGCGATCAAGATATTCCTCGATATCCGGCGGCGCGGGAACGATCGACGAAAAGGTATCGCAGGATCAGTGCCGATGGCCACCGCGACCTCCATCTTCCGCCGGAGGCTTGCTCGCCCTCGAGCGAGCCGGAACCTCCGCCGGAGCGCGCCATCATGATCGACCGCGGATCGCCCGGCTGCGCCATGCTGGCCGCGGATTCTGCTCACTCCGGGACGTGGCGGCGCCGCGCGCATGCGCTCGCGATAATGTTCCGCGGCCACTCTTCTGGCGCTGCCAGTGCATCCCGGTGTGCGCTCGTCGTAGACCTGCATGCGATACATGCCGACGTTGCGCTTGCCGGTGTCGCGGGTCGCGGGTGACCACGCATGGCAGGGTGATGAATCGTCCGCCGTCGCTCGGCCAGCATTGCAGGATCGGGAAGTCGAGCAGCGAGAAGTTGTCGCGCCTGATCACTTCTTTGCATGGGCCGCGTCGACACCGTCTTTGGGGAAGAACTTTCCCATTTCGGCCAGCATGGGCAGCATTTTGACTTTGTCGAGGAAGCCCTGCGGCGACTTCACATCCATGAACGGGCGGATACGGTCGGCAGATCTCGTCGAGTGAGTCCACTTCGAGCGCGAGGTTCATGCGGCGTGCTGAGCCGAACTGGTTGATCAGCACGCTGCGACCCGGGATAGCCCTTCATGTTTTCGAAATAGCAGCGCGGGCCGCCGCCGGGACTCTGCTGACGCCGGTCGGTGATCTCGGCGATTTCGAGAATCGGATCGACTTCGGTGGGGATCCTTTTCAGTTCGCCGGCGCGTTCCAGGGCCGAGATCCATTCGCGCAGATCGTCGTAGGCCAAGCAAACCTCTTTCTAACCGCGAATCACATGGGGACAGCCGTCCCCGCGCGAAATGCAAGACGTCGCAAGCGTCTCTACCGGGTGCGCAACGGGAATTATATAGCCTTTTCGCCCTCTCAACCTTCGTAGCGTTTTAATCCACAGCAAAGGACAAATTTATGACAGAACCGACACCCGCAGGCGCCAGTGTGCCTGAGACCAAAACCCTTCTGACTCCAGCAGGAATCAACCAGATCATCAAAACATCGGCGATATTCACGATTACATTCAACCCGACGGAACCCCTGGATGTGCAGTGGCCGATTAAGTTTCTGGATTACGCTGCCCTGCCCGTTCCTCTGATGCTTTCATTCGATCACTCAAAAACCATCACCCATTTCCGCTGTCACAAACTGCTGGTTGATACGATGGAAGGTGTCTTCAGCGAGATTAAAAATAAGGGGCTCGAGCCGGAAACTCTTTAGCTTCGGAGGATGTTTTTCCTTCCGCCCACAGCGAACTGGCAGCAAGCTTTCCGCACACAGCTGGGGAATCGCAATTGATTTGAACTCGGAAAGCAACGCTCAAGGCACGCCCGGAGACATGAATGCAGATGTAATTGCAGTCTTCCGCCAAGCCGGATTCGAGTGGGGCGGCGACTGGCCCGGAAGAGCCAAGGACCCGATGCATTTTCAATTTTGCACTGGATACTAGTGATTAGGTTGGGGGCAAGAGCGGACTTCCCGCGTGCACGTGCCTTAAGTCTGCGGTTAGGCGATCTTTCTGTGTCCACCATCGGGACCACTTCAAGAATTCCCTCGAAATTGTGTTTCGCAAACGCCGATGTTAGCATCGAAGAGAACGTTATTCGAGGATTGTCGGAGGTTTCATGTCGCGTAAAGAAGGCGGAGTTGGCATTGGATGGTTTTTGGCAGGACTGGGTCTCGGAGCGGTTGTGGGCATCTTATTTGCGCCGCAGTCGGGAAACGAAATGCGTGAAGTTCTGCTCTCAAAAGCGGATGAGGGCA
>CAWCJR010000002.1:0-137781 GCA_963796015.1 uncultured Acidobacteriaceae bacterium | reverse complement strand
TCGCTTTAAATGATGTGTCTGTCTGTAATCCGAAAGTGTCCTGCGCAAGCTGGTATTCGCGTGTCAACGAGGTGTTAAACATTGCCGGATCATCACTGTTTAGCGTAATCATCACGCCGCGGTCAAAATAATCTTTTACCGGATGTTGAGGAAGGGAAGCGCAACACCCGGTTCGGACGTTGCTGGTCAGGCATATTTCTACGGGGATCTGCCGGGTTGCCAGTTCCTCTACCAGCTCCGAATCTTGCGCGGCTGTGAGTCCGTGGCCGATACGCTCTGCTTGAAGATTCAACGCACCCCATACGGATTCAGGCCCGGCATTTTCGCCGGCATGTGCCGTCAGACGCAAACCATTCGTGGCAGCGTACCCGTAAGCATCCCGAAAAAGTTCAGCCGGACCTTTCTGTTCGTCCCCGCCAATTCCTATGGCAACGACGTGACGAGCCCGATATTTCACAGCCTGCCGAAAAACTTCCATCGCAGCGTCGGCCCCGAATTGGCGTACAGCGTCAAAAATCCATAGCAGCGAAATCCCAAAATCCCGTTCACCACCTTCTCGTCCCCGCTCGAGCCCTTCGAAAATAATGTCGAAATTCTGCTTTCGCCAAAGACAAACGCCAACCGAAACGTAAACTTCCGCGTGCAAAATATTTTCTGCCTTGAGCTGCTCCATCAAACGATACGTGATGAGCTCGTAATCTTCTGGAGTCCTGAGCAGTCCGGTGACTTCCTTGAAGGCCATGAGAAATCCGGTGAAACCATCTGACCGGTAGAGACGCGCCACATCTTCACAGGGACCCGGCCTCTCCATGCCGTTTTTTCAATTCGAGAACCGTAGTCGGGCTGATAGTGCCTTCGAGATGCAAGTGGATCTCGGCCTTCGGAAGAGAAAGCACGAATGCGCTCGATGAACGATGATGTACAGCTACTGCCATGCCACTGATTGTAGATTTTGAATGCAAGAATAGCGAATGACAATTTAGCCCCTTATGAATGAGAGGAATTAATCCGTCATGCACCTTCGGATCCTTGGTGGTTAGGCCTCTGTCATCGGTCCGATAAGTCGGCGCGAGAACTCGCTGTGATGCCGGCTATAAAAGCATGTAAATGCACAGCCCAATTGCCAGCCACACGAAAAAACGGAGCCATGTAATTACTGTCAGTCCCGTCATCAAGACCGCCGCACAGCACTAATAGAAGATCAGCGGGAACCATGGCACAAACGGGACGCGAAATCCACGATGCCGGTCCGGATGCCTGCGCCGCAGCATGATCACACCAAGCGAAACCAGCACGAAAGCAAACAGGTACCGATATTTGACAGATCGGCGGCATCGCCGATATCCAGGATTCCCGCCGGAATTCCGACGGCGAAACACGCAATCCACGTGGACCAGTGAGGGCGTTCGAAACCGCGGATGCACCGCCCGAAATAAGCTTCGGCAGCAATCCATCGCGCGACATCGCATACCAGATTCGCGCCTGCCCATACTGGAATACCAGTAGCGACGAGATCATTCCCATCATTGCCCCAACAACAATGACCGAGACGAAACAAACGGAGCGCGCCGAGCTCAGCAACGCTAAGCCACCGGCGCATCCGCAGCCGGCGCGGAAACGAACATCGTGTACTTCACCATGCCGAGCAGAACGACAGCCACGCCGACATAAAGCACTGTGCAGACGACCAGTGAGGCAATGATTCCGAATGGCAAATCCCGTTGCGGATTTTACATTCTTCCGCCGCGGTCGAAACCGAATCGAAGCCGATGTAAGTGAAGAAGACGATCGCGCCACCGGTTACGATTCCGGAGAATCCGGATGGCGCAAACGGATGCCAATTTGCGGGATTGAAGCATGCCGCCGACAATGAGGAAAGTCAAGATCGCGCCATTTTCATCATCACCATCACGTTGTTGGCCTCAGCGGACTCGCGAACGCCACGTACCAATAGCACCGTCAGAACGAAACACGATCAGAGAATTCCGGGAGGATTAAGTAAGCCCAGTCCAATGTCCCGCCGGCAAAACCGGGACTTGCCCATTTATCCGGCAAGATTGATTCCGAACGCAGCCAATTGCGCCTTGGCGTAGCCGCTGAATCCCACGCGACCGCCATATTGCTGACCACGTATTCGAGAATCAAATCCCAGCCAATGATCCACGCGAAAATCTCGCCCAGCGTCGCATAGGAATAGGTGTAAGCGCTGCCGGCGATCGGAATCATCGAAGCCAGTTCCGCGTAACACAGTCCCGCAAAGCTGCAAGCAACCGCGACCAGTAAAAATGAAATGCAATCGACGGTCCCGCCGCCGGGCGCCCTGCATCAGCGCCCCAGCGGTGCTGCCCGTGCGGAGAAATTGACAAGCAGATCCATGACCTGCGCATGCAGAATCGAAGGACGCTTCGAAATTTCTGCCCGCGCAGCAGTTCCGGTGAGCACAAAAATTCCCGAACCGATAATCGCACCGATCCCAAGAGCAGTGAGCGACCACGGGCCCAAGCGTTTTCTTAAGCCGGTGCTCGGGATCTCCGACTCAGAAATTAGTTTGTCGATGGATTTGCAGCAGAAAAGCTGATTGTCCGAAGTGCGCACGGTTTTGCTGGCGGGCTTAGGCAGTTCAGCCAATGGAATGCTCCGAGATTAGCATTCAGCACTCAGCATTTCAGCCAAGCGGCCGAATGCCGAGTGCAAATGCAATTGCTAAGTGCTGATTGCTGACTGCTGAGTGCTTCTTTTACTACCGCTTCGAAGTGCCGCGCGCCAGCTTCTTCACTTTGCGTTTTGCCGATCCGCGCGCGTACTCTCGCGGCTTAAGCGGTTTCTCTGTCTTTTTCTTCTTTCGCGCAGCTCTCTTCGATGCTTTACGTTCTTCCTTGCTTAAACTCGATGTATTCGCCATTACGTCCTTTCCATCAATATAGACACTAAAATACATTAAGCGCGTTCCAGCTGCGCATATTTTTCCACCAGTTTCTTCAAACCGAAGCGAGGAAATTGTACCGTAATCTTGGCCTCTTCACCGTCCCCTTCGCGCTGATAGACGGTTCCCTCACCATATTTCGGATGCTTTACCTTCTGTCCCGGGCGAAATCCCTTCTTCCCCTTGGGCTCTTCCACCGGCAATTTGGGCAGGCTGAACTTCTTCCCGCGTGAAGCAAAAAACTCCGCAATGTTGTCAATGGAATTGTAAGTCTGTGACCGTGAGATGCGTCGCGGCGCTGCTTGCTTCGCGCCGCCCAAGCCGCGCTCTGATCCTCATCTTCATAAGCATAATGAGCGACTCCGGATTCGTCGTGGTACGCGGCGCCCTCGCCCGCGGAGCCCTATCGTGCCTCTGGAGATTCGTCCCAAATCCTCCAACAGTTGTGACGGAATTTCCTCCAAGAACCGCGATGGAATGCTGGCCTCCGGCATATCAGTCCCATAGCGCCGCCGATACACCGCGCGAGTCAGAACCAGACGTGTCCATTGCGCGGGTCATGCCCACATAGCAAAGTCGCCGCTCCTCCTCGATATCGTCAGGATGCAGAAATGTTCGCGAATGCGGGAACAATCCTTCTTCGAGCCCACATAAAAACACCAGCGGAAACTCCAGTCCCTTCGCGGCATGCAGCGTCATCAAAGTGATCTGTGATGCGGCGTCATAGGAATCCGCATCGCTCACCAGCGCCGCATGATCCAGAAATTGATCGAGCGTTTCGCCGCGGTCACGCGAATCCATCGCCGCATTCACCAGTTCGCGCAGGTTTTCAACTCGCGAATATGCCTCCGGGGTATCCTCTTCTTCGAGCAGCTTGATGTAGCCGGTGCGGTCGATGAGAAATTTGAGAATTTCAGCGGTGTTGGCAAGCAGCGCCGGGAGCGCGAAAGCCTTCGACTGCCTTCTTCAGTCAGTGGGACGCCGGACGTCCTCGCCCGACGGGACGGCCGGGACGTCAGCGCTTTGTTCCGAATCGAAAGCTTCGAAATCAAATGCCATCGGATCGAACAGAGTCTCGTCCGTCACCTCTTC
Source organism: uncultured Acidobacteriaceae bacterium (assembly GCA_963796015.1). Lineage (GTDB taxonomy): Bacteria > Acidobacteriota > Terriglobia > Terriglobales > Acidobacteriaceae > PALSA-188. The sequence continues at coordinate 133,766 of CAWCJR010000002.1, read as the reverse complement.
CGCGCGTTCATCGGCTCACCTACTTCCGTCGCCGCAGTCTTCTCCAGGCGTTCGGCGTACGTGCCTGCCAGCATTGCCTGCGCATCGTCAACTAAGTCCCGGAAACTCTTCAGCGCCGCGAGCGCCCGCAATGGCAGGAGCTGACGCTGGACAGCTTCGTTAATCGCGCCCCACAAAGACATGCCTGTCTCGAGCGCGACACGCTCCAGAATTTCGATCGTCGTCTTCCCAATGCCGCGAACCGGCGTGTTGATCACTCGCATCAGCGAAATTGTGTCATCCACGTTATGAATGACTTTCAGATACGAAATCATGTCCTTGATTTCGGCGCGCTCGTAGAACGAAAATCCTCCTACCACGTGATATTTCATCTGATAACGGCGCATCGCCTCTTCGAAGAGGCGTGACTGAGAATTTGTCCGGTAGAGCACCGCGACTCGCGCATTCTCACCGTGCTCGACTGGCTTCGCGTAGGATACTTAGAAATTCTATCGGCAACAAACAGCGCTTCGTTTTCGCCGTCTGGAGCTTCGTAATAACCGATCTGGCTGCCGCCCTGCCGGGACGTCCAAAGATTTTTACCTTTGCGCTGGATGTTATTCGAGACCACAGCCGACGCTCCCTGCAAAATGTTTTGCGTCGAGCGGTAGTTTTGCTCCAGCCGGACGATCTTGGCCTCAGGAAAATCCTTTTCAAATTCAAGAATGTTGCGAATATCGGCACCGCGCCAGGAATAGATGGATTGATCTTCATCTCCGACCGCGCACACGTTATGCCGCGAGCCCGCCAGCAACCGCATCAGTTCATACTGCGGACGGTTCGTATCCTGATACTCATCCACCAAAATGTATTGAAATCGCCGGTTGTAATACTCGCGAACTTCGGTCGCCGCTTTCAGCAATCGCACTGCTTCCAGCAGCAGGTCATCGAAATCGAAAGCGTTTGCCTTTGCCAATTCTTTGCGATACTCCGCGTAAATCTGTGCGACGCGCTCGGTCTTGGGATCAGCCGATTGCAGATAAACTTCCTGCGGATCGAGCATGTGATTCTTGGCATGCGAAATGTGCGACAAAACAGCTCTTGGCGTGGTTTGCTTGTCATCAATCCCAAGCCGCCGCATGACCGATCGCACCAGTTGCTGTTGATCGGACTCGTCATAGATGACAAAGTTCTTCGTATATCCAATCGGAGGATTGCCCGGAACGCTGGACGGAATTCGCAGTGCTTCGATGTCGCGCCGCAACACCCGCACGCAAAATGAATGAAATGTCGCCATGCACCGGCTTGGCAATAGAAAGTCCGCCAACCAGCTTCTCAACGCGCTCCGCCATCTCAGAGGCGGCTTTATTGGTGAAAGTCATCGCCAGAATAGATTCCGGCATCGCTCCAAGATTCTCGATCAGGTGAGCAATGCGGTAGGTAATGACGCGAGTCTTCCCGCTGCCCGCGCCGGCAAGGATCAGCACCGGCCCTTCTGTCGTTTCTACGGCCTCGCGCTGTTGCGGATTGAGTTGATCTAGAAAAGACAAATAAAGTTCCCGAACGGATTGAGTGCTTCAATGATATCCCAGCCACGAAATACATAGGACAGCCGGGCGGGGCTAACCAAGTGTCGCGTCCAACGCTTAACTCAGCAGCCAGGAAAACACGCTGTTAACCATAGTTTACTCATTCATGTATACTGACACTAATGCTCGCGAATCGCCCTGCGCGTCACGAGCTATAACGACTCATGATGACGGCGGGCGACCAGGCATGGAGAATCAGCGCAACCAGTCCCAGCCTGCCTGAGATTCATCGTAGCCTCCGCGTCCCGCGCTCTTCTTCCTTCTTTCGTACATTGCTTGCATTTGCCGGACCTGGCTTCCTCATCGCTGTCGGTTACATGGACCCCGGCAACTGGGCGACCGACCTTGCGGGGGGCTCGCAATTCAACTACACGCTGCTCTCGGTCATCATGGTGTCCAATTTCATGGCCATCCTGCTTCAGACCCTGGCAATAAAATTGGGAGTCGTTACCGAGCGGGATCTGGCGCAAGCCTGCCGCGACCATTACAGCCGGGCATCCGCGTTCTTCTTGTGGGGCGTTGCGGAAATCGCCATCGCGGCTTGCGATCTCGCGGAGGTGATCGGTTCAGCCATTGCCTTGAATTTGTTGTTCCACATTCCCCTGTTGCTCGGCGTTTGCCTCACCGCCCTCGACGTGCTCGTGATTTTATTCCTTCAACAGAAGGGCTTCCGCTTTCTTGAAGCCCTGGTAATCTCCCTGATCGGCACAATTAGCTTTTGTTTTTTGCTGGAAGTCGTATTCTCTCATCCCAGTATTATTGGCCTCGCCCACGGATTCTTTGTGCCCTCCCCACAAATTCTGCACGATCGGGGAATGTTGTATATCGCCATTGGAATTCTTGGCGCAACCGTCATGCCGCACAACCTTTATTTGCATTCGGCGATTGTTCAGACCCGCGATTACGAGCGCACTGCCCGCGGGAAAGCGCGAGGCAATCCGCTTTTCCACCATTGATTCCACCTTCGCTCTTTGTGTGGCGCTCTTCGTGAATGCCGCTATTTTAGTTGTCTCCGCGGCAACGTTCTACCGCAATGGGTATCACCAGGTCGCCGAAATCCAGGACGCTTACAAACTACTGTCGCCAATCCTCGGAATCACCGGCGCAAGCACCGTATTTGCGCTGGCATTGCTGGCCTCCGGCCAGAACTCGACCCTAACCGGAACCCTGGCAGGACAAGTCGTCATGGAAGGATTTCTGAATATTCGCCTGCGCCCCTGGCTTCGGCGGCTGATCACGCGTGGTCTTGCCATCGTTCCGGCCATTGTCGTCACGGCATTTTGGGGAGAAAGAGGAACCGCAAATCTTCTGGTTCTCAGCCAGGTTGTGCTCAGCATGCAACTTAGCTTCGCCGTTGTCCCGCTTGTGTTGTTTACCAGCGACAAGCGCAAAATGGGGGAATTCGTGAATGCTCCCTGGCTGAAAGCGCTGTCCTGGACTACCGCCGTCGTGATCGCGGTCCTGAATGTATGGCTGTTAGTTCAAGCTATCCGAACATGAGAGTTTTCTCATCTGTCATTTCGCATGACCTACCAAAGCTGTGGCTTCTTATGTATTATCCAGTCAAGACCAATCAGGAGGTTCCAATGGATTTCAAGAAAGTAACTGCTGTCATGGCCGGGTCATGTTTGACGCTTGCCCTGTCCCTGCCGGTAATCGCGCAGGACACCACGCAATCCACAACCACTACGACCACTCAGCCCGCTCAAACGGAAAGCACCACGACTACAACAGACACTCCAGCCACCACGCCTCAAAACCAAACCACTCAGACCACCGAAAGCACTACGAAGTACAAACACCATCACAAGAAGGTAAAGAAAGAAAAACAAACCACCACGACGACTACGACACCGGGACAGCCAGAGAGCCAATCAACCACAACGACCACCACAACGCCGCCCCAGTAGTTGTTAAAACTATGGCGCGCCACCGGGCAACGTTACGGTGGCGCACTATTTCAGCATCGCTGACAACTGCGAACTCAAGACTGGAAACTGGATTTTCGTAGACCTACCATCAGGAAGCTTTTATCCGGTTGAACCGATCGGTCCTTGAAATTATCTATCCTTGAACCGATCTATCCCCAGACCGATCTATCGAAGTATTAAGCACGCCCAGATACGCTTTCCACGGACCCACTTCAAATTCATATTGTTTCGCCAGAACGCGACAGGCTTGGGATATGTGGGTCAAATCATGTACCGCCCACGTGGAGATTAATTGCCTCAACGTGACGATCCCATCCACAGGATGAACCCCGGTGCGGCAGAGATCCTCAGAACTCAAGTGCATTTCGCGCAGGGAATCGAGGTTCTGTTCGCGCAAATCTTTGAAACGGTCGAGCAGGCGCTCAATCGGCCGAGTTCTATCTTCTTTTTTCTGCGCCAATCGATCGAAGGGTTCGAACGCGCGGCTCTCGCCATGTTCGAGAATGATTCGCACCCTGGGCAGCCAATCCATAACTTCCCCGTGGATCAGATGTCCGACGACGTCGTAACAACTCCATGTATTCCCGCCTTCAGTCGCGCGGACCCACTCCTCAGGAAGCCCTCGCAGCATCTGATCAACAGTTCGCGGACCGCGTTCCAGAATCTGCATCGCGCCTGCAAGCTTCATCTCCATATCCGCCCCCTAAACCGCACTTATAAATTCGATATATTGGATTATAGATTTCGGACGTCGAGTCGCGTACTCACTTCTTCAACGAGCCTTGTAATTCCATCCAATCGGCGAACCTGTCAATCCAATGATCGGTAGGTATGTTCTGTTTCCGCATTCCGAAGCCGTGGCCACCTTTTGCGTAAAGGTGCAGTTCGACCGATTTGTGGGCACCCATCCACTTTTCATAAAGGAGAATGCTTGTCGGCACCAGCCCGAGCTGATCATCGGTCGCAGCCGCAATAAACATTGGCGGTGCGTCCGGTGGAACGGTCGCATCCTCAAAATCCTCTGCGCCCGCATAGATCGGGGCTACGAAGGCGGGGCGGCTTTCAGGAAGGTAATGGAAGGCAACTCCAGCCGTGACCGCTCCTCCGGCGGAGAATCCAATGATGCCGACGCGGTCGGGGGAAACTCCCCATTCCGACGCGTGCTGCCGAACGTAAGTGACTGCCGCTAATCCATCGGCGATGGCTAGGGGAATAACCTTCCCGGCCGTCTCGTGAAACTTTAGTTTGTCTGCGAACAGGTCAGTAAATTCCTGTGGAGCGTCCTCGCCGGTATGCACGAGCCGGTACTTCAACACAAAGGCCGTCACACCTCTCGCGGCCATGTACTTGGCGACATCGTTGCCCTCGCTGTTAATGGAGAGCGCCATAAAACCGCCGCCCGGGCAGATCACCAGGGCGGTGCCATTTCTCAACTCCGGAGAAGGCTTGAAAACGGTCAGGCTCGGCTTGGTCACATTGGCGACGACTTCCGTATTCCAGAGCTTCGAGAAGTACTCTTTCTCGGGATAATTCTCCTGCGCCGCGTTAGGCCCTGTGCTGGTGGGAAGAGGAATGACATCCTGTGCAACTCCGAGGGTTGCCAGGAGCAGCAGCACGCAAAGGATTCGAATGAGTGTTTTCATGGCTGCCTAGTCTAGCAGGGCGGTAATCCGGTGACGTGCGTGTCGACATTTATTACAGTGTTTCAACCCATAAACAACGTTCTAAACAAGAGGTTTCATGTGCTGCTTGATCCATTCCAGAATTTTTGGGAAGCGGAATTCGTGGCGGTCCAGTGAGCCGTAGATGAATTTGTATCCATCGAAGGCGCTGACTTTGATGTAGAAGCCGTTGCGGCGGAGGAAGACGTCAGCGGCGGTGAAGGCGATGCGCTTGTTGCCGTCCACAAAGCCGTGATTGTTTCCGAGGGATTCCATCAGCGCGGCGGCTTCCTCTTCGATGAAATTGTAATAACCGATTTGTGGACGAAAGACAGCGGCCTCAACCGCGCCCTTGTCGCGAACGCCGTGGATGCCGGCGAAGAGTTCGATCAAGCGGTACTGCATCCGGTAGACTTCGGCTACCGTGAGGTAATCTGACATTTATTTCGCGAGGCGCTCTAAAAGATCGCGATTGCGGGTGACTGACTGCTCGAAGGCGTCCATTACTTCGGTTCGGACGAGGTGCTGCGACGGAGCGACATTGCGAAGGTAAAACTTGAGCGCCTGTTCGAGAACGTGCCGCCTGGTTTGCCCATTCTGTTTGGCAAGAGCGACGAACTCATCGTAGAGTTTCGCGTCTATTTCCGGCGTGAACTTCTTGGTGGAGGGTGTCGGCATGGTTTTATATTTGAATTCTAGAGAGGTGATCTTGATTAATCAAGGTGATCTTGATTAATCAAGATTTGTCTTGATTTGTCCGCTGAACGCCGGGCGTTAAACTGCGCGGGTCTTTCAGAAAACGATATCTCCCCAAATTGCACAAGTCTTTCGCTGTGCTCCGGATGAGAAATGTATAAATGATTCCATGATGACACTCCCACGCCTTTACGCGATTTTGGATGTTGACTGCTTCCCGGACGACAAGCTTTGTTTCTCAGCGGCGGAGGAACTTGCGGCGGGCGGGGTTACTCTTCTGCAATACCGCAACAAGTCAGGGGATGCGAAACAGATTCTTCATCAGGCGCGGGAATTGAGAAACCTGATCGGGGATTCTGTGAAGCTCATCATGAATGATCGCGCGGACTTGTGCGTGGCCGCAGGGTTCGACGGAGTCCATGTGGGGCAGGACGATTTGCCGGCGGAAAGCGCGCGCAGGGTGATTGGTCCGAATCTGACGCTTGGGGTTTCCACGCATAATCCAGAGCAAGTCGTGGCTGCTGATAAAACGTCCGCTGACTACGTCGCCATTGGGCCGGTGTTTGCGACGTCGAGCAAGGCGAATCCTGATCCCGTGCTTGGCATTGACGGGGTGCGTGCGGCGAGGCTTCGTACGCGCAAACCGCTGGTGGCGATTGGAGGCATTTCCCGTGACAACTGCCGCGCGGTCGTGGATGCAGGGGCGGATTCGGTGGCGGTGATATCCGACTTGATACGGGATCCGCGAAAATCAGTTGAGGAATTTCTGCGCATATTGGGTTAAAGTCATGGCAGTTTTGAAAGGGAGCGGCTTCCAGTCGCTCCGGCGATAGTTTCTTGTGATTCTCGCCATGGCTTAAGCCCCCTTTCAAGGCTAGATGAACCATGGGTATCGAAATCAAATCCAGCCGCGAATCTTCGAACAAACCCGAAACCCATCTCGCAATTCAAGATCAAGATAAAGAACTGGTAAAAGGCCTGGGCCTGACCAGCGCGACGATGCTGGTGATGGGGTCCATGATCGGGTCGGGCATTTTTATTGTGTCGGCGGATATTTCACGGGTAGTAGATTCGCCGGCACTGCTGATCGGCGCATGGGTGGTGACGGCCGTTATGACGCTAATCGCTGCGCTGAGCTATGGCGAATTAGCGGCAATGATGCCGCGAGCGGGCGGGCAATATGTTTATCTCCGCGAATCGCTGGGTCCGTTGTGGGGATTTCTGTATGGATGGACGTTGTTCCTGGTAATTCAGACGGGAACCATCGCAGCCGTCGGCGTGGCATTTGGCAAGTTTCTTGGCGTTTTCTTTCCGGCGATATCGTCTTCGAACTGGATTTTGCATTTCTGGAAGGTACCTCCTATCCATATTGGCCCGATGGTTTTGGGAAACATGGAGATTGGGCTTAACACGCAGAATCTGATCGCGGTTTTGATGGTCATCGTGCTTTCGGTGATAAATATTTTCGGCGTCAAGACCGGAGCGCTTATCCAGAACGTTTTTACGTTCGCCAAGATTGCGGCGTTGTTGGGTCTCGTATTTCTTGGAATCTTTGTCGGACGAAACGCGCAAGCGTTGGGCGCAAATTTTAGCGGGAACTTCTGGCGCAACGCGGGACTAAGCGTACAGCACGCGGTGCAGGTCGGAGTGGGCGGACCGACTGTAATGGTTGGCACAGTGACGATTCTTGCGGTCGCCATGGTGGGGTCGCTATTTTCCTCGGACGCGTGGAACAACGTCACATTCACGGCGGGTGAAGTGAAGAATCCCAGCCGGAACCTGCCGCTATCGCTGGCGCTCGGCACGGCAGGGGTCGGCGCGCTTTACATCGCCTGCAACTTTATTTATCTGAGCGTGCTGCCGCTGGAGGGTGTAGGCAGTGGCGCCACGATTCTTGCGCGGGGAATCCAATACGCGACGGAAGACCGGGTCGCGACAGCGGTCTTAACCCAAATGTTCAGCAGAGCCGGCGGATTGCTGATGGCGGCGGCAATCATGCTCTCGACTTTCGGTTGCAATAACGGACTGATTCTGGCGGGCGCGAGGGTTTACTACGCGATGGCCAAAGACGGCCTGTTCTTTCGCAGCGTGGCTAAACTGAATCCGACATACAAGACGCCGGCGATTTCTCTGATGGTCCAGATGGTTTGGACGTGCGTGCTGTGCCTCTCGGGAAGTTACGGACAGCTTCTCGACTATATTATTTTTGCGGCGCTGCTGTTTTATATTCTGACGATTGTGGGACTGTTCGTGCTGCGCCGGACGCGTCCGAATGCAGATAGACCGTATCGCGCGGTGGGATATCCGGTTCTGCCAGCAATTTATATTTTGATGGCATTATTCATTGATGCCGTACTATTGCGCTACAAACCACAGTACACTTGGCCGGGTTTGATTATCGTACTGTTGGGGATTCCGGTGTACTTCGCGTGGAAAGTGAAGGCTTTTCCGGAAAAGGGGATGAATGAGTCTTAGATTATTCGCAAGGAAAGATCTGCCCACACTGATGCGTGAAGTAGAGGAAGAGCCTGGAGTGCAGACTCTGCGACGGGCTTTGGGACCGCTGAACCTTCTCACGCTGGGAATAGGAGCAATTATTGGAGCCGGGATTTTCGTAATCACAGGACAGGCCGCGGCGCAGTTTGCCGGACCGGCGATCGTGATCTCATTCGTCCTGGCGGGCACCGCATGCGGATTTGCGGGCCTCTGCTATGCCGAATTTGCTTCCATGATTCCCATTGCAGGGAGCGCCTACACTTATTCGTACGCTACACTCGGCGAACTGACTGCGTGGATCATCGGTTGGGATTTGATTTTGGAATATGCGTTCGGCGCGGCCACTGTTGCAGTGGGATGGAGCGGCCACCTGCGAGCTTTTCTGCACGATATCGGTTGGAGTTTGCCGGCAATACCCACGTCAAATTTCATGTTGTTCGGAATTCCGGTGCACCTGAAATACGACTATGTGGGCTTTCTGGTGATTCTGGTGATTACGACGATTCTGGTGATTGGAATCAAAGAATCGGCAAATTTTACGACCGCAATCGTGATATTGAAAGTTGCCGTTGTGTGCATGTTCATTGCCTTAGCAACGGCATTCCTGATGTCGCATTCCTGGCAACCCAATCATTGGCATCCTTTTATTCCGGCAAACACTGGCGAGAGAGGGCAGTTTGGTTGGTCGGGCATTTTGCGGGGCGCAGGTGTGGTGTTCTTCGCCTATATCGGATTTGACGCAGTTTCGACTGCGGCGCAGGAAGCCAAAAATCCGAAGAAGGACATGCCGTTGGGCATTTTGGGTTCGCTCGTCATCTGCACAGTGCTCTACATTCTGGTTTCCGGATTGCTGACCCGGCTGGTTCCATACTCCGAACTCAACGTTCCGGACCCCGTCGTCATCGGCATTCGCGTAGCCGGACAGCAGTGGGCCACGTTCATGGTTGAGCTTGGCGCTCTTGCCGGATTGGCCACGGTGATGCTGGTTATGCTGCTCGGGCAGTCGCGTGTGTTCTATTCCATGTCACGCGATGGACTGCTGTGGCCGTGGGCTAGTAAGATTCATCCGCGTTTCCGCACGCCATACATCACTTCGATTGTGGTCGGAGTTTTCGTCGCGATTTTAGCGACGTTGATTCCACTGAATATTTTGGATGAGATGACGAGTGTAGGCACGTTGCTCGCGTTTGTGCTGGTCAGCCTTGGAGTCTGGGTGATGCGCCGAACTCATCCTGAGCTGAAGAGGCCTTTCAAGACGCCGCTCGTGCCCTTGGTCCCGATTTTATCCATTCTCTTTTGCAGTGTTCTGATTGTCTCGCTGTCGGGTTGGACGCTGCTTCGGTTGATCGTCTGGCTCGTCATTGGGCTGGCCATTTACTTCACCTACGGGCGCAAACACAGCAAGTTGCAGATTATGAATGCGGCCAAAGGGCCGTTGGCAGCCGGAGATTAGTGGTTAATAAGAAATGAGCCACAAAATCGTAAACCATAGAGGACACGATCGTACACAAAGTAACCCGCAAGCCAGAACTTAGTGCAGCTTCGTGTTCTCTGTGGTTAAAGCACTTAAACGCTTCACAAATAAACAAATGCCCCCGGCGATTGGGGGCCTTTTTGTTTTAAAGTTGACGAGACGCGATTGGGACTGAGAGTTAGCTCATGAAAATTGTCACCGCTGCCGAAATGCGAGAGATTGATCGCGTGACGAGTGAGCGTTTCGGCGTTCCGTCGCTCACTTTGATGGAGAACGCGGGGTCCGCGGTTGCAGGTTTCGTGCTCGAAAAATATTCGTCCGCGCAATCTTTCGGCGTGATTTGCGGGAAAGGCAACAATGGCGGCGATGGCTTCGTGGCGGCACGGAAAGTGCGTGAGGCCGGAAAAGATGCACGGGTGCTGCTTCTCTGCGAGCCGTCGGAAATGCGCGGCGATGCGGCGGAGATGTTCGGCAGGCTTTCCATCCGTCCAATCACTGTGCGATCAATCGAAGATTTGAAGACGGAAGAGACTCAGGCGATATTTGCGTCGGATGTTTTGCTGGATGCGGTTCTCGGAACGGGTTTCCGCCCGCCGGTTAGTGCTTTATATGCCGAAGCAATTGCAGCACTGAATACCTCCGCGGCGCCAGTTGTTGCTGTGGACATTCCTTCTGGCGTGGACGCTGATGTGATAAGTAAGCAGACGGGAGCCATCGCGTGGGCGGATGCAATTGTGACATTCACTGCGCCCAGTCCCGCGCACATTTTCGGGAATCTCACCGCCGGTCCAATTGTAGTTTCGCCGATTGGGTCGCCGGAGGAAGCAATTGTCTCTTCGCTGAACCTCAACGTAATCACCTCCCTCGACGTAGCGCCGCTGATTGGGCCACGTCCTGCCGATTCCAACAAAGGGAACTTCGGGCATGTGCTCGTGATTGGAGGCTCGCTTGGAAAATCCGGCGCGGCGGCGATGGCGGCGTTTTCGGCATTGCGAATGGGAGCGGGATTGTCCACGGTTGCTACGGCCCAATCGGTTCTGACGGCCGTGGCGGGATTTCATCCCGAACTTATGACAGAACCGCTTCCTGAAACAGAGGCGGGGACAATTTCTCAAAAAGCTCTAGAACAACTGGAAGAACTGGCGAAGAACAAGACGGTGCTGGCGATCGGTCCCGGAATTTCACGAAATTCAGAAACTGCCGAATGTGTGCGTGCGATGGTGAAAAGAGCAAAAACCACGATTGTGCTGGATGCCGATGGGCTGAATGCCTTTGAAGGGCGAACCGGGGAATTGAATGGGAACGGACGTTCGCTTGTGATCACGCCGCATCCGGGGGAAATGGCGCGGCTCGCGGGGTGCAGCATCGCCGACGTGCAGCGAGACCGCATAAAGATGGCAAGAACATTTTCGCACGATCATGATTTGATTGTTGTGTTGAAGGGTCATCGAACGCTAATCGCGAAACCGAGCGGCGAAGTTTGGGTGAACATGACGGGGAATCCTGGGATGGCGACGGGCGGGACCGGCGATATTCTTACCGGCATGGTTAGCGGAATGATTGCGCAGAATCCGAAGAGCGTTTTCGAGGCGGTGATTGCTGCTGTTCATCTTCATGGCTTGGCTGGAGACGTTGCCCAGGAAAGCATGGGGGAACAGTGCATGGTGGCGACGGATTTGATTAAGGCATTGCCGGAGGCGTTTAAGCGTACAAGGCCTGCGGGTGCCGAGCATCCACATTGGCAATTGCTGTGACATAAGGCGCGGTTGAGCCCATTGATTAGCCATGCGTTAAGCCATTGTGAACATTGCGGGGTCACTAAAAGCAAGGTTGTCCGCGCTAGATCCCTCGCCCCGCTGGAGAAGGCGCGGGGTCTTCGGGATGACTCAGGTTTAGAACCAGGCGCAGGGGGCTTCAGTTATGCCTTTGCTATCGCTATTCCACCCCAGTCATTGGCGTAGTCCGGTAATAGGACCAATCCCCGAAATCCCCGAATTTGGACAGGCGCTTCCGTAATCTGCCTGGGGTGGTTCCTCCGTGACATAGTTACTCCAGGTTATGACACACTTCCCCCAACCCCAAGCAGACCGTCGTGCAACGCGGGTTCATGTTGGAAGCACGATCTCAGCTTTGGTCACCCTTGAAGACGGCAATCGCGCTAAATGTAAACTCCAGACAATCTCGATCACGGGCGGCTTGCTGCGGCTTACCAAGGCCCTGAGCCAGGGCGACTTTGTCGAAGTAGCTTTTCAGACGCAGTCTGGCCCCGTGCAGGGTATGGCTGAAATGTTGAATCCCATGGGCGTGGCTCGCGATGGGGTACTGCAACCATTCCGCTTCATCGCGCTGGGAGATGACGATCATCGAACGCTGCGCATGGTGGTTGATGCGGTTTCCGACCGCAGTTTCATGGGAATTCGATCGAATCAGTTCAATCTCGCCAAGAGTTAATCCCAGAGTCTGGCGCTAAAACTCGCACCACAAACAATTTCATTTATTTCTTATAGGACGGCCAGGACGCCCGCCTCTCCATTATCAGGGATATAGAATTGGCAGAATGATGGGAGCGCAGGAATTCATCACACATTCAGCTGAGGAAACTACTGCTTTGGGGCGGACACTTGCGGCGGAGATTTGTGCGCCGAAGCTGATTTTGCTGCGGGGCAATTTGGGCGCAGGGAAAACTACCTTAATCAAGGGTATCGCTGCGGGTTTCGGCGCGGCCTCTGAGGATGAGGTGACGAGTCCTACTTTCACCCTGGTGCATGAATACAGAGGACCGACGGCCACGCTGTATCACATTGATCTCTACCGGGTGGATACACAGCGAGAGCTTGAAACGCTGGGATTGGACGATCTAATGACGGAGAATAGCATTCTGCTGATTGAGTGGGGAGAGAAGTTTGCCAGGTTCGCAAAAGAACGCGACATCGAGATTTCCTTGGAGAGGATTGGGGAGAACGAACGAGGAATACGAGTCAGTGCAGCGTGAAGCAGATTCCTCGGGGCAATGCCCCTTCGGAATGACAATAGAGTTCAAGGAGTTTTATTTGCCCTTTGTGTATTCCCAAAGGCGAAAGCCAGCAAGACTCACGGCGACTATCATGGTGATCACTGCGCAGGTTAGCGCAAATTGGTACACGACACTCCTCGGATAAAACGTCTTATATTCCATGGTTAGCCTGCTCCATCCCCCAAAATAAAGGGAATGCGGAATCCTGCGGTCCGGCGGCACTTGGCGATTCACCCTGAAGACCATCAAGTGATAAAGGCCAAAGGCCGGGAGACAGAAAGCAATGAAGCCAATTAAAAGCATTGTTTCGTACAGGTTCATTAGGTCGCCTTCTTCAATGCGAATCAAACTACAGGAGTTGCCATCAGAAGCCCATGATGTTGTAGCCGCAGTCCACGTAGATTACTTCTCCGGTGATTCCGGAACTGGCGTCTGACGCCAGGAACACTCCGGTTGATCCCACCTCGCTGACATCCACGTTGCGTTGTAGAGGCGCACGTTCGGCGTGGGACTTTATCATCTCGCCTAGTCCGGAAATTCCTCGAGCGGCAAGAGTCTTGATTGGCCCGGCGGAAATCGCGTTCACCCGGATCTTGCGACGGCCCAGATCCTGAGCAAGATAGCGCACTGTGCATTCGAGTGCGGCCTTGGCCACGCCCATTACGTTGTAATGCGGGACGACCTTTTCAGCGCCATAGTAGGTCATAGTGATGATGCTGCCACCATCTTCCATCAGGGGCGCGGCGGCCCGTGACACTGCGATTAAGGAATAGACGCTGACATCGTGAGCCATACGGAAGCCTTCGCGCGTTGTATTTACGAAATCATTTTTCAACTCGTCGGGGGGTGCAAACGCGACGCTGTGCACTAAAACATTGAGCTTCCCGTAACGCTCTTTCAGTTGGACGAATAGGCGGTCAATTTCAGAGTCGTTGGACACGTCGCACATGAAGGCTTCGGCGCCGGGAAGGGAGAGGATCAGGTCTTTTGCTTCCTGCTCGAGGCGCTGATTCTGATACGTGATGGCCAATTTCGCCCCGGCGGTGTGAAGTCCCTGAGCAATGGACCACGCGATGCTGCGCTTGTTGGCAACTCCGAAAACGACAGCGGTACGGCCTTCGAGGCTGAATGTCATGCGGGCTCCTGGATGGAAGTCAGTTGAAAGGATATAGCAGGACGGGGGATTTCAGATTCGAGATTTCAGATTGTAGAGTCAATATCTGCATCTTCAGTCTTCAATCTCAAATTCCACCACCCGCAACTCGACAAGCCAGCTTACTCTACAGCGCTCACATTCTCTCTCGGGATAACCGCGGCCATTGGCCAGATTGCGCTGACGAACGCCACGGCGTACATCAGTCCGATGATCGAAAAGCCTGCGACGAGATTGTATTGGGCGACTGCGCCAACTAAAAATCCGAGCACAACTTGCAGCGCGGTTCCCGCGAAGTAAAACGTGTTTTGTACGCGCCCCATGAAATGCTTTGGCACCATTTCCATCATGCTGGTGTTCATAGCCACGCCGGTTAGTCCTCTGCCGGTGCCCATGATGGCGTAGATTGCTACGGCGATTGCGAGGATTGGAGAAAGCGGAGCTATGGTCATCGCAAGTGCGAGTACTCCCATCGAGATCGCAATAGTGCGGCGCGATCCTAAGGCGGCGATCACCGCCGGAGCATACAGCGCACTGAAAAATGCTCCCGTTCCCCAGCCTGCATTAAGCCAGCCGTAGCCGATAGCGCCGGCATGGAATACGTTGTCGCTGAGAGGAGCGGTCACAACAACACCCGTCATCATTGCGCCGAGAAATAAAGCCCAACTGGTCCCAAGGAACACGAGGTTGCGATTTCCACGCAGAAATACCATACCTTCACGCAGTTCGCGGATGAAACGCTGTACTGTGGTTTCTGCCGCGGCAATGTCGGCAAGCAATTCCTGGGGACGGGGCACGACATGGCGTCCCTTGCGGACTGCAAAGTAGCAAAGGAAAGATACAAGATAGGTGGAGAAATCAATCAGCAGCACACCGCCCAATCCGATGCGGTTGTAGACGAATCCCACGATGGATCCGGCGATGAGCCAGCCGCCCTGAACTCCGGCTAGAAGAAAAGTGTTGGCGTGAACGAATTCTTCGCCGGGGGTCAATTCCTGAATCAGGGCGGTGATGGTGGGCCAGAACATCCAGAAACCGGCCGCCACCAGCGTGTTCATCAGATAAACCTCCCAAACTTTTACTCTGCCCGCGAAGGCCAGATACGCAACGACGAGGATGATGACGGCACGCGCAGCGTCGAGCATCATGACAAGGCGGCGGCGATCCTCGCGATCAATAATCACACCGGTGAAGGGAAGAAGCAGCATGGCGGGAATAGTTTGAAGAACGGCGAACGTGCCGAGCGCAACTTCGGAGTGAGTGGCTTGCAGGATGTACCAGGCAACGGCGGCGGAATTCATGCCGCTGCCCAGCATAGAAATCATGTTGGCGGCAAAGATAAAACGCAGCGCTGGTTTTTGAAGAATGGAACGCACAAGTCAATTTAAATGAGGAGGGCTTATGTTTCCAACTTCGCGTCAAGCTGGAGCTTTGGTGAACGGCGAATGAAGCTGAATTGTTTTTGCTTTCCAAAAAAGATAAACGATTAGCAAAATCATCTCCGGCTCGATCGGAGCTTTATAGCGTGGAAAGGGCTGGACGAGATAATACGGCAACGGATAGATGAGCAAAAAACAAGCCAGCAGAACTACCCCAGCGCGACGATCGCTGATGGTCAGCCACAATCCCGCGAAGGCAAAGACCGCGCCTAACAGAAATCCGGTATGACGTGCGATCTCCAGGTCGTAACCATTGGAAGTTATGGTCAACGAGGGTGGGGCGGCCCAAAAATAAAATATTCGTTCCAGTGTAAACCTAACGAATTGGCCCGGGTGCTCGCGTAAGAATTGCTGAAATTGTTGGTGCTTTTCATCCATGAAACCAAGTTCGCCCAGACGTTGAAATTCATGCATGGCAGCGGCGTCATTGGCGGGATGCTCATTTCTAGTCCATAGGCCGCCAGATTCATCATTGTTGGCCATATGTAATTCGAGAGGCATGTTGTCTCGCACAAAAATGAATTTGTCGAAGACGATGTAGTTACGGACAATCCATGGGCTGACGACGGCGATTGCGACAGCCACGCAAAATGCGGCGCCATATAGTTGTCGCGGCAGAGAGCGCATGCGATGGAGAATCCAGAGCAGGCAAAAGGGAAGCATGCTGACTACGGCGGTGTTGGTCAGCATAATCAATCCCCAGAGAGCGCCGAAAAGTGTCCATACGCGCAGGCGCGGCGGTTTCTCACTCATGCGCAGCGTCATGAGCAAGGCAGCGGTCAACAGAAATGTTGAGAAACTGGTTTCCCAGACGACGCGGGTGGGCCAATAAATGACGTAGGGAAAAACCGCCCAAGTCCAGGCGGCGGCGCGAGCAACAGTGACTCCGTAGATATGTTCCGCGATGCCGTAAATGGTGAAGCAAGTGAGCGCGGCGAAGATGCTGTTGAAAGTCAGAATGATGAATGCTGAAGCTGCGCTGTAAATACCGAATAGTTTGAAAACCGCCGCGAGAATGTAAGGATAAACAGGCGGTGCCCACGCGCTGGGGCCGGTCGGTACATCGGTCGGTGAACTGAAACCTTGTCCCATTGCGATTGAACGCGCGATGCGGCCCATCTCCCATCCGAACTGAAAGTGATCGCCCCGTGGGGTAATGCGGTAGGTATGTCCGACTAGAATCACAGCGAGCCGAAACAGAAAAGCGACAATAACAATTAAGAGTAAAGAGTGCTGGGCGGCGCGCTGGTGCTCCGAAAATGTGTCGCGTGAGATTTTAGGAACTCCGGACAGAGTGTTCTCGCGGCTATCCGCCATTGCGCCAGACTAGCATAGGGATTGAAGTGTTCATGATTTCGAGGACGGTCGTCGAGTCATTTCCGAACTAATTCCGAGGACAGCAATTGCGCCTTGAGTGCAAGATTTTGAGCGCTCTGCAAATCGCCGGCATCTCCCGCGGACTTGGCTTGCTGCATGTAGCCGCGAATTTGCTTCACCATGTCCTGCTGGGTGGAATTCAGTGCGTGTCCTGAGACTTTTTGAAGATTAGCCTCAGTGGCCGCGAGCAAGCCGGCGGTATTTTGGCGCTCATGGGTTGCCTGCTCAGGCGATGCGGTGGTGGAAAATTCCACGGAAGGGTCGGAGGTGCTGCCATTGCGCACAACAACTTTTCCCGGCTTCGAATGCACCTTTCTGCTCGTCTTCTTATGCACCGGGGGCGTGGATTTTTTCTTGGTTGGGGGTGGCGGCGGCTGTTGGGCTCCGGTCTGCGGGATAGACCCCGGCGAAGCAGAGGGCGCGGGCTGGGAATTTTGTCCTGCGGGTGGCGAAGTGGTTTGCAAAGTGGCGACCACGTCGAGGGATTGAGTAGGCAAGCCGGTCGCAGCGGTTCCGAGTTGCAAACAAACGATAAGAATTGTGGCCGACCACATAGTCTTGCCGCTCTCCCAAATGATGTGCCGAATATATCGCTTAACTCGCTTAACTTAGGCCGGGTGAGGCTGATGCGATGGCGCATCCGCTTCTTGCAGCGAGTTCGCCGGAGATGAAATCAAAGGCAGCCGAAGCGTGAAAATCGTGCCTCGCTCTGCCACCGATTCGAATTCCACCGAACCATAGTGCCACTGCATAATTTGATACGTCTGGGCCAAACCGATGCCGCTCCCGCTTTTCTTAGTCGTGAAATACAGTTCGAACATTTTTTCCTGAACTTCGGGAGGAATGCCCGCGCCTTGATCCTGAATGCCGGTCACTACCATGTCATCCTCCCGTCGTGCCGAAACGGTAAGGATGCCACCTTCAGGCATTGCCTGCATGCCGTTGAGAATCACGTTTAAGACCGCCTGTTTCATAAAATCAGCGTCAACCTTAACCGTGAGAGGCTCGGAGGCAATCTCACGAGCGATCTTTACACCGTGTTGTTCCGCGTCTGGTGCTGCCAACACTATTACATCTTCGAGCAACCGGCGCAGGTCTACTTCCTCCGGATGCAGGTCGCGTGGCCGGGTGAAGTCAACGAGAACTTGGACTACGCGATCGAGCCGGTGAATTTCACTGCCGATAATCTCCATGTGGCGACGGGTGTCAGGGTCAACCTGCTTCAATTTGTTTTGCAGCAACTGGAGATGCAGGACGATTGCATTGATTGGATTCTTGACCTCATGAGCGACGCCCCTTGTCAGTCTGCCGCTGGCAGACAAGCGGCGGGAGGTTTCAAGCTCGTCCTCAATTCGCCTCGCGGACTCAGAGTCCCGCATGGTGAGCAATGCCCCGATTTGCGTTCCCCGCTCCTGGATGAAATCGAGTGAAACCTGAGCCCGTTTTCCGTTAGGAGACTCAATCTCCCTCTGTTCGAAGGGGTGGCGGAGCCGGAAAGCGTCGAGCACAAGCGATCCTAGAGCCGAGTCGGGGAAGAAAATTTCCTTTACCGGACGGCCGAGCAGTTCGCGCCGAGGGCGTCCCAGGAACCGTTCCACGGATGCGCTTACCAGTACTACATTGGAATCACGGGTGAATAACATCAGGCCATCCTGCAAGTTGGCCATAATCTGATCTACATTACCCTTCAAGGCCGAAAAAATCTCCCGCGCATCACGCATCTGACGGCCGAGATGCGCGATTTTCAAGGTGACCAGACCATATTCATCTTGTCTCGGGGGTTCTTCGCCAACTTCATCGGGATTGCCCGCCGACACGCTATCCAGAGTGCGGCTGATTCGTTCGAGTGGACCGAGGGCCAATCGCGAAAGCGCCGACGCAAATAGCAAGGAAAACAATATTGCGAGGGCTCCCAGAATGGTTGCGTGCTGAAGAACGGGGGTCAATTCGTTTCTTAAAAAGACGGTGGAGACTCCGAGGCGAACGCTGCCAAAGGGAACCCCATTCAACAACAGCGGCGTTTGCACGTCATATTCCTCGGGGCCTCTATAGAGCAAGCGAAGCTTTTTCCGGAAACTGGAATCTACAAGCCCAGAAAAATCGGGACGATCCGTGGCATGTTTTCCGACTAGTTCTGGCCGAGTATGGAGAATGACTTTTCCGTTGGCGTCCACCACGGCGGCATCCTGAATTGTTGGCCAATTCTTGACCACCGATTCAAGAAGGGCGTTCAGGTCGCGATCGGTGCCAAGGTAATAAGCGATTGCCGCGCGCACTGCGGCGGGGTTGTTGGTGTCAACCTTAGTGCTGGTTAAATCTGGAACAGCATTGTTCGCCACATAGGCTAGTTGCGAGGTCAGATAAGAGGCAGTGAAACTTGATGTTGTAATGCTCTGCTGTAGCAACTGCGACACGTATAGATACGAGAACGCGGTAACCAGCACGGCCACCATAAAAGTGACCGTAAGAATGATTTGAGTTCTTCGACGCATTTCGTATCAAGAAAACCCGGAACCCAATGCAGAGCAACCGGCATATCAAGAACCAGGATGGCCCCAGAACTCCCAGAATTCGACGGTACTGACGTACGTCCTACCCGCTATGATTCTGCCGTCTCTTCCTTGCTGGGCGCCTCGCCGGCCGCGCTGCCGTACTCCTTTAGCTTGTTATGGAGAGTCTTGAGGCTGATTTCAAGAATCTCGGCGGCCCTGGTCTTATTGTTGTGGGTGGATTCGAGCGTTTTGAGAATAAGCAACTTCTCAGCTTGACCGACAGTTGTGCCGACGCCAAGATTAATAGCGTCGGGGTCGTGCGTCGGGGTTCGAGTCGTAATTTGTCCGAAACCAGGCGGGAGATGCCTGGTTTCAATTACAGCGCCGTCGCACACGATGACCGCCCGCTCTAAAGTGTTTCGCAACTCGCGAACATTTCCCGGCCATGAGTAATTGCGGAATAAGTTCAGCACCGGTTCGCTCACTGCGGCCACTTTTCGTCCGTGCTTCGTGTTCACTTCCGCCAACAAGTTTTGTAAGAGCTCGGGGACGTCTTCTTTATGATCTTTTAATGGCGGCATGTGAATATTGAAGACGTTCAGCCGATAATAAAGGTCATTGCGCAGTTCACCTTTGGCTACGGCATCTTCCGGGACTTTGTTGGTGGCGGCCAAGACGCGAACATCCACGGTTGTCTCGACTTTGCTCCCTAAGCGCCTGAGTTTGCGGTCTTCAAGAACGCGAAGAAGCTTGGCTTGGGTGGCGACAGGCATTTCGCCGATTTCATCCAGCAGCAGGGTCCCGCCTTCGGCCAGTTCGAAACAGCCGGTGCGGCGCTCAAGGGCTCCGGTGAATGCTCCTTTCTCGTGACCAAAAATTTCGCTTTCAATGAGTGTTTCAGGAATAGCGGCGCAATTGATCGGAACGAAAGGATTGCCATGCCTGGGGCTTAAGTCGTGAATGGTGCGCGCGACGAGCTCCTTCCCAGTTCCGCTGGCTCCGGTAATCAGCACCGATGCCGTGCTCGGCGCCACCATCTCGATCAGGCGGAAAATTTCCTGCATTTTCTTCGACGGTCCGACCAGGGATCCGAGAGCCCCAGCATCGCGCAGTTTCCGCCGTGTGACTTCAAGTTCAAGTCGTGTGCCCAATAACTCTGAGGCATTTTGGAGGATGGTGCGCAAGCGGTCGGTATCAATGGGCTTAGTAATGTAGTCATACGCTCCCATGCGCATGGCTTGGACCGCAGTGTCAATTGTGCCTTGGGCAGTCACGACAATAAAAGCCAGCCCATTTCCCGCAGAGGAAGCACGCTCGAGCAATTCCAGGCCACCCATGCGGGGCATTTTCATGTCGGTAATGATGATGGAGGGCGCCCATTGAGAGATCTGCTCGAGAGCTTCCACGCCGTCCAAAGCAGTTTCAACCCGGTAGCCCCATGCCGAGACTAATTCAGCGAGACCGGTCCGCTCATTTTCCTCGTCTTCAACAATCAGTACTTTTAGCTGGCCCATGGTTGGAATCATCATTATTGAGGATGGTGCCGTTTGCTGCAACACCCTGCGTGGTTTTTCCTGATACAGTCATTGCTTGCATATCAAACTGAGATTCTGAAAGTATTTCAAAAAGTGTTCCGTTATAGACATAGCGGAGCTACTATTTAGGCAACCAAGTAAGAAGAACTTGCGTCGGATACTCGAATTTTGCCATCATTATATTCATCTTCTACGTAACGAATGATTTATTGCTAGTAAGGGGCCCTTGAATCGTTTCACCGGAGGAGATACATGTTAGCTCGCAAGATCGCACGCAGTATTGTCGTTATGTTCGCAGTATTATTTTCGGTGTTTGTGTTGTGTTCTTCTGCTCTCGCACAGAACGAGGACACGCCGAAAACGCAGGTTTTTATTGGATATCAATGGTTGAACCCTGGGGGCTATGTGCCATCCCCGGGCTTCCCGCCTGACTTCCCCAACTCCGTTAAGCTTCCGTCTCTACCATACGGCGTGGGATTTGCATACTCGTACAGCTTCGCTCCTCACGTTGGGATCGAAGGAGATTACGGGATTAACTGGAACAGCTCTTCTATTCGAGAGCAGACGGTGTCCGTGGGCCCGCGTGCAGTATTCGGAGGCAATGGAGTCAGCGTTTTCATTCATGCGCTGGTGAGTTGGAACCGGCTTGACCCGCCGGGATTGAGTGCTCGCAACGGACTGGGAGCCATCCTCGGCGGCGGCATGGACTTAAACCTCACCCGGAGATTTTCATACCGGTTGTTCGAGGCTGACTATGTGGGCGCCCGTCAGAATTTTTCCGACCTTGTGACCTCACAGGCTCCGGGTTTGGAACGGAGCGCGATTGTCTGGCGTCCGGCTTCGTACTGGACTGGTATTCAATTTCGGCTATCCGGAAACTACCGTTCCTTCCGCTACGGTTACGGTACAGCCGACTGAAGTGATGGTTGGTGAGCCGGTTACTGCGACGGCTACGGGAAGCAATTTCGATCCTAAGCACACGCTGAAATATGACTGGAATACGACCTGCGGAAAGATCAGCGGCAACGGTACAACCGCCTCGATTGACACGAATGGCGCACCGGCTGGCGCGTGCACGGTCACGGCTCACATCACCGATCCAAAGAGGAAGAAAAACGGCGACGCAACTGCCACTGCGACATTCAATATAAAAGAGCCGCCTAAAAATCCTCCCACCGCATCTTGCACCGCGACTCCGACCAGCTTGCAAGCGGGCGGCACAGTAAATATCGCGTGCACTTGCACGAGTCCGGATAATGTTCCAGTGAGCATGAGTGGCTGGACAGCCACGGGGGCAACATTACCGGAAATGGTAATAACGCGACTCTCGATACGACAGGCGCCCCGGCAGGAACAGTTACGGTGAATGCAACCTGCTCCGATCAGCGCGGTCTGAGCACGCCAACCTCAACCCAAGTCACCATTGAAGCTCCGCCGCCACCTCCGCCAGCGCCACCGGCAGAGGCCAGCAAGTTGAGCCAGTGCGACTTCCCGAACCCAGTCAAACCCTGGCGGGTGGATAACACTTGCAAAGCGATTCTGGACGATGTTGCGCAACGGTTGCAGCATGATCCAGATTCGAAACTCGTAATCGTCGGCAACGCGGAACCAGGCGAGAAGCGCAGGAATCTCGCAGGGGAACGCGCTGTAAACTCCAAAGCGTATCTCTCGGGCGGCGAAGCCAAGCAAGGAATTGATCCGAGCCGTATCGAGGTTAGAACCGGAAGCGGTGGAACCAAAACGGCAGAGTATTGGATCGTGCCCGCAGGCGCCACTTTCTCCGGGGAGGGAACTGAGACCGTGGACGAATCGAAGGTTAAGACCGTCCCTGACCATCCACACGTGGCTGCGAAAAAGGCGAAAAAAGCCGCGCAGTAGATAAACCAGAGGCCGATTGGGTGCAAATACCCAGTCGGCCTTTTTCTCTATCTTTTCTCCAGCTTTTCTCTAACATGGAACTTGCCCTATCGTAACTTGATCCCTGCCCTTCCAACTGTCACTCTGAGCCCGGGTAGCGTTATATTGTGTCCAAGGGGAAATCCATCCATGCGGTCTTCATCTACACTCGCAATTTCTTGTAAGTTAATGATCTTACTAGCGGTGACCTTGTTGGGTACGGCCCTGTGGGGAAGCCAGTGGGCTGTGCTCGGTCCTGACGGCGGCGACGCGCGAAGCTTGAGTTACGATCCGCATAATCCCGACCGAATATTCCTGGGCAATAGCACCGGAACCCTATTTGTGTCTGAGGACGCCGGCCACAGCTGGGCACGGTTCGCACATCTCGGAGATGGCAATGATTATGTGCTGGATCACGTCGTGATCAGCAGCCAGGATTCAAACACGATGTTTGTTGCAGCCTGGAGCGTCCAGGACCAACACGCTGGCGATGTATTCCGCTCGATGGATGGCGGAAAAACCTGGCAGACTTTGCCCGCGATGCACGGCAAATCAGTACGAGCGTTTGCGATTTCCGCATCCGATCCTCAAACCCTGGTAGCGGGCGCTTTGGACGGAGTGTTTCGAAGCGTGAATGGGGGCGAAGCGTGGCAGAAGATTTCGCCTGCGGGGGATGAAATTAAGAACGTTGAATCCCTGGCCATTGATCCGAAAGACCCGAATGTAATTTATGCGGGCACATGGCATCTGGCGTGGAAGACTCCCAACGGTGGCGGCAGCTGGGAACACATCAATAAAGACAAAGGCCTGATTGACGATTCAGACGTTTTCTCTGTCATTGTTTCCAAGTCAAATTCATCAGTCGTTTTCGCCAGCGCTTGCTCGGGAATTTATAAGAGCGAAGACGCCGGTGAACAGTTTCACAAAATCCAAGGCATTCCGTTCACCGCTCGCCGCACGCGCGTGTTGAAGCAGGACCCCAGCAATCCGGAAATTGTCTACGCCGGAACCACGGAAGGATTGTGGAAGACGACCGACCTCGGAAAAAGCTGGAAGCGGATGAGCGATCCCGAAGTTGTGGTCAATGACGTAATGATTGATCCGCGCAACTCGGATCGAGTGCTCCTGGCAACGGATCGCGCCGGGGTGCTGGCAAGCAATGATGGCGTGCGAACGCTGTCGGCTTCTAATCATGGTTACGCCCACCGCTACGTGAGTTCGATCGTCGCCGACCCGAACGATTCCAACGCTCTGGTGGTGGGACTGGTGAATGATCGTGAATTGGGCGGAGTTTTCGTTACGCATGACCGCGGAGAAAACTGGATTCAAAAGAGCTCCGGTCTCGGCGGACGAGATGTATTTACCCTTAAGGAGACCTCAACTGGCGAGTTGATCGCCGGAACGAATCGCGGCATCTTTTTATTGCCGGCGAACAGCAGCTCGTGGCATCCGATCAACGCCATAGTCAACGAGAAAACATTACTCAGATCCGGAAAAAAAGGATCAAAGAAGGTTTCTGTGGCGCAGAAAACAATCACACGCTCGGTGCTTGATGCGCGAGTGAATGACATTGAAATCTCGCCCCGGCGCTGGATGGCGGCGACCACCGCAGGCCTGTTCACCTCGACGAATCAGGGAAAGAGTTGGAGCGGCGGTGCGGTCATGGGCAATAAAGACCTGATCTCGGTGAGGAGCAGCGGCAATCTTATGGTTGCGGCGACTCGCACTTCAGTTCTATTCTCGACCGACAGTGGCGTGGGGTGGAGGCTTGGAAACCTGCCTTCGTACGTTACGGACATTCGCGAACTGGCGCTAACTCCTGATCAACAGATTCTGATCGCCTCACGGGAGGGCGCATTCCGCAGTGCGGATTCAGGCCTTTCCTGGCAGCGCAGCTACAACGGATTACCCGATGCCAATATCAGCTCGATTACTTACGACGAACCGGGCGCCCGGCTGCTCGCAACGAGCACGGCCACGGGCGTAATTTTCGAGAGCGAAGATGGCGGCCGTAACTGGCATCGCGGACCGGATGCCGGATATCCATTGCACAGCGTCGAAGTTGTAAAAGGACGGTTCATAGCCGCCACACCATTTGATGGAGTTGTGCTGCAACCGATCAACGATATTCAGAGCGCTTCCAGATTGAACTAACGCGTTTCGGAACGGGCCTCTATATTTTATGGAGGCCCGTCGCCGACCTACCTATCCAGATATAATTTCAAACGTCTAACAAAAGAGCGAATGGTGAGCTATGCTCACCCACCCAGCCGAGGGCGGCTGGGCCTACGTGTTTTTCGGAGGGGAAATGGTTTCAGTACGTATGCGTCTTCTTATTTTTTTCGCGATTGTTGCTGCTATCGCAACCACCGCTCAGGCAGCCGACACCGGTGACCTCGCGGCCCGCCAGCAGCAGTTCAAACAATTGCTGGCTGACGAGTGGGAATTTGAGATGCGGGAATCTCCAGAAACGGCCACGCAGATCGGCGATTACCGCTACAACGACCGCTGGAGCGATATCTCGCTCGAGCATGTGCAGCAGCAGGAAGACGTTGTGCAGGATTGGCTGTTGCGGTTTGAGTCGGTAAATACCGATGGCTTCTCAGAGCAGGAGAAGTTGAGCGAAACGCTCATGGTTCGTGGCCTGAAAGAAGATATCGAGGACTTCAATTTCAAAAACTACGAGATGCCGGTGGACCAGATCAACGGGCTGCAACTTCAGCTGGCCCAGCTGGTTCAAATTTTCCCGTTTGATTCGACAAAGCAGTATGAAGATTATATTGCGCGTCTTCACCGCATACCCATTTTCATCGGGCAGATGATGGAGGTTATGCGTCAGGGCGAAAAAGATAAATTGATGCCGCCACGGTTCTTGCTTGAAAAGACCGTTGGCCAGTGCAAATCCATTGCTGATCCTGCTGGAGAAGCCAATGTTTTTGGCCAGCCCGTAACCCACTTTCCCGATGCGGTTCCGGCGGCGGACCGAAAACGCCTGCACGACGCCGTTGTCGCGGCGGTTGACGAGGAAGTGCGCCCGGCATATACGAAGCTGGCTAATTTCATCGCAAACGATTACGCCCCGAAGGGTCGCACTGAACCTGGACTATGGTCTTTGCCGGACGGTGACGCCCGTTATCGTTTCGCAGTTCGAAAATTGACGACAACCAACATGGCTCCCGAAGAAATACATGAGCTTGGCCTTCGCGAAGTTGCGAGAATTGAGGCGGAACAGCTGGCCATCGCTAAGAGCCTTGGCTTTACCAACCTAAAAGATTTTCGGGCTTCGCTGAAGACAAATTCCAAGCTGATTCCCACATCGCGCGAACAAATACTGGAGGCCTTCCGGCACTATATTGCCCAAATGGAGCCGCAGCTGCCTAAGTTATTTGGTTTGCTGCCCAAGACACAACTCGAAGTGCGCTCCGTGCAGGAATACCGGGAGAAGGAAGCGCCGTTTGCCGAATACAGCCAGGGCACGCCAGACGGTTCGCGGCCCGGAATTGTTTATGTGAATACGGGTGACTTTCAACATCGCACACTTATTTCCACGGAGTCTACGGCCTATCATGAAGGGGTTCCGGGGCACCACATGCAGATTGCCATCGCACAAACCCTGCCCGACCTGCCCATCTTCCGTCAGCAGGCGTTTTACAGCGCTTATCAGGAAGGCTGGGCCCTGTATGCCGAGCAGCTCGGGAAGGACATTGGCTTCTACCAGGATCCTTATTCCAATTACGGCCGTTTGTCGGATGAGATGCTGCGTGCCGTCCGTTTAGTCGTGGACACGGGAATTCACTACAAGCATTGGACGCGCCAACAGGTGGTGGATTACTTCCATGAGCACACCTCGGACGACGAGCCGGATGTTCAATCCGAAACCGACCGGTACATTGCGTGGCCGGGGCAAGCCCTGGCTTACAAGCTCGGACAATTGGAGATCCTTAAGCTGCGGGCACGGGACAAGGCGGAGTTGGGCAGCCGTTACGATATTCGCGCCTTCCATGATGAAATTCTGGACGGAGGCGCCATGCCGCTCGATGTACTGGACACTCGAGTGACGGCGTGGATAGCGGCGCAGAAAGGCCAAGCCTCCGGCCAACACTAACCGCGGTGATCCGCGGTTACATTTCTTTTGGATTCCTATTTTTTGGGTTCTTGGCGACGCCGAGTACTTGAGCTTTCGCCGTCAACCAGTCATCTAAGGCGTGCTCGCCTCCCGCGCCGCGCTCCTCATATATTTCATGGGCGCGGGTGCGGATACGCTCTTCAATTTGCTGGAAGTTCAGGTTGCCATTCTCTGGGTGTGCCGGGCTTAGGCGTGTTTGCATAAATACCTCCTTAGGTGGAGCATTCAGCACTCAGCAAACCTCGAGAAATGCATTAAGTCATAAAGACTGAGTGCCGAGTGCTGAATGCTGGTTCTTGAAGCTTCCTGATAATCCTCTGTCACGATTCGTGCCACAATACCCGCAAGCCTGTAGGTTGAGCATGGGTGCTGACGCGAATGTAGTGCGATGGTTGTGGTTTCGAAGACGGGAATGGATTAGAAAGGAGGAAATGGAGCCGACGACCAGAGTTGAACTGGTGACCTGCCGATTACGAAACAACCATATACAGTAGGGCTACTGTGTTTTCAACAACTTAAGTACCTATCAGTATTGCCCATTCGGGGCAGTTGGGCGTAGTTGGCACAAGTTTGGGCAAAGAATGGGCAATAGATTTTCTCGGTTGTCATTGGTAGAAAGTCATTGTGCCCTTGAATAGCACGGCCTTGCCCGATAGCAATGAAAAGTTATTGTTGAAAACGAGATAGTAAGCGCCCGCCTCTTCGGGTAAAGAAGCTTCCACATCGCCGACCGTTACTTTTCCGCTGTTGTAGTACGTGGGTGTTTGGTGCCCATTTTTCCAGTTAGTGAATTGGTCCGCGTTCAAAACGAAAACCTCCACATCGTTTCGCCCGCCGCCCGTGGCTGTGAAGTGGCCCTGCACTGTAATACCGTGCGCGCCCGCTGGCACTATAAGCGTGTAAAAGGAATAGTGCATCGGCGCAATGCTCAGGGCACCTTGGCCGACATACACGGTATGAAGAACCGGTTGGGGTGGCGGCGGCGGGTCTTGTGGCTCAACCTGTGATTCGGCGGTACGAGCGGTACTGGCACGGTGTCGTTGTTGTTCGTTGGAATGCTGTACAAGCCATCCAACGGCTGCCAGCAACAACAGCACGCCAAGAAACAGAGGGATGCGAGCGGTTCGAGGTTTTGCCATCGCCATAACCGAAGGGGCGGCAGCCATGCTTGTGGTCCCACTGGATAAGGAAAGGGATTTCCCGCACTTCCTACAGAACAGAGAATCGTCCGGCGTTTCAACGCCGCACTTGAGGCAGAACATAATTGACCACTCCTTACGCGGGAAAGCGTAGTGTGGCTTGGCGGACTTGTCAATCTGCCGGGCTACAATAATTCCCGCCCGGCAAACCGTCTGAAACCTCTTACCCTCAGTGCGCTGTAAGCCTCTTCACGCAACTCGGCGGAGGTTTGGTGAAAGCGGATTTCTTCTGAGCGTTCTAGGCTGCTGATAGCGTTGATGGCTTCGGCTACTGTATCGCCGTACTTGGATTCCACAACGCGCCCGCCTTTGGCCACCTCAGCTTTGAAGCGGGAACGAATGCCATCTTTTATTATGCTTACGAGGGCAACCGCCATGCCATCTATTTTGCACGCCACTGGCGGCTATCGTCTAGGCAGGTAACACTGATTAGTAATGTAACCTCGCTAGTCTTTTTTTGAAAGCACTGGCAGGATTTCGATAAACAAACGGAGCACGGCAGTGGCGAATCCCAAGATGCTCGTCGTGATGATTGTATCCATGTGCACTTTACTTGCCGCCTGCCTTTGCTGACTTCGCCGCTGAACGTGTAACTGGCACCAGTTCAATCCAGATGCTGTCGTCGTCGTCGGCCAAGAAAACCGTCATTGTGGTTCCGCTAGCCCATGTATCCATTGCCTTGCGTGCTGTATCCCCGCCCTTATTCTTAAGGCACTTCACGATTGTTGAGCAATCGGCAGTGCCAATTAAATGATGATGTACGCCAGTTCGTTTTGCCATGCTACCGGCCTGCCTTTCGAGCATCAGCCTGAGATAAAAACGTTGCAAGTTTCTTCGCGGTGTTGTCGGCAAAGCTGGACGTGGCGCTGCGCGCAAGCGGGCTGCTGTACACAGTGTTGGCCCATAGCACCGTGCCATCCTTGGCCACTAACCGCATAGCGCCCTGCACGCGATAACGCCCGTAGCCGTTGTTCTCGACCACCACTGTTCCAGTCAGAACGGCATCCGCGATATCTTGGCCGTTATCGCCGCTATCCCCATTCGCTTCGACAACCGAACAGGCGGCAGCGCAATCTTGGACCAAGCCGGTTATCAATTTAGAACGAACCAACCCATCCCAATCGGAATTGGCAGGAAAGTGAAGCGCATCAACATAGATTTGCTGTGTGTGCTTCGGAGCCGATTGCGCATTCACTAGTGTTACCCCACACAGTAGCAATACCGCGAAAATAGTCTTCATGTCAGTTGCCTGCCTTTGCGGTTTATCATTATAGAAGCCAAGAAGTTTCTCATAGCCGCACGCACCGTTTTCTCAAATTGCTTCAGCATCGTCTGCGCGGTTTCCCACCACGAAATCTTTACTTTGCTTATCCGCGGTATGCGGGTCTCGTTTTTAAGTTTCTCAGACCACCTAGCGAGCATTCCAGAGCATTGGGAATACAAGAGAACCAAGGTAACCTCGCTGAATTTCCGTTGGACATTTCTGCTTGTCCCAATCGTCATGTCAACTCCGGAATAGCCGCGCAGGGAAGGAGAAATGGAAAACAAGTCCGATAAGCCGTAAATACTGGTATTCGGGTAGGTGGGCGAATTGATGGATATTGGTTAAATTTATGGAGCCGACGACCAGAGTTGAACTGGTGACCTGCCGATTACGAATCGGCTGCTCTACCAACTGAGCTACGTCGGCTTGGGTTTGACGTTCTTCAGTTTACCAAATCAGAGAAGTTCGCCTCCCACCCTTGCGCAAACCGCGCGACAGTAGGCCATCCCTTCTTGTAGGTCCAGAAATTTGGCGACACGCTTGACTTTGTGCGTACAGGCACGGTACTCTCCGCGCTGTTTTGAAGTGCGATTACATTCTTCCTGTCAAAATCAGTTCACTTCAACTTAGGAGCCTACCACCATGAAAAGAATCGCGGGGTTGCTGTTGGGATCAATGTTTCTGTTCGGAGGTCTTAGCATTGTTGCGGCGCAGGATAATGCAGATGGAGCGATGCCGCCGCCAAAGGTGCTGGTCATTTACCGGGAATTCCTGAAGCCAGGCCGCGCCGGCACCGTGCACGAAAAGAGCGAACGGGCGTTCGTTGATGCGTTTACCAAGGCCAAGTGGCCTACCCGTTACATCGCGGCGGATTCCCAGTCTGGCAAGCCACGCACTTTATTCTTGGTTGGATATGATTCATTCGATGCGTGGGAGAAAGACAATAAAGCAATCGCGAAGAATACGGCGCTGTCGTCCACGTTCGATCGCGCTTCCATGACGGACGGTGATCTGCAAAGCGATGCTGATGCGGGCATTTTCACCCTTAGCGATGAATACAGCTTGCGTTCTTCGGTTGATATTGCACATATGCGGTATTTCGAAATTTCCGGGTATCAGATCCGGCCCGGTCATCACAAGGACTGGGACGATGCGGTAAAGCTGGTGAAGGAAGCTTACGAAAAGGTCCCTGGCGCGCACTGGGCAACGTATGAAAGAGTTTTCGGCGGAGGCACTACCTACCTGGTGTTCACTCCGTTGAAGTTCGCTTCGGAAATTGACCAGGAATCGGACCAAAACAAGCAATTCGTAGCGGCTATGGGTGAAGAGGGCATGGCAAAGCTGCGCGAACTCGAAGCCTCAGGGATTGAGTCCACTCAAACGAACCTCTTCATGTTTAATCCGCGGATGAGTTATCCGAGAGATGAGTGGATAAAAGCCGATCCGGATTTCTGGAAATCAAAAGCGGGAATGACCGGAGCCATGCACAAGAAGCCTGCCGAAAAGCAACCCGATGCTCAATAAGTCAACGGGTGCGGTTTCGCTGAATTACCAGATTTAATTCGGTGCAACGTTCGCCTGCCAAAAACGAAAAGGCCGCCCGGCAACATGGGCGACCTTCTCTTTCAAGGGAGAATAGTTCCAACGGAGGATTACCGTCAAAACTTTCTGGCGAAATCTTATGGGGCTACAAAGGGGGTGTCAAGGAATTTTTATGAAATAAATAGCTTTATTTTCAATATCTTACAAAAACTGTAAACATCGACGGTAACTGCATCAATGTGAGACGTTTGGAGCTTTTATTCAACTAAACGGCGTTGATTGATGGACTTACGTCCGAGCCATTGGATGGCAAGCCATCTCCCGAGAGGTGCAAGGAGATCAGTTCCATCTCTGGGCGGTCAAATATTTTGTCGGGGAAGAAGCGCTTGGCGAGTATACGAATCCCCCCAAAAGCGATACCAGACACGATAGAAAACGCCCCGATAATCGCGCTGAGATAGATCACGTTCACCAGCAAACTGCCAGGGTCATCTTTGCGCGAAAAATATGTGTTCTTGTTCCAAGTGACGTCAGCTTCATAGTTAACTGAAGCAAGGATAGACTTTGCATCGCTCGGTGAGATCGGTCCGCTGACCACGACGAGGATCGGTCCGGTGCGCTTATCGAAGATCGTGGCCGGATCAAGCACCGGAGGTGCTTGAGCAGTTTGCTGTTTCGCATCCTCAATTCGACGGAAATGCGTCATGGCAATTTGCGGAGTCGGATAAGAAATCAGAGCGAGGCGAGCCTGGCCGTCGGGAGTGCTGTAATCGCCGAGAACGACCTCGGCTCCGGCACTAAAATCCACAAGTTGGGAATTAACCGGGGAACCGAGCTTTTCGAGAGCCGATGGACCCACAATGTATTTGGCGGTGTTCTTTATGTAGTCTTTCGCGGGCAGGTATTCGGGAAGGCCCGGCAGTCCGGCGGCATTGGCCGGGGGCGGTGGAAGTTCCGCCGACAAGTCACGCAACTCCGCCGCTGACATTGCCGAAAGCTTATCGAATTGGGCGTCAATAACGATGTCGCCACGATAGAACAGAACCCGTTCATTGAACGAGGCGCCCTGATCGCCTATTTTTTCCCGCAACATTTGCGGGATTTTGTAATAAGTGAAAGCGCCATAGGCCCCGCTTGCGTCCTGAAAGCGTGCGGCCCTTACGGTTAGTTTGCGTCCGTCGTCGCGGGAATAGACGGCGGAGTTGAAACCGGTGAAGCCGTATTCTTTTAATACCGCGGCGTTCACTGGATCGGCGACCGCCGGATCCTTGCTGGTTTGCAGCGTGCCAACAAGGTTCCATCCACTGAACTCTGTCGGCAGAATGGAAGTGTGCTTGGTATTCGCCGTTGGGGGCGAACCCGCAAGCGCAAAGGCGGAAATTGCGGTCGTAACGAAGAGCAGAAAGAATCTTAGAATTTTCATGGAAAACCGCGTAAATGCCTTCTTTATTAGACTACAGATGGCCTATTAAAGTTTCCAGGGCGGATGGAGCGCCAGATGTCCCCGTCAGGCGTGACGAGCGAGACGCCCGTCTCTCCATTGACTACTGTAGGGCGGAGGTCTTTACTGTCCCGTCGTCTTTTCAATCCTGCTCGCGACTTTAACGCCACTCAGTCCGTTGACGTACTTCGAGATACCACGGTAGAGGGATTCGGCAATGCGTTGGCGATACGCCGCTGTCTCGAGCCGCCGCTCGTCGCCCGGATTGCTGACAAAGGAAATCTCCGCGAGGATGGAGGGCATGTTGGCGCCGATAAGAACGATGAAGGGCGCTTTCTTCACACCGCGGTCGCGCAATCCTGGATTCCTGAACGACAAGCCGCTGTGCAATTCCTCTTGAACGTCCGAGGCGAACTCTCGCGATTCTTCGATCTTTTCCTTCAGCGCGATCTGTTTCACCAGATCCTGAAGTTCGTGGATAGATGTTTCGGAAACCGCATTTTCACGAGCAGCGACTTCGAGCGCGTCCGGCGAAGAACTGAAGTTCAGGTAATAGGTTTCCACTCCCCGCGCAGCAGGATCGTGGCTGGAATTGGCGTGCACCGAAACGAAGAGGTCCGCCTGTTCCTGATTCGCAATCGCAGTGCGGGTCTCGAGTGGAACGAAGGTGTCGTCTTTGCGCGTGTAAACAACCTGGGAGCCTAGTCTCGATTCCAGCAATTTGCCAAGGCGGCGACTAACGTCAAGCACAAGGTCTTTCTCTTCCAGCGAGTTTGGGCCAATCGTTCCGGTGTCGTAGCCGCCATGTCCCGGATCTATCACGATTTTTCCAATCTTCAAGCCCAGTGCGCGAATCAGCGACCGGTCGCCACTGGCCGTTGGTTGTGCTTCTCGAACGTCCAACTGTCGCGCCTTGCGGTGGTTCGCGAGCACGCGCGTCTTGGGCGATGCCAAAGAAGATTTTCGTGTCTCAGGAGGCGGCGGAGTAAGTGGATCCAGTTTTGCGACCGTGTCGTCCTCGTCAGCCTCGACGATTCGCTTCGGGGGCATCGCGGATTTCCTTGTGTATTGTGGCTTGACATCATCGGAAACCCGATTCAGACCCGGACGGTCTTTATCATCACGATCATCACGCAAAAAATTCCCGCTGCTCTCAATATCTTTATTCTCAAGTCCCTGGGTTTGGATGCGGCTGTCTTTCAGACTGATCAGCAGACGCGCCGGATGCGGCTCCACGGAGGCGCTGAAGTCGGAGTGATCTCCGGTTTCCAGCACTATGCGAGCGCGTTCCGGATTGGATTGGGCGACACGGATTTTCTTAAGCAGGTCATCGTCAACATCAACGGTCTCGCCGATCAGCTTTCTCGAAAGGCTCGCATCGAGATCAAAGACAATGCGATCCGGATTTTCAATGCGCTCCGACTTGTAGGAGACCGGATGGTCCAGGTCAATCGCCACCCTGGTGTAGCCGTCTTTCGACCAATGGTGGATAGAGATGATGTGTGCTGGCTTGCTGGTATCTCCCGGCACTACAGTTTGAGTTGAAACTTGCGGGTGTGCCAGTTCCGAGTCAATCCCCTTCTCCGTCCTGGAATTGCGTCTAGGAGCTTCGGCAACCTCAGCTTGTCTTATTTTTCCGGAGGATGCCGGCAGATTCACGAGGGCGGTACGAGCCTCGTCGGCAAAGTGATTTCGCGGATATTTCCTCACGAATTCTTCAAAAGCGCTCTTCGCCTGCTGAGGGCTATCGAGGTCATTCGCATAGATGCGGCCGATATCCAACAGGGCCTCGAAGCGATATTTGCTGCCGGGATATTCCCGGCGCAAGAATTCATATTGCGCGATGGCCGAACGCAAAGTCTTAGTATCGCGAAAATGCTCGCCCATGCCGGTCAGGATATCCGCAACTGCAAATACGCTGGCGTCGGCTTTGGACGATGTCGGGCATCCATAGTAAACGCGGCGGTAGGAGTCAATGACGTCCTGATACTCGCGACGAGTCTGGCGGTCAGGCGGAAGCTTATTGAATTCATCCTGCTTATGCCCCGCGACGGCAAACTGACCGTGCGCCCATGCGTCCGATTTATAGGCATTGGCTGGGGCCGGCAACG
This sequence comes from uncultured Acidobacteriaceae bacterium, assembly GCA_963796015.1. GTDB lineage: Bacteria > Acidobacteriota > Terriglobia > Terriglobales > Acidobacteriaceae > PALSA-188. The sequence continues at coordinate 99,352 of CAWCJR010000002.1, read as the reverse complement.
ACAGCAGCAGAATCAGAAGGGCCGCATAGCCTGGCAGGCAACGGTGGCTTGAATGGGGAGTCTTCAATTTATAGGGTCGCAATCGTCAAATCATTAATGTTTCGAACGCCTACCAACAACTACTGTTCAGATGCGTTTCTTCAGTCCGTGTTACTCATATAAAGGACGCCGGTTGCATCGCGTTGCACCGTTACCGGTGAATAAGCTGGAACCCTTAAGTTGCGGGTAATTGCTCCGGGCGCGCCGTGATAGAGATTCGTGATCCGTGTCACGTAATTACGGGTTTCACGGAAATTTGGAACGCCCGCGCTCCGCGCCACTGCACCCGCTCCCGCATTGTAAGCAGCGAGGGTCAGGCTCACGTCGCCACCGTAACTTTCCATCAGGTGCTTCAACTGACGAACCCCTGCATCCACATTTTGTTGCGGATCAAACGGGTTTGTGACCTTCAATTCCCGCGCCGTCTGTGGCATGAGCTGCATAAGTCCCATCGCCCCCTTGGGAGAAACAGCGTTGGGATTGAAGTTGGATTCAACCTTAATCACGGCCCGGACCAGATTTGGGTCAACATTGTGTTGAAGCGCCGCCTGGTTGATTGCGGCATCAATCTCGGGCTGAGTAAAAGCTTGTCCGGAAGGCCTTTGAAATGCCGGTCCATCCGACGAGCGACGCGAAAGGATCATTTTTACTTCGTCTGCCGCAGAGCGTGCGGAACGGACATTGGCTGCCGGAACTGGCTTCCAGCGATGACCGGTCACACTCCAAAAGACCAGTGAACTCTGCCGGAAGGGCTGAGTTCTCGCGCTTTTCGGTGGGATTGGAACCGAATCGTTCACATAAACCTTGTGGCCACTGTCGTCAGTGGTGGCAGTAATGACCTCCGTCGGACTGGTCTGAGCCTGCGCGGGCGGCGTGAAAGAAAGGAAGGTCGCTATGGCAGCAATGGACATCAGGGCGAGTTGCAGGTGTTTTGGCATTTGAAACCGTAACAAAACAGAGGGAAACACACCTCAGCGGCTACCTACCTGCAACCTAGAGAGAGAATCCTTACCAGAGTGAATTAATTATAGGTATGGCCGGGTACGTGGGCAATGACGCGAAGGTGAATAGAACCACCATAGTAATCGGCAGTAACCATCTATCAATGGAGTGATTCGAAAGTCCGATTGTTACGACGTCCTGATTTTCTGCAAGACAGTGACGGCCCTGGTTTAGAACACCGAATTTGCCAGAGCCAAACGGACATTCACAAAACCAATCATTGTGATTCAAAATTCGCGCCGCTCTACTCGCCATCCATATAGCAGACGCTTTGCTTTCATTAGGTAACACTTCTGCTTATGCGATCCATAGATTTTTCTTTCCAAAGTATTTTTAATGTCCGTCAAAAAAACAATCAATTGGACGCTCCCTGTCAAACCAAATAAAGTCCGATCACTTCGCGGGCCACTCAAGACCTGCGCAACAAGAAGTTTAGTTGCGTGACGCGAGCCGGGAAAATCGAAGGAATAAAAAACGCGGAAATAAGGAGCGACATTGAAGAACGACCCCAAAGGTGCTTTAGAAGTGGCGGCCCTCTTGTCTAACCATGAAAGGCGATTACTATCGCGCGTCAGGCTGACGTGTTTTCTTGCCGTTTTATTGGTGACGTTTGCGACAGTCCCTAGTTTGGCGCAGACTTCAGACCCGAGCCCTCAGGGCACCCCAGCTACTACTCCCCCGGCCGACACATCTACTCCAGCCGCGCCAGCCGCGGCGACACCGCCCGCGGCCGCACCGGCTGCGCCAGCACCTCTATCCATGCCATCCATGGCAGGACCGCTCTCGACGGCGATTCCTCACGAGATTGCGGCGGGACCGTTTGGAAAACTCGAGGTTACAGGCATTTTGAGCGGCATGGGTTGGAGCGAAGGAAATGCTGTATTCGGCGATACCGATTCGCATTGGGATGTCAGCAATGCTCAGATTTTTATCCAAAAGACTACAGGCTGGTGGCAATTCTACCTGCAAGGCGGTGCCTACAACATACCAGCCCTCGGACTGCCATTTATTTCGACCACCGACACGGTGAAAGATTTCTTTGGCCCGTTTCCCCAGGGTTATCTGAAGCTGGTTAAGGGCAATTTCAACGTAGAGATCGGCGCGCTACCTACGCTAATCGGGGCGGAGTATACATTTGACTTTCAAAATATGAACATTGACCGCGGCCTTCTCTGGAATCAGGAGAATGCCGTCAATCGCGGCGTCCAACTCAATTACACCCATAAAAAACTTACCGCCGCGTTCAGCTGGAACGATGGATTTTACTCGAATCGTTACACGTGGCTGACGGGATCTCTAACCTATGCCTTCAATGCTGCAAATACCTTGTCGTTCGTGGCTGGCGGAAATGCTGGGGCGTACGGCAAGAACACTCTCGCAACACCACTGTTCCTAAATAACGAGGACATCTACAACATCATCTACACCTACACCAAGGGACACTGGGTGATCAATCCGTACTACCAGTACACCAAGTGTCCCGACGAATGCGAGCATTGGAATATTTCAGGGCGCCTCGACGAGTGGAGGCGCACTGCTGGCTACGTACGCTTTCAAGCATGGAATATCGGTGGCAGTGCGGCCGGAATACATTAAGTCGAGTGGGAGCGTCTCAAACGGCGCGATCAATCTCTTGTACGGTCCAGGCAGCGGCGCGTTTTCCTTCACCATCACTCCAACATATGTCAAAGATGGATTCTTCCTGCGCGGAGACTTTGCCGTGGTTCACGCTACGAGTTCCACGCCCGGCGATGTTTTCGGTTCCTCTGGTCTAAACACGAACCAACCCCGTGGCGTGCTCGAAGCTGGTTTCATGTTCTGAAGATTCTGCGCGTCGTTACAAAATACGGCGACTCTGGGCTTTGATCTACGAATTTAGTACGGCGAAATGAGTAAGGCGTAAGAAAAGCAAGGTTGTTCAGCATTGCAGGACAGCCGGGGAGCCAGATCGAAAAAGCCCCCAAGCTGAATCCGAGTGAGCAGGAAAAGTTTGAGATCGAAATCGGACGACGGCGTCCGAATCCCACTTCGAAGGAGAAGTCACATGGCCGATGCTCCAGTAGAAATGCAGAAAACCCTGGGCCTGACGGGGTTAACAATGAATGCAATGGCGCTGATCGCGCCCGGCGCATTTCTGTGGTTGACTTTTGCGGGACAAGGAGCCGCAGGGGCAACCGCGCCCTCCATGTGGATCGGTATTCTGTTCGCGATCCTGCTCTGTCTCGCCACCGCCGTTTGTTACGCGGAAATGGCCAAGCTCTATCCTGGCACCGGCAGCTCGTATTACTTCGCCGAACAATCCTTTCTAAATCACGAAACCGCATGGCCGTATGCTCGCCTGGCGAAATTCATCGTCGGATGGGGCTCGCACCTTTACTACTGGATTTACCCGGGCGTGATGGTCGGCGTCATCGGCGTGATATCCGGCTACCTTGTCGGCACCATCTGGCCTAATTTCATGAGCGCCTCGAATCCCGGGCCGATGTTCATGATGGCCGTGGCGATTTTCTTCTCATTCGCGGTTGCCTACATCGCCCACAGAGGCGTAAACGGTTCAACCTCAATTAACATCGGCATCAACGTAATCCAGATAAGCGCTTTACTGGTGTTCACAGTGGTGGCACTGGGTTTCCGCATCAATCATCCGCCGGGTAGCACGGCGTACCAGTTCGATCCGCAAACCAGCGCTGCTTTCAGTTGCGAGTTTGCCACCACGAAAACGATAGTTAACGGAGTAAGTACCGATACGATCACCCGCGCCGCCGACGGCACTCCTCAGTGCGCCGTGGATGCAGCCGGAAAGGCAGTTTCTTTTAAAATTGACTACCCTGAAAAGGATTCCACCGGGGCTTTCGTTTCGCATCCCAACGCCAAGTCGGTCGTCAGCATACATAATTTTGGCTGGATGTTCGTGCAAGCCACGATTGCCATTCTGATTCTGGTGGGATTCGAATCTGTAACCTCCATGGGAGGTGAGGCCAAGAACGCCAAACGCGACGTGCCCATCGCGGTTATCACTTCGCTGTTGGTGCAAGGCTGTTTCTGTTATTTGTTTGAGTATTTCGCCGCAAACTACTTTCTCAATAGCGGTTATCCGATGGGCTTTGCCAGTGCCTCGGCAGCCCCAATTGGCGACATGATGATTGTCGTAGGCGACGCTCTGTTTGGAGCTGGGCACGGACGAATCTTCATGCTGGTCGAAGCCGCGACAGTGTTTCTGGCGTTGATCGGGACTACTTTGTCTTGCATCAATACCGGAGCTCGCGTCACTTACGCCATGGGCAAGGATAAAGAGTTGCCGGATTCCATGGGCGCGCTCCATTCCCGAAACCTCACTCCGCATAAGGCCATCTGGACCCTGGCGATTATTTCCGCAATCGTGGGGTGCATCACCGTGTTGGTTTACTTCGGAGACGGTTCTGCCCCCGCGGATTCCGCAATTGCGGCGCTGCCCCACGGGTTCTGGTCTAGCTTCGGCTATACCACCCACGACAAAATGGCTGCGTTGCCAAATACGTTTTTGACGACGACGCTGGCTTCAAACTTCGGAACCTTCCTCTTGTATATGCTGAGCTGCATCACTTGCATCGTTTGCTATCACAATCACCCGAAGTTCAAGGTCGTCCGGCATCTGATTATTCCAGTATTTGGTCTGCTCGCAAACCTCGCATGCATGGCCTTTTATTTGATCGGCCCATTTATGGGATACGGTACGAAGATGGAGCCGCTGCTTGCCTTGGGAGTCGCTCTGGTCTGGGCAATCTATGGCGGAATCTTCTTCACTCGTATGACGAAGAGAAGTGGACGTACGACGCTGGTGGAGGGGCGAATTCAAGCCGCGTCGTAAGGACGATTTTTTGAGGCAGTAAGCACTGGGCGGATGCGTAAAATGCGTCCGCCTTTTCGCCATGCTCGCGTACCAAGCCATGATCGAGTAGGGACAGCCAGATTCGGCTGTCCGGTTTAAATCCGGCTGTCGAGCTTCACTCGACCGGACAGCCGAGGGCGGCTGTCCCTACGCAAATCTGTTGGTAAGATGAATTACCGCCATCGAATCCCCGATAGTGCTGGACAGAATCATTTGGTAAATCATCCTACGTTGGACGTTGATTTCGCCGAACTCTCGGATACCGGCAGGGTCCGCCCTCATAACGAGGACTACCTCGGCCACTTTGTTCCCACTACACCAATGCTCGTGCGCTCCCATGGATGGCTTTTCGCGCTTGCCGACGGAGTGGGAGGCCAAGACAAAGGTGAAGTCGCGTCGCGAACTGCGATCGAGAGCGTGCTCAAGGGATTTCGCGAAGCTCCGGGCGAAGAACCACACTCCGCGCTGCTTTCCCGATTGGTGAAAGCTGCCAACCTGGAAGTCTATGAGGCAGGAATGAAGTCCAATCTCGGGCGGGCGGCCATGGCAACCACCTTCGTGGGATGTGCTCTGCGGTTTGATCGCGCCTGTGTCGCCCATGTTGGCGACTCGCGGTGCTATTTAATTCGCCGCGCGCATGCCAACGTTCTTACCCGCGACCACACGGTTGCGGGCGAGCAAGCCCGCATGGGATTGCTGTCCGCGGTAGAAGCGTCTGAAGCCCGAACCCGACACGTACTCAGCAGGTCCATCGGCGGCGAGATGTTTGTGAACGTCGAGACCAGCGAGCATCAAGTGCTGGTTGGCGATGTGCTCGTGCTTTGTTCAGACGGCCTTCACGGCGCGGTTACTCCATCTGAAATTGCCACCATCGTAACCCACAGCACGGGCCTCGAAGCCGCCGCGCATAGGCTTGTCGCTACCGCGAACCAGGTAGATGGCGGGGACAATATCAGTGTGCAGTTGATTCAAATTCGCAGCGTCGAACGAGTCGGGATGTACCGGGGAAGGCCCTACCGGCTGCGCTGATAAACTATGGCTGCGTAATAGATTTGAAAGGGCGGGCCTTTCAGCCCCGCCGTTCCTGGGCCTTTGCAGTTACCGGCGCGCCTGAAGGCGCGCCCTTTCAAAGCACGGCCACGGTATATCGCCAATCAGCACGCTCAACCTTTACAAACTTTTTATGCTTTCATTATGAGGATTGTAGGTATCCTGAAGTCTGGAAAACGCTCTTCGACGCATGTCCTCATTTCACGCCGGCGACCAACTCGATGAATACCGCATAGAGGGAGTCGCCGCCCGTAGCGGCATGGCCTCAATCTTCCGCGCGACCGACCTGCGCACCGGACTTCCCGTCGCTATCAAAGTGCCGCATCCGGAAATGGAAGGCGATCCTGTTTTCTTCGACCGATTTCATCGCGAGGGTGATATTGGAAGAAAACTCGATCATCCGGGCGTGATGAAAGTTTTCCCGCAAAACGGACAGTCCCAAGTTTACATGGTGATGGAATGGGTGGACGGCCGCCTGTTACGTCAACTAATGAATGAGCAGAAGAAGCTTCCGCCGGAGCGCGCAACGCGGATTGTGATCGGAATCGCCAACGCTCTCGACTACATTCATTCGCATGGAATTGTTCACCGCGATCTCAAACCGGAAAACATCATGATTGACGCGAACGACAACATCAAGCTGATTGATTTCGGCATCGCCGCTGATGTTGCCGCGAGGAGGCTCACTTTTGCGAAGTTTTCACAGACCATGGGAACGCCGGATTACATTTCTCCGGAGCAAGTGAAAGGCAAGCGTGGCGATGCCCGCAGTGACATTTTCGCGCTTGGAGTAATGCTCTACGAAATGCTGACCGGCAAAGTGCCTTTCACCGGATCGAATGCGTTTCTCATCATGAACGATCGGTTGTTAAATAATCCTGTTCCGCCGAGAGAGATTGATCCCAGCATTTCGCCTGCGCTCCAGGAAATCATCTATCGCGCACTAGAGCGCGAGCCCGCCAAACGTTATGGGACCGCGAAAGAAATGATTCTGGATCTGGAGCATCAAGACCAGGTCGGAGTAGCAGAGCGTCCGGAGCTACGAGATTGGAAGACCCGCCGCGAGCCTTACAGCCGGAAAATATTGTTTTACTTGATGCTGTTTCTGATTCCGATTGTAGTATTCGGACTGCTGTTGTGGGTCGCACGGCACTGAGAGCGCCTAAAAATCTCAATTTTGTCATTCCGAGCCGGGATACAGGCGAGGAATCTGCCTTTCCTACCTCTGCATGAATTCGTCCGCATGGGTGACGAAGTCGGGATACGCGTCCGCACCCAGTTCATGTAGATCCATGCCTTGCCTCTCGCCGTCAATACTCACGCGCTGCGGATAGAGGCGATTCAGCAGCCAGTTCAACCCGTAGGTTAGCGGCAACACAAATCCGATCAGAGTCGCAATTCCGATTAATTGGGCGAGCCACTGTCCGGAATCAGTTCCTGGAAGATTCCCTGAGAACACAGGATTGACAGGAAACTGCGCCAGAAGCCCGACCGCCAATATTCCCCAGATGCCCGCTATGGCGTGTACAGAAATTGCGCCACCGGGATCATCCACCTTCAATTCAAACTCAAACCACTCCACGGCAAAGGTGACGAGAGCTCCGGCAATGATTCCGATTACCACGGCCGCGGCAGGTTTGACGAAAACGCAGGCTGCGCTACTAGCTACAAGTCCCCCGATCCATCCATTTGCGGTAAGTGAGGCGTCTGGCTTGTGAAATCGAACCTGCGTGATGGCGGCGGCGGTGAGACCGGCCGATGTCGCTGCCAGTATCGTATTGATCGTGACGAGGGCACATCTTGCAGTTTCGGCGTGAATGAACAAGATTGCGCCCGCCGAATTGAGACCGCACCATCCTACGGTCGCGAGCATACATCCGAGAATTACGAGAACAGCATTGTGCCCAGGAACGGCGGCGGGCATTCCTTCGGCGGAATATTTTCCACGACGCGGCCCCAGAATCCAGGCCATCGAAAGCGCAGTGAGGCCACCAACGACATGAATAGAACTCGAACCTCCTGCGTCTACAAAACCGTGGCCAAGCCCATAGTTCGCGCCCAATTGGGCGAGCCATCCGTCGCTCCAAATCCAATGTGCGAATAGAGGATAAGTCAGGCCCGCGAATAAGGCCGATGAAGCACAGATTGCGCCCAGGCGCCAGCGATCAGCGCCCGTCCCAAGCGGAATCAAAGCGGCGATGCCAACAGCAAATAACTGAAGCAAAGCTACGAGCGAGGAATATGAGCCATTGAAATCCATTCCCCGCATGAAGAATGGTTGGGCGGCAATCCAATTCCATGCTTTGCCCCCAACCGTGAACGCATGATACGGCCCGCCAGAGAATCCCTGCCACGATAAGCCGACGACAAAGTAAACCAGGGCCGCCACTGCAATGGCCATCAGAGAAGCCATCATGGAATGTGCAGCGCTCCGCGATCTGCCGAGGCCGGTGTTGATCAGCGCGAGACCTACCGAAGCCAATGGGACGAGCAGAATCACGAGAAAGCAGATTCCAGATGCCACTTCGGGAAGCACAGGGCTCATGACTGGAGGCGGGGCGGGAGTCACCCTCGATCCTCCTGCACCGGCAAATGCGCGCGAGCCACAAGAACCATGCCGACAATTTCCACGCCAACGCCTGCCAGAACAAAAGCTGTTCTTGATGGGGCGGACCCCAGGAGGGCCAGCGTGGCCAGAACCAGTCCCCAGCCCGCCAGCAGCAATAGGAAACCCGCAGCTTTCAAGAAAATATCTCCCACAACTCTGAAGTATGACTTCGATTAAAGAAGGATCATCACAATATAAAAGTGATATTTCCGCAATAGAAATCTTGGGGCGAACGGTCGTACGGGATCGAGATTCGAAGTATGAAGTTTTAAGTGGATGAGTAACGAACGGAAAGCAGGTCCTTCCACTCGCCAGTTAACTTGCTTCGCAATTTAACTGGTTCAGTCGGGATGACACGATTTAGGGACATGGGGGATTAGCTACCCGTGCCGCTATGGTAGGCTGGCGACATTCCCATGAGTGCAATGGACACGCCTCAGCGCGAAGCTCCCGATTCCACAATGTTGTTCGGCTTCTGGTACCGAGCCGCTGCCGGCGATCAAGTTCCCCGGAACGGCCTGCACAAAGCCATGCTGCTGGAAATTCCTCTTGTCATCGGACGAGATGTGAAGGGAATCCCATTCGCTCTGCGCGACGCCTGTCCGCATCGCGGAATGCCGTTTTCCTGCGGCAGGTTCGACGGCAGTCAACTGGAGTGCAGCTACCACGGCTGGAGATTCGACGCGCACACCGGACAATGCCAGATCATTCCGTCGTTGACCGCAGATCAAAAGTTAAAGGTTGACCGCATCTACGCCGGAAGCTACGTCTGCGAAGAGCACGACGATTTCATCTGGGTTTTTGCTCCCGAGCCTGCGCCATCAGGAGCGGGCTTCACCAAGACTGCTGACGCGCCGTTCGACGCCCCGCGCGTCCCGATCTTCAGCGAACCGTACAAGACGACATACTTGTCCGCTGAGCTTCCGTGCAGCGTGGATCACGGCATCATTGGCCTGATGGATCCGGCTCACGGTCCATTTGTTCATCAGGCGTGGTGGTGGCGCAGCCGCAAGAGCATCCACGAAAAACAAAAACACTTCGAGCCGATTCCCAACGGATTTCGGATGAGCGCGCATACTCCAAGCTCCAATAGCGCGCCTTATAAATTGTTGCGCCTGTATGCCGACGCCGATTCGATCACAACGACCATTGATTTTGTTTTGCCCAATCTGCGGCTGGAAACCATCCGGGCAGGGAAGTTTTGGTTCTCTTCGCTGACAACCGTTACACCGGTTACTCGCAGCCATTGCCGGATTGATGTGGTCGCCGCGTGGAATCTTTTTCGATGGATTCCATTCAGCGCGGGGTTGCTGAAATTTGTCTTCGCGAAATTTGTGGAACAAGATCGCCAGACAATGGAGGATCAAGCTGAAGGGCTCAAGCATAATCCGCATCTGATGTTGATTGACGACGCCGACCGTCCCGCGAAATGGTACTTCCAACTGAAGGCCGCGCATCTGGAGGCATTACGAAATGGCGGGGAGATGAAGCACCCCATGACGGGACCAGTGACTTTGAAGTGGAGAAGCTAGTCGGCCTCAAAGTCTCTGTCGGCTGGCTGATTTAGGATGGCGATTGAGACTTGCCGGAGTCCCTCGCAGCATCACGCGTTAGAAGCAGCTGAACTGCTATCGCGCATGCAATGGCGATTGCAACCGTGGCAAAAAACGGATGCGCGGGCCAAATCCTGGCAGCCAAACCAAAGTCCCACAGCAGGATGGGTACACCCGTTGAAGTCGCGAGCGTTATAAGGAAGATTCGCATTTTGCCGCCAATCAATGTACGAGATTCAGACTCAAAATGTTCCGCTGAATGGGCCCTCGTACCGCACGCCAGATTCTTCGCAGGCTCAGGATGACTTCTTCAAACAGAAATATTGAACGAGCATAGGATACTTGAGGATGTGTGGCCAACTAGTCTTTTACCAACCATTCCAGCGCTTCCTCGCGGGTATCAAATGATGGAAGCTCTCTCTTGGAAAAGCTCTTGAAATTTTCGTAGTACACGTGCGGAAGACTTTTTGTCCCTACCCACGCGGCGTGTTTCACGTAGGGACGATCCAATACCAGAAGCTCCTTCATCCGGGTGATTACCGATTTGTCGAAGTTGGCGTCGGTGAAGTCGGCCAGAATTAGCAGCGAGTTCGGAGATTGGCTCGTGACTTTGTCGCGGAATTCCTCGAGAAGAGCGAGGATCTGGTCAGGACTGCAATGGCTCAAATCAACCATCATGATTGACTTGCCCCGGTGTTCGATAAATCGGATGCGCCCGTCCATCGGAAGTCGTGTCCTTCCCGGCGGAAATGCGCTCATTTTAGCAGCGATTCTACGACGGCGTAACTGTCTCCCAGGGCCGCGTTCAATTCCTGAGGATTATTGCCGCCTGCTTCAGCCATGTCGGGACGGCCTCCGCCCTTGCCACCAACTTTTTGCGCTACCGGACCAATAATTTTACCCGCCTGCAACTTGTTGGTGAGGTCTTTGGTCACGCTGACGATCAGTGCGACGTTTCCATTCGTCGCCGATCCCAGCACTACAACGCCGGAGCCGAGTTTGTCGCGGAGTTGGTCCACTAGAGTACGCATCTGTTGGCGTTCGAGATTGTCCACGCGATGCGCGAGAACTTTCACGCCGCGGACTTCTTTGACGTTTTCGCTCGCGGAGGCGACGGTAGATGATGCCGATTTCATCCGCGCCTGATCCAGTTCGCGTTGCAACCGCTTGATCTCGGAATCTTTCTTTTCTAGCTCGACTTTGAGAGCCTCCGCTGGAGATGCAGCCGCCTCCTGCCCTGAGGGTGCCCCATCCTTTCGCGTTTTGTGCGAAAGGGTGGGACTAACAAAGCTCGCGACCACCGTTTCCAACTGGTGATCTTGCTGAAAGTGACGCAATGAGCCTTCGCCAGTGACCGCTTCGATGCGGCGGATTCCCGACGACACGCTTCCTTCTTTCAGAACTTTTATGAGGCCGATCTCGCCGGTGGCTTCCGTATGCGTGCCGCCGCAAAGTTCGGTGGAGAAATCGCCGATCTTGACCACGCGAACCCGGTCACCATATTTTTCTCCGAAGAGCGCCATTGCTTTGTATTCATTGATAGCGACATCAATGGGGACGTCAGGAATGACTTCAACTTTCTGATTGCGCAAGACTTCTTTGTTGATCAGGTCCTCAATGTCCTGCAATTCTTCGTCGGCAACGCCGGTGAAGTGAGAAAAGTCGAATCGGAGATGATTTGGCGCTACCAGCGATCCTGCCTGCTTGACATGCTTGCCGAGAACTTCGCGTAGCCCGGCCTGAAGCAGATGAGTCGCGGTGTGATTCCGCATGGTGGATTGCCGGATGTCGGTGTTTACAACGGCGTCCACTTTGTCGCCAACTCTGAGGGTGCGCCGTCCTTCCGCGCCGGGGGTGGCCCACCCAACGGCCTGCCCTGAGCCTGTCGAAGGGCGGTTTTCGTTGGGTGGGGCTTTCATGACAACCTGATGCGCACGGACACCCTGAATTGGGTAGTAGCAGCCTTTGACCTCGGCGATGATTGTGTTGTGATCGTCAGAGTAGAGCCATCCGCGATCGCCGACCTGCCCGCCGGATTCAGCGTAAAAAGGCGTGTGGTCGAGGATGACCTCGCCCTCCTCGCCTGGGCCGAGTTCCTGGACGCCCTGCCCATTGCGAATAACAGCGAGCAGTTCGCAGTTCTCAGATCGAGTCTGCCGGTATCCTTCGAATTCAGATTTTGGTAGCTGCTGATATGCCGGATTCGCCGTCTGTTTAGCCGCGCCTTTCCATGAAGCACGGGCGCGTTCGCGTTGCTCGGCCATGGCGCGGTCGAAACCAGCCTGATCGAATTCGATCCCTTGATCGCGTGCCGCATCTTGCATGAAGTCAAGAGGCAGTCCGAAGGTGTCATAGAGCTTAAAAGCCTCTTCACCAGAAAACGAGGATCGAATGCCATCCTCCAGCCGCTGCAATCCAAGATCAAGCGTGTGCGAGAATCGTTGTTCCTCCGCCATCACAGTTCGGGAAACCCGCTCTGCACTTTCCATTAACTCAGGGTACGCATCCTGCATCGAATCGCGAACTGCGAAGACCATTTCATGAAGAAATTGTTTTGTCTGGCCGAGCAATCGTCCATGAGTAATGGCCCTGCGGATAATTTTGCGCAGCACATAGCCGCGACCTTCGTTAGAAGGCGCCACACCATCGGATATTAGAAAAGTCGCGGCGCGGGAGTGATCGGCGATAACGCGCAAAGACGCCGCCCCCGGCTGTCCCGCCGAGCCTCGCTCTTGACGGGCGGGGACGCCCGTCCCTCCCTTGCCTGTTGTCAATTCGGCCGCCCGCTTAATGAGCGGCACGAATAAATCTGTGTCGTAATTAGATATCACTCGTTGCAACACGGCTGTCAGCCGCTCCAAACCCATTCCCGTATCAATGGACGGCTTCGGCAAAGGATTCAACTTTCCCGACGCATCGCGGTCGAACTGCATGAAGACTAAATTCCAAATCTCGACGTAGCGTCCGCAATCGCAGCCGAAGGCGCAGTCGGCGTGGCTTTGATCGGAAGCGGCCGAACCCATGTCGTAATGAATCTCGCTGCATGGGCCGCATGGGCCAGTGTCGCCCATCTGCCAGAAATTGTCTTTCAGCCCGAACTCGAAAATGCGGACTTTGGAGACGCTTTGGCCGAGCCACAAGTCATAGGCTTCGGAATCCCGCGACATGCCGCCTTCGCCATTGAAAATCGTGACGTACAGCTTGTCTTTCGGAATCCCGAACCAATCGGGCGACGTAATCAATTCCCACGCATAGGCGATTGCATCTTTCTTGAAGTAATCGCCAAAGCTGAAATTGCCCAGCATTTCAAAAAACGTGTGGTGGCGATTCGTAAATCCGACATTTTCGAGGTCATTATGCTTACCGCCGGCGCGAACGCATTTCTGGGAAGTTGTCGCGCGGGTGTAGTCGCGTTTTTCCAATCCAAGGAAAACATCTTTGAATTGATTCATCCCCGCGTTCGTAAACAATAACGTTGGATCGTTGGCGGGGACGAGCGATGACGAATGGACCTCTTTGTGTCCGTGCTGGACAAAGTAATCCAGAAATTTGCGCCGAATTTCGGGGCCGGTTAGCATCAATGAGAACTCATTCTAACATTCGGTTTTGGCGCGTAACGCCAGACAGAAAAGCAGATTCCACGCCCTGCGCTTCGGAATGACAAAGTGTGGGAACACAGCTTCCACTCACTTCTCAGTCTCGCCCTCCAGCGCCGTTAACGTTTCATCGTCCACATCCCACTTCTTCAAGATTTTAAAAATTGTCTTTGAGGCGAATCCTGCGCGCGTGAGCTGACGGAAAATGCGGGCTGCCTGTTTTTGGTTGGCAGGTTTTGCGAGGCGTTTGCGACGCATATATTCGCGCGCCTGTTTCTCGTCGCTGACTTCGTCGTAAACGGAGGCGACGGCTTTTTCGATTACTTCACCGTGAACGCCTTTGATTTTGAGATCGGTGATTACGCGCATGCGTCCGAATTTCTCATTGTCGCGGCGAAAGGAAGAATAGGCCGCGGCGTATCTGGAATCGTTGAGATAGCCCTGATCTTTGAGCTTGCGAATTACCAGCTCGACGAGGGTTTGGCCGTATTCGGTTTCGGCTTCGACACGCGGACGTAACAATCGCTTCAGTTCAGCGACAGAGCGCGCACGTCGCCCCAACGCGCCTACGGCGTAGGCATAGAGTTCGTCTTCGGAATCGGTTTTCTTGGGACGAGGAAAAGACATAAAGGCCGTCGCAGAAAACTTTACGCTTTCAGCCAAGGATTCGGCCAAAATTTCCGTATAAAGAGCATGCAGTTACTTCTGTGCAAAACTATAGTGACTTTGGACTTGCGTTAAACGCCCAAAGAACGGTACCATTCAGGTGTTCCCAGCGGCCATGCTTTCTAGCTGGCCCTCCGCGCCCGTAGCTCCCGGCGCCAAATGGACAGGATCCAAACGGATACAGATTCCAGACGGAACAATTGATACAAATTAAAAGCGACGAAGATTTTATTTCAGAAGGGTTTCCAGCCGCCTGAGTTTTTGGTAGTGGGTTAGTTTGATTTCCCAGTGATCTATTGCTGTAATCGTCCGACTTCACAGGAAGAGTATCTTTAACATGTCAAACAACAACAATTTTCTCGGCTCAGGGATCGCCATCGGGATGAGCTTAGGTGTGGCGATTGGCGCGGCCCTGCACCATGTCGCGCTCGGAATATCCATAGGGTTGGCCTTGGGCGTTGCCCTCGGATCGATAATGAACAAGCGCACCTACGATTCAAATTGACCCACTGTCGGTTTTTTTTTAGCACCTTGCAGGGTACGTGCGCAAAATACCCTGGAGCAAGGCAATGAGTGGTTTGCCTTCGGGAAGCCATAACGCATAGTGCATAAAACGAGAAAAATATGAATGCTGGACCAGGACGCCCCTCCAACGGAGGAGGCAGAAACAGGCGGAGACGCAGTCGGCGTCCGTCAAACCGTAGCGGTCAGCCATCAGGCCGCGATCGCAATCAACAAAACAGTGTTTACAGCGCCCCCATGGACCATAGTTACCGGGCGAATATGGGGAGCGGGAACGGTTCACGACAGGGACGCCCTCGACCGGGCTTTGCGGCTGCCTACGCGCCCGCCGATCCTGACCCATTGCCGTTCCGCGAGGATGCAAGTTCGCGCATCTTTGCTTTCGTGGACGATCTATTCTTCCAGGCGAAGATTCAGGAAACCGCGCGCAAGCTCAACGTAAAGGTCGAATTCTGTAAGGCAGAAAAAGATCTGTTAGAGCGCATCAAGCTGAATGGCGAGGAAAAGCCTTCGCTGATCATTTTCGATATGAACAATGCCAACGCGAAGCCGCTGACTCTGATTCCCAAGCTGAAGGCGAAATTGAAGAAGACGTCCGTCATCGGCTTCCTGTCCCACGTTCAGGGCGACCTCAAGCAAAAAGCCCATGAAGTGGGATGTGATATGGTGCTTCCGCGATCGGCGTTCTCGCAGAACCTTCCTCAACTGTTGCGCCGCCACGGAGCCCCGGAAGAGGAAGTCACAGGGTAGGGAAATTGAGTAATTTGGTAATTTTGTAATCGGGCAATTGAAAGGACTCTGTCCTCGCGGATCGCGGAGATTTTCAATTACCCAATTACAAAATTGCCCAATTACTCAATTAGCTGGGGAAGTGGAAGTGTACGTCCTGCCGCGAAGCAATCGCGACCCCGTTCATTGTTGCGGGAGTAAAGCGCCAGTTTTTTAGTGCCTCTAGAACTTTGTCTTCCAGTCCGTAGCCCAGGGATTCCAACACCTTCGCACCTGCAACATTACCTTTTTCGTCAATGGTGACTTCGACGACTACATCTCCCGCGACTCCCGAAGGTATGTCTGAACGGTCCACTGCGGGATTCGGGAAAACTACCGGCAGTGCGGGTCGCGATTCATACCCCGTTGATTGACCGGTTGAGGAAGATCCTAAAATCGAGCCGGCGCGCGCCGACTCTACTGGTGCGTCAAGCGAAGGTTCTTCCGTGGTTTTAGGGGCGGTTAATTTGGGGGCGGCTCTGTGCTTTGTTTTGGGTCTCGGCGCGCTAAGTCGGGTTTGGTGAGGAACAGCCGATGGTCCCAAGTAGATAATCTCAGCCGATGTCCCCGAGCCAGCGTTGCCAAACGCAATCGAGGACGGCTGAATAAAGCGCGGCCCAGCAGAAATAACGAGGTACAACAGAACAACATGTAATCCCAGCGACCACCAAAGAGAAGTTCGGTGTTGGGCACCCGGCAGTTGTTGAAACATCGCCTTACGCCCGATCGTGCTATTCATGCCCATAAACAAGTCAATTCTAACACTGTGTTCAAGGGGCACTAACGGGCTATAGCAGGGGCATTTGGGGAGGTTTCCGCACCGGGGGAAGGCTCCAGCATTTTATCCGGGAGGCCAGTTTAGGGCGCGGCCACCGATTAAATGAACATGCAGATGAAAGACCGACTGGCCCGCGCCGGGACCAACGTTGAGAACGGTGCGGTATCCATTTTCTATGTTGCGATCCCGGGCTATTTGGGCTGCCGCGAGATGGCATCGTCCGATGATCTCTGCATCCTCCACGGACGCTTCTTTTAATCCAGCGATATGTTTCTTGGGAATCACCAAAACATGGGTTGGACCTTGAGGATTCAAGTCTTCAAAGGCGAATATGTGCTCGTCTTCGTAAACTTTTTTCGAAGGACTTTCACCGCGAACGATTTTGCAGAAGATGCAATCGGACATTGGGTAATTGAGTGATTGGGTAATTTTGTAATTGTAAATCAGCAGGATCGGCGATTAAGTGGCGCAGTTAAAAATTACTCAATTACAAAATTACCCGATGCCTAGCGTTTTAGCACCGACATAATCACCAAAACTACTGGCAAGTAGATTACGGAAGCATGAACCAGTTTTCTGGCGACGACTGTCGAAGTGGAGGTAGAGAGTTTGAGCGAGTGATAAAGCAGGAATGCCCCCGCGACGAACATTGCGGCGACATAATAAGATCCGCCGCGGTCAATGAAAGGCAGCATGGTGGTAACGATGAGGGCAAGAGTAAAAAATACGATTTCTGACCGCGTAAAACGGTTGTCCCGGTCAAATTGGGGGAGCATTCTGTAACCCGCGCGGGCATAATCGTCGCGGTACATCAGCGCGATAGCCAGGAAGTGAGGGAACTGCCAGAGAAACAGGATCGCGAAAAGGTACCATGCCTGCGGGTCAATGCGGCCCGATCCTCCTGCCCATCCGATCAAAGTTGGCATCGCGCCGGGAATTGCGCCGAGCAGCGTACAGAGCGGGGTTATCCGCTTCAAGGGAGTATAGACAAGAAGATAGGAAAGCAACGTTGAAATTGCGAGAACCGCCGACAAAGTATTAACGGTTGCGAAAAGATATACCCCGCCGCCAATGCTGAGAAGCATTCCGAAAATAAGTGCGTGAATGGAACTCATCCGTCCGGATGGCATGGGCCGGTTCGCGGTACGGCGCATTTGGCCATCCCAAACCCGCTCCATCCATTGATTCAGAGTCGCAGTTCCGCTGGCTACGAGCAACGTTCCGAACAGAGTGTTGACGAGGCCAGAAAATCTGAACGATCCCCGCGATGCAAGATAGTAGCCGGCTGACGTGGTCATCAGAATCAACAGATTCACTTCCGGCTTGGTCAGCGTATAAAAATCGCGCAGCTTGGATTTAAAGTCTCGCCTGTCGCCTGGCGGCGCCATTACTTGAGTTGTGGTCATGCTCTCCTGTTACCAGTGTCCATTTGGTTCCGCGCGGAGCCGCCTAAATCCCTTTGCCGGTAACTTTGCGAAAACGCCGGCAGCAAAATAAGCAGCACCACTAGTCCTGATGGAGGATTGTCGTGACTTGTGAGCCCGTCCGTATCAGTCAGTTTAGCCGAACCTACAATGGTAACTGGAAAATGGCGCGCCCACCAGTATTCGAAGCTGTCAGGTCATAAATAATCATATGCGACGATTGGCGGCCCCGGAAAGAATCATCGCCATTTTCTACTTCGCCTTATAGGTAAAGCTCACCGAGGTTGGTTTCCCTGCCGCTACGGTCACTTTCTGAGTCTGCGTTCCATACTCTTCTTGCCATGCGGTTAATGTGTAGCTGCCCGGCGCCAATCCATCAAGCCTGAAGTCGCCAGTGTTATCGGTGACCGCGTATGGTCCCTTTACGACTGCCATATAACCACGCATCCAGGGATGAATGTTGCACTTCACGATGATTGGGATTTCCGGATTCGCCCACGTTAAATCGAAAGCTGGAGATCCCGGCTGCTGTGCTTTATTCCATTCTGAATTGTTCCTGGGTTGCGGATGGATGTTGTGGGATGTTTGATCACTGTTTACGACTTTGAAGTGCTGGCCCGGGTTTAGCGCGAGAACATGGGGAATATACTGGCAGCCCTTTTGATTCCAGGTTTGCACCTCGGTAGAGGCCGCCTCATTGCCTGAGAGACCCTGCGAAACGTAGATGACAACGTTTTGCAGGCCTCCATTCGGGCCTACAACAACGTGTTCCGCTCTGAGCGGACTGCCGGCGTGTTCCTTCGCGCAACTCGGTTCCGCTGACATATCAATCGCTTTCTCCTGCGGAGGCGTCCCAGTGAGCTTTACAGTCCCAGTGATACTGCTTCCGGTTGGCGGGGCAGCATCCGCCTTTCGGCCCATGATTACTACAAGCGCCAGCAATAGGAATGCACTAGAGAGTGCGGCCAACTTGTATTTGTATCCGGTCTTCATGGAATGCTCCCGATCTGGTTTAGTGTTGAGGAGCAGGCGCCGGCGTTGCCGCAGGCGTTGTCTCCGGAACCGGCGCATTTGGATCAATTGGCTTCAATCCAAGTTGCTTGGCAATTTCCTTTTCTTTAGAGTGCATCGGTTGCAACGTGCGCAAGTAAAAAACCAACTCCCAAGCTTCTTCCGGCTTAACGTTGTCGGCGTAGGATGGCATTGGAGTGCCGTCCAGCCCGGTCATAAAGATTCGATAGAGATCCTGATCGGAACTTCCACACTTAGGCCGGGCGCCCTCAGTGAAGTCGTACGCCTTGATGGGACGGTTCTCATCATCCTGCAAAGTGTCGGCCGAAGGGCCGTTCGCCCTTCCTTCGACACCATGACACTTCCAGCATTCCAGCTTTTGGAACAATATCTGGCCGCCTTTAATCCTATCCGCGGTGACTTCCGGTTCAGAAGGAATCTGTATCGGAGTCCCGGGCTTCTCCGTCTGGAACTTTGGCGAGAAGTGTTTGACGTATGCAACCAGGTCAGCTTGCTGCTGCCTTGTAAATGTATTCCATTGGGGCATATTCGAACGATCGAGTCCGCGAGCGATCGTATTGAAGAGATCCTCATCGGTGGGTAATGTGCCAGTCGGGGTAGAGCGGCACTTGAACTGGCCGAGCGTGAAGTTCCGGGGTTTGGGGTCGAGCCATGGTTCGTTCTCACCCATTCCGTCGCCTTCTTCGCCATGACAGCCCACGCAATAACGCCGGTAGTCAGCTTCAGCGGATTTGGCATGGCCGGTTACGTTTCCGATGTGGCTTTCCATTCCCAACCGCTGATCTTCCTGGTACTTCGTAGTCTGTGCGGAAGAAAAGCCGGATAACGCGAAAAATACGCCCACGGTAGCGCTCACGACTAACGGGGATTTCAGGAGAGTTGCGCGCATCGCCGTCCCTTCTAGAAGTCGAAGTCAAAACCGAGTAAAAGACTGCTGCTGCTGAGGTCGCCGCCATCGGGAGCAGTTCCACGTTGCCGTGTCCACGAATACTCGTTGTGCCATGCAAAGCCCGCACGGCTGGTCATAATGGGGTAGTAGCGATATCCGATGGTGTACATGTCAATATCGCCGAAAGTGGATGCGTTAGCTGGGATCCGCCTGCTGAGACATGCGCTCCCATTCTGACCGCTGAATGAATATCAATTGAGGGTTGTAAACGTAGTGAGTTTCCAGCATGTAGCCATTCCACGCCGGCGCACGCGCTCCAGCGGGAAGCGCGGTGCCAGGAATGTTATTGTTTGTTATCGTTCGTCCGGGCAGATCGCCATATCCGGCGCCGAACCACGCGCTGTCGGAGCCGTGCTGAGTGACTGCAAGGAAATCAAGTTTGCCAAAGTAGAACAATCCAACGAAGCCCTCGCGGCTGTAGGATTTATTTCCGAGCGCGGCGCCGGGAATGATGCTGGCTCCATTATTTTGCGTTAAATAAGTGGTCGGAGCCTCTCCGACCATGGCATAGGCGCCAATGCGGTCCACCCCCAGCCTTCCAACGTCGAAGGCCTGGCTGGCGGCAAAAAAACCGCTGTAAGAATTCCCATATGAAAGATTCACATTGCCGTCGCTGGAACTCAGCAGTGCAGCGGAGACACGGGTACGATCGTTGACGGAGTGGCCCATCCATTCCACACCGAGTTGGTTATCTCCAATTTGTCCGAAGATGTTGCCGTCGCCTTGCGGAATGAAGTGATAAGTCTGGTAGATTCCGGAAATGCTCGTCAGGGTCAGGATTCTCTTTTCGGAAACGAGGTTATCGAGTTCGAATTTGCCAAGTTTTACGTTCAGCCAGGAACTGCCAAAGAGGTTGTCGAGCCGTGCGAAGACCTGCTCAAAGTGGAAAGACGCCGTGGCGTCGGACGAGGGAAGCACATAGAAAGAAATGTTCTTGTCCAACGTTCCAGCGGTGTGGAAGTCGAGACCGGAAAGATCGAAACCGTGCGATGTGACTTGCACTTCCCCAGAGTTAGGGCCAGCAGGCGTATCTACCAAGACCTTGTTGCTGCTTTCCCGGTGCCAGTTTGGGGTAATGCGAAACACTACCGGCCAGTATGATGGGTTCTGCCAAATTGGCGAGTCCCTGTCATTCATCAACTGATAGCCGTTGTCTTTGAACTTCTGTCCGAAATAATTGAGCATTGGCCATGCTTCGTGGCATGCCGAACAGCGCAGTCCGTATTTTCGGGCGAAGGCTGGTAAGGCGTGGGCGTCAGAGGAAAATCCGAGAACTACAAAGACAAAAAGCAATCCAGACGCAAGACTTCTGCGGAACGAAGTCATTCATCCCTCCTGACCAGGCAAATCGAGACCACCCTCACAGACTTCTTCGCGCACCCAAGACGTGCGTGCGAAGCGCACAAAATGATCATGTCGGTTATGCGTGTGTCAAGAAAATCAGAAATGCTGAGACAACGCAACTAAACAATGAATGCAGAAATCAATTCGATACCGCGCATGAAAAATTCCGGGACTATGGGCCATAACTCGAGTACGTTCGGGAATGATGAATGATAATGTTTGCCTGGTGACCGGATGACTCCATGAAGCCTGTGATTTCAAACTAGTTTTGTTTTATGAGAATCTCACGCGAACACTATTTCTCAATGCTGCATGCTTTATTGGGGACACTCATCGTGGTCATATTGATCTCCCCGCTGCAAGCGCGCGAAAAGGCTAGGAGGGTTGATTATGGCGCGGGCCTGCGTGTGGAAATCGAATCACCCGAAAGCGAAGTTTTGCAGGCGGTGGAGGACGTCGCCGACGACGGGATCATCCAGGGAACCAGGGAATACAACAAAGACGAGAACATTAGTGGAGCGTCTTCCGTTGCCTCAACGCCCGTATTCCCTGCATGGACCGGCCCAGGGAAGGCTTTTTACAAGGTTCGTGCCGAAGCTCTGGATCCGCGTAATTTCAAAGAAGGCGGTGATGTAGGCACGCTCGCGGTGCGATACATCGTGCAAAGCGCCGGCCCAGCCAAGACCAACTTGCGTATTGACGCCGTCTTTGTCGAAGATTTTCGGCGAACCGTCCATCCTTCCGACGGCATGGTGGAATCCAGTGAGTATAAGGACATTACCGATCATCTCGACCAGATGCACCTGCGGCAAAAAGAAACCGAAGAGGCCACCAAAAAAGGCGAACTGGACCTCGCCAGACGCGAACTGCGTCGTACTCCCACCGACGACAATGGAGCATCCCGCCTGGCCGCCGCTCGAGTCTCAAGCCAGACCATGGAACAACACGTACAGGATTTACGGCACCAGGTGGAACGCCGAGTCGTGGCCTCCGGCGCGGCCCTCAAGTCAGCGCCTTTTCACACCGCGAGTACGCTCAAACCTCTCATCCCCGGTACGGAAGTAGTCATTTTGATTGTGACGCCTTACTGGTACGGCATCGAGACTCAGGACGGACAACACGGGTGGCTCTTTCACGACCAGGTCGAGGCTTTGCCGTGAAACGTGAGCGCTGGCAACGCCTCTGCGGATTGATTCTGTTCTTAACTGCGTCTTGTGTCGTTACTCCTTGCAGCGAGAATCAGAATTCCCCAAATGAACGGACGTTTCCTCAATCCAAAGTTGCGATTGAAAAAGTTATGAAGACGCTCTCGTCTTCGGTTGCCGGGCGTCTTCCCGTGTTGGATGGGTTCACAATTCCAGGAGAACGCCCGTTAGATCGCTTCCGGCGCGGATATTATCAGTGCACGGTTCAAATCATTGCCCTTCCATCAGGCGGCACGAGAGTTCGAGTCAACGCAAAAATCACAGCGTGGTATGCGGATCCAGTTGTATCTCGTTCGGGGTATCAGACCTTGCCGTCGAATGGGAGGATTGAAGCAGACCTGTTGGATCAGATTGGGGACGCGCTGGGCACGCGCTTAGGAAATGCAGGATCAGAGCAGGAAAAAAGTTCAGCCCCTCCCGCCTCTGTGGCCCACGGGGACGAGCCGTCAATTTCAGCTCCGATGCCCCGCATCCCAGAAAGCGCTCTCCACGCTTCGGCAATAGCGCTTCCGGATTCGAACGCGGGAGCATTGCAATCGCAGACTGACGCCCTGGAGAAACATGAGCAGGAATTGGCCGAGGAAGCCAAGAGCCTGGAAGAAATTCTGCAAAACCAAGCCCAGCCCACTAATTTAGCGGCAGTCAAAAAAACGGGCACCCCAATTTTGCAGAGCCCCAACGCCGATGCAAAAATCTTATTTCCGGCAACCGCGGGAGACGAATTCGAAATCCTGGATATCAACTCTAGTTGGGTGCACGTGCGGATTTCGGGTCTTTCGCGCGGATGGATTCGCCGCTCCGCGCTGGAAATGCCCGAAGATTTTTCCGGCGCGAAGCAGCTTGGCGTAGCAACTCAAAACGCGGTCGAAGAGTTTCGAATCAGCCATGAACAAATCGCGCCATTCCCCGGCGATTGGGAACCTCTCCGAGGAAAAATCGTCAAGATTGTCACCGTTCAAAAAGCGAACGAAAACGAACGGTCCACCGGAGCGGAGGCAAGACTTCAATTTGCCAAGGCGTTGTTCATGAAAGAGTATTCAACAGTGGCGGCAGCCGCGGACACTCCTGCCGGGATTGTAGTGATTTTCGATTCGGACGATGGCGGGATGATAGCCGCGACATTAGGAATGCTGAAAGAATGGGTTGCGGGCCCTGTGTCCGACCAAGCGATCTGGAGGCAGTGCTTTTTCGATCCGCCTGAACTTTCCGGAAAGTAACG
This sequence comes from uncultured Acidobacteriaceae bacterium, assembly GCA_963796015.1. Lineage (GTDB taxonomy): Bacteria > Acidobacteriota > Terriglobia > Terriglobales > Acidobacteriaceae > PALSA-188. The sequence continues at coordinate 75,729 of CAWCJR010000002.1, read as the reverse complement.
AAAATTTAATGGAGAGACGGGCGTCCTCGCCCGTCCTTTTGAAGTATTTGCTGATTTAAATCACTTCCAGAAGAAGCCAGCTACCAGCAGAGCCACTTGAGCGGTGACAAGCGTAAACCAGATTCGCTGCCGGAAGCGCGAACGCCGCAGATCTCTTTTCAAATCAATCTCTAGTCCCCGGATAAACTCGAGCTCTCCCGGATCAATTTGCGGTTTGGGTTCGGAAGTGTTCGTCCGTCCGATGCCGGTATAAGTAAGCTTCGGCTTAGCCGGGAGAAGAGCTTTAGGCCCGCTGATCACAGCGGACCAGTGCACCAGAAGCAAATATCCAGGAGTAAAACCTGGATCGGCCGGCATCGAAGTTAACTGAAGCGGACTCTGTCTTTCCGGCGCGGCGGCATCGGCCAGATTTCGTAGAAGAGATGTCCACCACATATGATTCAGTTGATCGCCGATCAGTTCGCCGAGATCAACAGGGAGCGACTCCAATTGCAGCGGCGGCAAAGTTTCTGGGGAGATCACGTCGCCTAGATTCGTAAAAATGGTCCGATACCAAGGAAGGCTCAGAACGTCTCCAGCGAGCATTCCGGTATCCACAGGACGCGAAGTGAGAACTAAAGGTGGCAGTATCTCGGGAGAAAACTTATCGCGCAAATTCCCCAGCAGAGACCTCCACAACGGCTGCGTCAGGCTCGCAGGCGGAGAAAAATCGGGTTCGTATGTAGAGTCTTCCGGCGAACCTTGGGGAATTGTATTTTGGGAAGACATTTTTCTTTCCCTACCAGTGTAATGGTTGCGGACCGGGAACACCAAGCCCATAACGAGTACGTCCGGGCCTACGTGAGTTTTGCGGTATTCTTCTAACACTCAATCTTATGATTAAAGCTGTCCGAGGAACGCGCGACCTTCTTCCGCCCGAAACCGCGCTGTGGAATTCCGCCGAAGCAACGGTACGCGATGTGTTCCGCGCTTATAACTTCCACGAGATTCGCACACCAATTTTTGAGAGCACCGAACTTTTTTCTCGAAGCGTTGGAGAAGAAACGGACATTGTCGCCAAAGAAATGTACACGTGGGAGAGCGGTGAACGATTTGATGATAAGAAGCTTTTCGACGCGTGGTCCAAGGCAAACGAAGACAGGGTCTTTTTTCAAGAAGGAGCGCCATTTTTGTCCGGCATCAAACCACTGGGAATTCAGAGGCAGATTTGGCGGAAGGCAACCAATAGTGTCGAATTCGTGTGCTTTCGACCGAAGATTTCTTTGGACTCAATTGCTGCTTTGATGAAGGCCCGCGGCGTTGCTAGAAGCCATTATTCACAGGAATTCGTTAACCTTCCGATCCGCCTTCGCCTGGTAGTTCCGGACACAATGTCCACCAGTTCCCCATGGGTCGAGAAGGAAGATGTGGAAATAGAGGGCTTTCCCGGAAATTATTTCTCAAGCTCGCAGTCGCTAACCCTGCGTCCCGAAAACACTGCGGGCGTTGTCCGCGCCTACATCGAGCACAATCTCGGAGAACGCGGACTGCAAAAGCTCTACTACATCGGCCCGCAGTTTCGCCGTGAGCGTCCGCAGAAAGGACGCTACCGGCAGTTCTATCAAATCGGCGCCGAAGTGATTGGGCCGGCCAGCTCCGGTAGTGAGTCGCCCGCGCGCGATGCGGAAATCCTCGAACTGCTGGCGACATTGCTTGACCGGCTCGGAATCAAAGGCTGGACTCTACAACTGAATTCGGTCGGCTGCGCCAACGACCGCGCCGCCTACAACGAAGCGTTGCGCAAAGCGATCGAACCGGTTGCCGCAACCATGTGCTCGGATTGCCAGCGCCGCGCGGTGACGAATCCTTTGCGAGTTTTTGACTGCAAAGTTCCAGAAGATCAGCCAGTCATCGAATCGTTGCCGCGCATCAGCCAGTTTCTCGACGAGCCATGCCGAAAACATTTTCAGGCGGTTCAGGAAATCCTGAGATACGTTGGGGTTGATTTTCATTTAAACGACCGGCTGGTGCGCGGCTTGGATTACTACACTCGCACGGCTTTCGAATTCACGCACGGAGCACTGGGCGCGCAAAACGCAATTCTCGGAGGCGGCCGCTATGACGGACTTTCCGAGTCCCTCGGAGGACCGCAAGCTCCCGGCATCGGTTTCGCCATCGGCGAGGATCGTCTGACACTGGCATTACAGGAGTCCGCGGAGTCCGTCCAGCCCAAGCCCGATGTTTATATCGCGCCTCTTGGAGCAGGCATGGACCGCGAGGCCGCGCGACTCGCGCGAGAACTTCGTCGTCAGGATATCGTCACCGAACTTGGCGACGAAACTTTTCGCTTAAAAAAATCTTTTGAGACTGCGGCCAAACTTGGGGCGCGGCAAGTTCTGATTGTCGGTGAGAACGAGGTAGTTACCGGCGCGTTCGCGCTCAAGAATCAGGAGACCGGCGAACAGGTTTCCGTGCCTCGAAGTGAACTTGCAGAAAGAATTCGCCCGAAAACCTAGCGGTACCTCTTATTGCCTATTCTGTTACGACCTTGACGCTAAGAGACTCGTCCGGCTAGTATCAGCACGAATCCAAAAACATTACGGTTCCCGATCTAACTCACCTAGGAGAATCCACTATGAGACGTCTTCCGGCGACAATTCAGTCATCTGTCCTTTTGGTTTTCATATGCCTTTTCTGTGGTCAAAGTTTCGCGCAGATGCCCAGCCCCTCGCCTGAACTGAAGAAGCTGGATTTCCTGGCTGGCAATTGGACTGATCAGGGTGATTTGAAAGCCGGCCCGATGGGTCCTGGTGGAAAGATGACAATGACGGAGAAGAATGAATGGATGCCGGGCGGCTTTTTTCTAACTCTGCACTCCAGTTTCTCCGGTGAAATAGGCAGCGGGAGCGGCATAGCATTCATGGGTTATGACGCGGGCGCAAAGCAATATACCTACGATGAGTTCAACAGCATGGGAGAACACAATCACTCGACTGGTTCCGTGGATGGCGATACTTGGACCTGGCTTGGTGATCAGAAAATGGGGGAACAGACAATCAAGGGGCGTTTCACCATGAAGGTGCTTTCTCCGACCTCTTACACATTCAAATATGAGGCGTCAACGGATGGCACGACCTGGAACACGGTAATGGAAGGCAAGTCTACGAAAGAGAAATAACCCTCAAACAATTCCTGAGAGCAGGCTGAGAAAGTCAGTTAATCAAATATCAACACCGCCGACGCGATCACGGTAGTCCATAATCCACGCTTATCGCCGACGGCGGATTGAGTAACGTTTGCCGTACGCACGATCTTGTTTGAGATTCGGTAAATTTCCTTCTTCTCATCCCAGGAACGGTCGGGATCGAATTCCACGTTCAGCGTAGTGGCAAGCATTTCCGCGGCGAGTTCCTCCGCATAATCTCCGGCTGCATCTTCCGATTCTCCAAAAGAATGATGTTCGCTCAGATATCCATACGTATTTCGGTCTGCCGGAATGGCGACGCCAATACTCGAAGCCATCAGCCGGTGCGGTTCGCGCGTGGAATTCTCGGCGACAACCGAGAACACGACCTCTCCGGGGCTGAGGTATTTCAATCCTTGTGACCGCGGAATCAGCTTGCATTGAGGCGGGAAAATCGAAGACACCCGAACCAGGTTCTGCGCCGCTATGCCGGCGTCACGCAACGCCAACTCAAAAGAAGTGAGCCGCTCCTTATGCTTGCCGACTCCCTTGGTGAAAAATATCTTCTTGGGAACCATATCTCTACCCAATTCGTTAGGCCTCCTGCCCACAATAGGTCAATGAGGGTCAAATCTAACATAGCGAATGGTTACGGAATGGTTAAAAGTGGGGTACTTTGGCAAAAAATCTTAAATACGGACAGGGGCCATTCGTGAAATCAGGCAGGTTGAAACAATTTCCAGGACGATCATGAAACGCACGTGATCCCGAATTCGTTCCCGGGTCTGAGCAATCTCTCTACGTCCTTTAGTGCTGCGCCGTAGGCCCGGAAGCGCCGCCGACCAGCGTCGAGATGTTTAAGTCTGGCGAAGGAGTAATGCTCACCCGGTTTAGCGAGCTATCGCTTTGTAGCAATACAAGTAGATTGCCGTCCGTGCCGGTCTGCCAGGTTTCTTTCGCGAATCCGCCCGTGGCCGTGGGAAAACCGTCCACAACGGGTTTGCCGTCCACAAAAATGCGGACCTCAGCTTGCGGAAGGTTTCTACTCCACAGCAGATGATTGCTGTCGGAGGTAAAAGACAAATTTGCGTAATAACCCGGAGACCCAAGTCGCACGTACTTATTGTCCACGCACAAGCCTTGCTCAGTGCCGGCTGCGGGGCCCGACTGCCCGCAAAAATAGGCTATATGTTTGCTATCGGGACTGAATACGTACGGCCTGGTGCTCTCATTGGTCAGCGGTCCTTGAAGCGATGCTGAGTATGCCGACTGAGGTACCCCATCCAGATAAAGCGTCAAGCCGCCATGATCGTGTAGAACAAACGCAAAGTGCGAGCCGTCCGGGCTGAAGCCGAGTGCAGTGGCCTGGCTCGTGTGCGGGTTGACGTTGGGCAATTTGAGTATCTTCCCGTCGAGGCTCACCTGGCCAGATCCCTCGGCTGCGACGTGACCGCCGACAGGAGCGATCACGGTGTCAGTAAGCGACATAAGTTCGTCAGATTCCTGATCGCCCAGCACCAGATACTCTCCGTACGGGGATCCAGTGCTGCTTTCATAAACAACTCGGGAAGAGTCCGCTGTGAATATCAGATTCGACGGGAGCCGCCCCGGAGCGTTATGTAGCATAATGCCGCCGTACTCCAGTCCTTTCTTGCCGTCGGCGAAAACCCACGACCGGCTGTTCGTGTTCCTGTATATCGCGGCATAGTGTTTTCCATCCGGGCTAAAGGTGATACTCGAGATGTTGCCGTTCTGCACTTCGCTGCCTGGCACCTGCTTTCCTCCGACCACCAGGAATGAAACGGGGGGATTCACCGAAAGCTTTTGCACCATGGCAACTGTCATGTTGCCCACCGGCGGAATATAAAGGGTCACTGCATCAGCCCGCATGATGGGTTTGCCGTCGAGCAGCACTTCCCATATCGTTCCCCCTCTACCACTGGCGGGAGGAAGCCCTCGTCTCGTAAACAAATGCCTGCTGTCGGCGCTCCACTGAGGCTCACCCCCGGGGACGTTAACCGCCTTTCCGTCCACGAAAAGAGCACTGCGCTCGGGATCGGTCGGAGAGGCAAAGACGGCGGCAAAATGATCGCCGTCCGGGCTGAAGATGAAGTTCCGAGGATCGTTGGCAGCGCCCTGAAATACTTTAATTTCCGTCTTCCCATCAACGACCAGCCGGGTGTAGGCCAAGCCCTGGCGATAGTCTCCCGAATGTTGAATGGCGGCATAGTAAAAATGCTTGCCGTTGGGCGAGAAAAAAACCGTGCAGTTCAGCGCGCCGGTATCGGCCTCCGAGCCGTGCCCAACTTCCTTGCCGTCCACCATCACAGTGAAATGGTCACTCGCCAGGCCGCAGTAAGCGTAGTGGTTGCCGTCGTGACTGAAAATGACCGGGACCGGACCGCCTCCGCCTTGGGGTGTGAAATGATCAAACTTTGGTCCGGGCACTCCGTCGTAAATGATGACTTGCCGGCTTCCGCTGTGTGACAGCGTGGCCACGTGGATGCCTTGCGGGCTGACCATGAATTGCGCCCCTTGCTCGAATGGCGACAGCACTACCGGGTCTATCTTTGTGCCGGGTGGAGGCGTGATGGGGCTGGTGTCGTCCGCGGAAGAGTTGGACTGAGCGGCAGCCCGAGTTTTCTGCTGCTGTCCGGGCTTCTGGCCCTGCTGCTGGGGTTGTTGTCCGGGTTGCTGTTGGGCTTGCTTTGCCTGCTGCTTGATCTTGTCCCAAACACTCTGCGCACCAATCGGTGGGACCAGACTCATCAGTAAACAAAATAGGGAGACGAACAACTTGCATTTCCGCATAGCTAAAGAATTCATTTCGATAATTCCCGGGTCGCGAATCCGCGTGCCGAAGTCCAAGCAGTAATGGAAAGGACCTAGATTTTCCGGGAAATTCTACTGTGCGGCGACGCGAGGCGGCAAGCACATTCTCTGGTCTAAGGCTGCTGGCGCCAGACGGCGGGTGACCGGGAGCCGGCGAACTTCTGAGCCGAAGCCGGGAATCTAACGAATGGTGGACCCGGAGAGACTTGAACTCCCAACCCCTGCGTTCGAAGCGCAGTGCTCTATCCAGTTGAGCTACGGGTCCGGCTTTTGAAAACTGCTTCAGTGCATACTGGCCACAAACTGTTGGCCGGGAGTGCATCCGCTATAATAATAGAGTATGCCGATATTGAAAGACATAGCCGCCATCGCCAAAGGCATGAGCATTACGTTCATGGAGATGTTCCAACCCACGCAGGTGGAGAATTATCCCGATGGCCCCGGGCCTTTGCGCGGCGCGAAATTTCAGGAGCGCTTTCGCGGCGTTCACGTTTTGCAGCGCGACGAAAATGGACTGGAAAAATGCGTCGCATGTTTTCTGTGCGCGGCAAATTGTCCGTCCAATTGCATTTACATCGAAGCGGCCGAGAACACGGCGGAGAATCGCGTCAGCGGCGCGGAACGCTACGCCAAGGTTTACAACATTGATTACAACCGCTGCATTTTTTGCGGATACTGTGTCGAGGCTTGCCCTACCGACGCAATTACGCACGGGCACGGATTCGAGTTGGCAACGTTCAACGCCACAAACCTGGTTTACCGCAAAGAGCAAATGCTGGCCGCCATGCCGGCCCACATGGGGTCGAACGCGGTGTTCAATCAAGCAGAGGTCGTGGGCGGCGCCCCGGCGGTACCAGTACAAGGGAGCTAAATTCGTCAAACTGTCGTTGGCCGTGCGTCGTTGGTAGTTGGCTCTTATACTCGACTGTGCGTTGCTGGCAGATTTTGATTCTGCCAACGACGAACGACCAATGACCAACGACGCTTTTATCGCTAACCTCCCCCGACCTCCTATTCTCTAGCCTGGATACCAAACTTTGCGTGGGTCGTCGCTGGTTCGCCGATAAGTCCAGGCGTCTTCAATGAGCCGTGGCAAGTCAAACCGTGGACGCCATCCCAGCAAAAACTTCGCTTTCGTGTTGTCGAGCCAAGTGGAGTGGAATGGGGTTTTGATCTCCACGTCCGGGAGTTTTCGTGTCTGATGCAGATATTCCGCTACTGCCTTGTAGTCAACCGGTTCGTCCATGCAAATGTTGAACGTCTGTTGGTGTGCCTTGGGATGATCAATTGCCGCCAGAATTGCCTCGACAAGGTCGCTGACGTGAACGAAGTTGCGTTTCACGGGATTGCCATCGGGATCGAGCATAACTGGCACTGACCCGTTCTTCATGTACTCATCCGCGAGTTCGGCGCCCACCAAGTCTCGCCATCGTGGGCCGCCGAAAACGTCGTTGCCAAAAGAAAGCGAATACTTGAAGTCATCTTTTTCCATGATCCAGGGGGCGCGAAGGCAGCATCCCGTAAGATCATACTGAATGAAATATTGTTCCAACATGACCTCTTCAAGAACTTTCGACAGCGCATAGCATCCGGGATAAGCGCTGTGCTTCTGTTGCTCTGTGACTGGGACGGGATGCGGATAAAAGAAGTGGCCGACCGCACCATCGCCGCCTATCAGAATCATCTGCTTAAATGACGAACTCGCGCGGCACTCCTCCAGCAACCAGAACAAACCCTTGACCGGGACGTCCATAATTTGCTCGGGAGTCTCTTTGCACGTGGCGCAATGGAGAACATGCGTGACTCCGCTGGCGGCTTTGCGCACCACTTCCCGGTCAGAGATGTTGCCAGAAACTACCTCAAGGCGTTCGCGAGGTTGCAGTTGGCGCTGATGGCATAAGGCGCGAATGACTACGTCCTGATGGTTATTGGACTGAAGAATTCGGTTTATAAAGTTCGATCCGACTTTACCCGTCGCGCCAGTGACCAGAATGCGTTTCATAGGTTTCGTCAGTTTACGCCCGCCGGAACAGGCTGGCATGCCAAGTGTCGCTGAACTGACAAGCTTCGGGCGCGTCCTACGCGACATGAACTCCGATCCGTCGAAAATCGCGACGAATGGGACAGCCCCTCTTTATGATCCCCAACAAAAATCAAATCCCCATCAAGGATGTGCCAGCCCGCCGTGCTCGCATATGGATATGAACGAATCGTGGTCCGCAGGAGTGAGAAAGGCTTGGAAGTCCAGAACTGTGCGGCAATTCTTCTCAACCTCGGAGGTATTGTTTTGCTGACGAGAGAGTTTTGAAAGCATCCATGACTCGTACGCGATTGCTCTTCCATAAATCTGCTGCGCACCAGGATTGCCAGAACCCGCATTCTTGAAATTTTCCTCGTAAATTGCAATCGACTGGGCGGCATTATCGCGCGCGAGATCATATCGTTTTTCGACGGCGTATAAGTTGCCGAGGTAAGCTAGCGTCGCCGCAACTTCGGGCGCCTCCTTGTTGGCGTCATAAATCGCGAGTGCCTGCTTGTAATACTGCTCGGCCTCCTCGTCTTTTCGCTGCGCCATGGCAAGATTCCCCATGCTCGTCGCCCACCGCCAACGCTCTTGTGGATGCGGAAACTTCCCCACCAGCAGAAGAAGATCCCGTTCCTTATTTAGCTGGCCCTCTGCGCCGGCATAATCTGTCTTACTCAGGTCAGCCTGCGCTAGATCTAGTGTGGTCCAAAACTCGTACTGGAAAAGCATCTCAGTGCGGTCAGCGTCGCGGTCCGCCGGACTGCCGAAGGTCACCATCACGAAAGTCTGCGCCGTCGCCGGCTTCCCGTCCACTTCGAACGGGTGGAACTTCCACTTCTTTACATTCTCAAGGGCCGCCTCAACCAGCATCGGATGTCCTGAAACTAAACGGATGGCCGATACCGCTCCCGATTCATTAATCGTAACCTCCAAAATGACGTCTCCCTGGATGCGCGCTTGCTCAGCCAAAGACGGATAAGCTGGCGAAGGCTTGCTAAGGATGTGCTTCGCGGCTTCATCAGGCGGAACGCGTGTGGAAGCGCCTTGACCGAACGCAGCGACAGCCACAACTAAAACAATGAAAATTCGTCGCATAATAGGTCATTATATTGGCAAAGTTTGTTGCGAGTGTGAGGCAAATCAGTCCTCTGGATTCTTCGTCCTTTTTCCAAGGCCACTTTCCGCCAGTTCGGCGCGACCAATCACGCGCTGCTCCACCGTACATGTCCCGAATACTCACCCACAGGTCCTGATTCCAGCTTGGACTATCCACGCGAAACCTCGAAAATGAAGTTGAGGGCACTTCTTGCAAATAAGACTTTCTCGCTGCGCGATTCTTTTCCCGACAGCTTTGCTTCTGTTGATGGCAGGCTGCGGAGGAGGTTCGTCCGCACCTGGCGGGTCGCTCACTACTTCCGGCGGCGGCGGCGGATCCGGAGGCGGCGGACGGAACGGCGGCGGTGGCGGAGCGACTCAATCGAGTGCTTGCAGCGTCATGGCTGTCGGTCAGGGAGCGGCGCTGAATGGCTTTCGTCCCTTTCCGGCAACTGATCTTTGGAATCAGGATATCTCCGCGTCGCCGGTTGACCCGAATTCCAGCGCCATCATTAGTTTTATCGGTCCCAGCATCGGATTGCATCCTGACTTTGGCGCGGGTCTATATGCGGGATCGAGCATTGGCATTCCATATACCGTTGTGAGTGGAACACAGGCTCTGGTGAATATTAATTTCACGGCTTATGGGGATGAAAGCGATCCCGGTCCCATGCCGATTCCCGCGAATGCGGCGATTGAGGGCTATCCAAATCCAGGCAGCGGCGACCGGCATGTGCTGGTGCTCGACAACAGCAATTGCTTTCTATATGAACTCTACAATTCGGTTTCGAATTCCGACGGCACGTGGAACGCGGATTCGGCTGCCGTTTGGGATATCCAAAACGATGAGCAGCGGCCCTGGACATGGACCTCGGCGGATGCCGCCGGACTGCCAATCTTTCCCGGATTGATTCGTTACGACGAAGTCGCCAGCGGAAGCATTCAACACGCTGTTCGGTTCACTCTGCCACAGAGCCGCGGGGCCATTGTGCCTCCCGCATCGCATTGGGCGGCGAACTCGACGGCTCAATTTGCCGCGCCGATGGGAATGCGGTTACGGCTCAAAGCGAGCTATGACATTTCCCAGTTTTCGCCAAACGTTCAAATCATCCTCACCTCGCTAAAGCGCTACGGCATGATCATGGCCGATAACGGCAGCGCAATGTATCTCAGCGGCGCTCCCGATGATCGCTGGGATAACAGTGATCTGCATAATCTCTCGCAAGTGCCCGCTTCCGCTTTTGAAGTGGTGCAGATGAATCCCATTTACACGGCGGCGACCGTTCCTCAAGGTTCGGCCCCGACGATTACGAGTTTTACCTCAAGTTCTTCAACTGTGAGCGCGGGGGCGCAAGCGTCGCTGAGTTGGCAAGCTTCGGGCGCGTCCTATTATGTTGTGTCCCCACAAGTGGGTGCGGTCAGAGGCAACACCGTGGCGGTTTCTCCGGCGCAGACCACCGTCTATACCCTCTACGCCACCAATCAATATGGCCGCACAAGTTCCTCGCTGACCGTTACTGTGCACTGATTTGGCGGATTACATCAAGGCTCACGATTGCTGAAGTAGGCGACGCGAAAATTTGCGATCTCTTGCTATGAGTTGCGCAGCTTTCTTGATGGAAAGCGGAAGTTTCAACGGATAAGTAGCTTTGCTCATGGTTCCACCTTTTTCAATAAATCTCCCGGCCGCAAAACTGAAATTCTAAAATGCTCGCCTGCCTTGGCGAAATCCTTGAGGTTGTACGTCATTTTGCCGGCGTGTAATGAGGAAAACTGCCCCCAATCACTCTGCGCGGGATGTTTCGCCAAGCCGGGCGTGATGGGATGAGATGAAATTTTTGTCGCATCGCGAATGTAAAGCGGAACCACAGGTCCCTCCACTGCGCAGATCATCGCTTCGCGATCATCTGCTCCGGTCGGGATGACAAATAGTGGAGACGTTTTCGAGATTGAATGGGCCACCGGGCAGGATCTGCTGGAAGCGCGCTACTGCTGCAAGATTTTCCGGCGATGCGAAGTCGGGGCGCTGCGGGTAACAAGTGAAGGTTGGGGAAAGCTCGATGGAGGGACGGGCGTCCTCGCCCGTCAGGTCGGAGCGGAACGCCCGATTCTCTACACCGGCTAGATTCGCGAGCTGATCTGGGTATGGTCGGGTACGGTGTGAAGCTTTGACAACTTGGCGGGTTCAGTCTCGCCATCCGCAAACTGGAGTAAACCATCGGAGATGGCTTCGAGGCTCGCGTTCGAGCGCTCCAGAACCATCATCAGGTATTTCCGGGCGACCGGGCGGTCTGCCGGGTGTACCAACTTCCACCAGCGTGTCACGGACTCTTGCACGTCGCCCCGGGTCTTTGCATCCTCGACCAGAGCGTCAATCAGTTTATAGACTTTGCTCTTTACGGCTTGATAAGAAATTGAAACTTCCTGACCCATAGTTTGTCCCCAAAATTCTAAGGCAATATCGGGGCCAAACTCTTCTTCCAAATCTTGCCAATACTTAGCGTCGAGCCGAGATAGTATTAATTCAAGTTCTGGGAGGAATAAAAACCATTAATATGAATTAACGTAGAGGAAGCGATTTTTTACAGAAAATATTCTGGTGACAATTCAACGGTGACGATGCCGTGGTCAGGCTACAGTGGCTGATTTCCCCAGAAAAGTTGCCACGCAATCTATTTACTCCCACGGGTTATGCGGATGGACGAAGTTTGGATGGAGGAGGCGCTGCTTGCGGCGCGGGAAGCGCTCAACATCGGCGAAGTACCGGTGGGCGCGGTCGTTATCCTGGAAGATAAAATTGTAGGCCGCGGATGGAATCGCAATCTCAGCGATCACGATCCCAGCGCTCATGCCGAAATCATTGCGTTGCGAGAGGCAGGCGCCACGATCGGAAATCACCGCCTGATCGGCTGCGAGCTGTTTGCTACAATTGAACCCTGCGCGATGTGCGCGGGCGCGATGGTTCATTCACGGTTGAGGCGGTTGGTTTTCGGCGCTGACGATCCCAAGGCCGGGGCGGTTTATTCGGTGATGCAGGTGCTCAACCATCCTCAACTGAATCACAATATGGAAGTTCGTGGCGGAGTGCTTGCCGATCGCTGCGCGGGATTATTGAAGGATTTTTTTCGGGAGCGGCGATAGAAAAAATAGTTGGGAATACGAACAAACTCCTGACCCGAAATCCTGAGCGAAGGGTCCCACATCTATCGGGTCTTTCACAAAAATCCGTTACGGAGAGGTGCGTGAGTGGTTGAAACGATCCGCCTCGAAAGCGGACATACCTTAACGGGTATCGGGGGTTCAAATCCCTCCCTCTCCGCCAGTTTTCTCATCGTTAACGCCGTCACCCTGTCAGAGTCAGACTGACAAGGGTGACAACTACGAACAATGATTGGGCTCGAATTCTCAAACTATTCATGTATTTAGAGAACCGCTCACGTTATAGTTCCCCGGTCCAGTTGCGGCCAACTATTTTCAGAAAATGAGGCTGATATCAGTACAACTAGACTAAGAATGGCCAGTTGGTTTCCCTGCCATGCGGTGCTGATCGTAGCGCTCGCGGTTTGGTGTCGCGCTCAGACTCCCGAAGCGGTTTTTGAATTCCTTCCCTTACAGACAACGGTAACGTTCACGCTGGGTGATATGGTGCACAATGTGCACGGAACTTTTGCATTGAAGCGCGGGAAGATACTTTACAATCCTGCGTCCGGAGAAATCAGTGGCGAAGTGGTAGTGGATGCCACGAGCGGTCATACTGGCATCGGGATGCGGGACCGGAAGATGCATAAGGAGGTTCTGGAGAGCGCGACGTACCCGGATATTATTTTTCGTCCCGACCGGGTAGATGGGAAAGTCGGGATGAACGGTACGTCAAACGTGCAGGTGCATGGAATTTTCACAATTCATGGGGGAGACCATGAAATGACAATTCCGATTCAAGTTGACCTGGCACAAGATCACTGGACCGCGACTGGACATTTCGTCGTGCCGTATACGAAGTGGGGAATCAAGAATCCGAGCACATTTGTCTTGAGGGTAAGCGAGTCAGTTGCGATTAATGTGCACGCTTCAGGAAAGAATCAGCAAACACCGAGCAGCCGGTGAGAAACCTGCGACCTCTCTCAGAGTTGTAAAAACTTTCATACCTATCCAACTTCACTTGACAGCCTGTACTCGGTAGTGGCACACTTCGTGCCCGGACTAACCCCGCCAAAAGCCGCGCTACAAGCCTGAAGTAAGGGAAAGTCCTTAAAGGAGTTTACTCATGATTTACAGAACCAGATACTTCTCCCGCGTTGTGCCCTCCGTCGCGCTGGCTGTTCTGGCATTGATGGTGGGTTCCGCATACTCTCAATCATCAGGTTCGGTTGTCGCAAGCGATAGCACCCCAGCGCTAGCGAACTCGCAAAATCTTGGCCCAGAAGAAGCCTCCAAACAAATTTCAGTGACGGTTTGGCTCCGCCAAAACAATAAAGAGACACTGGATAATCTGGTTCGCGACATCTACAACAAAAACTCGCCAAACTACCATCATTTCCTTACGGGCGAGCAATATCGGTCCACGTTCGCGCCTACGGTTCAGGATGCAGGAACAGTCCGCAGCTTCCTGGCGAACAAAAATCTGCGAGTCACATCCATCGAGAAGAACAATCACTATGTGGTCGCGACAGGGAAGATAGGGGACATTCAAAAAGCATTTAACGTGCAGATTAACCGGGTCATGGTTAACGGCGCAATGCATCGCGTAAACATGTCAGAGGCCTCAGTCTCGGGACCTGCCAGTGCGAAGATTGCCTCCGTACAGGGGTTGAGTGATCTCACTTATAAGTCATACGCAAAGCGCAGCGTGAACCCCGATTCCGGGAAGCCTTTCGCTGGAGTACCACTGTCTGCGGTAGGGTCCGACGGGTTGGTTTTTAGCCAGGAATGCATGCGGCCACCGGAAGCCCATATCTTCACGACGGGAGGCGGGGCTCCATTTGCGGTGTACTCCGGCAATAGGTACGGTGCCGATCTCGGCACTCCGGCTCCAAATATGCCATCTTGCGGTTATGACGCCGCCGAAATTCAAACTGTGTATGGATTGAATGGACTTTATAACACCGGTTTAAATGGTACGGGCCAGACAATTGTAATCGTTGACGCATACGGCTCGAATACGATCACCGCGGATGCCAATCAATTTTCATCGCATGAACGGACTGCCCGCGCTTACCTCCACAAATTTCCAAATCTTCACGCCGACAGGTCCGGTCAATTGCGCGGCCGATTGCATAGCCGGAAACTGGGAATATGAAACAACCCTTGACGTTGAATGGGCGCACGCGATTGCCCCAGGCGCCAATATCGCGCTCGTGCTCGGCACGGATGCCAACTTCTCGACTCTCGATGAAGCGAATCTGTTTGCGATTGACAATGAGTTGGGCAACGTCGTTTCGAACAGCTTCGGGATTCCAGAGATAGTGCTAGTTGACTTCCTGCCTTCGGAGCTTATTGTTGAGAACGGCATTGCGGAGATCGCGGCGGCTCTCGGTATTTCGCAGAACGTTTCCACCGGCGACGCTGGCGATAACCTCATCGAAGATACTAACGATTTTGGTATCCCGGCACCTTCTTCGGGCTCAAATTCAGATTCGCCGTTTGCAACCGCTATTGGCGGCACCAGCACGTTCTTGAATCCGGACAACAGCCTGAAATTTCAAACGAGCTGGGGTCTAAACGAGACACGCATTGCCGAGCCGAATCCGAACCCTCCGACCATTCCCCCTCTGTTTTTCGGCTTTATAGAAGGAGGCGGTGGAGGAGCGAGCACCTACTTTGCCAAGCCCAGTTTCCAAAAAAAGCTGCCGGGTAAGTTCCGACAGACACCGGATATTTCCATGAATGCCGACCCTGAGACGGGAAACGAGATAGTCATTAGCGATCCCAATAAGGGTGGACAGACTTTGGTAGAGGTGTTTGGCGGTACGAGCCTTTCTTGTCCGATGTTCTCCGCTTTGTGGGCTATAGCGAACCAGGCAGCCGGAGGTCCGTTGGGGCAGGCAGCTCCCTGGCTTTATGAACTCCCGGCCGGCAGCATCCTCGACGTAGTTCCTGTAACTTCTCCGTTTAATGTAACGGGGACTATCTTCAATCCGCCAAATAAACCGATGTTCGAGTCGGCGGCCACTCTGGCGCAGCCGGTGCAAAAGCAGAAGCAATTCGTCAGCGCGCTATTCCAGAGTTCAACCTCAACTCGATGGGATGTCTTCACTTTCGGGACGGACTCATCGCTAACGACGGCTGTAGGATGGGACAACGCTACCGGTTTGGGGACGCCGAACGGATTGGCGTTCATTCAGGGAGTAGTTTCGTTGGCCGCGCCAGCAGCTCACTAAGCGAAAGTAGAATTGGTATTTGACTAAGGGCCGCTTCAAAAGCGGCCCTATTTTTATTGTGTAGACGAGATCGAACGACTCTTTCTTAGGTAGTAATGCCACGGTATAACTGCTCGGCGAACATCTTGCCGTCCCAGTATTCGATGTGCGCCTTTAGGGGCGTCTTAGCGTCGGGATCAATGTGATTTTGAACCCCTTTCGGGTTCATGCGGGCATGTACGTAGTGTTCCGGATGCTTTGCATTGATTGCATTGGGAGGATCGTAAAAATCAAGGTGGCCGCTGATAATATCCGCCTTCGACCAAAGATTTACCCATTCCGGCGGCCGGTTACGGTAATCCGCGATCATGGGTTGCACTGCGGCGGCTGCCACTTCCCGCACTTGTGAACGCATATCTTTTTGAGTTCGGAAAAGAAAAGCGGTCTTATCGAGGGGCGATCCGAAGGTGAGAAACATTCTGGTGCGGGCGGCGACATTCAGTGGCTTAGCTGAGAATTGATCGTCTATCAGAAGGCCGTTGAGCACGTCATATCCGATCACTGAACCTAGAGAATGGCCGACGACGATTATTTTTGTATATAGGAAGCCGGAGTCATCGGCGGTTCTGGCACGATAAACCGCTTCGCCTACTTTCATTGCCGTTTCCCAAATCTGCTGTCGAACTTCCCAGAATTTGCTGACGGTGTGGGCCGCGATGTAAGCGGCGACGTCGCCGACATATTGGATGAGAAACCTCGCGCTATGGAAGCCGCCCATATTTCAAGTGTCCATAGCGCTACGATGCAGAGCGAATATTTAGAAACGAACTGCGACCAGCCGCCGTGCGGAACGAAATGAAGGAAGAACGGCCATCGCAGTAAGTGTCCAGCCATAAGGATTGCCGCGATGACAATCAGAGACGCGCCTAAATAAATAAAGATCCATGCAATGAGCCTGGGATTGATACGCCCGACGACGAAAACTCCGATCGCGATCAATAACGCAGCGATATCAACCAAAACGAAGTCCCACGTCAGCCACGCCAGAAGATCTCCGGACGGGAAAAGGTTCGCGCTTCCCAGGGCATGGGACGCTGTGGCGGCAGCGGCAATTGAATTAATGAAAACCAGCGCGGCAAGAAGCGCCATGATTCCCAGGAATGCAAATGTCAGCTTCTCGGTTGCAAGCAAGAACTGCTGTTCCGCTCCGAACATCCATCGGCGATAGGTTCTAGCCGTAGTATTCAGAATCCCATTCCAGCCGGCATCGAAGAGAAAGTTGACTACGTCAGTTGCCGAGACCTTACCCTCGGTAATTGGCGCCCAGTACGCCTCATAGACATGCACCTCGTGTTCCTGGCCGCTAGCTTCTCTGATCTGTATTTCGGCGCGGACGAGATCTGAGTCTCCCTGGGTTCCCATGCGCACCGAGCGAATCACGGATTTGGTTAAAGTTCCTCCGCCATTCACCACACCGCGGGCGGCGGCTTGTGCCACCCCGTCAATGGTTTCGTAAGGCACCTGCTGCCCCATGCCGTGGGCGACGAGAATCGCAACCCGGTTTGCGGGGGGCGAGCTTGGTGGTTTTGCAGCGAAGGCTTGGGGCAACTCAGGGTTTACTTCGGGCGGGCCCAATTCGAGATTCATCGCAGCCATAAATAGCTCCAAAGATGAAATTCGGACCGGGAAGAGAAATCTATTTTATCCGGCGAACGGTGTCAATCCAAGAGTGCGGGAAATATGAAAAGCACTGTTTCAGGGATCTTGTCGGCTTTCGCGCCCTTTTCGGGCGCGTGGATTTTTGTCGTCTGTTTACCCAGCACTTACGTGCTGGGCTGATGTGTTTCGCCCCTTCGGGGCTGGATTTGTCGGCTGCCTTCGCGAGAGCCAAAATATTGCGAAGGAAATTCTGACACCGATCCTAAAGTTCTTCAGGATTACGTCTAAGTAGAAGCAATTCCGGTAGACTCAACTGCTCCGCGAAATCAGGACGAGGTTGCGATCGTTGAACATTGATTCAGGGAACACCGATTCAGAGAGCATTGATTCAGACGCCGCGAGAATTCCCCATAGGCGATGGCGAATCGCCTTTCTGCTTGCCTTCGGCGTGGTCGTGGCATATTTCGACCGCGTCAATCTGTCGGTCTCGCAGACTGCTTTAAATATTTCATTTGGAGTGTCCACGGTCGCGTTCGGATATTTGTCGAGCGCTTATAACCTGACTTACGCGATGATGCAGATTCCATGTGGCCTGCTATTAGACCGTTTCGGAGTGCGTCGGATTGGCCGAATCAGCACTCTGTTATGGAGCATGGCTTCATTCGGCGCGGCAGCCTCGACCGGCGTGGGCACATTTGTAGCTGCGAGATTTCTTTTGGGAGTTGGCGAATCACCGACTTTCCCCGGAAATGCAAAGGCGATCGGCTATTGGTTTCCTGTACGAGAAAGAAGTCTGGCGACGGCCATCACCGATGCTGCCGCGAAATTCTCCATCGCGATCGGAGTGCCTTTCCTGGGCATTTTGCTTTTGCATTTTGGCTGGCGATGGAGTTTCGCCGCCACCGGTTTCATCAGCCTTCTCTACTTTGCATTGTTTTGCCTGATTTATCGAAATCCCAGTGAGGACAACAATCTTTCGGACAACGAACGCCAGTTCATTGCTAAAGGGGGCACTCAAGTCGAAGGCAATACGTCAGATCAACGCGCAAGCGTCGCTATGGTATTTGTTGCAGCAGCCAAAAGTATACGGGCTTGCCTTGGGATGGGGAGCTTATAACTACACTTTTTATTTGCTGGCGGCGTGGCTGCCGAGCTATCTCCTGATTTCGCTTCATTTGGATTTGCTGCATTCGGTTGTTTATACGAGCGTGCCATGGTTGTTCGCAACATTCACCGACATCGCAGTTGGAGGCTGGCTGGTGGACGATTTGATTGGGCGCGGCTGGAATCCCAACACGGTGCGCCAGGCGGTTCTGATTGGCGGCACTGCTCTAGGGCTAGGAATTTTGGGCGCGGCGCGCGCGCATAGTCCTGCAACCGCGTTGTTTTGGATCAGCGTTTCCATAGGAGGACTGGCGGCCGCGGCGCCAGTCGCATGGACCGTGCCATCCTTGATTGCACCCCGCGAGAGCGTTGGCGCGATTGGAGGCATAGCGAATTTGTGTGGTCAGATAGGCGGAATTTCCGCCCCCATTGTTACTGGCTACATTGTCTCGGCAACTCATGCGTTTTCATCCGCGTTCGTGACCGCCACAGGCATTCTGTTACTCGGTATTGCCGGTTATGTGATTCTGCTGGGACGCATGGAGACAATCCCAGAACCTCAATAATTTGCGACTGCACGCCGTCAGAATGTCTAGCACAGATGCATGATGTGATGGCGGTCGCAGATCTTATTGGTAATATCCCAAACGCTGGGGGAATCACCATTTCGTGGCGCGAACGGGAGTGGCAGTTCGCGCAGGGGCTGATTTGACGGTTTGAATCGCGCTACGAAATTAGCAATTTTGGGGGTTAGGCTGTTGTTGAACATTTGAATCTCTCCTCGATAATTTTGGCCGCAAGACATTTGTACCGAAACGGCACAAGCGCAACAATCCCATAGATACCCGATTACTCCCGGTCATGTACCAAAAGCTGATTATGCCGCATTGAGCGCTGTTGCCGTTCCCATTATCAAGGCGGGTCCAGCCGCCATGAATCTCCGGTTTCATCTTGCTTACAAGTATTGTCTTTCGTATGATCCTGTGTGCCGAAACGGGACAGGGGCGATTCCCCTCCTGAAACATCGTTTTCAGGCGCTTCTTCCCGCCGCTTTTGTGTCAATGAGTTTGCGCTCTTAGTTTTTTCGAAGGAGTTCTCGTGACCAAATTCCTGCGTGTTCTAGTTTCTGATAGTTATTTCCGCGCCCTTATTCGGAGTGACGTGGCAGCAGCCGACGGCGGAGGAATTGAGTATGACGGCGCAGCCTGAGGCTCCTGGGGCGGATGCTGTAGTTTTATATCGCGAAGAGACGACCGACGACCGCGAGCAGTCTGCATCGGTCTCAGACGCCTTTGGGACGGATTCCAGACTGAATTCTCATACGTTGTATGAGCGGGTGAAGATTCTAACCGAAGCCGGAAAAAGATACGCAGATGTGCGGATTGAATATCCCGGACATTACTTTTCAATCGCCGAAGTGCAAGGCCGGACAATTCACAGCGACGGAGCGATCGTTCCCTTTACCGGCAAGCCTTACCAGAAGCAAATTGCAGGATCGAAGAACGATACTCTGGCCGAAACCGTCTTTACTATGCCAGACGTTCAGGTCGGAAGCATTCTCGAATACCGTTATGTTCTGCGCTATAACGCCATGAGCGCGAGCCCTCCGCAATGGTATATCCAGCGGGACCTGTTTCTGCGAACCGGAAAATATGAGTTTCTGCCCAGTTCGCACGACCTGATTAATTCGCGTGGCGACATTTTCCATGGCGCGGTTTACACCACTGTTCTGCCAAAAGGCGATGCGGTGAAATACATTCCGGCGCAAGACAGGTATGAACTGATTGTTCACAACATTCCGCCGATTCCCCAGGAAGAGCTGATGCCGCCCCTGCATAGCCTTTCCTATCGTGTGCTTTTTTACTACACCGCATCTCACTCTCCCGACGAATATTGGAACACTGAAGGCAGATATTGGTCGAAAGACGTAAATAAGTTTATGTCCTCGCCAAATTTAAGCGCCGCAGTGGCGAAGATTGTGAGTCCCTCAGATCCTGAGCAGCAAAAGGTAGCTAAGATTTACGACGCGGTCATGCAGTTGGAGAACACGAATTTCACGCGTGGTCATACCCGTGCTGAAAATAAGGCGCAGGGAATCAAGATAAAGACTGCGGATGATATATGGGAGCAGAAGCGAGGCGACGGCGACGAGATCACGCTGCTGTTCATAGCCTTGGCCAGAGCCGCGGGAATGAAGGCGTACGCGATGCTGGTGACTGATCGCGAAAGGGAAATCTTCGACGTGAATTATCTGACAATGTTTCAGCTGCAAGATGAAATTGCAATCGTGCAGGTGGACGGCAAGGAGCAGTATTTCGATCCCGGAGAAAGGTACTGTGCGATCGGACAGTTGCATTGGAAGCACACCAGCACGAAAGGAATGCGACAGACAGACAAGGGAACAGCCATCGCGGAGACACCCGCTGCGCCCTATTCCAAAGCCCAGACCACACGCGTCGCGCAGTTGCAGCTCGATCCCGACGGAAAGGTTCACGGCTTCATCCGCATAATACTGTCGGGAGTGCCTGCCCTTTATTGGCGGCAGCGCGCACTGGTGAGTGATGAAACTGAAGTGAAAAAGGAATTCGAAGACGACTTGCGGGAGACCATTGCTCCGGGCGCGGATGTAAAATTGAATCACTTCATAGGACTTACAGACTGGAAGAGCTTGCTACTGGCCCAAGTTGAGGTATCGGGTTCCATGGGCACAGCGACATCGAAGCGGATATTCTTGCCATCAAACTTCCTCGAAGCCGGAACGAAACCGCTTCTGGTTCACGATAAGCGAGAAACGCCCGTCTATCTTCGTTACGCATCGGCGGTCCAGGATACAGTGACGATCGAGTTGCCAAAAAACCTTGCGATCGAAAGCGTTCCGAAAGATGCGAGTATTCCTTTGCCGAATAACGCTCTATACACCGCGAAGTACGAAGCCAAAGGCAATACCTATAGCGTCACTCGTTTGTTGATTGTCGCCAATTTTTTATTTGCACCGGGTGATTACAGTGGTCTAAAGGACTTCTTTCAGAAGGTAAATGGCCAGGACCAGGAACAGGCCGTTCTTAAGTCGAATGAGACAGGGAGCGGTTTGTGAACAAGAGTTTCTTCTTCGCCGTCGCACTGTCGCTGATGCTGGCGGGGCCTGCGGCTGCCAGGAATTCGGCGCTTCCAGATTGGGTTTTAGAGGCGGCCAATGCCAAACTGGCGCAGTACCCGCCGGATACGAAAGCAATTGTGTTGCTTGAAGACAAGATGCTTACCGTCCAGCCCGACGGGAAGGCGATAGAACGCTACAGGACAGTCATCAAGATATTGCGTCAGCAGGGGCGGCGTTATGCGACCGTCATTGTTCCTTTCAGCAAAGACTACAAACTGAACGCCCTTCACGTCTGGTCAATCGGCCCGGACGGCCACCAATATACGGTGGAGGATGATCAGATTCGCTTAGTCGGGGATGATGAATGGGGCATGCTTTACGTGGATGAGCAGGCGAAGGTGGTGGTCCCGCCCGGAGCTGATCCGGGAGGAGTCGTGGCATATGAAAGTGAGCAGATTCTCCCGTCATATATGAAGGAAGAAGGATGGTACTTTCAAAATCCAATTCCAACCGTCCACTCAGTTTTTGAGTTGAATCTGCCGGCGCAGTGGAAGTACTACGCTGCGTGGTTGCGGCATGACCCGCAAGAGCCATCGCAGGTAACACCAAATCATTGGCAGTGGAAACTGGAAGATATTCCCGGTATTGACCTTGATCATGTTCCTATGGCGCCTTCGGAACAGTCGCTTGCGGGACGCATGGTTGTGCACTTTTCAGCGGCGGACCCGCCCGAAGGTGACGCGCGCTGGGCGGAAATCGGAAATTGGTATGACGACCTCGCTTCTCCCCGAACTGAAGGTCCGACAGAGGTCGTCTCCATGGCGAAAACACTGACTAAGGGAAGTTCCGACTTCACGGAACGTATTCAAAGGATAGCCCAGTTTATGCAGCGGGATATCAGGTATGTAGGGATCGAGATTGGCATCGGGGGATTGCAGCCGCATCCGGCAGCCGACGTTTTTCGGAATCGGTATGGCGATTGCAAAGACAAAGTCACGTTAATGATTGCCATGCTCAGTGCGGTTGGAGTGCGATCCACCTATGTGCTGGTGGATACGAGCCGGGGAGTCATTGACCCGCAGTTGCCTTCGATTCACGCGAATCATGCTATTGCCGCCATCGAGTTGCCCGAAGGCTATCACGACTCTCAGATGCAGGCGATTGTTACGGCTAAGACCGGACAGCGATATCTCATCTTTGATCCAACGAACGAGTACATTCCGATTGGTTTACTGCCCAGCTATCTCCAGGGAGGATACGGAATTCTGGTGGCGAG
This sequence comes from uncultured Acidobacteriaceae bacterium, assembly GCA_963796015.1. Classification (GTDB taxonomy): domain Bacteria; phylum Acidobacteriota; class Terriglobia; order Terriglobales; family Acidobacteriaceae; genus PALSA-188. The sequence goes on along the minus strand of CAWCJR010000002.1, from coordinate 53,121 downwards.
CAAGAATAGCCAGGTGATTCTGCTTCCAACGCTGAAGCCGGACTCCGATCTGGTGCAGCGTTCGGCGAAGTTCGAGCTCGCCGATGACGGAACTTTAAAGGGAGCCGTGACGGAGGCCCGTTTCGGTTCCTCCGCTGAGCACTTGCGAAGAGTGTTCAACGAATTCGGCACAGTCAAGCAGCACGAGGCTATTGAGGACACACTTCGCGATTCGCTTTCGTCATTCACGGTGCAATCGCAGACCGCCTCAAATGTGGCCGACCTGGAGAAAAAACTTCTTCTCAGCTACGACGTGACCGCCCAATCCTATGCCAGGCACGCTGGGGCTAATCTGTTGCTGATACGCCCGAGGGTGCTAAGTTCATTGGAGTGGCCATTTAATCAGGAACCGAGAGTTTATCCGATTGACCTGGGTCAAACCGGCACGTGGCGGGATAGCTTTGAGGTGAGCATTCCGGCAGGTTATGAAGTGGATGACTTGCCCGACCCGATCAACATAGATGTTGGGTTCGCCACGTATCACAGCCAGGTAAAGGCTGACTCGACCATGCTGTATTACAAGCGGGAGTTTGTGGTGAAGGAATTAGAGTTGGCTCCGCAAAAGTATATCGAGTATCGAAAACTTGAGGCTACAATCGCCGCCGATGAAAACAACAGCGCGGTTCTAAAGCGAAAAATCAGTCCTTCGCCGTGATCCCGGCGCGATGGAGGTCACGCTCGGTATCAATGTCGTCGGCACCGCCCGGAAAATCAACGGTTTCGACCCTTTGTGGATCGCGGGCTATGATTCGGCGCGCGCCTTGATCCCCGCGCAAATCTGCAAGCTCGCGAAAGATGGTCTGCGAAAAGATGGCGGGAACTCCTCTGGTGCCTGCGTAACTCGACGCTGTGATTTGCGCCTTGCTGGATTGGTGTTTGTCGAGCAAGGCTTGCAGAATTGTTTGACTTAGCTTGGGTTGATCGCAGACGAGGACTAATAAATCAGCGGTGATGGGGTTGAGGGCCTCGATCGCGGTGAGGCCGGACTTCAGGGATGATGCCATTCCATCTTGCCATGTAGGATTCAGCACGGTCTGAACATTAAGGTTGCGCAATTCTGGCTCAAACTTGGGAGCCTCTGATCCGAGCACAACTACAACTGGAGAGAATCCTGCCTCTAGCGCCAGGCGAGATGTCCGCCGCAGCAGCGATTCGCCGTCAACCGTAAGGAGTTGCTTAGGCTGTCCGAGACGGGAGGAGGGGCCTGCCGCGAGGACGATTGCAGCGCAGGAGGCATCAGGCATGGATTTTGTCAGCGACTGAGAAAGGGACAGGGCGGGAACTAGCAATTCCGCGAAGGCGAAGGCCGGAATCAGCATGGAATGCCGCCTGCACCTCGGCGACAATTGAAAGCGCAATCCCAGATGGTCCATGGGCGCCGAGATTGAGTCCGACGGGGGAATGCAGCCTGCTCTTGCACTCGGCTACCGTCATTCCCACTTCTTCCGCGATTTCGCAAATCAGCCTGGAAGCTCGGAGGCGTGGGCCGAGGAGTCCCAGATAAGCAAGATCAAGGGGCAGGAGCTCGCGTAATAAAGCGCGGTCCTGCGTGTAGCTGTGAGTCATGACAACCGCCGCATCATCGTGGCCAAGATTTAGTGGGGCGAGATCAATCGTTTCGGACGCGACGTTTGTGTAGGTACTTCTTTCCGCTTGGGTCTTTAAGACCGTTGTTCGATCTGCGTGAGGGAATCTAGCATTGGTGGCAACGTGCGGGCGCAAATCGGCGACACTGATATGCCAACCCAAGGCGTGCGCGAATTCGACGACGGGAATCGTGTCGTCTCCCGCGCCAAAAATGAAAAGGGCTGGCGGCGGGGAAATGTATTCTGCGAATAACTCAAGAGGAAACCCTCCAAGTTCGGTGGAGATGTATTCGGAGTGGCGTTGCTCGAGGGTTTGGGCCGCAATCGCGAGTAGCCGGTTCCATTCAGAACTTTCACGATCAAGGGGAATCGTGCCTCGGCAAGTTTGGTTTCCGTCGCGCACGTTTCCGTCGCGCACAATGAATCGAGAGGCCAAGCCGATCCGAGGATGAGCAGACTTAACAACCGTCAGCACGGCAAAGGGAACGCGATTCTCGGCGCTTTCGTTAATAACTTCCAACGCAGTTGCGGCGGTTTCGCCGCGCTCCATGAGCAAATGAACGGTCCCTCCGCATCCCAATTCCTGGGGAGAAGGATTGTCTTCATCAAAAAATGTGCCGTACTTCTGCACGCTCGGTCCTGACTCGGTGAGCCACCATGCTTTCCGGCTCACCTCGGCCTCGAGGCATCCTCCGCTAATCATGCCGCTGCGTTGTCCGCTTTTCGTCAGAAGCATTCGCGCCCCTGGCTTTCGATAGGACGACCCCTCGACGCGAATCACGGTGACCAGGATAATTTCCTCGCCCCCGGAGCGGGCGGATTTCCATAATTCCAACAAATTTCGTAGCTCAGACATAAGTCACGATTGGATGCGGCTTCTTACAACGATTCGACAAATTTCCTCAACTACTGTTTTTTAATCGGACATCCTGAACATCGTCTTATCCATCATAGTCATTCTCACTGAAGGTGCATTCAGAAGATGCGATAAGAGTATAAAGATGTTGCATTTGAAAATGCTGGTTGCAGGAGGGTGATGTGATCCCGTCAGATAAACCGCGGAAACCTAAGAACACTGATGAAGCGAAACCTATTAACGCTGAGCCTACAAGTATAGAGAAGGCGAATTCATCAGGCTCCAGATGTTCATGGGATTTGACCCGCCGCGACTTTACGAAGACAGCCGGCGTCCTGACTGGAGGCATGGTGCTGGGAATGCCGATTCTATCAAAACGCGCTGCTGGTGAGGTTAAAGCGAATGCGTTCGCCAACGCCATGCCGGTTCTGCTGAACATCAATGGAGAGAAGCATGCGCTCTCGCTTGATCCGCGTGTGACTTTGCTCGACGCACTGCGCGAACATCTGGCCATGACCGGGACCAAGAAAGGGTGCGATCACGGGCAGTGCGGAGCTTGTACGGTTTTGGTAAATGGACGCCGAATCAATAGCTGTTTGGCATTGGCAGTTGCACATCAGGGCGACGAAATTACAACGATTGAAGGATTGGCCAAGGGAGATGAATTACATCCGGTGCAGGCTGCTTTTCTGGAGCATGACGGATTTCAATGCGGCTACTGCACTCCAGGGCAGATATGTTCGGCAGTGGGGCTGCTCAGTGAAGGGAAGAAGGGAAGCGCGAGTGCGGTTACGGCGGATTTAAGTAAAGAAGGAGTGGTCGAACTCACGCCGGAGGAAATCCGCGAGCGCATGAGCGGAAACATGTGCCGTTGCGGCGCTTACCCAGGAATTATTCAGGCGGTACAGATGGCGTATCGCCAGAGTTAAAGGTAAAGATCAGTCAGGGAGTAAAAACATGAATCCGTTTGAATACCAGCGGGTGGATCAATCGCAGAACGCGGTCAACGCGATCGCGCCCTCGAAAGAGAATAAATTTCTGGCGGGCGGAACCAATCTCATTGACCTGATGAAATTGGGAGTGGAACAGCCGGTCCGGCTGATTGACATCAATCATCTTCCGCTAAGCCAAATCGCGGCATTGCCGGGCGGCGGTTTGCGACTCGGCGCTCTGGCGCGAAATAGCGATACCGCCGATCATCCACTGGTTCGGAAGAATTATCCCTTGCTGTCGCAGGCGATTCTTGCCGGCGCTTCACCGCAGCTGAGAAACATGGCAACGAACGGAGGGAACCTTCTACAGCGGACACGATGCTATTACTTCATGGACACCGGTTTCTCTCAATGCAATAAACGGATGCCGGGTAGTGGATGCGGCGCGATTGACGGATTCAACCGCATCCATGCAATTCTTGGCGCGAGCGACCAATGCATTGCGACGCATCCTTCTGACATGTGCGTGGCCCTCACGGCGCTGGAGGCGCAAGTCCGGGTTCTGGGTCCGAAAGGTGAACGCACAATCGCGATGAAAGATTTTCACCGGCTGCCGGGAACCACGCCTCAAATGGATACAAATCTGCGTCCCAACGAATTAATTCTTTCAATTGATCTTCCAGCGTCGCCCTACGCAAGTCATTCGCATTATTTGAAGATGCGTGACCGCGCCAGCTATGCGTTCGCACTGGTCTCGGTGGCGGCCGCACTCGACTTGGATGGAGATACGATTCGCGGTGCACGGATTGCGCTTGGCGGGGTGGCCCATAAGCCTTGGCGAGCCGAAGAAGCGGAGGCTTTACTGACGGGGCAGAAGATGGGCACCGAGGCATTTGCCACCGCCGCCGACCGGGCAATTCAGGGAGCGAAGACCTATAAGAACAACGCGTTCAAAGTTGAGATGGCGAAACGCAGCATCGTTCGCGCTCTCACGGTTGCGGGAGGTAGAGCATGAGCGTCATCGGAGCCCCACTCACTCGTGTTGACGGGAAATTGAAAGTTACCGGCGCGGCCAAGTATTCGGCCGAATTTCAGATTCCGAATGTGGGCCATGCAGTAATGCTTCGCAGTACGATCCCGAGCGGGAAGATCGTGAGCATGGATACCGCTCGCGCACAAAAGGTTGCGGGAGTGATCGCGATCCTCACTTCTTCCAACGCTCCGAAGTTGCCGCAAGGCGGGAAAGCGGGAATTCATCCGCCCGCCGGCCGTACTCTTTCTTTATTGCAAGATGATGAAGTTCATTACAACGGCCAGCCAATTGCGCTCGTAGTCGCCGAGAGCCTGAATGCTGCGCTTTATGCGAAGTCTCTGATTGCGGTGCACTATCAGCCGACGCCGCCGAAACTGGATTTCATCGCGGAGATGAATGCTTCGCATCCCGGGCATCACGGCAAAGATCCGGCGGATGAGGGGCGTGGGGATGTTGATGCCGGGCTGGCTCAGGCGGAGGTAAAAGTTGATGAAATTTATACGACTCCTATCCAGGCGCACAACCCTATGGAGCCGCACGCGACCATCGCGACATGGGATGGGGATCATTTGACGCTGTATGACGCCACGCAATATGTCAGCGGCGTGAAATCGTCAATGGCAAAAACGCTGGGGATTCCCGACGATAATATTCGCGTGATTTGTCCTTTCGTGGGCGGCGGCTTCGGTTGCAAGGGGTCCATGTGGTCGCACGTAGTTTTGGCGGCAATGGCGGCGAAGCAAATTAACCGTCCGGTGAAGATTGCGTTGGAACGCCCGCAAATGTTTGGCCCGGTCGGGGCCCGTCCGCTGACGTATCAGCACATCGTTTTAGGAGCTACGCGGGATGGAAAGTTAACGTCTGTGCGTCACGACGTTCACTGCCATACATCGGTGATGGAAGATTTTCTGGAACCGTCGGCGGTGCAGACGCGAATGTTATATGCGTGTCCAAACTTGACGACCTCGCACCGTTTGGTCCCGCTGAATCTGGGTGTGCCAACGTTCCAACGCGCCCCCGGGGAGGCGACTGGAACCTTCGCGCTCGAGAGTGCGATGGACGAATTGGCGTACAAGCTGAACATGGATCCGCTGCAACTTCGTCTACTGAATTACGCCGAAGAAGACCCGCAGTCGAAGAAACCATTTACCGGAAAGCATCTGCGCGAGTGTTACACGCAAGGCGCAGAAAAATTTGGATGGTCGAAGCGAAACCACGAACCGAGATCCATGAAGGATGGAGAATTGCTGATTGGATGGGGAATGGCTACTGCAACCTATCCCGGCAACCGTATGGCGGCGTCGGCGCTCGTGAGATTTCTGCCCAACGGCCGAGTTCTAGTTGCGTCCGGTACCCAGGATCTGGGCACCGGAACATACACCATCATGAGCCAGGTGGCTGCGGATACGCTGGGGATCTCTACCGATCTGATTGATGTGAAGCTTGGCGACACGACGCTGCCCAAGGCTCCGGTCTCGGGCGGTTCGATGAGCGCTGCCAGCGTAACTCCCGCGGTGAAGGCGGCAGCGACGCAGGCACGGCTGAAAATATTGACGATGGCGGCGAGTGATTCGCAATCTCCGGTCCATGGTGCGACTGCTGAAGAACTCGATTTCAAAGATGGCAAGGTTTTTCGCAAGTCGTCTCCCGGCAACTCAGAAACTTTCACGGCAATTTTGGCGCGACAGGGAAGCAAGCCGGTTGAAGCCACCGGAGAAGCCCAGCCAGAGCAGGATGCAGAAAGGTTTTCAGCGCACTCCTTCGGCGCCGTATTTGCCGAAGTGTCGGTTGATCCGCAATTGGGCACGGTGCGGGTGCGGCGGGTGGTAGGCGTTTACGACGTGGGAAAGTTACTGAACAAGAAAACCGGATCCAGCCAATTTATCGGCGGAATTGTGTGGGGCATCAGCCTCGCGCTGTTCGAGGAGGTACACGTTGATCCGCATGTGGGTCGCATCGTGAATGCGAACCTTGCCGAGTATCACGTACCGGTGAATGCGGACATTCCTGACATTGATGTTTCAGTGATTGATATGCCGGATATGAATTTCAATCCATTGGGCGCACGCGGGATTGGCGAAATTGGAATCACGGGAGCGGGGGGGGCGGTGGCTAACGCGGTTTTCCACGCGACGGGGAAACGAATTCGCGAAGCACCGATTACCCCGGACAAGCTTCTCACGTAGCAATTGATTTACTGTCGAGCCTGCTTTACCAGCGTCCTCTTGGTGTTGGAGATCCAGCCTTTGCTGTAGGGCTGGGAGCTCACGACTCCCTTGCCCTCCTCAATCGTCACGGTCTGTCCGGCGTTGATGCCTTTGAGTTTTTCTACCGGCCCGCTGGGCCACTCCACTTCCAACGCGTCGGCTCTGGTCGCGGAGCCTAGGCCGAAGGTCAACACAAGCTCGCTCTGGGACAGATAGCTCGATCCGCTACGCATCATCTTCCATTGCTTATCTTTGCCGGAAGCCAGGCGCACCACTGCGCCGATGCCATCGCGGTTGGATTGCACTCCTTGCAACTTAATTCGCAGGCTGTGCCCAGTCGTGCCTTCGTTGTGGAAGAGATAGGCACGGCCGCCGTTGGTGGTTACCAGCACGTCGAGCGCGCCGTCATTGTCAATATCAGCATAGGCGGCACCACGCGCCACTTTGGGAGAGGCAAAGACCTCACCTAGTGAAGTAGTGACTTCCTGAAACTTGCCGCCGCCTAAATTCCGGAACAAGATGTGGCGGCTCGGCATAGCTCACTCGCTTCTGCACGCGCTCGACATGATCTCTCGATGTGGCCATCCGCAACGAAAATATCGGGCCAGCCGTCATTGTCATAGTCGAAGAAGAAGCAACCGAATCCCAGCGTGATGAGGCTTGCGCGACCGACTTCAGAGGTGGGAGCCTCGTCCACGAAAAGGCCGTTGCCTTCGTTGTGATAGAGCGAAAGCATCTGATTGGCGAAGTTCGTGATAATCATGCTGGGCTTGCCGGAGCGGTCGTAGTCTGCGGCATCCGTGCCCATGCCGGCGCGGGCTATGCCGTCTTCGCTGAAGGCGACTCCTGCGGCGACGCCCTCCTCTTCAAACGTTCCATTCTTTTTATTTAAATAAAGTTTGTTTGGCTGCGTATCGTTGCTGATCAGAATGTCAGGCCAGCCATCGCCGTTGTAGTCAAGAATCGCAATGCCCAGGCTTTTCGATGTTGAATCGTAGAGTCCAGCCTTCTGCGTGGCGTCTTCAAACTTTCCATTGCCTAAATTGTGCCAAAGCCGCACAGCTGTTCCTTTGTATGACTCAGGCGTGCAATAAGACTTGTGAGTGCCATCGAGGGTGCAAAACAGGTCTCCCGCTATGGACCACTGCACGTAATTGGCGACGACAAGATCGAGCTTGCCATCGCGGTCGTAATCCACCCAGGCGGCGCTGGTGGAGAATTCGTTATGGCCCCAAAGTCCGGCAGCCTTGGTGACGTCGGTGAATGTGCCGTTTCCGTTGTTATGGAAGAGATGGCTCTGCCCCAGGCAGTGACGAAAAGATCGTCGTGGCCGTCGTTATCGTAATCACCTACTGCGACGCCCAAACCGAACATGGGAACGTCGAGCCCGGCTTTGTGAGTCACATCTGTAAAAGTGCCGTCGTGATTGTTGTGATAGAGCTTCAGGGTGGATGCCGGACCGGGGTGGCCGGGCCAGTTTTCTCCGTTGATGAGCACGATGTCCTGCCAGCCGTCGCCATCGTAATCAATGAACGCACAACCGGGGCCCAGGGTTTCGGGTAAGTACTTTTTCCCGAACGCACCGTTATTGTGCTTGAAGTGGATTCCAGCTTCGGCAGTGATGTCCCGGAACTGGATGCGCTGCGCCTGGGCGCAGGCTACAAAACAAAATATTGTGACGAGGAATATTGTGACGAATCAATGAAGCGAAGTTTTGTTCATTGATTATTGGGCGCCGCCTGGAATTGGATTGTGGGCAGTGAGACGACGAGCAGTAATTTTCGTGGTTTGCAGTGCCGGCAATGGCACGGAAAACATGTTCGTGTATCGCCTGGCGTTCGTTGTTGTCGTCGGGATGCTTTTCGCGATAGGGGCCGGTGATGGCTTGCGCGGACTCCTGAGCCTTAAAACGGAGGTAGCGTTTCTCGTGTTCCTGCGCTTGTTTCTCGTCACCTATTCCGCGATAGCAGAGCATCAATGTATAGTGCGCCTGCAGGTCCTCCGGATCAATTGCCAGAACTGAATTGCAAGACCTGCACCGCTTCTGCGTATTTGCGTTGCAGGAAAAAAATGCGACCCAGATCATTGAGCGCCACGCGATCGCGCGGATACTGCGCTAACACCATTTGCAATTGCTGGGCGGAGCCCTCGTAATTGCCGTCGCTACGCAGCACTCGCGCATAAAAATAATGTGTCTTCGCGCAGTTTTGGATTGATGGAGAGCGCTTTCGTCAGCACTGTTCGCGCCTGATCCATGTCGCCTTCCTGCACCGCACAGCGGCCAATGTTCACCCAGCCTTCAGGATTATTGGGAGCGATTTCAGTTACTTTCTGGAAGGCGGCTTGCGCGCCTTTTAAGTCTCCCTGCAAGAACAGGCCGATGCCGTAGTCGTTCCAGCGCTGCCAATCTCTTTGCTTGCAGATCAATCTTGGACTGCTGGCTTCGGAGCGCTGTGGCGCTTCGACGTCAAGCGTGACTTCGTTTTCCGCGATGGTCACGACGGGAAGATCGGGAATCTTCTCGTCTTGCGCAGATACCCCTTTGAGCGATCCGTGAAACGTAACAGGACGATCATCGATAATTTGTGCGTTCGACATCGTCCTGGACCCGGAACTCCAGCAAAGGCAAATTGCGTGTTCCACCAGGAAAACTTTCGATAGCAGAGGCGGGAGTGCAGGATGATTTTGTTTCCCGCGTTTTCCGGAATGTGGAGCGGTAGTGCACAGTGTCCGCGGCTCCCGGAGGAATCAGACGCACGTAAACAACGGAACGCGTAGCCCATGCATTGCGCTTGTTGATAGGATTGCCATGCTCGTCGATTTGCAGCGAGCGATAAAAGTGGGCGCCGTTCTCGACTGGGCCGTTACCGTTATCTTCAACCATGCCGCTCCAGAAAATTGTTTGGCCTTTGTCGTCGGTGGCTTTCAGTTCGAGCCAAGTGTCGTATGCATCCACAGTGCCGCCGGGGAAAAAGTGGCCGACTGTCTTGGTGCGAACGACGACATCTACGCGAACCGTATCGCCACGGCGCAACGACGGCATGGACGCGGTTTAGCGGCGCGGTTACCGGAGCAACCTCTCGCCTGCGGTCGCGGAAGTTAATCTTGGTTTCCGCTTCTTCGCCCACGGCGAAATGTCGTGGATAGTGTCGCTCTGGTTGGCTGCGCCAGATCTTGAGCCGGCGTCTGCTCGGGCGAGAGCGCAAAAATATCCACGGTCAAAGCGCCAGCTCTTCAGGAAGTCTTCGTCAGTCTTCAACTGCACCATGTCATCGTTCGCGGTTGGCACGGCGGTGTTCGCGCCGGGAAGCGGTGCGAATGCACGAAGCCGTTGACATTGCCCTGGTCGTGCGGATTTGCGTCAGCGGGCATGTGGCAATCGGCGCACTGCTGCGGCTTTGGCGGATAATAAAACGACCGCGCGCCCTGTCCGGAAACTCCGCTGGCCTGCCAGTTGTCGTATTCGTTGAAGCCGCGGAACCAGCGATAATCGTTGACCGGAACATCGAGATGAACTTTGTGGCAAGCGGAGCAGAACTCCGCCGTCTGATTGCGCATGAATGGCTTCAGAAAAACGCGGCGGTGCGGCTCCGGATTCAGGTAGACAAGAAAATCGTGCATCGTGCGAACGAACGGGATTCTTGCTGGCCGCCAGTTCGTGCAATTTGGGATATTCCAGGATAGAAATCGGCCTGGCCCATCGTGCTCTTTACGTCGCGCAATCGAGTGACACATCATGCAGCCCATGCCGGCCTGCGCTTCGGGACGATGCACGAATCTGCTTGATGGGCGTATCCATTTTACCCGCGTAAAGCACGGCGGGATCGTGGCAACCGCCGCACCATTTGGAGGGCTTGGTGCCGATCGTATCCTGCATGTACTCGATACTCTTGCGGTACCACTGATTGTTGAACGAAGAAAAGTGATGCGCGGAGCTATTCCATTCGTTGTAGATATCCTGATGGCAGCGCTTGCACGAATCGGACTCCATGAAGAATTTGCTGGGAATCTTCTCGTTGCCGTAAACCTGCGCCGAGCTGGGGAAGAAAGCACCGTTTGGACCGTCGCCTTCACCGTCCATGCTGGCGGGGGAATCGTCGGGATTTTCGATTCTCGCACTATTCAGCCAGCGAGCATGGCGGAAGTACCACGAGCCATAGCCGAGTCCCGCGAGCAAAATAAAGCAGACGCCTATCCGCGCGAAAGACGAAGCCGCGCCCGATCCCATCCAGCCGCGTTTGCCCGCCCACTCGGCAAACACAATGCCAATTCCGGCAACGCACAAAATGATATGGGTATATAAAAGACGGAATTCAGAATGGACCGTGCCGGTGTAAATCAGCACGCAACCCAAGATTCCACCTCCGAGGAGGAGCAGCCAACCGATGCGCAAGATCCAACTGGCATCGCGAAGCAACCGAGCCAGGAGCGCCAACAGGATGACGGTTGCAATGACTCCGACAATTGTGTGAAGAAAAACAAAAATCGGATAGATAAGGTTTGGCTGTGGGAAGGCAAAAAGATAGACAGCGGACAGGAAAAGGAAGATCAGTTGCCAGAGAAGGGATGGTCGGCCAAATAGATTCTTTATCCGTCGCATAGTTCTTTCGGGACCAGCAACTTCCGGACAAACGTGATCACGATCACACTTTAGCTGCTTTCGATCAATAGCAGTTTTGTATTAGAGCCGGCTTCACAACTTCAGAAATGAAAGTTGGTCTCAAGAAAAATGAGCTGCCCATTGGCATCGTTGGGATAAATTTTTGCGATTACGCTCTTACCCCAGGCATGGCCGTAATACAACGTAGTGCTAAAAGAGCGGGTAACTTGATAGTCGGCGTTGAGGTCCCACACGTTGGCCAGTCCGCGGCTGCCGTTTGCGGGCCGGCCGGTATAGCCAAACGTGTTGGACTGAAATGCCCCTCCACCCAAATACCACAGGTCGGAAGCGCTCGCCAGCCGCATGGCGTGCGCTTCGCTGCGGAGGGCCAGCTTTGCGACCGGACGCAGGTTCAGCGTGCCATACCAGTCTTCATTGTTCATCATGTTGTAAAAGGGAAAGCGCGCGTATTGGCGTGGCGTCGTCAAGACCTGAAAGAACGTGCCATGGGTCGAGTCATTGGGATTGCCGTCGCCGCTGCCGTATGAATAACCCGCGCTCAACCACGGCTTCAAGACTTTTACAGGCGGTTGCCATCCTGCCTCGCCCACGAACGCGCCAGCGCGTTGCGTAAGGTTGCCCCATGAACCGGTTTGGACTGCGCCCCAAGCGAGAAAATCGAACTTCCCGGCATTCGTTGTGTTGATCACGTGGACATAGTCGGCGCCCCACGTCGCAATCTCAAGCTTCCCGTGATCGGCGGTGCGAACCGCCGTAGGGCGGTCGTCGGTTTTCAATACCAGAGTGCGATGATCAATGTAGCCCAGCGCGAACACGCGCAATTCTCCCGCGCTGTGTTTGCTGGTGACCGACCGGGTGTAGGCGCCGTAATAAGTGTCCACGTCCAGCTCGCCCATGCCTTGAACTTGAAAAACTCCCTCGGTAGGCCGGGCGCCGAAAAAAGTGAAGTTATTTTTACTGGAGTCCAAGGAAAATTGGACTCCGTCGAATGTCCTTTGAACCGCGGCGAACGCGAAGTTCGAAATCAGGCGGCTTGAGATTCGTGTCTGTATCACGGCCGCGAGAAATGGATCTTTGGGCTTGACTTCCAGGCCGTCAAAATATTCGAAGCGCCCCAACTTTAATCCTGCCGGGCCGAGATCCTTGAAGTTCACAAACGCCTGCTTTACGAATCCATCCGCGACGTTGGTGTGATTGTGATTGGCGGCATAATAGGTCCCGCCCAAGCCCAGTTGCCCCTGCGGAGCCGCTACCACGGCGTCATTCGGCAGGCCAAGAATGGAGGGTTGTTCCCCTTCAATGAACCAGTCAAACCGCTCTCCAGTCTGCCCGATCCCCACGCGCAACAGTGAATTCCATAGCCCGTAATCGCTATTTCCGGTCTTGCCCTCAAACCAATTCCAACCCTCTGCGCGAGTGCGCCAGTTGATCGAGATCTCTAAGGGACCGAGTTTGTGCTTCGCCGGCGCTACGGGTCCTTTTTTCTCCGGCGATGACTGCTGAACCGTCGCGGATTGTTGCCCGAACATCCAGCCTGCGAAGAGGATCTACTGCCAAACCCAAACACACTGATTCTCTCAACCATCCCCAGACTAATTTCATGCCTCACTCCCACCCAGGATTCGAAATACTTTAAGAAAGGGCACAGCCCGTCAAAGTGAGGAGCAATCTATTGTCAAAGAACATTCCGCGCAATAGCTGAAACACATTAGTCACGAATTGCTAAATGCGGGACCAGCTCCGCCATAAACTCAGCATCGAGTTTCCGCAAGCCCAGGGCCAACCACGTTACCCAAGTGTGAAGAAATTACGCGCGAAATCGGCGCCCCGCGAATGGGCTGGTCTATAATCTAGAGAACATTCTCACCCAATCCCATCCAGACGTGTCCATAGACACCGGTTTGGGGCACTTGAGTTCGAACATGGACGCTCGCCTCAAGGCACCTCCGAACCTAAAACTGCTGTTCGAACTGGAACCAGCGCACCGGGTATTTTTTCGCAATTTAGCCGATACGCTTCTGCGCCGATCCGTGCCTCCCGTCGTCACCAAGACGAGGCCCGGCCATTTCTGGAATGACGTATTCGTTCACAGCGGGCTGCCGTGGAGCGCCTTTATTGAGTCCATGCTATGGCACCTTGCGGTCGTGTCCGTGTTGTGGACGGTGGCGCAAACCTGGGTTAAACAAGTGGAAATCCAGCAGCGAAGGAGCGCTCACGAAGCGCTGACCTATTACCCGCCGAAGACGTTTCCGGCATTAGGCGGTAGGCCTCCGCGGGTTCAGGAAAGCCACACCCCGCAGCGACCCACTCGTAAATCCGCACTACGCGTCGCACGGGAGCACAGTCCGAGCGAAATGAAACCGCCAGAGCTGAAGACGGGTCAATCCGAGCGGCAGAGTGTCATGGCCGCGCTTCCATCTTCAGCGATGCCGCTGTTTGCACCGAAGCTTCGCGAATTCACCGTGCCGGCAGGTCCAGCAAACGCGGTGGCTCCGGCCGATAACATTAGACAGGCTACAACGCGCCGACTTAATTTGCCGCAGGACGCAGCCGTTGCTCCGGCTGCAAATGTTGGCTCGGTTTCTGCCCGCCGTGCCATGGCGACGCCAAGCGCGGCTAGTCGTGCCGCCGGCTCCTAACCTTCAGGCCTCGATGGCAAACCGGTCGGGCGCCCAGATTGGAAATCCCCAAGTTGTGGCTCCTACGCCACAGTTGGATATTAGAGGCGTTTCTACTCGAGGCTCCGCCTCTCTGCCACGTCCGGTTGTGGTCATGCCGGCAGCGTCTGCGCACGCTTCCGGAATACCGGGAAATGGTCGGCTGAATTCCCGAGTTGATTTGCCGGTCGTTCCTCCGGCTCCTTCCGGTGAAGGGGTCGGGAATTTTTCGCGGAATAGATCCCGGGCTTTCCATGTCTGGAAGTTCCGCAATATCTCCCGCTCCCTCCATAAGGGCCGCAACGGGTCTTTCCGGACACTCAAGTTCGCTATCTGGACGAGATATTGCGGTAGTACCGCCGCCTCCATCAATCGGATCGGGCAATGCGACTGGAGGGCGGCGGGTTGCGGCGTTATCTGGTACTGGCACCGGAAAGTCCGTGATACCACCTCCCGCATCACTAGGCGGCCCCAATTCTGTCGCTGGAGGAAAGGGAATTACGCTTTCGGTCGCCGATCGCAGAGCCGTCGCTCCGACTCCATCACTTAGCGGCACGGGAAGCACGGGACCGGGAAGCGGACGCGTCGCCACATTGTCAGGCGGTCAACAGGCGCTTCCGCCATCGTCATCACTACAGGATTCGCTTAGCTCTATCGAAAAAGGCGCATCCGGGGGTTCGGAGGCGCAAGCTGCTACTCCTGCGCCACCGAAGATTGATAGCGCGAATGACCCGGCTACAATCGAACTTCCCATACGCGTGATAGGGATGGCCGTGAGTTTGCCCAACTCTTCTTATTTTTCCAATTACGAAGTTTTTATTGCCGAGCGGCGCGTCAAGAAGGGCGACCCGGAACTTATAAAACTGGTTTACGAATCTCTTCCTTATCAGCCACGGCTTGCTGATTATGGTCTGGACAATTCGAAAGTTTATAGACTCCGCGTCACTCGAGATCCTGCCTGCGATGAAACCCTGCTGCAAATGACGTGGCCGCAAACCGACGAAAAACACTCTGGATCGAAGTACGCAACCGGCCCGCCAGCGTTGGCTCCCAATGATCGAAATGATCTTCTTCCTTGTTATCGAACGACCGCCGATGATTATCGAAGAGCGGTCACGCAAGACCGCTAAAAACCCGGATGATTTTGGTATCTGACGCCGCTACAATAACCTGCTCATAAAACTGCTTTCTTTGAGCGCGAAGCTTGAGCAGAGAAGTGGTAGTGTCCTCGCGGACCGGAATAGCGAGCAAAATCACCATGAACAAATATCTGTTGAAGAGTACGGTGGTGGCCGCCTTGGGCGGTCTTCTCTTTGGCTTCGATACGGCGGTAATCTCGGGGACGACCGGCGGCCTTACTCAAACCTACTCCTTGTCTCCCACTGTGTTGGGTGTAACGGTGGCGAGCGCTCTGTGGGGAACGGTGTTGGGAGCGATGCTGGCAGGTGTGCCGGGAGACCGTCTCGGGCGTCGCAATAGCCTGCGGCTGATGGCGATTTTGTATCTCGTCTCCGCCGTCGGTTGTGCTTTCGCGTGGAGTTGGCCGGCACTTATTACTTTCCGGTTCATGGGAGGAATTGCCATTGGAGGCTCATCCGTACTCGGCCCCATGTATATCGCGGAGATCGCTCCTGCTGGAGGCTCATCCGTACTCGGCCCCATGTATATCGCGGAGATCGCTCCTGCAAGGATGCGCGGGCGACTGGTGGGTTTTTTCCAATTTAATGTGGTCTTCGGAATTCTTCTGGCATATTTCTCGAATTATGAAATTGGACTGCGTGGATTTGGAGCACTCGAATGGAGATGGGAACTTGGAGTAACTGCGCTTCCCGCCGCGTTTTTCTTTCTGATGTTATTTGGGATTCCCGAGAGTCCGCGATGGCTGGTTAAGCAAGGACGCGTAGCAGAAGCGTCAACTGTGCTGGAAGCAAGCGGAGAGCAGGATTTTCAGCGAGATATTGAGGAAATCGTTGAGTCAATTCGCATTGAGCAGGACCGGGCCAAAGAAAAGTTATTTTCGCGACGGTACGCTTTCCCGATTTTTTTGGCGGTGACGATTGGCATGTTTAATCAGCTCTCGGGTATCAATGCCATTCTGTATTACCTGAACGATATTTTCGCGCATGCCGGTTTCAGTAAGGTCTCGGGCAACATTCAAGCGGTTGCTGTGGGTGCGACCAACCTTCTCTTCACGATGATTGCTATGTCTGTGATTGACAAGATTGGCCGCAAGACCTTGCTTCTGCTAGGTTCGGTCGGCACCGCCATTTGTCTTGCCGGCGTGTCTGTGATCTTCTTCACCGACCGGCATCAGGGCTATCTGGTTTGGCTGCTGATCGGCTACATTGCATTTTTCGCATTCTCTCAAGGCGCAGTGATCTGGGTTTATCTTTCCGAGGTCTTTCCGAATTCAGTCAGAGCCAAAGGCCAAAGCCTTGGCAGTTTCTCGCATTGGTTTATGAACGCGCTAATTTCAGGAATATTTCCATTGATGGCCGCTGTCGTCCTATTCGTATACCCCGAAACTAAAGGCGTTTCGCTGGAGAACATGCAGAAGAAACTGACTGGCGCATGAGGGTGTTTTCAGAAAAGCGTATATAGAGTTCAATCGCGTGGGCCAGACTCGCTGCCCATGTCAGTTAATTTCGCGCCTGGTCCCTGCCACTTCACAGCGAATCCGTCCGGCCCTAATGAGTGTGTCATTTCCGCGTGAAGTGCGTGCTTCCCGGCTTTGAGCCCGATGTCTCCGGTCGTCAACTGCACCATGTTTCCGGGCGTGCCGCACACTTGCGGCTTCGGTAGAGGGCTTACCGCGACTACATGGGAATCAATTTGCAGTTCGGAGGCGTCATTTCCCAGCAAGAGAAATGTGTAGCCGCCGCCTGCCGGGACTTCAAATACGCCGTCAAAGATAAATCCGTAATTCTCAGTTCTTTCACGGCCGGTAACAGTTAATGTCTTGCTCGTGCCGGTTGCAGATGGAGTCAACTGCGCCAGATCCGCCAGATTCAAAGCATTGCCCTCAAAATATTGATAGTGCCATCCGGTTACGACCGCAGTCGTGCCGGTTAGGGCAGGAGAATAGCTATCGGTGACTAAAACCGGTTGATACGTCCAGTCTTCTCGCCCGCTGTCGTCGGTGACTTTTAGAAGTACACGAAAACGGCCAGAGCCATCCATAAAAGTTCCTTGCGTGTCGTGAAAAGTATGGTGGACTGTTCGACCGTGAGCTCGTGTTCCGTCGCCAAAAATCCATCCGTATTTTTTTATGCGGCCAGCGGACCCGGATGCGTCAAATTTCACAAGATTCCCGTCCCTCACCGCGGCGGGGTCGAAACGAAAAGCGGCGTGCGGTCCGTCTTCCTGGCTATACAAAGGCGCGGACGCACCCGCCTCCACCGTCATCGGTATGTCTTCATTGCCAGTGACCAAGTTGCCCGCGACTTTCGTATTTTCAATCGTCACACCGCTCACATCGCCCGACAAAACGGATGGAACGAGCGATGGATTTTCCAAAGCCCACACGTTTTTCAGAGTTACATCGCGAATGCCCTGCTGTGGGTACCTCAATTGCAACAATGAATACCAATCTTCCAAACGTATGTTCTCAAATGAATAATCCGAGTGCTGGCCTTTCCCCGTAGCGTCGTTCCAGATGTCCAGAAGGCCAAAAGGTATTACGCAACCGCCCATTCCCATATGAATGACGTCGGAATTCGTCATCTTGAAATGACTCGTGTCGAAAATTTTCATGGGCCAGCTAACTCGAACAATGTTGGAAATGCTGGTTGAGAGGACTGAATCGTCAATCGAGATATTGCTTATCGTCTCGCCCGGCGTCGCCATGGATTGCGGATCGTAGCCAAGCCAATTTCCCTGGAGCGCGAAGACGTCATCGGAGGCACGGAAAAACGAATCGTGGACGACGGTATCGCCGCCGCCGAGCCAATCCATTCCATCCTGATTGGCATTGCCGGGGCAGCCTCCAATGACTTTCACATTATCGAACGTGACATTATGCGAGCCCAGCATCTGAATCATCCAGGTGCGGCTGCGCACGACACAGGTGATTCCAGTGATTTGAATATTCCGCGCGTGGTCCATCACGATGGCATGCCAATTCCGCTTGTGCATCCATCCCTCGTCGTGATCGGGATTTTGGGGCCCGTCGTACACGATGGTTCCCCGTCCTATCACCTTCACGTTTTCGACACCCCAAAGATTGAGCGATCCGAAGATTACGGCTCCAGGGGCGATGTAAATTGTCTCCCCACTCTTTGTCTCAATGTTCTCGTGATAGGTGCCGGGGCCGTAGAAGCGCACGCCAGCCTGACCCTGCCGCGGCGGATTGATCTCAGGAGCATTGGCGAAGATGAAAAGCATTTCCGATCCGGCACCATGATCGCCGGGGCGCGATATACAAAGTTTCATGGGTTCGGTGATGCGAAAAGAGATGGTTCGTCCATTCACTTGGGGTCGTATGCCCCATCGCCAGGGTTGAACCTCAACACCTTTATCCCAGTAGCCGTCCGCGTCCGCGGTGATTGAGATATTCGTTTTGCCCTCGAGTTCAAAATTGATGAAGTAATAGGTAGTCGCCGCGTGCGCAACAGGGGAATCATGACCTGCAATTGAAACATGGAAATGATCGGAACGAAGCTCAGGCGCGATAGGATAGAGGATAGGGTTAGCGTGGAGTGGTTTTGCGGGGAACAAGCACAGAACTAAAAAAATGCTGAGCGCTCGCATATTCAGGGAGATCATCATACAGTCGAACCGGGTTTTGTCCGAAACTACAGATCTATTAAAGAAAGGCATGCAGTCATGAACGTTCCGCTCCTCGATTTGAAGGCCCAATACGCGACTATCAAGGCCGAAGTTGATGCGGCAATTGCGGAAGTGTTCGAATCCCAGCATTTCATTTTGGGGCCGAAGGTGGAGCAATGTGAAACGGCCGTAGCTGAGTATTCGGGTTGCGCACACGGGGTCGGGGTTTCGTCCGGGACGGAGGCATTGCTCGCGTGTCTGATGGCCGAAAATATCGGCGTTGGCGATGAGGTCATCACCACTCCATACACGTTCTTCGCAACAGCGGGCGCAATCGCGCGGGTCGGGGCTACGCCGGTTTTCGTGGATATTGACCCGCAGACTTACAACCTGGATATATCCCAGATCTCATCGAAAATAACCGATAGAACTCGGGCACTGATTCCGGTACATCTTTACGGGCAGATGGCTGACATGGATCCGATAATGCAGATCGCGGAGAAGCATGGCCTGCTCGCCATCGAAGACGCCGCTCAGGCAATCGGCGCGGAATATAAAGGGCATCGCGCTGGTTCGATTGGACATTATGGATGCCTGTCATTTTTTCCATCAAAGAATTTGGGAGCCGCGGGGGACGGCGGAATGATTGTCACCAATGATTCTCAGCGCGCGGAGAAATTGAAGTGCCTGCGAGGACACGGGGCCAAGCCGAAATATCACCATAAAATTATCGGCGGAAATTTCCGCCTCGACGCTCTTCAGGCGGCAATTGTCTCTGTAAAGCTCGCGCATCTCGATGGATGGACGGCGGCTCGGCAGCGCAACGCGAAAAGATATGATCGCTTGTTCAGTGAAGCTGCATTGCCAGTTGGTGTTCCAGTTTCAGAGGCTGATCGCCACATCTTTAATCAATATGTGATTCGCGTTTCACGACGCGACGAATTGCGGTCCTTTGTTCAGAAGAAAGGCGTCGGCACGGAAATTTACTACCCCGTGCCCATGCACCTGCAAGAATGCTTCGCATACCTGGGAATGGGCCGCGGCAGCTTCCCCGAGAGCGAGCGGGCCGCGAACGAAACGCTTGCCTTGCCGATTTACCCGGAACTTGCCGAAGAGCAGCAGAATTATGTGTTCAATTGCGTCCGCGAATTTTTTGCGGAGGACGCGGGCGAACCGGTCCGCGCAGCCAATCTGTCCACGGCAACAGATTAGCGGTTCATTGTCGCCAACCAACTTTTGATTAGGGACGACTCTATATGGGTGTGGCGGTTTTTCGCGGTGGATTGTAAAACGGAAGCTTCACGATCTTGGCAGGCACGGTACGCCGCGTTGCCTCAATCGTAATTTCCATTTCGAGCGTTGACCCTTCACTGGCGTACTCCGAACGCACGCTGCCCAGCGCAATCATTTTCTTAAGCAGCGGCGACCACGTAGTCGAAGTTGCTTTTCCGGCTTGTTGCCTGCCGGAATAGAGCGGGACGTGCACACGGGATGCAATACTCGAAGCCTGAGAGGCAAGTCCCATTTCGTCATATAGTTCTTCGACCGACGGCCAGTCAACCTCTAAGCCAACGAGACGTCGAAAGGCGGATTGAGATTGACTTTGTTCGCGTAAAAGAGCCGACCGTCCCGTGAAGTTTTCTTTTTCGAAGTGCACCATACGAGCCATTCCGAGTTCGAACGGAGAATACTTTTGCGATGGGATCAGCGCTTTCTTGCTGGATGTGTAATCAACTTCGATCAGCAACAATCCCGCTTCAATGCGGGCCACATCCAGGGCTAACATTCCCGCGGCGTGAATATCGAATTGCCGGCCCTTCTCCATCAGCGTGTCCCAGATTTTGACTGCATCCCCCCAAGGCGTCCAAATTTCGTATCCCAAGTCGCCGGTGTATCCGGTGCGCGAGATGTCAACGGGCACGCCCGCGATTTTTCCGGAAGTCATGCGGAAATACTTCAGATTAGCAATGTCGGCTTCGGCTACCGATTTCAATAATCTTCCGGACGTCGGCCCCTGGAGAGCGAGTGCTGCGACCTGTTCCGAGATGTCCGCGATGCTGACATCCAGACCAATTGCGTTTTGCTGGAACCAGCGCAGGCTGGGATCGGCAGCGGTCCAGCGATATGTGTTTTCCGAAAGGCGCGTGATCGTTCCGTCGTCCACCACCTTTCCTTCTTCATCGCACCAGCAACAGTAGATCACCTGGCCGGGCTGCACTTTATTAATGTCGCGAGTGATGACGCGGTTCACGAAGCGGGTAGCATCCTTGCCGGTAATCAGATACTTAAAAAGAGGACTGATATCAATCAGCGCGGCCGCATTCCGAATGGCATTGTACTCATGCTCATGATGCGTCTCATAGACGCTGACGGCGTAGAATCCCGACCACTCGCGATAGTTCAGACTCTGGCAAAGAGGAAATGTTCGCTCGTGCAGCGCGGTACCGATTGGCACATGATCTCCTGGATAGATGACAACAGCGATTCTTGGCTGGAGTATAGCAGCGAGGATTTCTTCTTAACGATACATTGCTCTTGGATTCTCTAAATGGCCCGCCGTCTAATGGTCGGAGGCGGCGCGGTACACGGTGCGATGGGCCGGGATTAGAGCGCCGACGATTGCGCCGATTGGGGCGCCGATTACGACGCCAACAAGGGCGGCAATTCCGCGCGAGGATCCGCCAAAGAAACCGGTATTCGAGCCGGAGGCGGCGCCGATGCCCGCTCCAATGAGTCCGCCGACTATAAGGCCGATCACGGCGTGCTCGCCGCGCCTGGGATTGGACGATGTCGAAACGCGCGCAATATCCTGGCGTTTCACCGACACCTCCGAGCCCTTTTCATTTAGGGTGAGCGATTCATCGGTCACGCTGACAAATTTCCCGGCGTGATGTTTCGCGCCGGACTCGATCACGATAATTCCCTGGCCAGGTTTGAGGCGATTCAGGTTGGACCATGAGCTTTGCTCTGCATTGAGCGCAGCGGGGAGCGCGACGCAAAGGATAAGAATCAGTACGGCTTTTCGCATGGTGTCCTCTCAACGGATCGAGCCGGAATTTTTGACTTCAACTTTGATCTTCAGCGCTCGCGCGACCATATGCCTGAGACCGTGGCTTGTCAATCTACGATTGACGCGAGCCGAACAGGCATACCTCGATAATGCAGCGGTCTTTATCTCAGTTAGTCCGGTTTTTGATTTCAGTTAACCCGGTTTCGCGGAAACTCGAATATAATGTGCCCGACTTGTTAGCTCTGTATCTGCTCGACTGGAGGCCAAATGCGGCTGGCGCTGGATACACGCGAGGTTGGTCGAGTCACCATTGTCCGCTGCAAGGGACGTATCACTGCGGGCGCTGAAACGGAGTCGTTGCGCGCTCATATTGTGAATCTGCTGCGCGATCGGAAAGCGATCGTCCTGAATCTTGAAGAAGTAGATTTCGTTGACAGCAGCGGCCTCGGAACCATGGTGCGTTCGCTGACGACCGCTCGTCAGTTGCACGGAGACGTGAAGTTATGCAATGTGCCGGTCGTCATCAGCAATGTTTTGAAGATGACGCATTTGGACAAGCTATTCGACACCCAGGATTCAGAGGAGAAGGCGGTGGCGGCTTTTTACCGGCTCACCGGATCGTGGGAGAAGGTCAAAACTTCCGGCCTCAGCGTTTTGTGCGTTGATTCCAATGCGGACGTTCTTGCCTACTTGCGGGAATTATTGCGGCGGGCCGGATACGAAACCTACACCAGCAACAATTTGCACGACTGTCTGCTGCTGATGCGAGTAACGCCGCCCGGTTTGCTGGTAGTCGGCGGCGGGTTGCTAGGATCCGCGGCGACGCAAGAGGCGTTCCAATCGGCTTGCGCCAAAGTACCGATTGTGGAACTCGGGGACGATTTTTCGATGCTCGATGCGGGCGAAGCGGCATCCTTGCTGCTCGAGAAAATCGGGGCCCGCTTGAACCCGGTTTCTGCCCCGCCGTCTTAGCGTGATCCGGCTTGCAAAGGTCGTGCTTGCCAGTCCCCGAAATCACGGGACCGATTTAATAGTCCGGAAGGTAAGTTTCAACCTGTTCTGCTTGTGAAATAGGATGGATCGGCGCGAGGTGAAATTTGCGAAAAGATTCGGTCATACTTGTTTTGCTGACGGTCACGATGGTTTTGGTGCCTGCGCATCCCCGAGCAGAGGACGTTGAACATGGCCCAAATGCCTGGAAAACGCAGTGGAGTTACGAAGGGGTAACCGGACCCGAACATTGGGGTGACCTTGATCCGCAGTATGTTCCGTGCAAACTCGGCAAGGAACAATCTCCGATAGACATTCGAAATACCAAGAAAGCCGACCTCCCCGCCATACGATTCGAATATAAGAGGGGACCGCTCAAAATTATCAATAACGGCCACACAGCGGTCCGGGTGAACTATGCTCGGGGAAATGGAAATTTTCTGATTGTGGGTGACAAGCGATACGAACTAACGCAATTTCACTTTCACCGGCCCAGCGAAGAGTATGTTCACGGCAAGCCATATGACATGGTGATTCATTTCATGCACCAAGCCAGCGGCGGGGAGGTTGCGGCAGTCGCGGTTCTTCTCACGGCGGGCAGCGCGAACGCCACCATTCAGCAGCTTTGGGAACATATGCCAAAGACCGAGGGCAAAGAGCAGGAGATTTCCGGAGTCGAGGTTAACCCCGCGAATCTGCTGCCCGAAAATACGTCCTACTACACCTATATGGGATCACTAACGGCTCCCCCATGCAGTGAAAACGTCACGTGGTTCGTGCTAAAAAGTCCGGTGAACATTTCGGCAGAGGAGATCAGCGCATTCGCCAGACTTTATCCGCACGATGTCCGGCCGCCTCAGCCGCTTAACGGACGCGTGGTGACGGAGAGTCAGTAAGCCGAAGCCCTCGTTAATTCTCTGAACATTTTCCGGACTAGCAAGGCGCCGTAGCGCTTAACCGGGGGCGGAATCTTCCTATCACGCGACTCGAAGTTTTCGACGTGATTGTAATTTCAAGATCTCAGCAAGTTGCTCCAGCCCGCCATTCATCCGGATTCAAGTGGGATCATCCGGCCCAGTCTCAAATACGCAGAATCATTACCTCGGTGGATTTTATAAGGGCGGCAGCGGTCTGACCTGGTTTGAGTTTCATTTCGCGCGCCGAACTCGCGGTAATGATTGAAGTGATTTGCTGATCGCCTATCGAAATTTTTATTTCAGCCATCAACCCGCTTATACGAACGCTATCCACTCGGCCCACGAGTTGATTTCTGCCGCTGACGAGACGCTTCACCAGGCCTCGCTCTAGAGCCGTTTTGCCTGTCGTCCGAAATAGCAGCCGGTCTACCTCACTTTGCGGAATGCGGTGATGCCCGCCTGCCGTGCGGACGCTGCGAATTTTTCGCTTGTAAATCCATTGCTTGATTGTAGGGAAGCTGACGCGGAGTTCGAGGGCCGCCTCGCGTAGCTTCAGAAGGTCTTCGTTTTCTTCTTTTGGGCGTTGACGCTTAGAATTTCCCGCCATTTCGAACAAAATCCTACAGCGAAGCCCTGTGACCGTCAATAAATCTGGATCAGGGCCTGTGTTCAGCGGATTGCGTAAGAATTTTCTCGAACAACAAAGTCAGCTATAAACGCACACGATTAGACATAAGAACCGCCTGTAATATACATTTTACGTTCGCATCCAAAAATAAAACTCGCGAGGAAGTAATGCGTCAATTTGCAACTTCATTCTTTTCGCTCTTTATATTATCGGTTTGTCTCTGCCCTTCATTTGTATCGGCGCAGGTGTCGGCTACCTTGTCCGGCACCGTTACGGACCCGTCTGGCGCGGCCGTGACTGGGGCGGCGGTTACGGCGAGGAACATTGATACCGGGCTTTCGCGGCGCACGGTTACGAGTCAGGCTGGACGATATCAATTGTTTGCTCTTCCAGTTGGGCAGTATGAAGTTCAAGTCAAGAAAGACGGCTTCGCTGAAGGAATTCGGACAGGGATTCGCCTGGTTGTCGGAGAGGATGCGAGCGCTGATTTGGGTCTAAAGCTTGGAGCGGTGAGCGAAGAAGTGAAAGTCACCGGGGACGCGGCAGTGGTAAACGCCACCACGCAGGACATTACTGGCTTGGTCGGGGAGCGGCAGGTACGAGACCTGCCTCTGAACGGGCGCAGTTATGATCTGCTCCTCACTTTGAATCCCAGCGTGGTCAACTTCACTGCGGAGAAGACTGGCGGTATCGGCGTATCGAACTCAACCACGGGGAATAATTTTGCCGTCTCCGGAAATCGGCCGCAGCAAAACCTGTTTCTGCTGAACGGAGTCGAATATACCGGCGCGGCGGAAAATAACATGCAGCCAGGGGGCACGAGCCAGGAGTTGTTAGGCGTAGATGCGGTCCGCGAATTCAATGTGTTGCGCGACTCGTATAGCGCAGAATACGGAAAGCGTCCGGGCGGCCAGGTCATTATCGTGACGCAGTCCGGAAGCAACCAGCTGCACGGGTCCGCCTATGAGTTCCTGCGGAACAACGATCTCGATGCCCCAAACTACTTCGACCAGGGTTCAGCTCCTCCATTTCAGCGCAACCAGTTTGGTGCGGCTGTGGGAGGCCCGATTCAAACCGACAAGACATTTTTGTTCGGCAACTACGAAGGATTGCGACAGCATCTTCACCAAACCTCGGCCGCATTCGTTCCTGACGCAGCCTCGCGAGCCGCCGCTGTGCCCAGCGTTCTCCCGCTTCTTAATTTGTGGCCGACTGCTCCTGCTGGCGCACCAGACTTCAATGGAATCGCACAAGTGTTTAGCAGTCCTCTGCAAACCATTCGTGAAGATTTTGGCACCGCCCGGCTGGACCACATTTTTTCTTCGCAAGATTCTCTGGCATCGGTTTATACCGTTGATGACGGTGACGATCTCACCGCAACTACGCTTGACCCTTACAGCAGCGACGTTGAGAGCCTGAGGGAGCAGGTTTTCTCGCTGGAGGAGACGCACTCTTTTTCAGCTTCCACTTTAAATGTGGCGCGAGTGGGATATTCGCGTGCAGGGTACTTTTTTACCGGAGAACCAACTCCGGGCACTCCGGCATCGAGCGTCTCCGGTTTCCTGCTTGGGCATCCCGTAGGCGCGGTGGTTGTTGGTGGCAGTGCGGCGTCCAATCCGCAGGCCCAGGTCGGGCTGGCGGGAAGTAATAACGGAAGCGACTTGCGAATCGCCAGAAATCTCTTCACGTTCGAAGACCGCGCTACACTTACGCGCGGGCGCCACCAATTCAGCATTGGGGCCTGGTTACAGCCCTTTCAATCGAACGAGACCATAGCGCTGAGCCAGTTTGGCCAGGCAACTTTCGCCAGCCTGCAAACATTCCTGCAAGGAACCACTTCGAGTTTTCTCTACGATCCTGCGCCAACAGAAATGAACTGGCGGTCTTTGCTGGGCGCATGGTACGCCGAAGATGTTATTCGTTTCACGCCAAGGCTGACCGTGTCTCTTGGTTTTCGCGATGAATTTACCACTGGCTGGAATGAGGCTCACGGTCGCGCCGCCGACTACACATTCAGCAACGGCGTAATCTCGAGCCAGCCGCGGGTCGGGGATTCGCTGTTCACTACCAATAACGCGACGTTTCTGCCGCAACCCCGCGTGGGAATCGCGTGGAATCCCTTCGGTTCAAAGACGGTAGTTCGCGCCGGCTTCGGGATGTACAACGATTTGCAAGACGCGCTCGGCTATCGGACGGATCAGAACGCGCCGTTCAATCCCGCCTACAGCATTGCAGCGCTGCCTGTATCGCAGCTTCCCCTCAATCCCGCGGCCCCGGTGCCCGCCAAGGCGCTTCTCGTAGCCGGAGGAGTTCAGCCGGACATGAAAACGCCAACCTTAATTTCGTGGTCACTTAGATTGCAGCGCGAGATCTCGCCAAACACGGTGTTGACGGTCGGCTATGTCGGATCGCACGGGTATTACGAAATCATTGGTGAAGATGCCAACGAGCCGTTTCCTACAATTTGTCCAGCATCTCCATGCCCCGCCAATTTTCCAAGTACGTTTCCGGGAGCATTGGCGAATTCGCCGGTCCCCGCCGGGACCTACTACATCCCCGCCGGGACGCCCAAGGCTAACCCCACGCTTGGCGAATACCTGGACATGGTTTTCACGCGGCGACAGCAATTACAACGCGCTTCAGACGGACCTGAATCATCGCTTCAGCCACGGTCTGTCTCTGCGCGGTTCCTACACTTGGTCAAAGGCGCTCGATGATGGCGATTCATTGAATGGTACGGCGGCGGGAAATGCTCCCGGCTTGGTATCGAATCCGTTCAACCTGCGCTCCGATTACGGTCTCGCCACTTATGACGTGCGGAACGCGGCGGTGATCAGTGCTGTTTACGAATTGCCGTTCGGGCGCGGGCAGGCGCTTGGAAGCGGACTCGAAGGTTGGCGAGGAACATTAGCACGCGGATGCTCAGTGAACAGCATTGTCACGCTTCAATCCGGGTTTCCATTCACGCCGCAGCTCAGCTACAACCCGTCGAATACTGGAGACACGAGAAATCCGGTGCGCCCTTTTGTGAATCCGAACTTCAGCGGACCCGTGATACTCGGCAATCCGAATCAGTGGTTTAATCCCAACGCATTCCTGCAACCGCCGGCGAATAGCGGATTCTATGGCAACCTTGGAAGGGATACATTGATCGGGCCGGGTCTCGCGACATGGGATTTCTCCACGCTAAAAGACATCGCGATTTACGAGCGCATGAGACTTCAGTTCCGCGCGGAGATTTTTAATCTCCTGAACCGGGCAAATTTCAATACGCCGAATCTCATTGTGTTCACCCCTTCAGGAGTCTCGGGAACAGCAGGCGCAATCACCAGCACCGCAACCACGTCGCGGCAAGTGCAATTTGGATTGAAGCTGATTTGGTAGGGGGTGCTTATCGCAACCGGTCCCGGAACGAATGTCTACAATTTTCGCCGCGAGTCTATTGAACAAAGATGTGAGCTGGACCAGAAATGCGGACGTCTTTCTCCAGGCTCTTTATATCGAGCGAATGTAGCCCCTGGCCGAGCGATTGAGCAGGCACAAAGCTCAGAGCCCATTGGCCCTCGACGGCCGAAAGTAGAGGCGCGACGTCATCCGCCAGATTCTTGACCATGATTGCCTGACCGCCCGTGTCCCGGGTGATCTTCTTTAAGAAATACTCCGACCACTGTGGGGCGGACTGTGGCCAAGGGAGGGTTGATGGGACTACCAGAGAGAAGACCGCTACCCCCTCCTTCTCAAGGGCTGCTTCAGCGTTAGCCTGAGTAATGTGGCTCTGATTATCATCCCCGTCTGAAATCAAAAAAATTGCACGACGGGGAGTATTGAGATTTCCCGATCTGCTTAGCTTCTGAATACAGGTTTTTCCGATTGCATCATAAACCGCTGTTCCCCTCCGAACTTTGCGTTCTCCAGCAGGTCCTTCACCTCTGGGACCTGAAGCGGTCGCGTGCTAATGATAACGGACTGGTTAAATAGTACAAGGTAGCCCTGGTTGCCGTCGGTCGCTAGGCGTTGGAAGAGCTGCAGAGCTGCTTGCTTTATCCGGTTCGCACTGTGAGCTCTTGACGCGCTTGTGTCAACCAGTACAGCGAACAACAAAGGGTCATTCTTCGCAGATCGCAGCGTACGAATCTGCGCTGGCTGTTTATCCACAGAAACGCTGATTTCCGACTGAACTGGCATTGCAGCCGAACCATGTTTGTCCGATGCGGTTAGAAACACTTGGACCGATGGTTTCTCCGCCGATGGGGATGGGGGCTTCTCCACCCCGGTCTGGGCTTGGCTTGAGATCGCCGAAACCAGAACAACCCAGCGAATTAGCTGACGCCATCGCATACTCGCCCCGGCAGATTGTCTCATAGCGCGATTGGAGTTGGGTCCGACAAATCACAGACTGGCTGGCTCACCTTTACATTTTTTGTGAAGGTGGGGGCGACGATCTGAGTGGCTACAACGCTTTGTGCGGATTTAAAATCAAATCATTGCGCAAGCAGAATGAAGATCCCAGCACCTGCGGTCTGAGATCCCGCCTTTGCAAAAAACGCACGGTGGGCCAGTCATCCAGGAACTATTCCTTCCAGCTTTAGTTGGCGATTTGCTCAGCGTCGGACGCTCGATGACCACGTTGGGCGCTCACGGACACGAATTCACGGATCAGCGGGTGAACGAGACCCTTGAGCGCGGAACGTTGGGGTTGAAACAAAGTTCCCATAAAGAATGGATGGTTCTGCAAACGAATAATTCTGACCTCGCCAGTGTCGTCAGTGCCCTCGATTCGAATGTCAGTTCGATCTTGAAGCAACGGCGCGAACTCGGGATTTAGTCCATAGTTGCAACGATAACCTTCCTCCACGCGATCTTTCCCGTAGAGTCGTTGACTCAGCGAGCCGGCAACGAGCCGAACTGTCTCATTGACGTCCACAAGAGAGCAGGAGAGCTTGGAAATCAGGGGGTGCTCCACTTCCGGACTTGACTCGGCGTGTGCTGTGTTGCTCGTACCGATCACGTTCCTGAAATACTCGATTAGTGCGTGCTGAAAGCCGGCACACGTGCCTAAGAATGGGATTCCTTCTGTGCGGGCCAGCGATATCGCAGAGATTGCGCCTTCTGCGTTCGCATAGGGAGGGCCGGGTACACACCATATTCCTTCGTAGGAATGCAATGATCGTATCTCTTCTTTTGTAGTCAGCTTCGATGTATGTATCCACACCGGTTTGACATCCACGTTCGATGCCTTGCCGGCAAGTTCCAGCGCCGGGGAAATCGTAATGTGTGCCGTCGAGGATGCATTGTAGTCACCGACGAGCGCGATGCGGATATGAGACATTCTTCGATCCTCCGATTCAACAGTTCGCTCGACCCATCATTATTAATGAAGACTGACGATTACTAACGTCAGTTGAACGCTCGTTTTTGGCTCCCTCGCGAGAACCCTGGTCCCATATCCTTAGTCCAGAGTCCAGAAAACCGCTGCGCCGTATCCAGGAGGAATTGTGCCATATAGGCCCGTCGCTATTTTCAGCTTCGCGTTAATGAAGAACCTGACTCTCTGCGCGCTCTTGTTGGGTGCTGCTTTTGCATCTGACCAGATGAGTCACACCTGTAAATTCAGGAGAGGCCCTTTGCAGGGTCAAACCCACACGTTTCCGAATCTTAACGCCACGGTGGTGGGCTCGAGCTGTTCAGACGGCCTTACCAGCACCGGTATTGCTGTTCCCGACCCGGACACCCCGGAGGCTGCGCAGCCCATGAGCCACACTTGCAAATTCAATGTAGGACCTTTGCAGGGGCAAACGCACACACTTCTGGATCGTAGCGCTACAAGAGTGGGATCGAGCTGCTCCGATGGGCTCACAAGCAGCGGAGTGACGGTCCGCGATCCGGATGACGAAACATCCGCGGAGCGCACCAGTCACTCCTGCCGATTCACTCGTGGTCCTCTGCGGGGCCGAACTCAGACACTCCCCAACCACAGTCCGATGAAGATAGGGTCCACCTGTTCCGATGGACTCATGAGCAACGGAGTGGCGGTGGCAGATCCAAACTAGCGGCATCGGCAGCTTTTCCCCAGTGGTTGGTGGAATGGCGGTCATGCCGATCCCGTTTCTTTAACACAGAACTTCACGCACCTGGAATCGCTCAACCGCGAAGACCAACAGAAGCGACTCCGCGAACTCGTCACTCGCGGCCAGACCATCACAGCCACGTACGCCGCCCGCAAACTCTATGGCTGCAGCGTAGGCGAAGCAAAGGAGCTTGTGGATTCTATGCGGGAGAATGGGCGGATTTGAAATCAGTCATTGCACAAGCATAATGAAAACCCCGACGCAGTCGGTCTGATCCCACCCTTACAAAAAACGCAAAGGCGGGTCATCCATCTTCTTAATCGTACAAATTGAAAGTAACTGTTACATCTATGAGTACCGGGACGGGCTTATCATCCTTCCTGCCTGGATCGAACGTCCACATCGCCACGGCCTCGACAGCCTTTTCGTCTAGGCCGTACCCTAATCTTTTCACAACTTTTATGTCGTGTGTGCGTCCGTCCGAGCCTACGGTTAAACTCAATTCAGTTGTCCCTTGCACTCTCTTCCGCCGCGCTTTGTCCGAGTATTCTGGCGAGGGGTCATTGATCACCTGCGGCCTCGTCGCACAGGGTTGCGGCTGCGTCTCACTACAAACCTTATAAACAGTCGGCGACTGATTGGGGGTGGGATTGTCCTGGCCTGAACCGACAACTGACGCCAAGCACAGAACCATGGGCATCGTCCGCGCAATTCGAATCATAACCAGCACCGGCAAGAAAGTAAGGACTTATTATTACTCCAAACGAGAACGGAGCAACAGGTGATAGGCGATTTATAGACTTTTATTGAGGACAACGGCGGCCAACTCCCGGATTGGCGACAACCCCTAGAAACCGAGCAGTTTTCATTTGGCTAGCGCGTGCGGCTGGACATCAGGACGGGCTGAGCGGATTGCATTTGAGATATCATCACGGAATATGCAACTGCGCAGCGCGATCCTCTATGTAAAAGATCTGGAGCGCATGAAGCATTTTTATGGCGAGATGCTTGGCGCCAATTCCAACAATCAGGGCTCGACCGATACGTGGGCTACCTTCGAGACTGGCAGCGCTCGTTTTTCTCTCCATGCCGTCCCTGCTGAAATCGCGAAAAGCATCGAGATTGAATCTCCACCGGCCCCCCGCGAAGAAGACCCGGTCAAGCTGATCTTCGAAGTGAAGGACGTAGAATTCGAGCGTGCACGGCTGGAATCTCTCGGAATCCAAATCTTGCGGCGGCCTTGGCAGAAACCGGGAGAGGCATGCGACGCGGTTGATCCTGAGGGCAACGTTTTTCAACTCTGCTCACCGGGTACTGACGCCCTCCTATGATTCTCAGTCGAAGCAGACGCGGTGGGCCATCCAGCAAAGTTGGCCCAGCCCGCCCAGATAGGGCTCAAGTTTCGAAACCAATTAACCACAGAGGACACGAAGGGTCACGAAGGCGAGTTTCGACGGTTTCCTTCGTGCACCTTCGTGTCCTCCGTGGTTAATGGACTTTTCCAACGTGCGGCAACACACTGGCCAGCACCTTTACCCAACCTGCGTTGACTTTGCCTCCGCATCCCGCCTAACATGACCCGACTGGCCTGACTGAAAATGATCGGCGAAACCATCTCGCATTACCGCATTGTCGAAAAGCTGGGCGGCGGCGGAATGGGAGTGGTTTACAAGGCCGAAGACACCCAACTTGGCCGCTTCGTCGCATTAAAGTTCCTTCCCGACGAACTTGCCCAGGACTCCCAGGCGCTCGAGCGGTTTCGGCGCGAAGCCCGTGCCGCATCGGCACTGAATCATCCCAATATCTGCACCATATACGAGGTTGGAAAGCACGGAGCCCAATCCTACATAGCAATGGAATTCCTTGAAGGTGCCACGCTGAAGCATCGCATCACGCTTCACCCCCTTGAGATCGGATTGCTTTTTACTCTAGCGATTGAGATCGCGGACGGTCTTGACGCGGCTCACTCGAAGGGCATTGTTCATCGCGATATCAAGCCGGCGAATATTTTCATCACGGAACGCAATCACGCCAAGATACTTGATTTCGGATTGGCGAAGGTCGGTCTCGAACGCAGTAGAGTCCTCGACCCCACCGAAGCCACGGCCGGAGCCAACTTTGACGTGCGTATCGAGCACTTGACGTCCCCGGGCGCCGCCTTGGGCACGGTGGCCTACATGAGTCCCGAGCAGGCGCTCGGCGAAGAACTGGACGCGCGTACCGACATTTTTTCCTTTGGCATTGTGCTGTATGAAATGTGTACCACCCGCCTTCCCTTCGAAGGAAACACTTCTGCGGCGATATTCAATTCGATTCTGAATAAGGTTCCCACATCGCCTATCCGCTTGAATCCTGCGCTCCCGCCGGAACTGGAACGCATCATTAACAGAGCTTTTGAAAAAGACCGCGATCTGCGATACCAGAGTGCAGCGGATTTGAAGGCCGATCTCAGGAGATTGCAGCGCGACTGGCATCCGTCTTCGCAACGGATGGTTGCGGCGTCCTCCGAATCGGGCGTGGCGACGCCTGCCGCGGCAGCCGGGACTTCGCAAATAAATGTTCTGAGTAAACCGAAGCGAACGAAACTGCCTGTCTTCGCCGGTATTGCGTTGCTGTGTCTGATGGCAACTGGCATCGCCGCTTTTCTAATAGGCCAGCGATCGGCTGTCCGGCCTGTGCCCACATTTCGCGAGTTGAGCTTTCGCCGTGGCGCTCTGCGGGCAGCGAGGTTTGCACCGGATCCGCGATCGGCTGTTTATAGCGCTTCATGGGAGGGTAATCCGGAAGAGGTCTTTATCAGTTCTCCTAATTCGACCGAGTCCCGCGATCTTGGTCTGCCGGAAACGGAAGTATTGGCGGTTTCAGCGAGTGGACAGATGGCAGTTTTGCGCCGCTTTAGCGTGAGTCCCAATCATTTTACCCATCGAGGAACGCTGGCTCAGGTTTCGATCGGAGCCGATGCGCCGCGCGATCTACTGGACAATGTCGAGGCTGCGGATTGGACGCCGGACGGAAATGCGCTTGCCGTGGACCACGTGGTGAACGGGCAAAGCCGGATCGAATATCCCATTGGCAAAGTGTTGTACGAAACCGCCGGCTGGATCAGTAATTTGCGCTTCTCTCCCAAGGGTGACCGGCTCGCATTTATTGATCACAACCTCCTCGGAGATGACGGAGGCACCGTCAGTGTCGTTGACCTGAATGGTAAGAAGTCCGATTTGACGGAGCGTTGGGTTACGGCGATAGGAGCGGCATGGTCGCCGGCAGGGGATGAGATCTGGTTCACTGCCACTGCTACGGGTTTCAGTCGTTCACTGCGAAGCGTGACCTTATCGGGTAAAGTTCGCGAACTGCTGAGCGCTCCCGGAACTTTGACTCTGCATGACGTCAGTCCAGGCGGACGGGCTTTGATTTCACGGGATGCGTTGCGCGCGGGAGCCATCGGCCTTGCCCCTGGCGAAAGCAAAGAACGCGACCTGAGCTGGCAAGACTGGACTGTTCCCACTGACATCTCGGAAGACGGAAAACTCATGCTGTTGATCGAGGCCGGAGAGGCGGGAGGTGGCGAATATGCGGTATTTACCCGCGATACGAGTGGCAATTCCGCCGTCCGTTTGGGGGAGGGTTCCGCGTACTCGCTTTCACCCGACGGGAATTGGGCCCTCGTCTTGCGTCAGAATATGACCCCTCCCGACTTTGTGCTGCTTCCCACCGGCGTAGGACAGCAGCGGAAGGTTTCGACGGGTGGGATCATTCCATCGTTTGGCGAATTTTTTCCTGATTCCAAACGATTGTTGTTCGATGGTCATGAGCCTGGGCATGCGTCGCGAGTATACGCGGCTAATCTGGATGGCGGCCAGCCACGGGCGATTTCACCGGAAGGCTTTATTTTGGGGCCTTATCCTCACGGTGTTTCCCCTGATGGACGGCGAATCTCGACGGTCACCGACAACGGGATTGCTATTATCCCGGTGGATGGCGGAGAGCCGCAATTGGTTCCGGGCTCCCAACCCGGGGAAACACCGATTCGCTGGGTCAAGGGAGGGAATGCATTGCTGGTCGGGCGCCGCGGTGAAACGTCGTGTCCGGTATCCCGCCTGGACATCTCGACTGGCGCGAGAACGCGCATGGAAGACGGTACGCCCTTCAGACGTGGCTGGCGTAACTGCCGTCGCATGCCCCCGAATCGCCGCCGACGAAGAGCACTATGTCTTCGGCTATGTCCGCAACCTGTCAGATTTGTTTCTCGTGGAACACCTGAAGTAAAGATGTCAACTAAAAATGCCCTCGCGCCGAGGAATATGCGCAAGGGCATCCGGTTGAGGGACGCGGTTACTGCTTGTCGTACGCCTCGGTGGTTCTTACCATCCTGCCGTCAGAATCCATCATCCTGATCGAGACGGTGCGGCTCTTGCCATCGGCCGATACGACAATTCTGCCCACGATAGTAGGCTTGCCGTCCTTCTTGTCGGTAAATTCCAACGTGTGGGCGCGCAGTTTTCTATACGACCGCGCGTCGGCATTCGGATCGCCGGTAACGGGATAATCTTTCCCGTCGAACGCGCCCGTCCATTCATTGTGTGTGGGAGCGCCCTTGCTGTCTGTACCATCCACCGTGACTTTGACGTTATCTCCCGCAGCCTCGTAGACAACGGTGGTGTTCTTTCCCATTCCAGAGGCGATCTTCGAATTGGCGTCATTGAGCTTCCATGTACCAATATTCTCATCGCTGGCAAAACACATTGCGCCTGCGACCAAGCACACCAAAAGAGTTAATAGAGTGGTTCTTGCTTTCATAGTTTCTCCGATTCAGAAGCAGATTTTAATGGACTGGATTGACGCAGGATATTCTAGTGCCGCGTGTGGAATTCAACAACTTGCAAATTCGTGCGCTAAGTAATTTCTAGCGGCTACTCGACGGGACAGGGACCGGAGTCAAATGTAATTCCGACGGTTCGGCTCGTCTATCGAAGTGAAAACCTGGCAACACGTCGGCCTCAAGAAAATTGCCTTGAGGTGATTGCTACGTTTTAAATCTTCTTGAAGTGAATTTGATCACACGCCAGCTTTGCTGAGATAGAATGAGGCGGTCAAACTTCCTTTATGCGCCGTCTCACGCAATGGCGAGTTCTTCCAAGCGGACTCTGATTCGATTCTGGCTTCCTCTACTCCGACGATTATTTCCTCTTACTTTCTGGACTAACGCCTCAGGGCCAAAAGCCAAATGGCTGCATTTACAAATTACGACGTTATCGTGATCGGCGGCGGGCATAACGGCCTGGTGAATGCCGCGTATCTTGCGCATGCCGGGAAAAAAGTGTTAGTGCTCGAGCGGCGCCACGTTGTCGGCGGGGCGGCGGTCACGGAGGAAATCTTTCCCGGATTCAAATTTTCGGTTTGCTCATACGTGGTTTCGCTGCTTCGTCCGGAGATCATTCGCGATCTCGATTTGCCGCGTCATGGGCTGGAAATCCTCCCTCTCGACGGCACATTCACGCCCATGCTGAATGGCGATTACCTCTGGCGCGTCAACGATCACGCGAAGACTCGCCGTGAAATTGCGCGTCACTCGCGGCTCGACGCTGAGGCCTACGACGACTTCGGCCAGGCCATGTTGCAGATGTGCCGCTTTGTGAAACCTATTCTCAGCATGGTGCCGCCCGATCCTTACACGCTGAATCCGCGAGAACTGATGAAGCTGCTTTTCCTTGGACGCCGCTTTCGTGACCTTCCTTCCGGCGATCAATACAACCAGGTTCAGTTGATGACCATGAGCGCCATTGATTTTCTGGACCAATGGTTTGAAACCGACGTTCTGAAGGCGACGATGTCGGCGTCGGGAATCATCGGCACATTTTTGGGAGTGCGCTCTCCCGGCACGGCGTACGTGCTGCTGCATCACTACATGGGCGAGATTGATGGGGCGTTTCGTTCCTGGGGATTTGCGCGCGGCGGAACCGGCGCGATCTCGAACGCGATTGCCGATGCCGCCCGAGAAGCCGGAGCTGAGATTCGAACCAAGGCTGGCATCGCTCGGATCATCGTGAAGGATGGAAAAGCGCAGGGCGTGGTGCTCGATAACGGCGACGAAATCCTTGCCGCTGTTGTTTCGTCCAGCGTGGATCCCGCAATACTTTCGTGAAAATGATCGAGCCGGGGAATCTTGCCTGACGAGTTTCATGGAGGACATCAATCGTTATAAATTTCGCGGTTCATCCGGGAAAGTAAATCTGGCGCTCGATGGGCTGCCTGAATTCACGTGCTTGCCCGGAGCCGGGGCGCATCTTCGCGGGGCGATTTCCATTTCGCCCAGCGTGGATTACATGGAACGCGCATACGACGAAGCCAAATATGGACACTATTCGCGCGGTCCTTATATAGACATGGTGATTCCGAGTCTGACTGATCCTTCGCTCGCGCCGCCGGGCAAGCATGTGATGTCGTGTTTCGTGCAGTACGCCCCGTATAAATTGACTGAAGGCTACTTGGGATGAAAAGAAAGAAGAGTTTGGCGACAACGTGATCAATACGATTGCCCAGTATGCGCCCAATATTAAAAATCTAATCGTCGGCAAGCAGGTAATCACGCCACTCGATTTGGAGCGCGAGTGGGGATTGTCGGAAGGGAACATCTTTCAGGGAGAACTGTCGCTCGAACAGCTATTTTTTCTGCGGCCCGCCCCGGGATGGGCACACTATCGAACGCCAATTGAGAATTTGTATATGTGCGGATCGGCGACGCACCCCGGCGGCGGAATCATGGGCGCCAGCGGAAGGCTTGCGGCTTTGGAAATTCTCAAGGATTACAAGGCAGGGAAGGCATAAAAGGTTTCGTCGTTCGCGTTGGCGCGATTGGATCAGCATTTTGCAAAAAGACATCATCATCGTAGGCGGCGGCCATAACGGATTGGTCACGGCTTTCTATCTGGCTAAGGCGGGATTCAAACCGCTGGTGCTTGAACGCCGCGAGATCGTCGGTGGCGCTGCCGTCACCGAAGAATTTCATCCTGGATTTCGCTGCTCGACCCTGGCTCACGCGACGGCGCCGCTGCACCCAGTGATTATTCGCGATATGGATCTTGCCCGGCATGGGTTGAAGATGATGCAGCCTGACGTTCGCGTGTTTCCACCGACTCCCGATGGGCGCGCCCTGATTCTTTACGGCGACGCGGAAAAATCGAGCGCGGAGATTTCCAAATTCTCCGCCAAAGATGCGCGGAAGTATCCCGATTTTCAAAAATCACTAGCCAATATTACCGACGTAATTGCCGATCTGCTCACGATGACTCCGCCGGATATTGATCATCCCAGCGCCGGGGACCTTTGGTCTCTGCTGAAGACTGGAAAGAAGGCTCGCGGTCTTGGGCGAAGAGAGTTGTATCAACTCTTGCGATGGGGACCCATGCCTGTCGCCGATATGGTCGCGGAGTGGTTTGACACCGAGCTGTTAAGGGCCACAATCGCCGCGCGCGGAATCTTTGGAACACATTTGGGTCCGTGGTCAGCCGGAAGCGCCATGATGTTGATGCTGCGTGCCGCTTGCGATGGAGAGGCGTGCGGGGCGACATGGTTTGCGGAAGGTGGCATGGGCGCGGTTACGCAAGCAATGTCAGCCGCATGTCGCGAAGCGGGAGCCGAGATTCGCGCCGGTGCTGGCGTCGCTCAAATTCGCATTAAAGATGGCGCAAGTATTGGCGTCGTGCTGGATAACGGGGAAGAAATTTCTGCTCGCACCGTCGTCTCTAATGCCGATCCTAAAGCCACAATGCTCGGGCTCGTGGACGCTCAACATCTAGAGCCCGGTTTCCTGGGAAAAATCAAAAATTATCGCACTCATGGGACGCTATCGAAAATCAATCTCGCGCTCTCCAGCCTTCCAAAGTTTACAGCGGCTCCCGATGAATCGGCCCTTCAAGGTCGAATCCATATTGGTCCTGAAATTGACTATCTGGAACGCGCATTCGATGCCAGCAAGTACGGGCGTTTCTCTGAGAGACCCCATCTTGAGGCCGTCATTCCGACGCTCACAGACTCCACCTTGGCGCCCGCCGGCAAACATGTTATGTCGGTTTATGTTCAATTCACGTCCTATCAATTGCGCGGCACGGATTGGGACGAGCAGCGCGATAACCTGGCCGATACGGTAATTAAGACGCTGGCTGAGTATGCTCCGAACCTTCCCGGCATGATTCTTGGGCGTCAAGTGATCACTCCCAAAGATTTGGAACAGACCTACGGAATGACAGGCGGTCATCCGTTCCACGGCGAGCTTTCGCTTGATCAGTTCTTCATCATGCGGCCTCTGCTGGATTGGGCGCGCTACCGGACACCCATCAAGGGACTCTATTTGTGCGGCTCTGGAACTCATCCGGGAATTGGATTGTCGGGCTCATCGGGAGCGAACGCCGCGCGCGAGATATTAAAAGATTTGAAGGCTGGTGATTAAGCAACCGGATTGCCTGGTAACTTGGGTCGGTTCCACTCACCTTGGGACAGGCACCCCGCCGTTCGTCCCGACTCAAATGCAGATGGGTCGCCCACGAAGAGCATAATAAAGGGCGAGTTCTGGAATGTTTGTTTATGAAGGGCAACTAGGGGCAAGAGTGAAGGCATCCGACCGACTAGGCGAGGGAGATGTCATGAGGCTTATTCGCAAATTGGAGTGCGAATTTTTGCTGATGGGTGCAGTGTTCCTTTGGGCCGGAGTTGCCAGCGCCCAGATCAATTCGGCCAAACAACCTGACGATACGACTCTTGCGCAACCGTCCGACTCCCATGTGGTTTCGGAGTCCCAAGCGGGGATTCAGCGGGATGGTTCAGGAACAGCGGCCGCAGAAACCGCCAGAACTTCAGGCGACCGGGATTCTAGTGGATCGAGTGATCGCAAAACGCACTTTCGGCTCGGGACCGTGAGCGTTGGTGCAGGTTATAGTGGCTTTTTCGTTCCATCTGTTTACCCATATGGGCCTTACGGCTTCTATCCCTATGACGCTATATATTCGGGATTGCTATGGAGTCCGATATGGGGCCCTTATTATGGTCCCCAGTACCTTTCATATGACAACGGAAAAGGCGAGGTACGATTGGCGGCGGAACCGAAAAACGCAGCGGTTTATTTGGATGGCGCGTATGCGGGAACTGCGAACCGATTGAAAACTATCTGGCTGGAACCTGGCGCCTACAATTTGTCGGTCACTGCGAATGGTCGAGAACCGTTTCAGCAACGGATTTACGTGTTAAGCGGTAAAACGCTCAAACTTGCAGCGAAGCTCGCATACCAGATCAAGCCATGAGACCTGCCGCGTGTCTTGCGTTATTTGTATGTACGGCTGCCTTCGCCGGAGCGGGGCCGAAGGGAACCGTTCCGAAAACGGCCGCATCAGACTATGGAGTACATGGTCAGAGCAACGGAACGGCTATCGGAGCGACCTTGGTTGTTCCTCGCGAGGTCAGGAAGGCATTTGTTTCAGATGTGAATCGTTGTTGCACAGTGGTTGAGATAGCTTTTTATCCACCAAAAGCAAAGGTTCTGGATATTTCGCTGAATGATTTTGTTCTCCGAGTAAAAGGAGCTCAAGCCGCTTCCAAGCCATCGAGCGCCAAAGTAGTAGCCGCGACGCTGCAGAAGAAAGCCGCAACAGATCGGAATGTCACGGTGTCGCCTAGCGTGGGTGTGGGGTATGAGAGTGGCGGCTACGATCCGGTCACGGGAACCCGCGGAGGCGGAGTTTACCGGCAAGCGGGTGTCGGCGTGGGTATCGGGGGGCCCGGACCAAATCCCGGCTCAAGTGATAAAGATCGCAGCGTGATGGAGACCGAGTTAAGTGAGAAGGGCTTGCCGGAAGCCAGACAGCGGTCCCGGTCGCCGGCTACATCTATTTTCCTATCAAAAATAATCGGGCAACTTACGAGCTGGAATATATCCTGGACGGCCAAAAAGTATTGCTGACATTGCCATGACGGGATCTCTGTTCTGGTGGGTAAGGCCATGCCCCTCATTTTCAACTAGTCAGCTATGTACGCTTCAAATCTTTAGCTTGCAGCCCGGTTCTGTCTTCGGAGAATCACACAAGTGAGCCGATACAACGGATAACTCAACACTAGTGAAAGCAGAGCATACTCACTTTCCGGGTGTCTTCTTTCACGGCGGTGTTGTATAGCTGCCGACAAAATTCTGCCTGGCTGCTTCCCTAGGTCAATAAGTGCAATTGACTATGACAACAGTTATCTTGTGCTCCACTTTTGAACCTGCAAGAATCGCACGCACGGGAGGAACTTTGAGGTTGAAGAAGCCGGATATCCAACAGTTTTGTCAGGCTAGCAGTTGTCTTCTCTGCGTCCTTCTGGATTTGCGAATTACAACCGGTCTTGGAGAATCGGAATTTAGTGGAGGGTGGCTGACCGGCCCGCTGCTCTCGATGGATGACATTGGAAGTGCTCTGTTCATCCTCGCTATTGTTCTGACGTTTGTTGTCCCGCGAGTTGCTGCCGTCACTGGGCTTGCCTCAACACTGCTCTGCCTGCCGCTTTATTTGTTTTTTTATTGCACCGGTTCCATTCGCTCAAATCTTCGCACCCGGACATGAGTTCAAGGGTTTCGTAGCTCCGGGGTTGCACTGGCATACATGGCCTGTAGCAGAATTGCTCACCCTCACGTTAGCGGTTTCCCTGTGCGTTCGCCGTATCGCAGCGACTAGCCGGAAGGTTATCAACAGCAAGGACATGCTCCCTAATGGCTTTCCCGTATTAACTATTGATAAATCGCCATCTCCACCTACTGACCTTTCAAGTGGAGTTACTTATATTCCATCCGGTCCCCGATGTTGTCTTCGGAGAATCACGCTCGTCAAGCGATACAACGGATAACTTAACGCCAGTGAAAGCAGGGAGTACTCACTGTTCCGCGTATCTTCTTTCACGGCTGCGATTAGAAAGGCCAGCGATCCCAGCCACGCCAAACCAGTGGTCCACGGATATCCCCAGGCGCGAAATGGACGTGGAGTATCTGGCTCACGCCAGCGCAAAACAAATACTACTGTGTACGCCATTGCATAGGTTGCGACGAAGTAAAAAGCGGTGATCCCAAGTACGATCTCAAATTTGCCGCTCAATATGAATATCAGCGCTGCCACAGTGCTGAGCAAAAGACCTACTGTCGGAGTTCCTCCACGATTCACGCGCGAGACATGTTGCGAAAGTAATCCGTCGTTGCTCATGGCGAATAGGATGCGGCTGGCCATCAGATGATAGGCATTGATCGCGCTGACCAATGAGACGATCATCAGCACTTGAAGAATGCTCTGGCCGCGGCTTCCAAAAATGGCATTCGCCATTGTGCCCAGCGCCATGTTCTGCCCGGCAATCTGAGAGATCGTCAGCACGTGCAAGAGCGCCACATTCACCAGCAGGTAAATGGTCATCAGGGCCAGGACGCCGTAAATCATTGAGCGAGGAACATCGCGCGCGGGATTTCGCACTTCTTCGCCAAAGTAGATCACGCTGTACCATCCGTCATAGGTATAGATCACGCCTTGAAGGGCAAGAAGGATGGCCAGCCAGAGTGAATGTCCAGCAGTCGTGATTGGCGTCACGGCTGAAACTTTTCCTTGCGATGGATGAGCAAAAATAAACGCCGCAGCCACCAGCGCTAGAAACGCGAGGGTCTTGAGCAGGCTGGTAACGTTCTGGAACGAGCTGCCGGTGCGGATGCCACGCCACTGCAAAAGCGCCACCGAGATGGCGACGGTCGCGGCGGAAAAACCGATATGTCCGGCAAGTGCTGGGATAAGGTCCCCCGCGTATTCCCCAATCACAATCGCAACGGCGGCGGTGCTTCCGCATTGTCCGAGCCAGTCGGTCCAGCCGACGATGAATCCTGCGTACTCGCCAAGGGCGCGGCGTGCGAAAACGTAATACCCGCCGGAACGCGGCAACATCGCCCCGAGTTCGGAAACGGAGAATGCGCCCAGCAGCGCGTAAAGTCCTCCGATAACCCAGACGCCGAGAAACAGCAATCGTGTGGGCAAGTGGCTCGCAACATCTCCTGGCGTGCGCAGGATGCCCGCGCCGATAGTGCTGCCGATGATCACCGCCAAGCCGAAAGCAATACCGAGGACTCGCAGCAGGCCCCTACTTGATCGAGGAGCAGCTAAATCGGGTGGGGATGGAGTGATACGCGGAATTGCAGGAGCCATGACCGCGAAATGTAGCACAGATTCAGGATGGGGACAGACGCTTATACTATCCCCGTCCAATGGCGGTTGAGCTCGAGGAGCTCTTCAAGCCAAGTTTCCCCATGACCGAACCAACCCGCACTGCGCAGCGAAAAATCTTTAGCAGGCTCTCAATCGCAACTGGCAATGTGGTGCAAGCTGCGGGGATTGCAATCGCTCTCTTTTCTTTCGCTGCGGCGCGATCAACGCGCTCGACAGTGACCGCCGTAGTCGCGTTAGCCCTCGGATGGGTTCTGCTCTATTTTTGTTGCCATGCCATCGCCCACTGGCTTGTGGGACGGATTCTCGGCATTCGCTTCGCCTCCTACACACTCGGCGGAACAGGGAATCCAGAAGGCTATCCCGTCGGTCTTCGCTGGGTATTTGCACATCTTCCGTTCTTTGGTGTGCAAACAGAACGGGCTTCTATGCAAAATGCCAGCGGCGTTACCAAAGCGATCATGTGGTCCGCGGGCGTGACGTCTTCAGCGCTTGTCCCAACGTTGGGCGCGCTCTGGGCGTGGCGCGTGGGAATTCCGAGGAGCAAACCGTTTGTGGTTTTTGCGCTGATTTGGGCGGCGGCAACTTTGGCGAGCAATTGGACGAGCCGCACCGGGGACTATTCCAAAGCGCGGCGCGCCCTCGGCAAGGCGTGAAGTCGAAATCTACGAATAAGTCAGCGGACGACAGGTTTCTCCCGCACCTGGCGAGATGCGCTGCTGAAACGGAACTCCAGATCCCATTCGCTTGGGACATTCTTATTGTCTGATCCGGCGGGGTCGAACCGCCATTGTTTTGCGGCGTCCAGAGATTTGTTCGCGAAATATCTGCTGGGGCCTCGTGATTCCAGGCGCGCATTCTCCACGTTTCCCCCGCTGTCAATCCGCACCCTTACTTTAACTTTTATGGTCCCGTGAATGGTCCGGAGAGCGTTGTTGGAAACATCGGGCAAAACCCGCCGAATTACTCTTCCAGACGCGACCGGCCCAACTGCCGATCCAGAGCTGGCTGGATTGGGGGCAACTCTCGATTCTTCTGGCGGGTTCGATGCAGGAGTTACGGGCGTTTGCGTTGTCTGGTCAGTTTGTGGGGAAGAGGGACTTCGATGCTCGAAGAGGAACGCCCCTCCCAATATTGCTGCCAGCAACGCTGCGATCACAATTGGACCGGCGAGGCTGCGCCGTTTGTGTGTCACTGCGGGTGCGCTCGCAACCGGGGGGCTTGCAGGAACCGGTGAATGCAGGAGCTTCCGAATATCCGTCAGAGTGCATCGTTGCGTCGGGTC
This sequence comes from uncultured Acidobacteriaceae bacterium, assembly GCA_963796015.1. GTDB lineage: Bacteria > Acidobacteriota > Terriglobia > Terriglobales > Acidobacteriaceae > PALSA-188. The sequence goes on along the minus strand of CAWCJR010000002.1, from coordinate 9,313 downwards.
CGCCCGAAGACATTCCGACGCAATATTTCGAAAGGGGGAGGGAAGCGTGGATACAACATTTTCTATTTCCGCGTCGCTACGAATTTGGGGCAGTCGCTGTGTAAGCACCTCGACCAGCGTCACACCAAGCGACCAAACATCTGTAGCGGTCGAGAGCCCTTCGCTTGCCGCCTCCGGCGGAAGATATGGGTTTCGTGTTTTCGGATGCTGATCTGGTTCGCCGACGGAGGTTATGCCATCACACGAAATCTTTAATTTTTCAGCAACCGCCATGATGTTCGCGGGCTTGATATGCCCATGCACGAATCCCTGACCGTGAATGTATGCAAGCGCTTCCAGCACCGGATCGAGCATCTCTTGCGTCTCCGTAGGCGTTAGCGCTCGAGTTGGAAGAATCATCGAGAGATTCTCTTCCGCGTACTCCATCACAACGTAAAGTACAGCGTTCCCTTCGAAAGAATATTGTCCGGATCCCAAAACCCGAATGATGTGAGGGTACGACAACTGTTTGGCAGAGTTCCAAAGGGAAAGTCGGCGGTCCACACTCTTCGCATCTAATTTGTTCGCATCTACTGCATTTCCATCCATGGCAAGCAGCTTGACCGCGATTTTTTGCGGAGGCGAGAGAGTGGTTAGAAATACGGCGCTGTTCTCCGACCCCCCAAGATATTCGCCAAGGGGAAACTTCCCGTTAATTGTCTGGCCTTGCCAGTTCTTCCATTCCAAAGGCATTCATTCACACATATCACAATCGCTGCGATTTGAATATCCTTTGGGTAATTTTGCAATTTTTGAAATATTAGATTCTTGCCATCCTTAGCCAAATTTCTTGCAAAAATCAAGGGGCACCGCGCGTCCCTGTAAGATAGCGGCGAAGCAATTCCTGCGGTCTAATATCTTATGGCTTACTCATGGTTCATCCTGCTACTTGCGATCGTGGGGACGGCGTTCTTCCTGTTGCTGCTGCATGGTACTTCCCTCGGCCGAGCGCTTCACGAACGCATTCCGGACCGCCCTCGGCGTCGTCTTTTCGTCGCGTCCATCAGCTTTTTTCTCACGTTCGCCGGAGTGCGGACGGTGGTATATGCCATCCTGCACAAAATCCCGCCATTTCACTTCATCGAGGCCGGAGGAAGGCACATCCACCATTTAGTTTTTGGAATTATTATGCTGCTTCTGGTGGGATACGGATGGCTGTGCGAGATTGGCAGCGGTGCCGACGATTCGTCAATTCTTCTGAGCAGGCTGATGTCAATTCTTTATGGCGTGGGCGCGGCACTTACTTTGGACGAATTTGCCCTGTGGTTGAATTTGCGCGACGTCTACTGGTCTCCCGAAGGACGAGCCAGCATTGACGCCATCATTTTATTCGGGTCATTGTTGGCCGCCGGCGCTTGGGGCGCTCCTCTTTTCAGCCGGAAAATGAAACCAGGGAAGCCGCGTTCTGCCAAGCCCGGCTAGCCATTGCGATTTTTATGTGGCGGAGGAAGGAACGTCATCTCGTTCCTGAAACTGCAATCCATCTCCTTTTTTCAGCGAAACTGAACCACAGCGTCTATACTTTCGTACTTTACGCCATTAGCTGTTCGAAGATCGTAAGGAGGCAGGTTCATCCTCGCAATGAAAATCCGCCAAAGTCTTTTGCCGCTGCTCACGTGTCTTGTAGTTCTTGGTGCGACTGCGTTGACGCAGGAAAAAACAGACACACGCAACATACTCCCCTTTCGCAATCCAAGGCTGGCGATTGAAGACCGGGTGGCCGATTTGCTTTCGCGCATGACGCTCGAAGAAAAAGTCGAGCAGATCTGCGGTGGCGGAGAGCGGAACGCCAAGGTGATTGACCCGACCGGAACTTTTACCGATGAAAGCGCGCGCGCCACGCTTGCGCAATGGGGGAATCCGGATCAGCCATTCCCGCCCAGGAATGCAGCGATCTTACGCAATGGGATTCAGCGATATCTTCGCGAAAAGACCCGGCTGGGTATTCCGGAGTTGTTCATGGGCGAAGCGCTGCATGGTTTCATGGAGGATGGCAGCACCAGCTTCCCGCAGGCGATTGGACTTGCGAGCACGTGGGACCCGCAACTGGTGAAGCAAGTTTTTACGGCGGCGGGCGACGAAGCAGGATCGGCGGGTGCGGGTCAAGTCTTCACGCCAGTGTTGGATATCGCGCGTGATCCGCGATGGGGCCGCACTGAGGAAACTTACGGAGAGGATCCGTACCTGGTTTCGCGGATGGCCGTCGCCGCGATCACTGGACTTCAGGGAGACACGTTCGACATTGGCCGTCATCATGTGGTGGCCACGATGAAGCACTTTGCCGTGCATGGCCAGCCCGAGGGCGGAACGAATACGGCGCCGGGAAATTATTCGGAACGTATTATTCGCGAAAACTTTCTGGTTCCCTTTCAAGCGGCCGTGCAGGAAGCTCACGTAGGAAGCGTGATGGCTTCCTACAACGAAATTGACGGCATCCCTTCGCACATCAATCACTGGCTGCTCGATAGAGTGCTGCGGCAGGAGTGGGGATTCAGCGGATACGTTACCTCCGATGGCGATGGATTGCAGATGCTCGTGCAGACGCATCATGTGGCCGCAACCAAGGCCGATGCGGCACGCCTGGCAATTTCTGCCGGTGTGGATTACGACCTTTCGGATGGCTCCGTGTACCGCACATTGCTCTATCAAGTGAAACAAGGAATCGTTCCCCAGAGTGAGCTTGATCGGGCAGTGAGCCGCGTCTTAGCGACTAAGTTCAGGCTCGGACTTTTTGATAATCCGCTGGTTGATCCGGACTATGCGCAAAAAACCACGAACAGCGCCGAGCACCGCGCGATTGCGCTGAAAGCCGCGCAGGAGACCGTGGTTCTTTTGAAAAACGAAAAGAATCTGCTCCCACTCGATTTGGGCAAGCTCAAGACGATCGCGGTGATTGGCCCGAACGCGGATGGATTGCACCTCGGTGGCTATAGCCGCAAACCGGCGCATGGCGTCACCATCCTGCAAGGAATTCAAGACCGCGTGGGATCGAAGGCCAAAGTTGTTTACGCCGGAGGCTGCCGCTTTACCAACAAACATCAGGACTGGCACGGATGGTTTGACGACAACGTGGAGCTGGTGGATCCGAAAACGCAGGTGGACAAAATCAAAGAAGCGGTGGAAGTTGCCAAAAATTCTGATGTTGCGATCCTGGTTGTCGGCGAGAATGAAAGCTCAAATCGCGAAGCTTGGTCAGAGCAGCACAGAGGGGACCGCGACTCGCTTGACCTTTTGGGCGCGCAAAATGACTTAGTCAAGGCTGTGGTCGAGACCGGAACGCCCACTGTCGTGCTGTTAATCAACGGCAGGCCGCTATCCATTAACTACATCGCGGAACATGTCCCCGCCATCCTCGAAGGCTGGTACCTCGGTCAGGAGGGCGGGACCGCAGCGGCGAATGTCCTTTTCGGAGATGTGAATCCCGGAGGAAAGCTGCCGATTACGTTTCCGCACTCGGTCGGAGATCTGCCGGACTTCTACAATCACAAGCCATCCGCGAACCGTAGCTACGCGTTTAGCACTCGCGAACCGCTGTTTCCATTCGGCTATGGGCTGAGCTATACGACGTTCAAGTTCGAGAATTTGAGAGTTGAACCGGCACAAATCCAAACCGGTGGTACCGCGAAAGTCAGTGTAGATGTCACGAACACTGGATCGCGCGAGGGCGACGAAGTCCCGCAGATGTACATCCATCAGAAAATTGCGTCCGTAACCGTGCCGGTGAAGGAATTGAGGGGATTTCAACGCATCACGCTGAAACCGGGAGAGAAGAAAACGGTTGAATTCACCATTACTCCGGATACGCTCTCCATGCTCAACACCGATATGCACAAAGTGGTCGAGCCCGGCGCATTTGAAATCATGGTGGGCCCAGATTCCGTGCATACCACGACTGCCACGCTGAACGTGGTTGGGCCATATGGCGAAACTGGTATCGCGCCATTGCCGCCTGCACCTGCCGGGTCCGAAACAGGTGTGGTGAGCAACTTCGACGATCTAAAAGTTTCAGCCAATTATGGTGCGTGGATGATTACTACCGACGCGGATTTGGGCGGTAAGTCCCATGCGGAGTTGCAGCCCGTGGAAGGCGGGGCCGACGGTTCTAAGGGAGCGTTGAAAGTATCCGGCGAGATTGTTCCCGGCGCCCCCTTCGCTTGGGCAGGCGTGCTTTTCCATCCTGGTTCTTCGCCTGAGGATGCGGTCAATCTTTCCAATAAGAAGACGCTCTTTTTTTGGGCAAAGGGAGACGGTAAGCACTACGCCGTGGCCGTTCAAACCGAATCCACTGCCGGACAGATGCCGGCAATTTTGCCTTTTGAAGCGGGTCCCGAGTGGAAGCAATTCTCATTTCCCTTTTCTCAGTTCCACACCGACGGACACGATCTGCTCGGAATTGTTTTCGCGCACGCACAGGAACCCGGCAAGTTCGAATTCGAGATTGATGAGGTGGAAATCAAGTAACTCGTAAGCGCCGAACAGCAAGGAGCCAATGATCTCCTGAAAAGAGCGAGGAACTATCCGCCCAATTGAAAGGATGCCCCGACATTCAAGCCAACCTCCACCGGTTCTCCGTCGAGCGTCGTTGGTTCGAACTTCCACTGTTTAACCGCGTCCGACACTGCTTCGCTGAGAATAGAAGGACCTTCGACCGGAGTGATCTCTTTTATCCTGCCGAGAGCATCCAATGTGAGATGTATTACTACATTCCCCTTAATGCCTTGCTTGATTGCTTCATTCGGATATGTCCATTTGACTTGGTTGGTTATCTTTGAACGCATCACATTCATATCAAGCTGAATTATTATCGGCCGTTCCTTCGGAAGCATCATGAGAATTTCTTGTGGAATATACCGGAAGCCATCCTTTGCATATACGTAGTACCCTTGGAGATCACCTGCGATGATGTTCAGTCTTTCCCCCTCGCCGGCAGGCCCTAATTGGAAACGGGTATCAACCCCGTTAAATGCGGTTTGGTAAATCGGCGTGACCTCATCCATGCAATTCAAGAAATTATCTATCGGAGAGTTCACATGGGCAGCATCCGCGTATTGAAATATTTTTGGAGATGACCAGCCGCGCTTTGCATTGCCGTCGTAAACGGTTTGTAATTGCTGTGCAATGGTCGCCGCTTCCGTTTGATAGACGGCTGAGAGCCGAGGCCCGAAGGCGGGTCCGAACTCGTCTTTGAACCAGGTTGAGTCTGAAGGCATGATTAGCGTTTGAATCAGCTCGTCTTCCTTGGTGGTGTCCTTCGATGTCATTGCTTTCAGGATGTCCTGCAAGACCTTCTGAAGGCCTTCAGCGCCGTTGGGGTAGGCAGCCGCGGAAGGTTGGCCGGTAACCCCTTCTTGTTGAGCAGGAACAGACATGGACTGGATTACAAGAAGTAGAACGACAACGCAAGAAAAGGCTCGAGTTCCATGGGTCATGCGACGCTCCTATGTAAACGCACAAGAAGAAGGAAGATGGTGCGCCCGGAGAGATTCGAACTCCCGACCTAACGGTTCGTAGCCGTTCGCTCTATCCAACTGAGCTACGGGCGCAGTTCAATAATGGTTTCAGTTGCGGCGAGTCAAATTATAAACGAAATGCCCAGTTAGGGCGTGCCAGAGCCAGTTTCAAACGGCTAACAGAATCCCTTACAGCGGCACGGGACCGAAGGAGGCTGGTAAAACTTTCCACGCATCCGGAAATTCCTACGCCTTAGGCGTCGGAACCTCGTCTTTATTTTCATCACATTGAAGATGGCAGGGCAGGTGCTGACTGGAAAGCTAGACGAAGTGGCGCGCAACGGGGACGTTCACAAGAATAATCTTCGGCCAGAAGTTTTCCTTAACGTCCCCTTGCATTTGTCCGGCCCTCCCCCTCTTCCCCTGAGTAACTACTAGGCGAGCGCCAGATTTTCCTGGATGTCAATCCCGCTTGTCGCAGAAGTGCGGCGATCACCGGTTCCTTAAAGCGCGAGGCGTCAAATTCCACCCGAATTGATCGATCTTTTTCGTTGAAGCGAATTCCGCGTACTCCATAGACCTCGCGCACGTTATCAATGGCGCGCATCTCGGCCTCGCCGGGGGCGACGCCGTACCGGTAGAAAACTTCCATCTGGGTCATTCAAGTAGCCTTTCGGTCGATTGGGATTCGATTTGGGGTTGTCGTAATGTGCAGTGAATCTTTAGCACAAGCAACTGTCTCTACAGTCTGAGAGCCTATAGTGTAAGAGTTTCTCATATTGCTGGAAAACGGGACAACGGGCGGGTAGACGCCACGCGATGCTGGAGTTCTAGAAGTGACGAAGGACGACGCGATGAAGGACCCGGTTTGCGGCATGACCGTGAACCCGATCACCGCGAAGTACGCCTGGACTCACGAAGGAAAGACGTATTTTTTTTGCGCCTCGTCGTCATGGAGAAATTCAAGTCCGATCCTGAACGGTATCTGAGACCGCCAGACAAAGCCGCAGCGTCGTTGGTAAGTATCGCAGCAAACTCCGCAAATTCAGGAAGTTCTGGAAACAAAAGCTCTCGAAATGATGGGCGGGGACGCACGTCCCGCGATAGTGATGATTACGTGTGCCCGATGTGTCCCGGGGTGCGGGCAAAAAAGCCGGGGCCGTGCCCAAGTTGCGGAATGGCACTTGAGCGCGAACTGCCGGCAGCGGCGGGAGTCGAATATACCTGCCCCATGCATCCGCAGATCGTGCGAGCCGGGCCGGAAGCTTGCCCAATATGCGGCATGGCGCTGGAATCGCGCACGATCACAGCGACCGAGGACAATTCAGAATTACGCGAGATGACCCGCCGATTCTGGATCAGCTTGGCGCTGCACCATCCCTCTCTTTGCCATCGCTATGGCAGACATGTTTTCCGGTTCGCCCCTTCAGCGCGTCTTGCCAGTCGAATGGTTGCCGTGGGTTCAATTAGTCCTGGCGACTCCCGTGGTCCTGTGGGGCGGTTTGCCATTCTTTCAGCGTGGATGGACCTCCATCTTAAATCGCTCTACCAACATGTTTACGCTGATCGCGATGGGCACAGGGGCCACCTATGGATACAGCGTCGTTGCGACACTGTTTCCGCGAATCTTTCCGTCTTCCTTTCGCTTGAATGGAACCATCCCCGTTTACTTTGAGGCTGCGGCGGCAATCACTACTCTCGTATTGCTCGGGCAAGTGCTTGGAACTGCGAGCGCGAAGCCGCACAGGACAGGCGATTCGCACGCTGCTTGATTTATCTCCGAAAACCGCTCGCGTCTTGCGAAACGGGCAAGAAGAAGACGTTCCGCTGGATCAAGTTAAAGTCGGCGACCGGCTCAGGGTGCGTCCTGGTGGGAAGATTCCGGTTGACGGCATGGTCGTCGAAGGCAACAGCTCGGTGGATGAATCCATGATCACCGGAGAAGCCATGCCGGTCGAAAAGATTCCGCAGAGCCGGGTGGTGGGCGCCACGATCAATGGCAATGGCTCGTTCGTGATGCGTGCGGAACGCGTCGGCAGCGAGACATTACTCGCGCAGATTGTACAAATGGTTGCCCAGGCGCAACGCAGCCGGGCGCCCATTCAGAAATTAGCCGACCGCGTCGCGGAGTGGTTTGTTCCCGCGGTAATTGGAATCGCAATACTAACTTTTATAGCGTGGGTGCTGGCCGGCCCTGAGCCACGCTTTGCTCATGCGCTCGTCAACGCGGTTGCCGTGCTCATCATCGCGTGCCCGTGCGCGCTTGGCCTGGCAACGCCAATGGCCATCATGGTCGGTACTGGTAGGGGAGCGAGTCTTGGTGTGCTGATCCGGAACGCCGAAGCTCTCGAGATTCTCGAAAAAGTGAACACGCTGGTACTGGACAAGACCGGTACGCTGACTGAAGGCAAGCCGAAGGTTATTTCAATCATTCCTGCCGCTGGTCACGACGAGCCGACGTTGTTGAGACTTGCGGCCAGCCTGGAACAGGGGATGAGCACTCTCTTGCAGCCGCGATACTAACGGCGACCAAGGCAAAAAGTGTGGCGCTTAGCGAAACCCAGGACTTCCGCGCCGCAACTGGAGCGGGTATTCAGGGAACTGTCAATAACATTCCTGTGATCGTGGGAACGGAGAAATACTTACGCGATTCGGGAGTGGCGACTGACGGCCTGACCGAACAGGCGGCTCAATTGCGCAAGCTTGGCCAGACAGTAGTTTTCACGGCGGCAGAAGGAAAGCTGGCGGGCATGATTGGTATCGCGGACCCGATTAAGGAATCAACTTTACCGGCTCTTCGCGAATTAAAAGAGCGCGGCATTCGTATTCTCATGATCACTGGAGTTCGCCATGCAACGGCGGAGGCGATTGGCCGCCAGCTTGGAATTGAGGAATTTGAAGCTGAAGTTCTTCCAGAGAAAAAAGCGGAGGTCGTGAGGCGGCTTCAAAATGAAGGCCGCACTGTTGCAATGGCGGGCGATGGTATCAACGATGCTCCCGCGCTGGCCCAGGCCAATGTCGGCATTGCCATGGGCACCGGAACCGACGTAGCCATGGAAAGCGGGGGAGTGATTCTGGTGAAGGGAGACCTTAACGGTATTCTTCGCGCGCGCAAACTGAGCCAGGCAACGATGCGAAACATCCGCCAAAATTTGTTCTTCGCTTTTCTCTACAATTCGCTGGGGGTGCCGATTGCGGCCGGTGTCTTGTACCCATTTTTTGGATTGCTGCTTAGCCCGGTGCTGGCTGCCGCGGCCATGAGCCTGAGTTCAGTGCTGGAGTAATTATCCACAAACTCACTGGAGTCTGAAATCCATAAAGCTGTAGCCATTTTTTCTCCCACGATTTTTCCTCATTTGAACCCTGCTGATTTTCGGCTAGCCCAGCACTGTCCCTTCGGGTATCGTATTCCTCACAGCCAATTGACAGCCTGAGTTCGCTACACAACAATAGGTGCAGGCATCCGTATCTGTCCTAAGAGTTAAAGGGGAGAAGTATGAACGACGAAGCAGGACATTCAATCCAGGACGACACATCGAGCCATGCAGGGAAGTGGATATTACTGGCATTAGCCGTAGTTTTCAGTTCCGGCTCGCTTTATTTTTTGTTCGATTTGCGCGGCCGGGTAACCGCGCTAAGCGGCGAACAGGATGCCAGCAAGGCACAGATCGCGGACCTGGGCAAGCGAATCCAATCCGCCGATGCCCAGAATGAAGCCCTAGCCCGGCAAATCGGGTTAACCAAGAAAGAGCTTGTTTCGCGAGCCTCGGAACTTCAACGGCAGCAGCAGGCTGCTGAAGCGCGTCTCTCTGAGGAACAAAAGC
>CAWCJR010000001.1:0-39891 GCA_963796015.1 uncultured Acidobacteriaceae bacterium | reverse complement strand
GGGAACTTCGCAGGTAGCCGATCCGCTCGGCACCTGCGAAATGCAATCATACATTTACAACTCTAAAGTAGGACTTGCGGAAGTTCTCAAGAGCATAGGCGAAGATGCCGAGGCGGCGAAACTAAAATCCGAAGCCGCCGAATTCAAGAAGCGCTTCAACGACTTCTTCTGGATGCCAGACGAAGGTTATCTGGCGATGGGTATTGATTCAAAGAACCGGCCAATTCGTTCCATCGCCTCCGATTCTGGCCACTGTCTGCTCAACGGTATTGTGGACGATTCGTTGAAGAAAGCAGTGGCAAAGCGCCTGATGAAGGAAGATATGTTCTCAGGATGGGGCGTCCGTACGCTCTCGTCGGAACATCCGGCGTTTAACCCATTTTCGTATCACTGCGGCTCGGTGTGGCCGGTCGAAAATGCGATGTTCGTACTGGCGCTGGCTCACTGTGGCTTATATGACGACATGAATCGGTTGGCAGAAGGTATCTTCGAATCCGCCGCCTTGTTTAAATATTGCAGGCTCCCGGAGGTCTTCGCTGGGCATCAACGCGACGATGAGCACGCCTTCCCCGGTCTTTACCCGAAAGCGAACTCACCTCAAGCCTGGTCCGCATCCGCCCCCTTCCAGATCGTGCAAGCAATGCTTGGCATTCAACCAGATGCTCCAACTCAAACGCTATTCGTCGATCCGCACTTACCCGCATGGTTGCCGGAAATCCATCTGAGCGGCTTAAGGGTCGGCGATGCCATTATCGATCTTCGATTCTTTCGAGACGAACGCGGGGTTACATCGTTCGAGGTGCTCAATCAGCAACGGACTCTGAAAGTTGTTCGCCAACAGCAAAACTTCTAAGCCGCTGCCGAAGCGGGCCCCGTTTCTTCTTCCTTCGGTGGGGTTTCGAACTTGATCGGCGGCAGCCCTACAATGTCGTAAGTGCTCGAAGCTATGCCGATGTTGGCGTCTTCAAATCCTGCAAGAATTTCCCGGCTAATGCGATCCTTGAGCCCCCGGATATCGTGAGTACGGCAGAGAAAACACACCGAAAGCTCGACCCAATTGTCGGTAATGCGCAGGTAAACACGCGGCCGGATTTCTGCGGCCTCGATAAAAAAGGATCGTCTCAGGCGCTCAAGTTCCGGCTCTGCGAGACTTGCGATATCTTTGGTATTTCGCTCGACAACTTCGAGGATGATTTATTCAGCACGTTTTCGGTCGTCCTTATAAGAAAGTGGCAGGTGCATCTCTTCCCAGATATAGGGGAAATCCCGGCTGTAGTTGTAAATGGGTTCTTCAAAGATGCGGGCGTTCGAGATCGTGACAATACGGCCGGAGTATTGGCGGCTCGCGAACCCACATGCCGGGAGTCTTCACTCTGCACCGAGGGCGGTTCGCCCATTTCCATGATGACGGTCTGAATAAAGTTAAGCGCGATAACGTCACCCCGCACGCTTCCCATGCTGATGCGGTCGCCTACGTTGAAGGTCTTGCCGCGCAGAATCACGAAGTAGCCCGCGAAACTGGTAATCACTTTTTGCAGTGCAAAAGCGAGGCCTGCCGCGACCAAACCGGCGCCAGTGGCAAGGCGCGCGGGATTGTCGAACCAGACCGATACAAAGCCGACTATGCCCAGAATAAAGGTGACAAGACTAATGCCCTGGCGGGTCCAGAAGGCAATGCTTTGGCGCGCCCCGCCAACCTTTTTCGCGATCAAACGCAGGCTCTTGCTAAGGAGGTAAAGGACAAGAAAAAAGACCAGCGTAAGGAGAAGCTTGCGACCACTTGCCGCGTCGAAACCTAGAAGTTTAACTCCCGCCACCTGTACAGTGTGCTCGGGCCCAACTAGCGAAATTAAGGGGCCGGTCATAGCTATACCTCCGCGAGAGGAGGCTCTTTCTTCTCATCACGCTTTACGTCTGAAAACGAAATCGCGTCGCCCTGCTCGGAGCGACGCGTTCCATTCGATCAACGAGAAAACCCAACATCAGGCTTAGGATGCTTCCTTTGCTTCCATAACGTATCTGCCTATTTCGCGCAGCAGAGGTTCCGCCGACGCGGGAACAGGAACTTTGCCGTCAATGATGTCGTGACGGTTGACATTGTCTCCGTACATGGCGCGATCCCCATCCTTGTCCGCTTGCACCACAGCGCCGTCCAAACTGACTCCCGCAAATACACCCTTGGAACGGGAATAAGTCAGGATCTCTGCGTTCATCTTAATGTCCGTGCCCGCAGCCGCCTTGCGGCCTATAGGGCCTGCCGCGACAGACGCCTCGGCGCCCAGCTTGAATTTATCGCCGAGAAGACTCTGCAAAGCATGGTCATTCATAAAAAGCATAACGAGATCGGTGGACGATCCGCCAATCTGGTAGCCGACGCTTCCGCCCTCTATCGCCAAAAATATAGGAGCGCTCCAACCATGCCCGGTACGGCAAGTTACCAATCCGCGTCCGTAGTTGCCGCCGAATACAAAGGCAAACTTCTTGTCACCTGGGATGATGGCGATACATTTCGCGGATTCGAGAAGCTCATTCGGAATCCCTTTATCAGGTGTGTCCATGATCTGCCGAAAGACCTCGGCAGCTTTGTTCACGCGGTTAACGTCATCTTCGCGATCAGAAGCGACCGCCGATAGAGTTACAAGAAGTACTAAAGCGTTCACGATCACAATACGTTTCAGCATTTTTCTCCTCTCGATTTGAAGCCGACTAAGCTAAGTTCCCTGTGATTGAAATCTTGCAATTCACGAACTCGAGTGCGGTCACCTTATAAAGCACCGCAAGTCTCCGAAATGATTGTCAATAGCGTCTTCCCAAATGTATGACTACAAGATGCAATAACGCTCGCTGCCGTTGTGTCATTTGTGATGACTAACCGAACCTGATGCCGATTACGGGAAACTCTCTATATTGAGTATCCGTCGTTTCCAAACGCGTGAGCTACAATTGCGGTCACACCGCAAACCAGGAATTACTGACCAGGAGATAAAGAATGATCGTTCCTCCCGCTGAACAGGTTTTCGAAGAGTTGCTTCCATACCTCGAGGTGTTGGATTCGCGAATTGGCGGTATTGTCCAACTATTGAAGGACAAGGGCATTACCACTAGCAAAAAGTTTGCCAAGTATGTGCAACAGGCGGATAAGGCAAGCCAAGTTAGAGAACGCGGCTTGCGGGTGCGTATGGAGTATCTGTTTTCCTCCGCCGCCAAGCGAAGCGCCTCCATGAGCAGCTAGTTTCCAGCAATGCCGGCGAAGACCGCTTCTTTCTCGCTGCAAGAATCTTTTCAGAATTTGTCACTGATTCACTTCGAAGGAACGAGAGATGGAATCCAATCAACCCATGAGACTGCAAAATAGAGTTGCCATCGTCACCGGCGCTGCAACAGGAATTGGGAAAGCTATCGCCGCCGCGATGGCAACTGAGGGCGCGACGGTAGTTGTTGATTACGTGGGCGAGCCAACTCTCGCGAATGGCGTTATTCAAGGCATTCAGGCAGCAGGGGGCCGGGCTCTCGCCGTCCTCGCCGATGTTTCGAACCCTGGCCAGGTAAATGAACTGGTTCGGAAGACCATCGAATCGTTCGGACGTTTGGACATCCTGGTGAACAATGCCGGACTGGAATACAAACATCCGTTTCCAGAATTCCCCTTCGAGCTATGGCAGAAAGTCATCGCCGTTGATTTAACCGGACCTTTCCTGTGCGCGCAAGCGGCCACAAAAGCAATGATTCGCCAGGGCGGCGGCGGACGAATCATCAACATCTCCTCGGTTCACGAAGATTTGCCAATGCCGACCAACGCCCCGTATTGCGCGGCCAAAGGCGGCCTTCGCATGTTGATGCGAACCATCGCCGTAGAGCTGGCGCCCCACCAAATAACCGTGAACAACATCGCGCCGGGAGCGATCTTCACTCCGATCGATGCGGATGTCGAAGCCAATATAAATATCGAAGCCCAACTTATGGCGGAGATTCCACTCGGCAGATGGGGAAAGCCAGAAGAAGTCGCGGGACTCGCTGTTTTTTTGGCTTCCGATGCGGCCTCGTATTGCACGGGAAGCACATTTTTTATTGATGGCGGAATGATTCGGCAATCCGGAAGCTTGTAAATTTACCGCGCGTGGCTGGTCCGTACCTATCACTGGTTTGAAGAAGTGCGGAAAGTCCTCAAACCTTGTGATTACTTTTCAGTGAATTCATCCAACACCGCTACTGCCACGATATAACCGCATGCTGCATTCTTTGGGCGCGACATGTGCGAGAACGACTTTAATCCCCTTCGTGGGCTGACCTAACTCTCCGGATCCCATGGGAACCCGCACCACATCCTGCTGCGGATCATATTTACTGCTGCTGACGTTCTTGTTTACTACGAGCTTCCATTCCTTCTTCTCAGGAGCAAATACAGGCTGTATGCACCGGCTGGCAGTTCAGACGAACCCGTTGTGACCACACTTTGTGTAAACAAGACCATTGCGGATCCTCCCGGCGCCCAAACTTTGCCTTCAGGCAGTTCTTTCTTGTCATCGCAGGCGCCGTTGTAACGAATACTAATCTGAGTTCCATCGGCAAATGTACAAGAGTTGGTTGATTGTGCAGTTGATGACTTTTGTTGGGCCACCACCGGAATGGCGCTAAGAAGAAAAGCAATAATTCTCGCCTCTGCGCGCATGTGTTCTCTCCGTTTGCCTGCCGATCTCTAATACTGAACAATTCTGGCAGGCGTCGCGAATATACAACATCATGCCGCTTTACTAAAACAACCGCCTTTGCCACCGCAGCTGCCGGTTCGAGACGCCCAATTTTCCGGACTGCGGAAAGCTCGTAACGACCACTTCGGCTCCGCAAGGATACGGTTCGTAAGTGATCAATTGTGTGCAAAAGTGAACAGAAATAGAGAATGAGGGACTGCGATACTTCTTCGACGTTTGCAGTGACACCAACCATGACGGAGCTTGCGGTGAAATTTCTTACCAGCGGAAGATTACCGATTGAAACAAGGCTGTTCCGCATTTTCCTCAATCGGAATATCGCTGCGCAGCTTTCTTCGTAATAGCGGACCCTTAAAACCGGACGGAGTTTGGCCTCCAATTAGCCAGCCACTCAGATACCACGTTGGCAGTTGCGACCAGGCAAAGGTGGGTAATGCAGAAGCTAACCTCAATAGCAGTCGCTTTGTATCTTCTATTCAGCGTGGGACAGGCCTATGCCGTTCCGAGTTTTGCGCGGCAAACCGGACTTTCGTGCAACGTGTGCCATAGCAACCCACCCGAGCTGACCGCCTTTGGCCGCAATTTCAAGCTGATGGGCTACGTGCTCAACAATTTGACCGCAAGCGACAAAGTAGGCACCACCAAAGACCTTCTGCTATCGAAATATATCCCCCTCTCTTTTATGGTCTTGGTCTCAAACACGACATTTCAGGCTAATCAGCCCGCTACCCAAAACAATTCGGCGGGCTTTCCACAGCAACTGAGCATTTTTCTCGCAGGCGGATTCGCATCGCACTTTGGCGGTTTAGCTCAAGTTACTTACACTCATTCGGATGATCATTTCGGCATGGATAATACTGATTTGCGATATGCCAATCAGGGGAAACTGGGCGGCAAAGACTGGCAGTACGGCATCACCTTGAACAACAATCCAGGGGTGGAGGATCTATGGAACAGCACACCCGTCTGGGGCTTCCCTTGGATATCAAGCCCGTCGGGCGTCGGCTCGATCGCCTCCCCTATCGTCAATGGCGCACTTGGACAGGATGTTATGGGCGTGGGCGGATACAGTATGTGGGACAAACATCTTTACTTAGACGTGACAATCTACCGCTCTGAGCACGCGGGGGCGACGACCCCTGTAACTGGAGCGGGACAGACCTACAATATTGGCGGAGTTGCTCCTTATTGGCGAGCGGCCTGGCAACAAAACTGGGGCAGTAACTACCTTGAGGTCGGCGCTTATGGCATCTATGTCAACTCGTTCCCTGGGGCGGTCTCGGGCCCCGAAGATCGCTATGTCGATCCCTCATTCGACTTCCAGTACGAAAGGCCGTTCGGCGCCAATCTGCTTGACGTGCATGGCACATATATCCATGAGAAATCAGATCTCGGGGCGACGTTTGCGGCGGGCGGATCAGCCAATCCATCGAATCATCTGAATACGTTCAAGCTAGACAGCACCTATCACTGGACGAGCAAATATAGCGCCACGGGAGCCATATTTTCTACCACCGGCAATAGCGATCCTGTGCTCTATGCGCCCGCGGCTCTAACGGGCAGCAACAATGGCAGTCCTGACACGAACGGCTACATTGCCCAGTTCGCTTACTGGCCGGTGCAAAACATTGACATCAGCCTGAACTATACCGGGTACACAAAGTTCAACGGCGCAAGCAAGAACTATGACGGCGCAAACCGCAACGCGTCCGACAACAACACGGTTTATGTCGCTTTATGGCTGATGTTTTAGGAAAAGCCATGGAACAAGAAATCGCTATCCATGAAGCCGACGTCAAACAGGACATCACCATCAACCGACGTTCGTTCTTCGGCGTACTTCTCGGTATCGGGTCGGCTGGGATGGGAGCCATCCTTTCGGTTCCTGTTCTCCGTTATGTCTTATATCCACTCTACTCAAAGGCGGGCGGCAGTAGATGGTCTGGAGTAGGCGATATCAGTGAATTTGCCAGCAGCAAAAAGCCGCTACTCAAGAACATCACCATTACGCAACGCGACGGTTGGCGAGAGGTAACATCTGCGCAAGCAGTGTTCGTAAGCCACGCAGCGGACGGCAAGCTGGAAGTTTTGTCCTCGATTTGCCCTCATATGGGATGCACCGTTGCATGGCAGGCCGACCAAGACAAGTTTGTCTGCCCCTGCCACGGGGGGGAGTTCAAGGCTGATGGGCAGCACATCTCAGGGCCGCCGCCGAGGGGCCTGGATCGGTTGCCAACTCAACAGAAAGACGGAAAGCTGCAGGTGCAATTTGAGTATTTCCGGTCAAACGTACCGAATCAAGAAAAGTTGAGCTGACAACAATAGTGTAGTTGAGATCATGGACGAAAAAGGAAAACTAGCCGGCGCTCCAAAGCATCTCGACCTTCCGTCAAGAATGTTCGGCTGGCTGGATAAACGCACCGGTGTACGGGCGGTGATGAAGAAGTCGCTCGACGAGCCAATACCGGGTGGCGCGCGTCTGGCTTACGTGTTCGGCTCCGGTCTTCTTTTCATCTTCCTCTCGCAAATTATCACCGGGCTTTGTCTTGCCCTGTATTACGTTCCCTCGGTGGAGACGGCACACACCAGCGTTGCCTACATCACCAAACAGGTTGCGGCTGGAGCCTTCCTGCGCAGCCTGCACTACTACGGGTCCAGCGCAATGATTATTGTGCTGGCACTCCATTTTCTACAGACCTTTCTCTATGGTTCGTTCAAGGGCCGCCGCGAACTGCTCTGGATATCCGGAGCTGTGCTTTCATTCCTTGTGCTTGGCATGGGATTCACGGGCTACTTGCTGCCATGGGATCAGAAAGCCTATTTTGCAACGGATGTAGGCACTAATATCGTCGGCGAGATACCACTCGTCGGCAGTTGGCTTACGCGGCTACTTCGCGGGGGAGATACTCTCGGCACACTCACGCTTTCCCGCTTCTATGTCGCCCACGTTTTCCTTATTCCAGCATTGATTTTCATATTCATCGGCACCCACATTGCGCTGTTCCGAAAGGCTGGGGCCGCCGGTCCCATGCATGCAGACCCGACTGAGCCAAAGCTCGCAACGGAGCCATTTTATCCGCGTCAGGTCATCATGGACATGGGTCTCGCACTGCTGCTTATGGTGGGTCTGGGCGTCCTGTCATATTTCCATCCGGTCGGTCTTGATACCATTGCTAACCCCGCCAATTCGCAATTTCTTCCCCGGCCGGAGTGGTACTACCTGCCCATGTTCGAGTGGCTGAAGTTCTGGGAAGGACCGATGGTCGTTTGGGCCGTCGTCGTCTTGCCTGGCATTCTTGCGATTCTGTTTTTTCTTTTGCCTTTTCTTGATCGCAGCCTGGAACGCAGACCATGGCGCAGGCCAATCCCTGTGTTAGCTGTTGCGTTCGTTGTCGTCGGTATGATTTATCTGGGAGCCAAGAGTCGCTTCGATGACTCTCGCGATCCGGCAGTCGTTAAGCAGCTTGCCGTTCAGGACCAGCAGGAAACGGCCTACACTGCGGCATCATTTCAGCCTTACATCGACTCGTCTGGAGGGGCCGCTGCAACCGGCGCGCAAACTGCCCCGTCGAATGGAGATCAAGCGGCTGCGCCGAACCCGCCGGGCGGCGGAACACCCCCGCCGTCATCGAAACTGTCAGCTTCTTCCACGGCTGGCGAGCACGTATTTCAAAGCCGGGGTTGCTCTTCCTGTCATGGTCAGGCCGGTGCCGGGGGGAGCGCCCCCGCCTTGGGTCCGCTGCTAGCAACCATCACCGACGACGCGCAATTGAAGCAGGTTATCAAGACCCCGAACGCAAAAATGAAAGCCGGAGGAATGCCGCCGTTTGCCGGAACACCGAAGGAACTAATTTCACTGGTAAGTTATCTGCGTACGCTTGGCGGGGCACCATCTGGGGAGCAATCGAATGCGGAAAGCGCAGCCGCGAAACCGGGTACTCCTCCGCAGAAGTCCACTGCGTCCAAAGCTGCTGGTAGCTCGAAGGGAACTCCTTCCAAGACTCTGCAATCCGCGGCAGCAGGCCAAAAGCTGCAACCAAGCGCGCCGGGCGGCGGGACACCCGCGCCCCCGTCGAAAGTGGCGGCTTCTTCTGCTGCTGGGAAGCACGTATTTCAAGAGCGGGGCTGTTCTTCCTGTCACGGCCAGGCCGGTGCCGGGGGGAGCGCACCCGCCTTGGGTCCGCTCGTAGCAAAGGTCAGTGGCGATGCAGAATTGACGCAGCTTATTAAGACCCCGAACGGCAAGATGAAAGCCGGGGGCATGCCGCCGTTTCCCGGATCGCAGCAAGAACTCGTCTCACTCGTAAGCTATCTGCGCACGCTTGGTGGGAACACCTCCGAAAAGCAGTCGAGTGCGGAAAACGCAGACGCGAAAACGGGCACTGCGCCAAAGGAGCCTACTGTGCCGGAGGCTGCTGGTAGCACGAAGGAAGCACCGGCCGGGACTGCACAATCGGCTCCGGAAGACAACGAGGCGGCATCCAACGCGCCGGGCGGCGGCGGAACAACCGCAGCCTCGTCGAAAGGGGTAGCTTCTTCTGCTGCTGGGAAGCATGTTTTTCAAGCTCGCAGCTGCGCTTCCTGTCACGGACAAGCCGGTGCCGGGGGTAGCGCACCCGCCTTGGCTCCGCTGGTGGCGACGGTCACCGACGATGCGCAATTAACCCGGCTCATCAAGACCCCGAATGCAAAGATGAAAGCCGGAGGCATGCCACCGTTTTCCGGCACGCCGCAAGAACTTGGGTCATTGGTAGGTTATCTGAGGACGCTCGGCACGCAGCCGTCCGGGAAGCGCTCAAACGCGCAAACTTCTTCAACGAAAGCTGAAACTGCGCCGAAGGCGAAAGCTGCGACTCTGAGCCCGCTTGCCTTGAGCGGCCAAAAGGTTTTCCAGCATTACTCATGTGAGACATGCCACGGGGTGGGCGGATTGAACGGAACAGCAGCCGCCCCTGGATTGGCCGGTACGGCGTCCGCACTTTCCGCATCTGCGCTAGAAAACTTATTGCGACACCACAATGCCCAGATGCAAAAAGGCAATATGCCTCCGACTAACATGAACCCCCAAGACATGAAGTCGGTAGTTGAATACATTCGCTCCATGACTCCGTCTTCGGATAATTAGTGCGTCGTGTCGGCACATCGCATTGATTGGGATTTCACTACGCGGACCGCATCATCTCCAATGCAGTTGATTCTGCCACCAAGATGAAAGCGATTCTGTGGACTTCAACTCAAAAATGAAAATGCGAAATCCGCAGATCGCAGAACGAACAATCGGCATTGCAAATACGAAGCGGCGGTCTTCTCCTTTCAAAACGATGCCGCAGCAGGAAGCAGTGGCGGGACTTGAGAAATAATTCTAGCCAGCGAGGGGAACTTCGTGCCGATTTATGGTCCAACTATGGTCCAGCAACTGCTTCTGAGGGTGCCAAAACTGCTTCTGGAAGCCATCCGTGTCGCAGTTTTTCAGTTAGTTACAGGTGAATCGTTCGCTGTCACGGCAGAGGCCGCGGGTTCGAGTCCCGTCGTCCCCGCCATTCATTCCGAAAGTTGCGCGACTTTTGGCGAATTGGCGATCCACAAAAAATCTCTACCGCTGTCGCGTTCTCTTCCGGCAGAATCACTCCCACGCCTATGATTTGGAAGCTACTGATTGGCGTCGCTGCCTTACTGGCAATCATTCTTCTTTTGGCCGGCACCCGGCCGAAAACGTTTCGCATCGAGCGAACGATAAATATCGAAGCGCCCCCTGAGAAGGTCTTCGAGTTTATAAATGACCTGCATAATTGGCCTCTTTGGGCTCCCCAAGATAAGCAAGACCCGAGCATGAAAAGAACATACAGCGGACCAGCCAAGGGTACGGGTGCAGTTTCGCAATGGACCAGTTCGGGCAGCGCCGGTGCAGGACGCATGTTGATAACACAGTCCGTGCCAGAAAGAACGGTTTCGGTTCAGGTGGATTGGCTCAAGCCATTTGCAACGCGCAACCAGAATGAGTTTGTTCTAAGGGATTTGGGGACGTCCACGAACGTAACCTGGAGCATGCAAGGCCCCAATCTCTATGCAATGAGATTGATTGGCATTTTTATTAACATGGATCGCATGATGGGCAAGCATTTCGAAACCGGCCTGGCCAACTTGAAATCCGTATGCGAACATGGGCCGGATCATGAAGCGCCGCCTGGTCGCGAAATGCACTGACGTTCTAGAAAGTTTGAGTTGTGTTTGGAATGGAAGGCCAAATCAGATGAGGTAGCGGACCTCTCGACCTTCCACTTTTAGGATAGCTACATCTGCGCTTGTAGAAATTCTCCAGGCAGGCGCACCATTTTGCCGCGCGAGAGCGAAAAATTCCGGTCGTTCTTCATGCGCTGCTCGTGTGCAGCGATTTCGGATGGGCCCATCTGGGACGACATTCTTTCCATGCGAATGCCCAACGTCCGCTCCAAGTTGTAGAGATCGGTTCGTTGCTCTCTGGCAAATAGAGTGGAGGCGATGCCGTGACCACCGGCGCGTCCGGTGCGTCCTACGCGATGGATGAAGTTTTCCGCGACTTCCGGCAGATCGTAGTTGATGACGTGC
The DNA here is from genome assembly GCA_963796015.1 of uncultured Acidobacteriaceae bacterium. Lineage (GTDB taxonomy): Bacteria > Acidobacteriota > Terriglobia > Terriglobales > Acidobacteriaceae > PALSA-188. The sequence goes on along the minus strand of CAWCJR010000001.1, from coordinate 28,597 downwards.
GCGATGTCCTGCACGTGAATGCCGCGCGAAGCCAAATCGGTCGCGACCAGGATGCGATAGCGCCCCTGCTGAAATCCAGAAAGGGCTTCGGTCCGTTGCGACTGTGAACGATCGCCGTGGATCATGGCGGCGGCGAAGCCTTCACGATTCAGGTTCTTGGTAAGCCGTTCGGTTCCGCGCTTGGTGCGAGCAAAGACCAAACAACGTCCTGTTTCTTTGGTCAGCAAACGGTGCAGCATTTCCTGTTTCCCATCGGGGGCAACTTCAAAAGCTTGCACGCGGACGTTTTCTGATGGCTTCAAAGTTGAACCAAAAGCGATTCTAACTGGATTGGTCATGTAGTCATTAACGAGGTGAACAACCGAAGCTTCGAGCGTCGCCGAAAAGCACATCGTCTGCCGCTTTTTGGGCAGGATGGCGGCGATTCGGCGGATGGCCGGAAGGAATCCCATGTCCAGCATGCGGTCCGCTTCATCGAGCACGAGCACTTGCAAATCACGGAAATTTACCAGTCTGCGGTCGAGGAAATCTTCCAAACGCCCGGGAGTGGCGACGATCAGGCGCGCTCCTTTTCGCAGAGCGTTGAGTTGTTGCCGTTCAGGCTAAACCGCCCACGACAAGCGCCGCGCGCGGGAAGTTTTGCTCCTCGCAAGGAGTCGTATTGCTCCACGATTTGCATTGCAAGCTCGCGAGTTGGTGCGAGCACAAGAGCGGCTACGCCCGGAGTGTTTTGCCTGAGCAGTTGCTCCATGATTGGAATCAAAAACGCCAGTGTCTTGCCGGTTCCGGTCTGAGCCGTGGCCAGTACATCTTTGCCCAAAAGGGCTTCTGGAATGGTCGCGGCCTGGACGGGAGTTGGGATTGAAAAATTGGAAGACGATAACCGCTGTTTTGTATAAGCGGAAATCGTAAGTTCTGAAAAATTCTCCATCTGTATTGTTTTCTCTTACTTTCTGTACTGGCGAAGGGCGATGGCGGGGCGCACACGATCTTGTCGGCGAGCACTGCAACTAGCATTGCCAGTTTGAGTTTTAATTACGCCGAAGACTTACGGAGTGGAAGGAAGGTGGGAATTCTCAGATCGTTAATTAAACCGGAGCAACCACACCACGCAACCGTGGTATCAAGCGCAAGTTCAGTGTATCACGTTTGGTGCAATAGTCGGCGGGATCTGTGCCCCGGTAGTAACTGGTTACCCCCATATTTTGGAGAAAAAACCCTGACTTTCCAGCCCGAAAGGTGATTGTGGCCGGCTGGCTATCGTCCGGCGGCGGCGTACAATGATGCGTCGCATGGAACCGGCCACTGAGTTCGACCTCAAGCTTGCCAGACGAATGTCGAGACTGGGCACGGAAACCGCTTTTGAAGTCCTTGGCAAAGCGCGCGCCCTTGAGAGTCAGGGGAAAGAGATTATTCATCTGGAGATCGGCGAGCCCGATTTCAATACTCCATCAAACATTGTTGAGGCCGGCGTCAAGGCTCTTCATGACGGTTGGACTCACTATGGGCCTTCGGCTGGCCTGCCCGAATTGCGGCAGGCTATCGCAGAAGAGATTAGCAGCACTCGCCACGTCACGGTTTCGAGCGATGAGGTTGTCGTCGTCCCCGGCGGCAAACCCATTATTTTTTTCAGCATTCTGGCGCTCATTGATGACGGCGACGAGGTGATCTATCCCGACCCCGGATTCCCAATTTATGAGTCCATGATTCGTTATGCCGGCGGAAGAGCAGTGCCGATTCGACTGCGCGAGGAGAAGGATTTTGGCCTCGATGTCTACGAACTCAGGGGTCTTATCAATGAGCGCACGAGACTGATTATCCTCAATTCACCCCAGAATCCCACCGGCGGGGTGCTCGATGAGGACCAGATATGGAACATCGCCGAGATCATCGGAGATCGCAACATAATGATTCTTTCCGATGAGATCTATAGCCGCTTGATTTTCGATGGAAAACACTTTTCGATTTTGTCGGTTCCGGGATTCAAGGACCGCACGATTCTGCTGGATGGATTTTCGAAATCCTATGCCATGACCGGATGGCGCATCGGATACGGCGTTATGCGGCCCGATTTGGCGGCGCAGATCACGCGATTGATGACGAATTCAAATTCCTGTACGGCGAGCTTTACGCAGATTGCGGGCGTCGAGGCGCTCCGCGGAGATCAGTCGTCGGTGGACCGGATGCGGGCGGAATTTCAACGGCGCCGTGATTTCTTCGTTGCCGGACTGAATCAGATCAAAGGATTCTCGTGTCGCATGCCGAGAGGAGCGTTCTACGCCTTCCCCAACATCACGGGAACAGGATGGAGTTCAAAACGGCTGGCCGAGTCGCTGCTGGAAGACGCTGGCGTTGCGTGTTTATCCGGGACTTCATTTGGCGCGTTCGGAGAGGGATATCTGCGTTTCAGCGTGGCCAATTCTTTGGAGAATTTGGATAAGGCCTTGAAACGCATTGAGCAGTGGACAAAGCGGAATCTCTAAGTGTGGGAAATCATCTTTGAAGAATCGCATGGCCACCAAGAAGACTGTTCGCAGGAACAAAGAACCAAAAGCGAGCCGTCCGCACATGCCTGGCTATATTTCAACCGATCCCAAGGGTTTGCTTCCATGGAAATGGGCGGAAGACAGGCTCAAAAAGAGCCGGCAATACTGGATCGCGACCACTCGTCCGAATGGCGCACCTCACGTAATGGTGGTATGGGGTCTGTGGTGGGATAGCACTTTTTGTTTCAGTACTGGCAGCAAATCTCGGAAGGCGCGCAATCTCAAGACAAACGCGAGATGTGTAATCTGTAATGAAAACGCGGGCGAGGCGGTCATCATTGAGGGCAGAGCGGAGAAAATGCGCGATGTGCCGCGAATTCGCAAGTTCTTGTCCATATATGAACGTAAATATAAATATGATTTGTCAGGCATGAGCGAGGACATGACCTCGTTGAAGGAGCCGGTATTTGTTGTTCGTCCGAGTGTTGTTTTTGGACAAGCAGAGAAGACTTTCTCGAAGACAGCGACTCGATGGAGGTTTTAGTAATGGCTCAGTTTCAAATTTCGGGCGTAATCCCGAGCTTGCGAGGAATCTTGGTTGTGGCGAATCCATGCCAAACGCGACGGTGACTGTACTACACGCGAGACGCTTGGGACTGAAGTCCCTCAGGATGACGTCGAAGTAGGAATGGGCTTCGCTGAGAACTCTTGGCAATGGTGAACGAGCAACTCTAGTGACGAAAAGGGCGTCATCTCGCTTTACTTGTCTCAAAACAAGGAATCTTTAAAAACGCTCAAAGCTAACAAATTCCGTGTCTTTGCAACTTGTGACTTCGGCGAGGCTCTAGACTTGCTGCGGCAGCGTGGCTACGAGCTTGAAGTATTCAGCGAGCCAATAGCGCCGCCGAAGAGCCTCGTCGTCCAAAAAGTAAAGTCAGGAATTGACGGGCTGATCACGACGTTGCGCGATCAAATTGACGCGGAAATATTCGAGGCGGGTAAAGGGACACTGAAGGTTGTCGCTCAATACGCGGTTGGTTTTGACAACATCAACCGGGCCGACGCGAATCGCTACAAAATTCCATTCACCAACACCGCTGATGTCCTCACGGAAGCCACCGCCGAATTCGCCTTCTTTATGCTGGGATCCCTCGCGCGAACAATGTGGTCCGCCGAGCATCTGACCCGCGAAAACAAGTGGGTGTTTTGGCATCCCTCATTGCCATTTCTGGGAGACGAAGTCACCGGAAAAACAATTGCGATTATCGGAACCGGGCGGATCGGCCTCGCGATGATCAAGAAGTGCGCGGGATTCGATATGAACATTCTGTGTTACGACCCCGCATATCAAAATCTGGAGTACATAAAGTCTATTCAGGAAGTGATGGACTTGCGCCATGCGCGCGGCATCAGTAGCGAAAAGAATTGGATCAAGTATGTGGGCTTCGATGAAGCTTTGGAGCACGCTGATTTCGTCAGCGTTCATGTGCCGCTGCTTCGGGCTGGCGAGAGCGCGACGCCCACTTACCATCTTTTCAACGAACGTACACTGCGGATGATGAAACCAACAGCATTTCTGGTAAATACTTCGCGGGGCCCGGTGATAGATGAAGCGGCATTGGCAAAAGCGTTAAAAGAAAATTGGATTGCCGGCGCGGCCCTTGACGTTTACGAAAAAGAACCTCTGCCAGCGGACTCGCCATTGCGCGATTCCGCGATTGAAGATCGCTGCCGGCTTTATCCGCATTTCGCCAGCGCGGCGAAAATTACCCGGCTCTCAACCGATCCGAACAAAGGCATGGCCGGAAGATGCGTCCAAGGGCTGATGGACGTCCTGGAAAAGAATTACGGCGGAGATATCACGAAGATGCCGTACGTGGTGAACAAAGAGGCATTCAAAAATTGAGACCTCGCGAAGAAGCTACTCCGAGATCGTGTGTTCTTCGCTTTGCGCCCGCAGAACGCGATCAACCGAATAGGGAGCGCGTCGCGACGGCTCGTGATAGTGGCGTACTTGCATCTCTCCCAAAAGTCCTACGGCGAGCATATTGAATCCGCCGAGCAGGAGAACCGCTCCGAAAATCATCAAGGGGCCGTGCTTCATCATGACATCGCTGTGATTTAGGAATTTCTCGACGAATAACCACAGCGTCACAGCGGATCCTCCCATGATGCTCAACATTCCAAGAGTCCCGAAAAAGTGCAGCGGACGGGAAAGATAGCGGAGCAGAAAACGAATCGTGATCAGGTCAAAGAAGACTCTGAAAGTACGCGAAATTCCATAATGGGAAACTCCGCGCTCGCGGTTCACGTTGCGGATTGGCACTTCACAAATGGACGCACCATGCCACGACGCCAAGGCCGGAATGAAGCGATGAAGTTCGCCATAAAGAGGAACCTGCTCCAGAATGTCCCGGCGATAGGCTTTAAAGGTCGTGCCGAAATCGTGAATATCCACCCCGCTGAGTTTTGCCATCAGCCAGTTGGCGCACTTTGACGGAATGCGGCGCAACCACAGATTGTCAATGCGAACCTTTCGCCATCCGCTGACGATGTCATAGCCTTCGGCAATCTTTTCGAGGAACAATGGGATGTCGGCAGGGTCGTGCTGCAAATCACCATCCATAGCGATAACATACTCTCCGCGACAGTGATCAAAACCCGCTGCCAAAGCCGATGTCTGCCCAAAGTTACGGCGCAGCTTTACCACAGTGACGCGACTGTCAATGGCTGCGATCTCGCGGAGAAGATTAAACGTGCGATCCTTCGATCCATCGTCAACCAGCACGATTTCGAAACTCTCGCCATTGATTTCCATCACCGCTTTGAGGCGGTCGTAGAGGTCGGTGACGTTCTCCTGCTCATCGTGCAGGGGAACCACAATGGAATATTTAGGCATGAGCTTCTATTATACGATTCTCAGCCGGTTTTTCGACAACTACCGCGCACCGGAATGTATAGACGTGACTGCCGCGTCCTTTCCCTTCCGTATGAAAGGTCCAGAGTCTTACAGGAGGTCGGCTACCTGACCAGAACCACAACGTGAACCCTCACTTTTGCGTTTTGCCCCGTATTTCCGTATAAGATGCGAGTCAGACGCAAGATTTGAAAGCGTGAAGTAGTCGAGGGACGGAGCCCGCAAAAATGGACATTGCGTTAATCATGTTTGGAAGCCTGATCTCTACGATGACGGCGCTAACTTTTTTGGAAGTGCGTCGAATCCGCAAGATGATGGAGGCAAAGAACCGTGCGGTTCAGGCCGGCGAAGCTAAGCCGGCCGAATCCAGCGAGCATCGCTAGATTCGGGTGTCTCCAATTGCGCCCAAACCGCCCGAGGCGTCATCTAATGAATTCAAGCTGGGCAGCGAGAAGCAGCCTATTTTCGAGTGTTCAGTCCGGCCCGATTTGCTACAATGGGAAGTTCTCAAGGAGAAAGCCACATGGCCACCACAACCGTTCCAGAAGTAACCACCGAAAAGAAGACGCCACCGATTTCTTTAACGCCCAACGCCGTCGCTAAGGTGAAGGAAATCATGGCGCAGCAAAACCCAGTACCCAGCGGTCTGAGGGTTGGGGTCGTTGGCGGCGGTTGCTCTGGTTTTTCGTATTCCATGTCCTTTGAAAACACCCCGGGCATGATGGACAAGGTCTTTGACATGGATAGCCTGAAGGTTTACGTGGACGCCACGTCAGTGATGTATCTCAACGGATGCGTGGTGGATTACGTCGAAACGCTAGAGGGCGCAGGATTTAAGTTCGAAAATCCGAACGTGAAGAGTACCTGCGGTTGCGGATCCTCATTCAGCGTTTAAGATAATCTGCGATTTCGAAAAGAACCCGCCTTTCGGCGGGTTTTTTATTGTATAAATCGCGATTGGATTTATTGCCGTTGCGGCTGTTGTTGTGGCTGGACATTTTGAGGGGCTTGCTGCATGCCGCCGAACGGGGACGCCTGATTTCCCATTCCCTGGCTCCCAAATCCTCCCGGCATTCCCTGAGTCCCGCCAGCACCGGGCTGTGCCATGGGAGTAGCACCCACCACTACCGGCTGGTACGGAGTGCGGATCAAACCTCCACGATCAGTCTGCGGACTGTAAATAAAAAGCCATTCGTTGTAATGATCTTTCTGGTTGAATATGCGGATGCTCTCCGCTTTACTGGTGCTCTCGACCCCCGCGATTGGTCCACCACCAAAAGTCTGCCCTGTGAGGTTGTCGCCGCCTGTCGCGCCCGCGGGACTGCCCGCTTGCTGGTTCGCGCTGGGAGTCGTGTTTCCGGATGCGGATTGGTTCGACGCGCCGGGGCCGTTGGAGGCACTCGGGAATGCGTTCGACGATTGGCCAAACTGATTGCTTGTTCCCGGGCCGGTGCTTGAGGGAGTCAGGCCAGCGACACCACCGCCGCCGCCCGCCAAAGCGATCTGAACTTCGCTTAGATGGACTATCTTGAAATCTTTGCCTGTAATCGGATCTTTGTATCTTTTTCGCAGAAATCGAAGGTTATTCGTATCCTCGAGATCTTCGATTCTGGAAGGATACCGGTTGAACTTTTTGTAGTAGTGCTGTATCGCCCGCGAATATTGCACGCCGCGATGAATCATCTCTTCTTCCCGGTCGCGCTTTACCTGAAAGGCAATGCTGGGCGCGATCGCTGCCGCCGCTATCGTTAAAAGAGCGACAATAAGAATGAGCGCGATGAGGATGTATCCATTTTGCCCGCCGCGTCTGCGTGAGACTGGAACTGGAAACGATCTTGGCGATGTGAATCTCAATCTCTATCTCTATCCTTGTGTCAGCGGAATACTCTGACGGTTATTGGTGAGCACGTCTTCGACTTCGACCGAGGTCGGGGAAATTTGCAAAACCTTATAACGCCGGTCAACGATATCTCCTTCGCCCGCAATGAAAACATCGTCTCCCTGCGAGAGAAAAATCTTCTTCGGCTCGCCGGGACGGCTGGCGAATCCGTAAAACTTAAGATTGATGGGTGGCGGCGGAGGTGGCAGTTGCGGCCCGGGATTGGGCGGCGGCGCTGAATGCTGGACGATTGCCGGGAATTTTGCCTTCGGAATCACCTCAGCTTCCGCGCGAAAAATATCGCGGCCTTTGCCTTCGTACTTTGTTTCTTCGCTGACGTTCAATAAATCTAAACGCAGGGTCGGATCAAGGGTCCGCTCCACCTTGAGCACTTTCTTTCCGCGGGTAATCCGGTTTGCGGGCGCATTGACGGCTGACGCCGAGGCAGCCGATGGAATCACCGCCGCAGAAGATGTGCCTCCAGAACTGAATAGCCATCGCGCTAACAATCCCGCGGCGACGACCATCAGCACAACGGCGATGATCAGTTTATTTCGATTTTCGCTTCCGAGCTTCATTTGCAAATCAATATGTTTAAATCAATTTCTAAATCGTCCTAGTCCATCGTAGCCTTGTGATTCATCATTTCGAGCAAACGCGGCAAATGGGACTACGTGACATCTGTCTTTCGATAGGTTTCAAGCCGCATTGCGAGTTTGACGGTACCACCTTGCTCGCCTCCCAATTCGACGCTGTCTACGATAAAGAATAATTTGTTGCGCTCCAGAGAGTTGATGAGACGCATGAGTTGAAGATAATTGCCGGAAAGATCAGCCTCTACCAGAACGCGATGCAATCCTACAGCTTCGGCTCGCTGTTCCAGGTCTCCGGACCGGTCACCCTGATCCTGCGCGTATTTGACTCCTTCGATCTTTACACCGCTTTCCCCAGCCAGCTTTTGGAGTTCCCCGGAAATCTCGGAATCTTCCGATGTGAGCCGGGTGTTGTAGAAATCAGTGATCTGCTGATGCGCAGTGGGAATCTTTTTATCAAGTCCGCGCAACGGTTCTACTTGCCGGCTTTTCAACTGAATCTCGGTTCCCAGCCGGGAGAGTTGTTGATCCCGGGACTGCGCCGAGCCGACCAACGGTGAAAACAAGACCACGGCAGCAACGACGTCCAGGACGACCAGAACTCCTATCGCGATCTTGACCTTCCGCCGAGTTTCCGCGAGGTCGGGCATCAGCGGGCGCCTCCCGAAGCGGCAGTGGGCGGCTGCTGAGAGGTTGCAGGCCCGTATTGCGGAACATAGAGCGCGCTGATATCGAAACTTACCGTGTCTCCGGATTCTTTCTGGTTTTGCATGGACTGTTGCACATGAATTTCTGTTTGCCGGAAGTGTTGCGAGCCTTCCATCTTGCGTACCAGTTCGAGAACACGTCCCGGTGAATCGCCGGCTACGATCAGTTTAATCTGTAACTGATTATCCGGCGACATGTCAGGATGGATGGAAACCACGTGCACGCGCGGCGGCATGATGCGTTCGAGATCTTCGAAAACCTGGGTCCAGGAGAATGCTTTGCGCTCGAAAAGGTCATTCAGAAACTGTGAACGATCCCGCGTTGCGCGATTTTCTGGACGATTCAAAATCGCCTCCGCCGAGGCTTTCTCTTCATCGAGCCTGGCGACGCGTTGCTCGCCATAGGCAATCCGCTCCTGCGCCGCTCGCGCCTGTTCCCATCCATGGCTGATCAAAAACAGCACTACCAAAAGAAGCGCGCCGAGGCCACCCAGTATGCTTCCCCACTGCGTCCAGAAAACCCGCACATCCTCATATGGATGCGTCGCGAGATTGATATCTATGCGCATGATCTAAGAAAGTAACGCTCCCAAAACTCCAGCGGTTCTCCATTTGGGGACGGAAACGATGTTTCCGCCAAGTTGCGAAGATTTGACCAATTCTTCTACTTCCGCACCCGTTTGCGCGCGTAGTGCGGGAGCAGCGCCGCCCAGGTCGGAAACTCCCGCTACGAAGATTCGATCAATATTCATATGGTACGTATCCTGGAAGAAGACTACGGACGGATAGATTTCTTCGGCCAATTGCTCGCCAGTGATGGTCACACCGCGGGCGTTTTCCAAAGTTCGGAATAGCAGTAGTTGCTGCTTATCCATTATGGCAATGCTGGTTGTACGAGCATCCACCTTTACGATAAGCGTTGGACCGCTGGATTGCGCCACGCCTAACGCTGCCAGCATGGACGGTATCACGACTCCCGGAGTGTACCCAGCTTCCCGAAACACGGATTCATAATCTTCAAGCACGCTGGCGAGGGCAACAGCAGCGATTACTCTCAAGCCGGACGTCGTCGAAGTCTGAGATTGGTAGGAAACTTTTGCTTTATCAACATCGAAAGGCAGTGATTTTTTGAGCCGAAAGCGAACGACCGCCTCGGCCTCGGCGCGATTCGTAGGCAGGGTTTCGAAGTCCAGCAGGACAACGCGTACGGCGGCATCAGGCAGGATCGCAATCACATCCCGGGAACGTCCGCTTACGCTGCCCAGGCTATTCCGCAGGGCCTGAAACACCGAGTTGCGCTCTCGCAGATTGGGCTCAACCAAATCGGGTACGACGCTGCCCGGCGAAAGTTCGTGGGACACGCACGTATCCATCATGCTGCCGGTATCGGCGATCCTGCCGGCAATGACCCGGTCAGCAGCAATCTCGCACGCCACCTTCGGCTTGGGTGAATTTGCCTTGGCCATATTGCACAAAATTTCGGGTTTCCAGTTTCGAGTTCAGAGAAGAAACTCGGAGACTCGAAACTGTTTCTATCGCATACTTTCGATGAAGGTAACTTTATTGATCTCTTTCAGAGTGGTCATTCCCAAACGCACTTTATCCAGCGCAGACTCGCGCAAGAACCGCATACCTTCTTCGCGGGCAGCCCGGCGGATCTCAGATGTTGGCTTTTTCAGTAGAATCATTTCTCGAATGCGATCACTCAAATCGAGAAGCTCATGGATGGCGGTACGCCCTCGAAATCCGGTACCGGCACACTCGATGCAACCCTGGCCTTCATAAAAGGATACTTTGGACCATTGTTCCGCATCGAGTCCGCTTGCCTCCAACAATTCTGGCGGATACTGCACGACCGTACGGCAAGACTCGCAAATTAAACGTACCAGCCGCTGCGCCAAAATGCAGTTCAGTGCTGAAACAAAATTATAAGGTTCGACACCCATGTTCAGGAAGCGGCCAATCACGTCCACGACGTTGTTGGCGTGAACGGTAGTGAATACGAGGTGACCGGTAAGGGCGGATTGGATCGCGATCTGCGCGGTTTCCGTGTCGCGGATTTCTCCAATCATGATTTTGTCGGGATCGTGCCGCAGGATGGAACGCAATCCCCGGGCAAAAGTCAGTCCCTTCTTTTCATTTACTGGAATCTGAGTGATTCCGCGAATTTGATATTCCACCGGATCTTCGATGGTGATGATCTTATCTTCATCGGTCTTGATCTCGTTCACGGCGGCGTATAACGTCGTAGTTTTTCCGCTGCCGGTGGGCCCCGTCACCAGCACCATGCCGTAAGGCTCGCTGATGTAACGCCGGAATTTTCTTAGATCCTGTTCGTCGAAGCCTACTACATCCAGAACGAGCTTATGGAACTTCTCGCTCATGGATTGTTTATCGAGAACACGCAGAACGGCGTCCTCGCCGTGAATGGACGGCATGATCGAAACACGGAAATCAATGGGCCTCTCCGGCTGGCCATATTTCACGCGGAAACGGCCGTCTTGCGGAACGCGGCGCTCAGAAATATCCAGCTCGCTCATGACTTTGATACGCGAGATGATCGTCGAGTGATGCTCGCGAGCAATCGGCGGCATGGCTTGGGTGAGAACGCCATCAATACGGAATTTGATGGCCACAGAATCGTCACGGGTCTCAATGTGAATATCACTCGCACGTCTTTGCAACGCGGTAAAAATTGTTGTATCCACTAGCCGGATGATGGGACTGATATCCCCCTGCGTGGTCAGCCGGTCAATGGAGATGCTCTCATCGCCGCCGGCTTCGTCCTCATGGATGACATCGAGCGTGAATCCCTCGCTGGCATCTTCTAAAACGCGCTTGGATTGCTCGGTCTTCTTGAGGATTTCGGTGATCTGTGCGAGCGTGGAAACTTTTGTGATGATTCGCTTGCCGAGCAGCAGGCTGATCTCGTCAATCATCATCAGCTGGCTGGGATCCGCGATCGCGATGGCTAAACGATCATCTTTGGTTTCCTCAAGAGGGATAAAGTTATAGCGGAACATCAAATGCACGGGGATTTTTTTGAATAGATCGTGGTGGAGCTGGAAGTCATGCAAGTCCACGAACTCGCAGCGGTAACGCCGTGCGATGTCGCGGGCGCGATCCAGTTCCTCGGCATGACTGCCGGGTAGGGCGCCGTTGCCGCCGTGTACAAATACAGACTTCTTTTCCGCTACATTCGCCATTCAGTCCACCTTGCGCATGCCCAGGGGCTAGGGCGCAATCCAATTAGTGAATCGCGTTCCCTAAACTAAAGATCGGCATATACAGCGATATCAGTATTCCGCCCACTACCACAGCCATAACAATGAGGATCGCGGGTTCGATGAGGGCCATGGCTGCGCCGAGCGCAGTTTGCACATCCTCTTCGTAAAACTCCGCCACTGAGTTGAGCATGGCTGGCAGCGCTCCCGTTGACTCTCCCACTTCAATCATTTCCACCGAAAGGTCAGGAAACATCTTTTGATCTTCCAGACTTTTCGCCAGCGGCTGCCCTTCACGCACCCGGATCGCGGCATCGGCAACGCCGTTTAATATGCGGCGGCTGCTCATGGATTCTCCGGCGGTTTGCAGCGAAGGAACCAGTGGCATGCCTCCGCTAAGCAATGTAGACAGCATCCGGGAGAAGTTGGCCACCTGATACTTCAACCATATATCGCCCAATAAAGGCATGGCCAGGAGTGTCCGGTCAATACGTTCCGCTCCGCGATCAGATCCCTTCCATCGCCACAATGCCACAAGAACTATGACGGCTCCCACGGCCACGAATACACCATACCGTTGCGCGTTGTTTCCCAAGGCCAGCATAAAGACCGTCATCGCAGGAAGGTCCGCATGCATATCCTCGTAAAGCTTCGCAAATTGCGGGACCACATAGGTCACCAGGAATATCAGCATGACGAAAACGACCGAAATCAGAAGAACCGGGTACACCAGCGAGACCACCAACTTCTTCTTAAATGTCAGCGCCATGCGTTGAAGCGCAATGTACCGTGCCAGAACTTCCTCCATGTTGCCGCTCTTCTCACCCGCCAATAACGTGCTGGTGTAAATCTTTGGAAAGGCGCCCTGCGCGGCAAAGGCGTCGGAAAGCAATTCGCCGCTTTTTACGCGGTCACGAACGTTCTGCAAAAGGCTGCGCAGGTATGCATCTTTTTGCCGTCGAATCAGCAGATCCAGCGAACTCAAAACCGGCAGGCCCGCCTTGATCAGGGTCAGAAACTGTTGATTGAAAACAACAAACGACGATTGTTTAACCTTCCCGCCTCGCCGGAAGTTGAATTCCCCTGACGAAAGCATTCCCCGAGGCTTAACCCAATAGACCAGAAAGCCCTGTTGTACGAACCGATCACGCACCTCCGCTTCGGAGTAGCCGCTCTCCACTTGCTGAACCAAACGGCCCCGTTCATCCGCAACTTTTATGACAAACTCGGCCATAAGTTCTTATTGAGGGGACCCCGATCAAGTTTAGCATCTTAGATAAGAGTTCCCGGTAGCCTAAGATTCCAATCCGGTACGGGAGTAATGACCATCTCAGGCATCACTCGCCACCCGCAAAGCACTGAAATCAAAAGCAATTTTTGAAGTTCTCTCCGGAGTTAGATGCCATCTTACTGAGCAAAGTCGCCCTCGATGATTTGAACCCCTGGGGGAGGGACAAAATGAAATTGCTGATCGGAAACCTGAATGTTTTCCTGTTGATTGCTGAACCTATACTCAGTTACGGATCCGTCAGTTCCATCCAGAACAATTCGCGATATTTTATGGTCCGAGGTTATTTCCAACACCACCTGACTCACGCGATCTTCCATGCCGACCGGTACGCCGCGCAAAACGGTGTCCCCGACCCCCAAGGCTGATATATCGGTAGCCAGCGATAAACCCTTTAGTTCCTTCTCTAATCGGCTCTTACCCAAAAGAAATGCTAGAGGCGACCGAAGGTCTTCCAACTGATGCGCGGAAATCTTCCTAACCTGCTGTTCGCCCGTAATGTAAAACCAAGCCTGTTTACCGTCGCTCAGGAACAACTTCTCTCTTGGAGAACGGTAGTCCCACCGCATCTTGCCGGGTTTTTTTAGCAGAAGGGTTCCCGATTCGGTGCGTTCTGTTCCCGCACCTGTATAAATCTCGACAAAATCGGCCTGCAAGGTGCGCAAGTGGTTGTAATGGCTGTCCACGGCTTGTGCGATTGCGGGGACGGCCGCAGGAGAGGCCCCCCGGGCAGGCGATCCCGCCAGAAGGGCGATGAGGGACATTCGGAATACCCACTGACAAGTGCTCAAATCATTTCTTTCGCTGAACCAGGTATTGTGCGAGTGAATTCAGAGTTTCGGCTCGCCGGCCAAAATTCTCGAGCGATCTCAACGCCGAATCGAGGAGCGCATTCGCCCGCACTATGGACTCCTCCACGCCAAAGAGCGCAGGATAGGTTGCCTTTTCTGCCTCTGAGTCTTTACCTGCGGTTTTGCCGAGTTGCTCGGAGGTTTGAGTGAGATCAAGAACATCATCGAGAATCTGAAACGCCAATCCGATGGATTGTCCAAAAGCCCTCAGTTGGCTCACTTCGTGATCGTTCGCGCCGCCATAGAGTCCGCCGCTGACAACACTGGAAGTGATCAATGCCGCTGTTTTAGCGCGATGAATATATTCGACTGTTTCCAGATCGGGCTTGGTGTGTTCGGCTTCGAGATCAATCACCTGGCCGCCGATCATGCCGTTGACCGTGCCGGTGCCGCGAGCGATTTCTTCGATAATGCGCACTCGTGATTCGGCGGAACATTGCAGGCTGGAAAGAACCTCGTAAGCCTGAGTCTGGAGAGCGTCTCCAGCCAGAATCGCGATAGCCTCGCCATAGATCTTGTGACAAGTGGGACGGCCGCGGCGCAGATCGTCATTATCGAGCGCGGGGAGATCGTCATGAATCAGCGAATATGTATGCAGCATTTCGAGAGCGGCGCCAAGGTCCTCGATTCCTGCTGGAAGCGAGCCCGCGATCATTCGTCCCGTCTCCATGCACAAGATGGGACGCAATCGCTTGCCCCCGGCGAATACGCTGTGACGCATCGCCTGATGAATCGAAGCGGGACGAATATCAGCGCCGGGCAGCGACCGCTCTAGAGCTGCATCAACAATTTTTTTGCCGCCCTCGAGCGTTTCCTCCAGCATGACGCTGAGTATAGCAAGGGATGGTGAAGGGCTTACGCGGAAGGCAACATATCGGAAGGCACGCCCAGTCTAGCCACAAACGCCACTGATATTGAGCTTGCGGCGACCCTGCTTCGCTCGCCCAGACAGCCGAGGCGGCTGTCTCTACGTGAGAGGTAGGGCCGCTATATGGTGTGCGAAGAACTCGCCAAGGCGGCGCGGGCAATCCCTTTGTGTCGGATGACGGGCAGCAGTCCGCCGCGCCGGCATTCAGCGTGGCTGTCCACATTTGTTCGTCGGCGATGCGATGATTGCAGACGATCGAAACGTCAGGAAATTCGCGCGACAACTTCTCCACATCTGAAAGAGAAGACAATTCCAGATCGAGGATCACCGCACCCGCGTGATTGTTAACAATGCTACGACGTAGTTCCTCGGAGGAGCGCGCAAGATGAACATGATGTGTGGAATTGGACAACGAAGCGATCAAGTTTTGCGATATTCCAGAATCACCTTGAAGCAGGACAACATTGAGAGGCTGCATACTTCCCTCTTCTTTCACCATCTGGCGATGGCGCTAGGTGCGACGATCACTGGCGTGATTTCGCCACACGTTTATTCAACACACTTAAAATTGCGTTCTACTTGCGCACAGACGCTTTATCACCAAGAGCGTCGAACGGCTCAGCCTGAAACTTTCCGTTTTGCTTCAAGAGAATTTCAACTTTACCCTCGGCCTCTTCAAGCTCTTTCCGGCAGCTGGCCGAGAGTTTCATACCTTCTTCGAAAAGAGTGAGAGACGTTTCCAGCGGCACCTCGCCCTTCTCGAGTTCCTGAACGACTTTCTCTAGACGTTGAAGACAATCCTCAAATTTTGGCACGAGATTACCTGCCTATCATTCTACAGTTTGTGTGCGTGGAAAATCGGGTAAAAACTGTAGAGAGGCCCAGTATGGGCGGTTACTGTGTTAGTTACCTGCTGCGGATTGAGACGAGACCCCTAATGCCTCGAGCACATCCACCGCGGACGAATATTTGCCTTGCGGAGCACTGATTTGCGCCCCCTGCACCATTCCGCGAACTGCCAGCAGCATTTCCCTCGCGATCACAATGCCTTCTTCCCGTGCGGCTTCTGGCGTGGCCGAGCTGGTCATACGTTGCAGGATGGCGTCGGGGACGGAGACCCGAAGCTCATTCTTCATAAACTCGGCGTTTCGCGCGCTTACCAGCGGCCAAATACCGGCCACTACCGGAATGCGGAAGTGCTCGATTCGGCGAAGGAATGCTTCCAGCAGACTGAGGTCGAAAACCGGTTGAGTAACTGCAAATTCCGCACCAGCCTCAACTTTGTATTCAAAACGGCGGACCTCTTCGTCCAGACTGGAAACGCCGGGATTTGCTCCCACTCCGATCACAAAAGACGTGCCGGCTCCGATTGCGTTGCCGCCAATATCCAGGCCGCGATTCAAGTTGTGCACGATATTAACCAGGCCTATGGCGTCAACATCGAAAACCGCCGTCGCATCGGGATAGCTGCCCATTTTCGGCGGATCTCCAGTGATGCAGATCAGGTTCCGGATGCCGGTGGCGGCGGCACCGAGCAGGTCGGACTGGATGCACAACACGTTCCGATCACGACAGGTGTAATGCAGGATGGTTTCAATGCCCACCTCTCGCTGAATCAGAAGCGAAAGCGCCTGGTTGCTCATCCGGGCTGAGGCTCGAGGGCTATCTGGAATATTGATTCCATCTACTCCTACGGATTTCAGAAACCGCGAACCTTCCACTTCTTTGCGAATGTCGGTTCCCTTAGGGGGTACGATTTCGACCATGGTTACGAATTCGCCCGAGGCAATTTTCGCGCCGATATGGGATCGCTGTTCAATTGGCACTGCCGAAACAGTGGTGGCAGCCGCGCCGCTTTTGACGCCGGCGCTGGTAATTCTGGCGCGCGCTTCCCCCGCTCGCAATGCGGACTTCATTACCCGGATGTGATCCGGTGTGCTGCCGCAACATCCGCCAATCAGCCGGACACCCGCGGTAACAAATTTTCGGGCATAACTTGCCATGTATTCGGGAGAACACAAATAAATATTGCGGCCCTCGACGGACCGGGGTATTCCTGCATTCGGCTGTGCGGAAAGTGGCAGTGACGTTGCCGCCCGTACTCGTTCCATGGCCTCCAGCATCGCGACCGGACCCACGCTGCAATTGCAACCGATGACATCAGCGCCCCATTCTTCGAGGCGAGGCGCGAACGTCTCTGGAGTTGAGCCATCGAGGCAGTTGGAATCTTCGTCAACGGTAACTTGCGCCACTACTGGAATCTTTGGGTCCACATCGCGGGCGGCCAGGATTGCCTGATGGAGTTCTTCAACATATCCAAATGTTTCCATGATGAGGACGTTTACACCACCCTCGACCAGAGCTTCAATTTGCTCTCGAAAAGCGGCACGAGCCTCGGCAAAAGACGTTTTTCCTAGAGGCTCAATGCGAATGCCTAGCGGACCAACCGAACCCGCGACCCAAACGTCAAAACTTTTGGCCGCGTCGCGCGCAAGGTGGGCTCCCGCCAAATTGATGTCGCGGACTTTATTCTCCATGCCATGGCGTTCAAGGCGAAACGAGTTCCCTCCAAAAGTATTCGTTTCTATGACTTCTGCCCCCGCCTGCAAATATTCGTGATGAATCCCGTGGATTAGATCAGGCTGCGACAGGTTCAGTTCGTCATAACACCGGTTGATGAAAACGCCTTTAGAGTACAGAAGAGTGCCCATCGCGCCATCGCACAGCACCGGCGCCTTCTTCAAACGCTCCAATAGATCAGCAGGCATGCTATTGAGAATACAAGATGACTATGAGGTTTGCACGGATGCAAACCTTCGGGCTGGCGCAAATACCTCTGCTATAATCCGCTTCTTTGCATCCTACTTACTATTGCTCATGCCTTTGGGAGTTCCCGGGTTGAAAAAAGTTTTCGCCGTCTCTCTGCTGGCTTTGTGCGGAAGTCTGGTTTCGTGCAGCAGCAACCCTTACGGAACGGTCACGACACCCCCCACGACTGTCAGCAACCCAAACGTACCCAGCAAACTGGGATTTCGGGCATTCGTTTCAAATCCCTTGTCAACCACGTCCCTGGGTACAATCAGTCCGGCGCTCAATATTGTAGATGCTTCCGCGGATGTGCTTTCCCCTTCCACCGTGGACTTGTCCTCTCTTCCAAATGCGGGAATGATGGCGCTCTCGCCCAGTAAAGCTTTCACGTTGGTGCTAAATGACACAAGTAATTCGGTGGCGATAGTGGATAACACCAACGAGGCGGTACAGTCCACCGTTAGTTTG
The DNA here is from genome assembly GCA_963796015.1 of uncultured Acidobacteriaceae bacterium. Lineage (GTDB taxonomy): Bacteria > Acidobacteriota > Terriglobia > Terriglobales > Acidobacteriaceae > PALSA-188. Next base: position 10,508 of record CAWCJR010000001.1, on the reverse strand, counting down.
CCGGGTACGGCTAAAAGCATGTTCGTTTGGACGGACAACCAGACTGGTTATGCGGCGATTCCCAACGCGGCAGTCTCTGCGGGCCAAGGCTCTTCGCCGGGCGCGGTGGTTGGGATGAATCTGCCACAATCCGTTGTTTCGGCCACCATTCCAGTGGCGGGCGCTCAATACATTGTTGACAGCCATGACGGCAGCAGGATTCTGGCATTTGGGAACAATCCACAAGCCGTTACTGTTATCTCCCCGAGTCAGATTGGAACCAGCAACGATCCTCGCACGACTGTATCCAGCCCGTCGTTCGACCACCCAGTGTGGGGAATTTTTAGCGCTGACGATACCGTCGCTTACATTTTGAATTGCGGACCCGAGTGCGGCGGCGCTGTAGCGAGCGTGGCGGTTCTGGATATGACACAGAGCCCGCCACAAGTCAGCGGGACGATTGCCGTGCCAGCGGCAACATATGGCCTTCTGAACGGCTCTACCCTCTATGTCGCGGGGACATCGACGGGCGCCGGAGTATTGAGTCTGATTGGTGTCGGCTCCAATACGGTTCTGAACTCTGCTCCAATTGCAATCTCCGACGGGTATCACAATCGGATGGCAATCAGTTCAAATGGCGAATTATTTATCGGGGCTCAAACCTGTAGTGCGGGATGCTTGTCCATTTTCAACCCAACAAATTCTTCGGTCGTCATTCCGCCAGCGAATGGGAACGTGACCGGCATTCAACCGATCACAGGACGCAACGTTGTTTATGTCTGCCAGAACGGAATATTGAATATCTACAGCACGACGACGAACGCCCTTCAAACCACGCAGGTAGATATAGTCGGGCAGGCCGTGGACGTGGAGCTTGTTGACTCTCCTTAGGAATGCCTGCCACCTGTTCAAACTGCGGAATCGAACAAATTGATTCCAATTTGCCCTGCCCACTGTGCGGAAGGAGTAGCGATGCTGTTGCATCCTGGTTGAGTGGGTCAGACCGATTCGCGGCGGCATTCGCTTATTTCACTTTTATTCCCGCGGCAATTTTTCTGTTGTTAAGCCGCTTTAAGGCCAACCGCTTCGTTCGATTTCACTCCTTTCAATCTATTTTTCTGTTCGTCGTAGCCTCCGTATTCGCTGCCATCCTGCGAGTTGCGCTTGCGGCCTTCTCATTTATTCCTTTTCTTATTGCAGCCCTTATCGTGACAATTTCTTGCTTAGGCTGCTTTATGCTTTGGATGGTATTACTGGTTAAAGCCTTTCAAGGCAGGAAATTCAAGTTGCCGTGGATTGGGGACTTCGCCGAAGAACGAGCATAGTTGGGAGAACAAGCATAGTAAGCGATCGCGCATGTCGCTTGCCCGTTGCCTACGATTTCCCTTCTTGAGCAAACCCAACGTCGCGTGACCGAGTAATCTCTATTTACTTTTCGTTATCCTCAAATTTCAGGTAGTCTGCATACTTGGATTTTCGGTTCATAGGGCGAGGGAAAGCAGTTTGAAAGTAAAAGTCTTCTACCATGACAAGTGTTTTGATGGGGCGTCTTCGGCCGCCCTGTTCTCCCGTTTTTATCGCGAGCGCATTCGCAACGACGTCGAATTCGTCTTTTCCGGCTTGTTACATCGCGCCGGCGCGCTTTTCGACGAGAAGCAGTTTCGATGGCGACGAGAATGCCATCGTCGACTTCAAATATTCCAGTTCGCCAAAAATTACCTGGTGGTTCGATCATCATCAAAGCGCATTCCTCACGCCGGCTGACGCCGAGCACTTCGAGCAGGACCAGAGCAACCGCAAGTTTTACGATCCCGATTTCAAATCCTGCACCAGCTTTATCGCGATGATCGCCGAGCAGCGCTTCGGCTTCGATCCGGCGTCCGGTGGCCGAGCTTGTCCATTGGACCGACATCATTGACGGAGCTCTGTATCCCGACGCGATGACCGCCGTCGAAATGAAAGCTCCCGCCATGAAACTCACCATGGTGATCGAGTCGGCGCAGGATCCGGCGTTTATCCCGCGCCTCATTCCGCTGCTGGCAACCAAGCCGCTTGAGGAAATTCTGAACGAGCCATTCGTCGCAGCGGTGATGCCTCCTCTTTTGAGCCGCCATGAACTGTCCATCGCGATCTTGAAGGAGCGTATCGAATGCAAAGATGGCACGATTTTTTTTGACGTCACCGATCAGGACCTGGAAGGCTACAACAAATTTGTCCCGTACTACTTGAGTCCGGAATCGATCTATAGCGTGGGATTGAGCAAGAGCAGTTTTCGAGTGAAAGTTTCCGTGGGATCGAATCCGTGGGGACCGCCGGAACCTACGGTCAACCTGGCCAAAATTTGCGAACGCTACGGAGGCGGAGGCCACGCCCGCGTAGGCGCGATTTCTTTTGATGTTACCCAACAGGATCTCGCGCGCAAGGCAGCCAGTGAGATTTTGCAGGAACTCCGGGCAAGTATCGCCGCGCGGTAGCAATTAACTCAGTGAACACTCTCGCAACCTCCGATTCTGTCCTCCTTCGTACCGAAAATCTGGGGCGCAGCGTAAATGGCAAGGTCCTGGTGGAAGGGGCCACATTTGAAGTTCATAGCGGAGAGGTATTAGCTATCGTCGGCCCCAGCGGGTCGGGGAAAAGTTCTTTATTGAGGTTGTTGAATCGGCTGGATGAGCCTACTTGCGGAACAGTTTTCCTCGAAGGTGTTGACTATCGGCAGATCGAGCCGCGAACCCTTCGCCGAGAAATTGGATTGGTGACGCAGCGGCCTTTCCTGTTCCCCGGCACGGTGGCGCAAAATCTGAAATATGGACCTGAGCAGCACGGTGAGACTTTCTCTGATGAAGCGATCTCAGAGCTATTGGTCAAAGTTGGATTGGCAGAATATGCTACCCGGAACGTTGCCAATCTATCGGGCGGCGAAGCTCAGCGAGTTTCGGTAGCCCGCACACTCGCAAACTCCCCGCGAATACTCCTGCTGGATGAACCGACCTCGGCTTTGGATGAAGCATCCAAGATCGAGATTGAAGCGCTGCTTCGCAATATTGTGAGTAATCTTCGGCTCACCTGCTTGCTGGTTACGCATGACAAAGCCCAGGCTGCGCGTCTGGCCGGCCGGGTAATGGTGCTCGAGAACGGACACATCATTCGTATCGGCTCCATGGAAGAGGTGTTGCATGCTTAAGCATTGGCTACATGACCCGCTGCATCTGGTTCTCGGGCAAGCCGCGGTCGCTGCTCTAGCCGCAATTTTCGTTGTGTTGCTCGCGCGAAAGCGTCGAATTCACCTGGAGAGTGAAGTGCTGATCGCAATGGTGCGCGGCCTTTTGCAAATCGTAGCGGTCGGCTCGATCTTAGTTCTCTTATTGAAAAGCTCCCGGTGGAATAGCACTTGGTTGCTGATGGTAATGATCGTCGCCGCCGGCGCAACATCCGCGAGACGCGCTCGTGGCATTCCGGGAGCATTTGCAGTTTCGACTTGGGCGATTGCAGCGGGCGCCGGCTCGGTCATTGCCGTCATGACATGGCTCGGAGTGATTGACAGCGCCATTACTTCCCTAGTGCCAGTCGGCAGTATGCTCATCGCCAATGCAATGAATACCAATGGCCTCGCCTTGAATCGCATACGCGCGGACGTAATTGCACACGTGGGCGAAATAGAGACGGCACTGGCGTTGGGAGCGGAACCTGGCACGAGTGTTTCTCCATACGTGCAGGCGGCGTTCGAGTCGAGCTTGATTCCCGCAATTGACTCGGTGCGCTCGCTTGGAATTGTCTGGATCCCCGGCTTAATGGCGGGCATGCTGCTTTCTGGCGCTCGTCCTCTGTACGCGGCGATTTACCAATTTGTGGTGCTGGCAATGATTCTCGCCTCCTCGGGCCTGACTTCCCTCATTAGTACGTTGTTCATTCGTGCGCGGTTATTCACTTCCGCGGACCAACTGTTGGTGCAGCCTGGGAGATAATGAGTTAAGGATGAGGAGCGTAGTGCAAACCACGGTTCTTCCCGCGACACACCAGCCCAAGCCTCATATCAAAGTGCTGCGTGCCGTGGCTTCTTTGGAATTGATAAAAGGCGTCGCGGCAGTGGCAAGCATTTTTGGAATCATGTTTCTTGTCCATAAAGACCCCGGCGACGTGGCCGATTGGTGCTTGACGGTTCTGCATATCAGTCCCGACCATCATTTTGCTCAGCTTTTTCTCGATTGGGCAGACAGCCTGACAGACAAGAAGTTGTGGGTCGTCGCGGGGGTCGTGGCAGTTTATTCTATCTTGCGTTTCGTGGAAGCTTACGGACTATGGAGGGCCAGGGCTTGGGCAGAATGGATCGCGCTGGTGTCGGGAATGTTATACGTGCCCTTTGAAATCTTCAAGATATTCACGAGACCGAGCCTCTTTCATGCCAGCCTGCTGCTTATAAATGTGGCTGTCATCGTCTATATGGCTTACGTCCTATGGGAAACTCGGAGGGTGAAGGCGAGGCATTTGTTCGCTGACTCCTAGCGGCTTTCCAGACAGTGCGGAGCCGACCGAAACGTTTGTTCAACGAAGCCGAACCTCAAGCTCACGTTTCTCGTGCGTTTCGGTTGCGATGTCCCGAATAAGCCTGCGCCTTCTCGTTCGCGGCACATAATATTCGGTCCACAATTTCCACCACGGTTTCGAAATCCTTCTCTCTCAGCGCCCGGGCGCACAACTCATAAAAACTCTCTGGGTCGTCGTACTGCATAAGAACTTTTCCTCCCACGCAATTACTTTGTCACGATACGTGCCAATCGCCGCGGGAAAACACTTGAGGTGCTAAGAAAGTTATTTCCAAAAGGGCAAGGCTTCCGAAACGGGACGGGTTGACGCTCCGAGGCTTTTGCGATGATTGATAAAAACTGGAGGGGCTGGGCGGAGTCGAACCGCCGACCTAGAGTTTAGGAAACTCTCGCTCTATCCAGCTGAGCTACAGCCCCGGATTGATTTCCATTTTATACAAGATTTCACTGGCATTTTTTAGCGCGCTAAATTTCCGCGGCTGGTCGGTTTAGTAAGACCTCTGCCGCTAGTCCATACCGGGAGCGTTCAGTCCAGCCACACTTTCCCGAATCTGGCATAACTGTCCAATATCGAAGGAGCAGAAGGGCAGATTGTTTGCCGCTGAGAGGGCAAATGCCGTTACATTCTTAATAGAGAGCGAGAAGCCTTCATCTCGCAGGAGTGAGAGACGGCCTATGGCGACGTATGGTTTGTTTTATGCTGCCGGACAAGCGCCCCTTCAACAATACGAGGGTGATCAGATGGTGCATCAGCGCGAATATGTGATGATTTATAAGACTTCTGCGGACAATGAACCTCGCCGTCTGGTGGCGGCAATCCGCCTCGATAAGAATCAAAGCGTCCGGGAAATGTAGAGGACGCGCAGCCCGGCGGCTCGGTCTCACACCTAACAATCCCCTCATCAAAAAAGGAAGCCTTTGCTCCCGCACTCAATCAGGGTATAGTGTTCCTGCTTTTGCACAACGTCTCGGGGTATCTCCGACATCTAAGTTGCAGTATGAGTGCCCTGGCAAAGATTGGAGGAGTTTCCGTGCGCGCCCGGATACTCATCGCCGACGACAGTCCATTGGTCAGAAAGTCTATTCGCCGTCTCCTGGAGACCAACCCGGAATGGGAGGTCTGCGGAGAAGCCGCTAATGGCCAGGAGGCTATTGATCAGGCAATGGTGCTCACTCCCGACATCATCGTGCTTGATCTTGTGATGCCCGTGATGGATGGCTTGCAGGCGGCTCGCCGCATGGCTGTGATTGCACCCAAAATCCCAACCGTGATGCTTACCATGTACGCATCGGACCAGTTACGGACGGAGGCTTCGGAGGTCGGAGTTCAAAGCGTAATATCCAAATCTCAAAGCTCCTCTCTGATAGACACAATAGAAACCCTGCTTGCCAAGCGGGAAGAAATGATTGGCCGTCATTCTCCACGGTCGGGATGCCACGAATAATTCGCGCACGTCCTGCCGATTCCTTCCACGACGATTTCTGAGGCACGAAAAATGACCGTGGCGAGCTAGGGCAAACACCCTAATTCACAGGGCAAAATGCTGTATTTAGGCCGTTTCTCTACTGTTTTCGCCCTTTTCCCTTGACGAGCGCTTTTCCGGACCGCATTATCAGCATGCTGAAGCTCCATCCAACTGCCGCTTCCCCGTGGCGTGGCTTCGGACTGATTGTTCATAACACTGATGCAGGAGTGCTGTGCCATGGGTGTCGTCGCCGCTGTCCGTCCGCTTAAACTATTCAGTCTTGTTTTTCTCCTCTCCAGCTTAAGTCTCACTCAGACTTCGTCCCGGGTCCTATCACTAAACCAGTGGATGAAAGCCAACTGACGGTCCTGAAGGGCAACACGCATCCTTTGGCACGCGAAGAATTCGATCAAGGCGCGGCGCCGATGGACTTGCCAATGAATCGCATGCTGCTGGTCTTGAAGCGAAGCGACGAGCAAGAGAGCGCGTTACGAACTTTAATTGACGATCAGCAGGATAAAGCCTCTCCCAACTATCACAAGTGGATGACGCCGGACGAATTCGGAAAACAGTTTGGCCCATCCGATCAGGACATCCAGCAGGTGACGGCATGGTTGCAGAGCCACGGCTTTCAAATTGCGCAGGTGAGCAAAGGCCGCACCGTCATTGAATTTTCAGGTACCGCCGCCCAGGTGCAAGACGCGCTGCATACCTCGATCCATAAATACGCAGTGAACGGCGAACAGCACTGGGCGAATGCGAATGACCCGCAAATACCGGCGGCTTTGACGCCGGTTGTGGCGGGAGTGGGCAGCTTTAGCGATTTCAAGCCAAAAGCGAACGTAGTGAGGGGCCGTTTGTAGGTGGGATCCCACCCTAAAGCGCTTCGTCCCAGATCTGACGGGAACGATCAGTGGGCAGACGTACCTGTTCCTGGGGCCGGGAGACGCGGCGACGATATACAACACACCGAACTCGTTGAATATCCGTTTGGCATCCGGGCAAAGCACCTATGACGGAACGGGAGTGACGATAGGTATTGCCGTATGCTGTTGTACCACTCAGGCGATGAGTCTTATCGATCGTTCTTCGGCCTCGCCGGAAACGGAGCGACGGCAGTATACGATGGCAGCTTCTCCAATTTCGATGTCAATGCGGACGAGACGGAAGCGAACCTGGACACTGAGATTGCCGAAGGCGTGGCTCCGGGCGCGAAGGTGGTGTACTACGCGGCAGGCGATACCGTATTCCAATCGGGCCTGATTCTTGCGATTTATCGCGCCATCGACGATAACCAGGTAGATATTCTGAGCGTGAGCTACAGCTCCTGCGAGGCGGCAATGGGTGCTGCGGGAATCTGGAGATTCTGAATGCGTGGGAGCAGGCGGCTGCGCAAGGGATGACAGTAACGGTTTCGACCGATGACTCGGTCGAGGATGCGACAATCCGGACACCGAGACCGCCGCGACTCAAGGACTAGGGGTAAATGGACGGCATCGACGCCGTACAACATCGCTGTGGGTGGAACGGACTTTGACGTCCTGAAAAGCAGTTTCGCAACCTACGTGGGATCTACCAATAGCGCCAATTACACATCTGCTCTGAAATACATTCCCGATAATTGTGGAACGACTCGACAACGACAAATGGGCTTTTGTCCGGAAACACTGTCGGATCGGGCCAGACAAGCATATGGGCGGGAGGCGGGGGCGCCAGCAGCGCGGGAAATGGAGGCCAAGCCGGGTATCCAAAACCAGCGTGGCAGCGTGGATATCCGGCGAGCAATAACGACGCCGTGCGTGATTTGCCGGATGTGTCTTTGATGGCAGGCGCTGGAAACTATGGGGCGCTCTGGGGGTTGCGCACCGACACCGACTGCTCCAACCAAACAACGAATGTCACGATTCATGGAATGGGGGGAACCTCGGCCTCGGCCCCGGCGTTCGCGGGAATCCTGGTGCTGGTGAATCAGAAAGTGGGCGGTGGCTTGCGGCTCGGGCAGGCAAATTGGGGACCCCGTACAAACTTGCGCAGACCGCGCCGAGCGTGTTCCACCAGGTGACGATTGGCAATAACTCGGTGCATTGCGCCGCCAGCAGCAAGGATTGCGGAACCAATGGATTCATGGACGGGTATAACTCCGGGCGGGCTACAACCTAGCGACGGGCCTGGGAGCGTGGACGCAACGAACCTGGTGAATCATTGGGGTGACGACTCACTTGCGGCGACGACCACAACCCTGACGCTGAACAAGACAAATTTTGTTCATGGGATTGCAGTGAACATCACGGCGGGCGTGAATCCATCATCCGCAACCGGAAACGTGGCCATCGAAGACAACTACGCCACGCAGCAGCAGGCGTCCACGAGCACCACACCGACGCTGCTGGGGTTGAACGGTGGGACAGCTTCGGGTCCGTACGCGCTTTTCCCGGCGGAACCTATAACGTGTATGCCCGATATGGTGGAGATGGTAGCTACTCCGGCAGCCTGTCTCAGCCGGTGCAGTTGACAGTGAGTCCGGAGGACTCTCGTACTACTGTCTATGTGGTAGATTCCTCGGGGCAGCTTGTGAACGCGGTGGGCGGCAGCTGGCCGCTGGGAACGTTGATTTCGATGAACGCCAAGCCAATCGGGGTATCGCAGGCTGGCAGCGCGAACCCGACGGCGGACGCGACCGGAACGGTATATTTTACCGATGCCCAATCGAGCAACTTCCCAGCGACGCTCGATTCTACGGGAAACGCTGAGATCAATTTTTCGGTGTTCTCGGCCGGCACGCATGCGATCAGCGCATCGTATGCGGGAGACCTGAGCTACAAGTCGAGCGCTGGAGGGCCGGCAACCTTCTCGGTGACAAAGGCGCCGACGACGATTACGGCGACAGCGAACGCGAGTTCAACGATCGGCAGCAGCGTCGGGGTCTTGGCACAAATTGCTACCACACTTCCGGCAAATTCTTCTTTTTTGGGACCGGTACCGCGACATTCACCGATACGACCAGCAACACGATCCTGGGCACGGGAAATGTAAATGATGGATGCGACGGCGTGTCAGTGGGCCTTTGCCTGCAAGTGTTCCTTCAAGTGAATGCGATTTCACTGGCGGCGGGACCGAACAGCATTGTTGCGACATATGGGGGAGACAACAACTTTTTAGTGTCCGGCCCCTCGGCCCCGGTCACAATGACGTGCATTGCCGGATGCTCGAACCCGTCAGGACAGTCTTTGGGGTTGTCCTTTTTCCAGAGCACGGGAAGCATTTCGTCGGCGGCGGGAGGGACGATCACCACCCCAGTAGATGTCTCCGCCTCCACCGGATTTACAGGCGCGGTGAACCTAACATGCTCGGTAACCGGCCAGAACGCGGCCGATAAACGTGTACCGACCTGTAGCTTCAGTCCGGCACAAGTGAATGTCACCAGCAACCAATCGGGAGCACAACGATGACGACTATTTCCCCCGCATCGAGTGCGAACATGCAGGCCAGGTCGGCGAACAGCGTCGGGTTTGGGTGGAATGGCCATTACAGGCATGTTACTGATCGGTGTTACCCCCGTGGCGGGTCCGCAAGCTCTGCGGCTGGTTCGGGTGCTTGCGGCGATTCTGTCGTTCGGGATGACAGCCTGCGGCGGTGGTAGCGGCTCCTCAGTGGGGCACAACAGGTGGCTCGGCAGGAGGTTCCGGCCCAACGCCGGGTGTGTACACTGTGACCTTCCGTGCCTCGGACGCGGCGACAGGTACTGTGACTGCCCAGGATCACTCAACTTCACGGTGAATTAAGCAAAATATACTGACCCAGTGCCGGCTGGAATCGGAGGCAGGGCCGCTCGCAGCCGATCGAGGTACCCCGCCCAGCACCTACACAATGACTGTCACGGCGACCAGTGGGTCCTTTCCCCCATACATGCGTCCTCGCTTATTGTCCGATAGCGCAGTGGACTTGATTCTATGGCGACGGGAGTCCCATGGAACTTCCAGCCCCACATTCCGTATCACGATTCGGGTTGCGTGAGGCGCACGACCGGCCCGACGACCGTCGGCGAGGCGTGTAAAGAGCTAGGCATGCTCGGCTCGCAACACGGCCAATGGCTTTCCCAAAGCGATCGCAAAAGAACTGCATCATACTCATTTATGATTACTAACGTCTAACCATCTATGCGATCCGTTCTCGATATTTTCGCGCAAACTCTACGCACTTTATGGGCGCATAAACTGCGCTTGTTCCTCACTATGTTTGGCATCGCATGGGGAGTCGGGTCGCTGCTTCTTTTAGTAGGCCTCGGAGAAGGATTTCGTTCCGGCAACCGAAAGCAGTTCGATGAGCTTGGCGAAAACGTTATGTTCATCTGGGGGGCCACGCCCCGGCATTGAATGGAAGCTTTACCGGAATGCACTGGTACTTTCTGACGTACAGAGATTACAAGGACGTTCTTGCCGAATGTCCTGACGTTAAAACCGCCGTTCCGGTTATTCAGCGCAACGATATCCGTGCGGTTAGCGATTTTTATCAGACGAGCGGC